>CAMYKK010000063.1 GCA_947258975.1 uncultured Gammaproteobacteria bacterium
CTGGGAAACGTAGAATGGCCACAGGCCGCATGATCAGGTGCTGATCAACAAGGGCAGAATACACTTATAGGGCTGTCCGAAAAACGGGGTCCACTTCTCTCGTTTATATAACCATTAAGCGCCGAATTGAAGAAGCTGTGGAATAATGGCAAAACCACCTGGGCCCGGTAGATGCGTGCACTGTCTGAAGAGCAGGCAGACTAGAACTTGGGATCACGTATTGCCAAAAGGATGGTATCCGGATTCAACACCAGAAAATATTAAGAAATGGCAAATACCCAGCTGTATTAAATGCAATCGGGAGTATGGGAAACTAGAAGATGAATTACTGGTCAGAATAGGGCTGTGTCTAGATCCGGAGGACCTAAAAGCAGCTGGAGTCTCTGAAAAAGCTATTAGAGCCATTAACCCGCGATTTGGTAAGAGTTCGAAAGATACGAGGCGCCGTCAAGCCAAACGAGAAAAGATATTGCGAGAATCAATGCTGGGGCCAGATATACCAGATCACGGTATTTACCCAGGATTTGATGAAGCCTGGGGACGACCCCGTGATCAACAGTTAGCCATTCCATTTAGGGCCGAACACATAAGACGATTAACCGAGAAAATCGTAAGAGGAATATTTTTCATAGAAGATAACATGTTAATCGAGCCGCCATTTAATATCGAATTTTATGCTCTTTCAGAAAGTGGTGCTGAGCCTATTAAGAATCTTTTGGATCGATTTGGCAAAGAATACGTGCGAGAACCGGGTATTGTGGTTCGTAGGGCAGTGGCACCAGAAGATGCCACTTCTTCGGTGTTTGAGATTGCAATTTGGGGCCGGTTAAAAATGTTTGCAGCTGTAAATAGACCCGATGCGTAAACAAGCTGGGACTCCGACCACGTTCGCCGCCTTTTCGTTTAGACGTCCGATTGCGTAAAGTGCTATATCGCGGAGCAACCATAAACTCCCGTACGGTGCTACATCGACAAATCAACGAACAAATAGCTAAGCACATACCAGAGAACGGCTGGAGTGCTACCGTTTCGATTGTCCTAGCACACGATAGCGCGGTACATCAGTTTGGAACCGGAATACTTTTTCGCGTCGGCAATCACTCCTTTGTTGTTACTGCCGCCCATGTCATCAAGGAGGCCAATGCCCACGGTAAGACATTAGGTATCACTTCTGCCGAGGATTCAATTGTCGCCGTCCCAGGGACTTGGATGTGCTCATCCGAAGGCCAGTACGGAAGCTCTGGCGATCCTTTTGACGTTGCAGTGCAGAGGCTACCCAAGGATGCGATCGACAAGATTGGAAGCAAAACTTATCTCACGTTTAAAGACATTGAGTTTCAAGCTCAATCCGCAACGGCCGTATACACGTTATTCGGTTATCCTGGAATTTGGTCTAATTCAACTACGACTGATACAGACCGGCTCGAAATAAAACCTCTCCAATACACCGCGTTCGCATATGATCGGGATACAAACCTCCTAGAAAACTACCAAGAGCGTTTTCACTTATTACTGGATGCAGAACTTACTCAGGCAACCGCTGATGACGGGACGCCTGCGAAAATATCAGATAACAACGGAAACGACGCAGCATCCCCCAGCGCGCTTGGTGGCATAAGCGGGTGTAGCGTTTGGAGAATCGGAGATCTTAAAAATTCGATTAACGAATGGTCTCAAACCCCTCCGCGGATTGTTGGAGTTTTAACAGGTGGTTACAATTTGATTAACGCCTTTATTGCCACAAAGTGGGTAGCAGTAAGTACGTTGCTACATGAAGCGTTTCCGGAAGTCCGCAAAGCAATGCGGCCATTACTTAAAAAGTAATTCAGACGGGTTGCAACCGAACAAATTGTAGGGCCGAACTTTCAAAACATTTGTAAAGATACCGAAGCTGAAGTTTCGTAGGTCAACTAGACCGTTAGATTCACGAGGAAACATCATGGCTCAACCAGAATCATTGCGTGGTGATGAATGGTCAAAGAAGACGGCTCGTATGGTCTTACCGCTGCTGGTTGCGTACGCACAAGAAGCAAGACCAATAACCTATGGCGAGCTTGGTCGAGAGGCGACTCAACGCGGATGGTCTCACTATGTTATGCCGCTCGCGTATCGTTATGTGGCCGGAGCGATTGGATTTTCCATTGAGGAAACGGAGGTGGAATGGGGAGAGCCTATTCCGCCATTAAATGCGCTAATTATAAATGAAGGTACGGGACTTCCTGGAAAAGGAGTCGATACATTCATCAAGGCGTACTTATGCCAAATGGGATCAAAGAGGAAACTGAACGCTGCACAACGCCACTCCATTATTGAGGAAATACATAAAGATATCTACAACTACGAAAATTGGGATAAGCTCTTATCTTATTACAATCTAAAAAAACCACCGAGGCTCCGTACCCTTAAAAAGGAAAACAGAAAAACTCGGTATAACTGGAGCGATGAGGGAGAGAGTCAAGAGCACAAGAATCTTAAGCGGTACGTCGCGACACACCCAGAATGTATAGGCTTACCGTCAAATAGCAAGAGTACAGAAGAATTCTTATTACCCTCCGCTGACAAAGTAGATGTTCATTTTCGGTCTGAAGGTTGGGAAATTGCCGTGGAAGTCAAGTCGTTTAAATCAAACGACGACGACTTAAGGCGAGGTATATTCCAGTGCATTAAGTATCGTGAAATACTCCGAGCGCTTCGACGCACAGAAGAAAAGATTCCACAAGTGAAATCACTTCTTGTCATCGAGCGTCCTCTACCTAGAGAGTTGAGCGATATTGCTGCCACACTAAAAGTACGGCGCGCGGTCGTGAATCTAAATAATATCCGGCCGACGCGGTAACTAGCGCCGCTAATTCTAATCGATAATATGAATGACCTACTTCTCAACGTGTGGCTGCAAGTTGTCGATTAGAATCATTATTTCGGTTTTAGAAATTGCGAACCTTACGAAAAGGAAGTGGGAGGAGCCCGTCCCTTGTAATTTTTCTTGAAAGCAATACTGCAGTTCGTCGCTATGCATACCCAGGGCGATTATGGGGTGGCCCGTATTTGGCCCTAACGCTATACGGAACTATATGGGATTATGTGCTGTGGGCATCCCAATGGGTTGATGTAACTGATTGAATTACAATAGAGATTAGAAACAAAAACCGGCTACGAACCAGGCGGTCGGGAGTTCGAATCTCTCCGGGCGCGCCATTTTTCAAATAACTTAGCACCCACTCGAAAGGCTGCCATTTCAACTGGCCCGAATTGGGCCCTTACGCCGTCGCTCTCACGAGGTAGAAGCTCGGTTTCATGTCGGCGGACTGCATCATGAATACTGTCGCATGACGGCTTGAAGCGTATGTGCGGATGGTTTCTAGGAACCACAGGGTGTCAACTTACAAGTTTTGTACGAAATCGGCCGGGGTAACGATAGGGTAACGATCGGACAAAGTTAGCAGGTCTGAATCGCCGGTTACGAGATACTGTGCCCGTGAAGCGAGTAAGCTGGCCAGAATCGGTTGATCTTCCGGATCGTCTGGCACTGTTTGAAATACGCCGGAGATGTCCACTAGCTCGGAGCGAAGGTAGAGTTGGCGTAGGAACCGCTCTATATTCGCACGTCGCCACCTCAGTCGCTTACGAATTTTCGGATACGTCAGGACTCTTGCGATTTCAGTGAGCTGTTCCTTGGAGGTCACCAAGTCGAAACGAGTTTCTCTCCAAGCTTTAACCACCCGGCCCGGCGTGCTATCTGGTAACATCAGGCCGGATAGCAACACATTGGTGTCGAGTACGACTTTCACGCAGCGTATTATTTCTTGCGCGTGGCGGTGATCGCCTCATCGATGAGCGCCGTCCCTTGTTGTTCGGTCATCCCCTCAAAAGCGACCGCCATCTCTTCGGTCAATCGCTCGAATTCTTCATCGAGTTTGCGGATGCGTTCGAACAGCGGTATGTCGATCAGCGCGGCCACCGGCTTACCGGCCTTGGTGATCACCACCCGGTCATGCCGGTACTGCACTTCGTTAAGCAATTCGCCCAGGTTTTTACGCACTGTCATGGCGGGAGTTTCGCGTAGCATTATCGATTACCCTAACTGATATAGTTAGTATAATTATACGTCTAGATGGAGTTTTTCTCCAATGTGGGGCGATTAGATTGAGATTGCCGCTGGAATTTGACTGGTCGTTATTTGGCCCTAACGCTATACGGAACTATATGGGACTATGTGCTGTGGGTGTCCCCAATGGTTGATGTAACTATTTGATTTATAATTGAAATTAGAATGTAGGACAGGCTACGAACCAGGCGGTCGGGAGTTCGAATCTCTCCGGGCGCGCCAATAACTCTTGCACTCACGCGGAAGTCTCCCATTCTAACTGGCCCGTATTCGGTTGTTAATCGGCGTAGAAATGCGCGGGCTCAGGCGTTGAAATCACTCATTCAACGGGTGACGTGGGGTTGCCGGCTGGAAATCTCAATATAACCGACGCCGTTAAGCCGAATTTAAGACTTGACCCGAGCATCAACCATCACTGCAGCTCGAGCAGTCTCTTTTGAAGCCGACTGTGGAACTCCTCTGAAAGCCGTGAATTGGCCTTGTTGGCCGGATGAACCAGTGCCAGTTGGTATTCAATCGCCGGTTCGAATGGCAGGAGTTTGATGCCCCCCGATGGGATCTGGGCAGCCGTAATCGGATCGATAATCGTAACCCCACCGTTGCAACGCACAAAGCTGCAGGCAGACGCGAAAAAGTCGCATTCAAACGCCACGTTCAAATCAGCACCGCAGTCAGAAAAAGCCCTACGGATCTGGTGATGGGTTGCATGCTCCGGAAACAAGATAACAAACGGATGACCAGTGATGTCTGCGGGTGTGATCCTGTCTTTGCCCGCCGCGGGATGGTCTTCAGGTAATGCACACATACAGCGGTAGTCGAAAATCTTCACGTTCCCGGTGGGAAAATTGACCGGCGCTTCGACAACAGCGGTATCGAAGTTCTGTGCGATGATGAGTTCGCGCAGTGATTCCGAACTACGCGAGATCAGTTTCACCTGGGTACCCGGATGCTGCAAGTGGAAGGTTGCGATCAGTTCCGGTAGCAGGCGCCATGCGATGCCTGGGTAGCACAAAACGGAGACCTCACCATAGTTCAGGCGCTTGATTTCGCGTGCCACCTGGTTGACGCGGGAGACACTCTCGATCGCCCTAATGGCTGCTTGATGGAAGGTGTAGGCTTCGGGCGTCGCTTCCAGCCAGCCCTTAGAGCGTTTGAACAGCTTGAAACCGATTTCTCGTTCAAGTTGGGCGATGGTAATACTGACAGTCGGTTGCGCCAGCCCCAGCGAATCGGCGGCTCGCGTCATTGCCCCTGTCCTTATTACCGCATCGAAACACATCAGTTGTCGGACATCCATTCGTTTTGCCTATGCGTTATCGAAAAAGATATAGTATTTATCTATATATTAGACATGATATATTATTTGACACAATAAGAGGCCGTCGCTTTCAATGCTCGTAAGCAAGGCCGAAAACTGTCTGTTTACCGCTCAACCCGAAGACCAAAGGAGAATATGGCATGACACTCTTCAATCGATTCGCGTGCGCGGCGGCATTCTGCGCGATACTTCTTTCCGTTGGCGCGACTGTTGGGCACGCCGCTGAGAAGACCTTCATTACCATCGGAACCGGCGGCCCAACCGGTGTTTACTTTGTCTCCGGAAATGCAATTTGCCGCATGGTGCACAAGGAGGCCGCCGAGGGCCGAAAGGAAGGTCGCAAACACAACATTCGATGTTCAGCACCGTCGTCGGCGGGTTCGACCTACAACATTGCCCAGATTAGCGAAGGCGAGTTCGACTTCGGTGTGTCCCAGTCGGACTGGCAATACCATTCGTACAAAGGTACCTCAGACAAAGTCACCCACAACAAAGACTTGCGTGCGGTCTTTTCGGTTCATCCTGAACCGTATCAATTGATTGCAGCCAAGGATTCCGATATCCAATCGTGGGCGGATCTCAAGGGCAAGAAATTCAACATGGGCAACCCGGGTTCGGGCCAGCGCGCGACAACCGAGCTGCTGATGGAGCGGTACAAGACGCCGAAGGACTCCTTTGCGCTGGTGACCGAAATGACATCGTCCGAACACTCGAAGGCACTTTGTGACGGTAAGATCGATGCCTATGGCTATGTAGTCGGGATTCCCAACTCGGGTGTTGCCGTCGCCACCGAGGGTTGCGGTGCTTATATCGTTAGCCTCGATACCGACGTCGAGAAATCCCTGATCAAGGAATTCCCGTTCTACGGCCCGGTTACCATCCCGGCAGGGGCATATACGTCGACTACTAAGCCAGTCAACACTTTTGGCGGCTACGCGACCATCGTCACCAGCGCCAAAGTACCGGAGGATGTTGTCTATGAGGTTGTCCGAGCAGTGTTCGAGAATTTGGATGACTTCAAGGCCCTGCACCCCGCCTATTCTATCCTGACGCCGGAAGGCATGATCAAAAACGGGCTTTCGGCGCCGTTGCATCCAGGTGCCGTGAAGTACTATAAGGAAAAGGGCTTGATGTGATTGACTGGCCCTGCACGAGTGAGTGCAGGGTCGGCTTTGTCTTCGGTCAGCCCCCTTCCTCTCCGCTCCGTACCTGTCGTGGCGGGTAACGCTGGATTGTGGCATTCCCGTTGATGCCTCATGACTTCGCAAACCGACATCGACGCCCTCGTTGACCATTACGAGGGGTCCCGCCAAAGTCTGCGCGGACGACTTGCACTATTGGTGCCCATGGTCGCGTTCAGTTGGTCGTTGTGGCAATTGTGGATTGCCTCACCGTTGCCGTTTCTGTTTGGCGTCGGGATATTTGTCGACCTGCCGGCGCGCGCGCTTCACCTGGCCTTCGGTTTGATGCTTGGGATTTTGATGTTTCCAACAGCATGGGAGGCAAGCAAGGCGTGGCGCAACTGGATCACCGTGGCACTTGGCACCATGGCATTCGCAGTCTGTGCGTACGGCTGGCTGGGTTATGACGGTATCGTTAGCCGCGATGGCATCCTGCTGGAAATAGCCATCGCCGGCTGGACATTTCCCTTCGAAGCGATTCTCGGTGGTCTCGGGATCCTGTTATTGCTGGAAGCGACAAGACGCAGCGTCGGTATTCCGCTCGTCATCGTCTGTATCGTCTTCCTTCTGTACTCGATCTACGGGCAATCTATGCCCCACATCATTTCGCACAAGGGCGTCTCGCTGGAGCGATTGATCGGCTACCAGTGGCTGTCGAGCGAAGCCGTCTTCGGTATCCCGATCGATGTATCGGTGAGCTACGTATTCCTGTTCGTGTTGTTCGGTGCGCTGATGGACAAGGCCGGCGCGGGGCGTTTCTTTCTCGACCTGTCGTTCGGCCTCGTCGGACGCTATCGCGGTGGACCCGCGAAAGCCGCGATCATGGCGTCGGGTCTCACAGGAACGGTCTCAGGATCATCGATCGCCAACACGGTAACCACCGGCGCCTTCACGATACCCTTAATGAAGAAGATGGGCTTCCCCGCGCATAAAGCCGGCGCTATCGAGGTGGCAGCCTCCACGAACGGTCAGCTCATGCCGCCGATCATGGGCGCATCTGCGTTCATCATCGCAGAGTTCATAGGTATCTCGTATTTCGACGTGATCGTGCATGCAGCGATACCCGCTGTCATCGCTTATTGCGCACTGTTTTATATCTCGCATCTTGAGTCGGTGAAATTGGGAATCAAGGGCATGCCGCCGTCTGAAACCCCAGCTGTCTGGGCGACGCTCAAGGGTGGTTTTCACTTCCTCGTTCCGATCGGGATCCTGATCTATCTGCTTCTAGTCAAGCGCTGGAGCCCGGGCAGCGCGGTTTTCTATGCCATTTTGTTGATGATCGGCATCATTTTTGCCAACAGCCTCATTGCAGCGCGATCCAGACATGGATCACTCATTCAAGGATTACGCGACGGCTTCATAATCACAATTGATGGCTTGGTCGCAGGCGCCAAGAGCATGGCGGGGGTCACCGCAGCCGTGGGCGCGGCGGGTATTATCGTCGGCGCCGTATCGTCGACCGGGCTCAACAACGCAATGTTGTCAGTCATTGAGGCAATCGCACAGGGTAATTTTTACATCCTGTTGCCGTTGGTAGCGGTAGTATGCCTGATTCTCGGCATGGGGCTCCCGACCACCGCCAATTACATTGTTGTTGCGTCACTGATGGCGACGGTTCTCGTAGAATTGGGGAACGCCTCGGGTCTGGTGGTCCCATTGATAGCCGTTCACCTGTACGTGCTCTATTTCGGATTGATGGCCGACTCCACGCCACCCGTTTGCCTCGCCGCCTTTGCGGCATCGGCTATATCCGGGGCCAATCCAATGCGCACGGGAGTACAGTCGTTTCTCTACGATATACGCACCAGCATCCTGCCAATCGTATTCATTTTCAATACAGAGCTATTGCTCATCGGCATAACCAGCATCTGGCACGGCCTGACCGTTTTCATAGTCTCTCTTGTCGCGATCCTATGTTTTGCCTGTGTGACGCAGGGATGGTTACTGACAAGATTGAACGCGCTCGAACGTGTGTTGCTGATAATTGTGGTTGTAACCCTGTTCAGACCCGACGCCATTATGAACAGGGTATATCCGCAGTACGCGCCGATAGAATTCAGCCAGGTAGTCTCAGCAGAGGGTGCGATGCTGCCGACCGAACGCGCAGTTCGGCTGCATGTAACACGCGAAACGGAATATGGCGACCGTTACAAGTTGTTTGTCATCCCGCCACCCGAGGCGACGGTTGCGAAAGAACAGCACTTTAGTGAGCGGATTGGTTTGACGGTAGAACTCGAGGCGGATAATCGGCTCTATGTTTCAAACACCCGATTCAATGGTCCTGCAGAATCTGCAGGTGTTACCTTTGGTGACTATATTACCGCCGTCGATGTTGAGCAGATCGGTCGGCCGCCCAAGGAATGGGTCTATGTGATTGGATTTCTGCTGCTGGGCATAGTGCTGTTCTACCAGACGATAAAGAAGCGCCGTGTTGACGGATCAACAACAGGTGGACCAGGGAGTCAACCGGTATGACATCACCCGCAATCCAACCCTCGGTCATTTCGGAAATCCTGGCCGAAATAGACAATGCAAGCACCGAACTGATAGAGATTACCCAGGACCTTGTGCGCATCCCTTCCGAAACGCCACCGGGCGACACTCGCGCGGTGGCCAGAGCAGCGGCAAAGCATCTCTCGTCACTAAACAATATCAGTGTCTCGTTTCATCCTAGCGAGCCTCCCGTGCAGAATGTGATTGCCGTAGCAAAGGCGAACAAACCGGGCAAACGCTTGATTTTGAACGGCCACCTCGATACGTATCCCGCCGGAGACAAAAGTAACTGGAGTGTTGATCCGTTTTCCGGCGCTATGCGTGACGGCAAGATCTTCGGCCGCGGTTCGGCGGACATGAAAGGCGGTATCGCCTGCTCGCTGTTGGCTTTCAAGTTGTTGTCCCAGAAGCCCAGCCTGTGGGCGGGAGAGCTCGTTCTCGCGTTAGCTGGCGATGAAGAGTCGATGGGCACGTTGGGCACCCAGTTCCTGCTCGAAACGGTGCCCGAGGCATGGGGCGACGCCATGTTGTGCGGTGATGTCGGATCGCCTCTGGTACCGCGCGTTGGCGAAAAGGGGATGATCTGGATCGACGTTTTCGCGTCCGGGAAGGCTGCGCACGGAGCGCACGTGCACCGTGGGGTCAATGCGATCGACGTGCTGCGCGCTGCGATGGACGCGCTGTCGCAACTTTCCGATCATCCTGTTCATACACCGGATGACGTCGCGCGAGTCATCGCCGAAGCAGCGCCGGTCTCGGAGACCATGGGCGGCGATGGCGAAGCTTCGGTTCTACGGCGCATTACCGTGAATTTTGGCAGAATCTCCGGCGGCCAGACGGCGAATCTCGTGCCTGACAAAGCGGAATTGAACGCTGATATCCGCATCCCTCTGGGTGTGAGCGTCGCCGAGGTTGAAGCGGAAATACATCGGTTATTAACCGCGATTGATGGTGTCCAGTTCGAGATCACACGGCGCTATGAAGCCACTTGGACACCCGTCGATGATCCGATCGTCCGAGCGATTAAAGAGGCGTGCTACAAAGTGTTGGGTCAACAACCCAGTGTCAACATGCGAGTCGGCGCCTCGGATGCGCGTTTATACAGGGCAGCCGGTATCCCGACAGTAGTATGCGGCCTGACCCCTCACAATCTGGGAGCTCCGGACGAGTTCGTGGAAGTTGACGAACTGGTTGCTCTGGCCAAAATACACACGCTGGCGGCGGTGAACTTTCTTGCTTCGGGCTAATGTTAATCGGCGCGGGGTCTCGATGCCGATCGGCGCGCTAACTACCTGAAACCTTGAAAATCGACCGGGTCAAATTTGCGTTCTCCACATTGCAAACTTCCCATTAGTGCCGTATAGGGCCAAGGCCGATGTGGGCCGCTCTTCGATTGTCGGGAAGCCGCGCCGTTATGCTTGCTGCAGAGGCGATCGTTCAAGGTGTCATCTCAGGCACCCACAAGTCCTAACCCTGATCCTTAGTTCACTGTTGTGTATTAACAATGACGTTTCAACTCGTCTACATCGACGAAAATAGATTGAAGAAAATTCAGTATCGCCTTGATCTGAGGCAATGTGATCGGGAGCAAAAACTACTATTTTTGACCGTAATTCGAGCAGCAGTATGGACAGCGCGGGACAGAGAACAAGCGACGCCGAGACACGCCCAGCCTCCCGGTCTGGTATGCCTCCGGTGTACGTCGCGTCGGCCATCGCGGCGATGGTGCTCGTGTTTGCACTGCTGCTGTTTGTGCCCGCGGGCCGGCTGGACTGGCGGCTCGGCTGGGTGTACGTGGGTCTCATCGCGGTCAGCGTGATCATTAATTGGGGGTGTCTACAGCGCTGGAACCCTGAGTTGATCGAGCGTCGCATGCGTTTCGGTAAGGGAACCAAGACCTGGGATAAGGTGTGGGCCGTGACATTCGCGCCGGTGATGATTGCCGTCTACGTCGTCGCCGGACTCGAGGCGCGCGAGGCGGCATCGGGTACGATGGGAGGGGGTTGGCTGCTGGGATTGGCGATCTTCGTCCCCAGCGCGGCGATGCTCACGTGGTCGATGGTCGTGAACCCGTTCTTCGAAAAGACCGTGCGTATCCAAACCGATCGCGGGCACCGCGTCATCGACACCGGGCCTTACGCCTACATGCGTCACCCCGGTTACTTGGCCTTCATCGGCTGGATGGTCTCGACCCCGCTGCTGCTCGATTCGTCCTGGACGTTCATCCCGACCCTAGTTGCGATAGCCGGAATCATTATCCGCACGATCCTCGAGGATCACACACTTCAAGCGGAGCTTCCCGGCTACCCTTCGTACGCAGCCCGGGTTCGTTTTCGCTTAATCCCTGGTGTCTGGTAGCGGAAGAGAAACAACGTGGGCGGGTCGCCAAGGATTGAAATTGCTCGTTGAGCGCGTGCCAACTTGAGGCGATCGGTGGCGGCATCTTGTGGGACTGGTGTTATCGGTTGCGGCGATGATGTTAGAGGAGACACCCATGTACACGGGCGCGGCGGTCAGGATGGAGCATGTAGGACAACAATGCTCACTCGGTACAGACACACCAATAAAGGAGGTGTCCTGATGTTTATTCGCGCGAAGAGATTGAAAGCGCTCATTACCGTGTTGGCGATGACCGGCATCGGTTCTCTTTTCTACGTAGTGGCGTTGATGCCTCGGTCGGAATTACCTGAAGGCATCGTGTCCGGCAATGGGCGCACAGAAGCTACGGATGTGGACATCACGACGAAATTTGGAGGCCGGCTCGAGAGTGTTTTGGCCAAAGAGGGCGATGAGGTCAAGATCAGTCAAATCCTGGCCCAGTTTGATACCCGCGAGCTGCACTCGCAGCTACGTAGGGCCCGGGCGGAGGTTCGCCGCACAAGACAGGAACGGCGTGTCGCCACGGCGGTGATCGCTCAACGCGAAAGTGAACTCTCTCTTGCCGAAAAAGACATGCGGCGTTCTGCCCAGCTTTACGAGAACGATAGTATCGCACTCGAAAAGCTAGAGCGTGATGAGACCGCGGTAGAGACTGCCCGGGCGACACTGACGGCGGCGCGAGCCCAGCTTTCGAACGTCGATGCAGCCATCGAGGCCGCGATCGCCAATACCGAACTGATAAAGACGCAAATCGATGACAGCGTGCTTCGGTCCCCGATCAGGGGTCGCGTACTCTATCGTTTGGCGGAACCGGGAGAAGTGTTACCGGCGGGCGGGAAGGTCCTCACCGTGCTTGATCCGACTGACATGTATATGACGCTCTTTCTACCTACTCAAGACGCGACCAGGGTGGGTATCGGCGTCGAGGCTCGCATCTTGTTTGACGGTCTTACGGACCAGGTAATACCGGCTAAGGTTTCTTTTGTCGCGCCGCGTGCTCAGTTCACACCGAAAGAAGTCGAGACCCGCACCGAACGTGAGAAGCTGGCTTTTCGCATCAAGGTGAAGCTGGACAGCGAGTTTTTGTATGCGCACGCGACGTTGGCCAAGGCGGGTATCCCCGGCGTTGCCTATATCCGCGTCGATCCAAACGCTAAATGGCCACAAAATTTGCAACCAAAAGAAAGCACGCAACAAAGACAATGACGCTGGAACTCTTTGCGCGCCCGCAAACGAAGAGTAGCCGATGAAGTCCATCGCTCGCGTGACCGGACTTACGCATCGCTACAAGAAAAACGTGGCACTAGACGACGTCGATCTAGAGATTCCGGCGGGTCGTATTGTGGGCTTGATTGGCCCGGATGGCGTGGGTAAGTCCAGTTTGCTGTCTCTCATATCGGGTGTGCGCAAGATTCAGCACGGATCGGTGCAAGTACTTGGCCGCGACATGCGTCGCGCTCTGAACCGAGCGGTCGTGGGACCGCGCATCGCGTACATGCCCCAAGGTCTGGGTCGCAATCTCTACATGACCCTGTCCGTATTCGAAAATGTGGATTTTTTCGGTCGATTGTTCGGCCACGGCCGGGAGCAACGGGCGTGGCGCATCCACGAGTTACTCAAAGGCACCGGCCTGACACCGTTTATCCATCGCCCCGCCGGAAAGCTTTCCGGAGGCATGAAACAGAAGCTGGGACTTTGTTGTGCTCTGATCCACAATCCGGATCTACTGATTCTGGACGAGCCCACCACGGGCGTTGACCCTCTGTCGCGGCGGCAGTTTTGGGAGTTAATCGATCGCATTCGCGCGCGCCGTGAAGACATGAGTATCATCGTCGCCACCGCCTATATGGACGAAGCCGAACGTTTCGACTGGCTGGTTGCGATGGACGACGGAAAGGTACTTGCCACCGGCAACCCGGCTGAAGTCAAAAACGGCACCCGCACCGATAGCCTGGAGGCAGCCTTTATCGCGCTGTTGCCGACCGAGAAACGTCGTCGCCACGAGACCTTGACGATCCCCCGCAGACGCTCCCGAGACGCATTAACCGCTATCGAAGCCGATGGACTCACTCGCCGGTTTGGCGATTTCGTCGCCGTCGACCATGTCAGCTTTCGCATCGAGCGAGGTGAAATATTCGGTTTTTTGGGTTCCAACGGGTGCGGTAAGACCACCACCATGAAGATGCTTACCGGCCTGCTGCCCAGCTCGGAGGGTGAAGCCCGCCTGCTTGGACGCGTTGTCGATGCCGAGGACATAGAGCTGCGTCGACGCGTCGGCTACATGTCGCAGGCTTTCTCGCTTTACAGTGAGCTCACGGTTCGACAGAACTTGGAACTGCATGCGCGCGTATTTCAATTGCCCAAATCGCAAATGGAAACCCGGGTGACCGAGATGATCGCGCGCTTCGGTCTTGGCGAAGTGGTCGATGAATTGGCGGAACGGCTACCCTTGGGTGTGCGGCAGCGGTTGTCTCTGGCGGTGGCATTGATCCACGGACCGGAGATGTTAATTCTCGATGAGCCCACGTCCGGAGTTGACCCGGTGGCGCGCGACATTTTTTGGCAACTTCTCGTCCAGCTGTCACGGGATGACGGTGTCACCATATTCATCTCCACCCACTTCATGAATGAAGCCGAACGCTGTGACCGCATTTCACTGATGCATGCGGGAAAGGTGCTCGCGCAAGGCAGCCCCGTTGAATTAGTTCGCGCGCGTGGCGCGCTAAACCTAGAAGACGCTTTTATCACTTATCTGGAAGAGGCAACCACCGGCACTGTTGCACCTGATCAATCGGAAGGGTTATTTGATCGAAGCGACCAAACCGATTCAACGCAGCGACGAACGCGCAGCGTGCTATTCGATCCGCGCCGGGGCTGGGCCTATGCCCGTCGCGAGGGCCTGGAAATTATCCGCGACCCGATTCGCATTGCCTTCGCCCTGCTCGGGCCCATCATCTTGTTGATCGCCTTCGGCTACGGCATCACGTTTGATCTGGAAAACATCTCTTACGCGGTGCTTGATCGCGATCAGAGCCCGGAAAGCCGCCATTACCTGGACAACTATGCCGGTTCCCGCTATTTCGAACAACGCCCGCCGCTACATAGCTATATTGATCTGGAATCACGCTTACGCGCGGCGCAGTTGATTTTCGCTATCGAAATGCCGCCGGGATTCGGGAAAGACCTGAAGCGCGGTCGTCAACCGGAAATCGCTATCTGGCTCGACGGTACGGTCCCGTTCCGTGCTGAAACTGCTCGCGGATACATCTTAGGCTTGCATCACCGATACCTGGAGGAACAGCAACGGCACAACAACGTCGGTGGTGCCGGGCAACGGCCGCCGGTCACCGTCGAAACCCGGTTCCGCTATAACCAGGACTTCAAGAGCGTTTACGCCATGGTGCCGGGCACCATTATGATGCTGCTCGTGTGGATCCCGGCGATGATGACCGCCGCCGGGGTGGTGCGGGAAAAAGAGATGGGATCGATCACCAACTTCTACGCCACACCGGTGCGAAGTCTGGAATTTCTGTTGGGAAAACAGCTCCCGTACGTTGTACTCGCCCTGGTCAATTTCGCCAGCCTGGTTGTTTTGGCCGTGTTTTTGTTTGATGTTCCGATCAAGGGCAGTATCGTTGCATTGTTGGTGGGTGGTTTGCTGTACGTGATCGCCACCACTGGTCTGGGCTTGTTGATGTCCTCTTTCATGAAGACGCAAATCGCGGCGATATTCGGCACCGCCATTATTACCACCGTCCCGGCCGTCAACTTCTCCGGCTTCTTCTCCCCCGTGGCTTCGCTCACGCCGAGTGCCCAGGTGTTCAGTCACATATTTCCCAGCAGCTATTTTCAGCAGATCAGCTTGGGCACGTTTACCAAGGCCTTGGGACCCGAGGCGTTAATGTTCAACTTTTTCATGTTGACCTTGTTGGTATTGGTCTACCTGGCCCTGGGACTGACTCTGCTCAAGACCCAAGAGCGGTAATCATGAGGCGTTCTTTAACTAACATCGTTCAACTCGGCATTAAAGAACTATACAGCCTGCGTTATGACCCGGTGATGTTGTTTCTGATCGTCTATATGTTCAGCTTCTCCATCTTCGAGGAGGCCGAGAATGCGGTCACGGGGGTAGTCAATGCCGCCGTGGCCATTGTCGACGAAGACCGCTCTCAGCTTTCTCGGCGTATCGGCGATGCCTTACTGCAACCCCGATTCCAAGCACCAGAGTCCATTTCGGTTGACCAGGTCGATGCAAGCATGGAAGCGGCACGTTATACCTTCGTCATCGATATTCCGCCGAATTTCGAGGCCGACCTGCTCGCCGGAAGGCCAACGGTGATCCAACTCAACGTGGACGCCACCGCCATGGGGATGGCCGGTACCGGTGCCGGTTATATCCAACAGATCATTGCCCAGGAAGTGAGCACATTTCGAAAAGACGACCGGCAGACCCACGCGGTCAATGTTGTTACCCGCGCAAGATTCAATCCCAACATGGAGGCGAAAGGATTTCAGGGCGTGATGGCTCTTACCAACAATGTCACCCTCATGGCCATCCTGCTCACCGGTGCCGCTCTCATTCGCGAACGTGAACACGGCACCATTGAACATCTACTGGTGATGCCCCTACGGCCGGTTGAAATCATGCTGGCGAAGGTGTGGGCCAACGGCTTGGTAGTGATCTTAGTCGCGACCCTGTCACTCTATTTGATTGTCCAGGGTGCGTTGGCAGTGACGATCGTTGGTTCGATCTCCCTCTATCTGTCAGTTGCTGTCGTCTACCTGTTCTCAGTAACCTCACTGGGCATCTACCTCGCAACATTGGCTCGCTCCATGCCGCAATTCGGTCTACTCGCAATGATCGTGTTTGTGATCATGTTGCTGCTCTCCGGTGGCCATACCCCCTTGGATAGCATGCCTGTGGCGCTGCAAACGATCATGCAGTTTGTACCCTCCACGCATTTCGTACGCATGGCTCAAGCCATTCTGTTTCGCGATGCCGGCGTGGATGTAATTTGGCCCGATTTGCTGGCGACCGCCTTGATTGGTGTGGTGTTTTTCCTCGCTGCACTGCTGCGTTTTCGCAAGACCGTAACGCTGACCCAAACATGAAGCTCGCCAACCCATAAGGTGAAACGGACATGAGACGACGTTACTTTTTCAGTCTATCGGCCACACTGCTATTTGTTCTTAGCGCCTCCGCTCAAGCGCTACAGGTGTTCAATATAGGCATCGTCACGGACGGTCCAGTGGAACACATCAGTTGGTCACCTGAGTTATTCAAGAACGAACTGTTGTTGCTTACCAAGGCCGACTTCGACGTTCGATTTCCCCCGGAAAAAAATCTTAACGGTGGATGGTCGGCAACACGAATCGCAGCGGCACACAAGCAGTTGCAAGAAGACCCGGCGGTTGATGTAGTGCTGGCGGTGGGTTATGTTTCCAGCGCCGTTGCCGCCCTCATTGACCCCTTGCGCAAGCCGACCTTCGCTCCTTTTATCATGGATGCGGATCTCCAGGGACTGCCCAAATCCGGCAACACCAGCGGCGTGAAGCACCTCAATTACTTGAGCGGGGGTGCCGATTTCGTGCGCGACCTTGAGATCTTCAACAGTGTTGCCGACTGTAAGCATATCGCGGTGCTTGTGGACGAAGCCAATTACAAGGCGCAACCGGGATTAGTTCGACGCGCACGGGAGGTCGCCGCCGCGGCGGCTGTCGAGCTTATTTTTGTTCAACAACAGACACGAAACCAAGATCTAGCGGTTCGCTTACCGCCGAGTTCCGATTGCGCGGTGGTTACAGACCTGGCCCGATTGGGTCCCGCGGCCATGGATCGATTGATCGCGGCCTTGATCGAGAAAAAAATACCCAGCTACAGCCTGCTCGACTCTCAACTCGTCGAACGAGGACTGCTCATGGCCGAAGCTCCGGCTTCTGACTGGCGGCGATTGGCGCGCCGCAATGCCTTGAATATGCATGCGGTACTGCACGGCGAATCCGCTGCACATCAACCAGTAGCATTTAGAAGCAAACGGCGCTTGACTATCAACATGGCTACCGCGCGGGCCATTGGAATTTCACCCCGGTACGACATTCTCAACGAGGCGCTGCTGCTCAAGGAAGAGGTGGCCCCGCGAGGACGGCGGCTTTCCCTGGCAATCGTCGCGGCCGAAGCAGTTGCGGCTAATCTCGATCTACGCGCCGCGGAGTTGGGCGTGGAAGCGGGACAAACCGATGTAAAGTTAGCCCGCGCCAGACTGTTTCCGCAAGTCGATGCGAGTCTCGATTACACACGGCTTGACGATGCCAGTGCGACGGTAATCGGTGGCGTAGCCGCCGAGCAGGCCACGACCGCCGCGATCACACTGAGTCAGCTCGTCTACTCCGACGCTGCGCGCGCCAATGTGGAAATTCAGAGTTACCTGCAGGACAACCGCGAGGCGCTCAAACGCAGTCTCGAACTGGACATCATCCAGGAGGCGACGTCCACTTTCCTCAACCTACTCAAGGCGCAGAATTTGGTGCAGATCAGCCGTGAAGATACTAATCTCAGCCGCGCGAACCTGGAGCGCGCGCGAGATCGCCAACAGATCGGAACCGCCAATGCCGCCGAGGTCTATCGCTGGCAGAGCCGACTCGCCACCTCGCGACAGGTACTGCTCGACGCCCAGGCTCAACTCGAACAGGCCCGCGATGCCCTAAACCGCCTGCTGCACCGGCCCCTCAAGGACCCATTTGTCGCCGAACCAGCCACCCTCGAGGATCCCACTCTCATCGTCAGCCGGAAGGAATTGTTTGAATACGTGAGCAACGAACGCGCGTTCGAGCTCATGGGCGACTTCATGGTGAGCGAGGGCGTGGTCGCATCGCCGGAGATCGCGGCCCTGAAGGCATTACTGGCGGCGACCCAACGAGAGGTCAAAGCCAACCGACGCGCCTATTGGTTGCCAACGGTAACGTTACAGGGTGAGGTCGCCCAGGTGATCGATGAACAACGGTTCGCGGGGCTGTCAACCGAGGATGATACCGATTGGTCGGTAATAGTGGATATCTCGTTGCCGTTATTCGAAGGTGGCGCCCGGCGCGCGCGTTTGTCCGGTAGTCAGCTCACGTTCACGCAGCAACTCACGCAACGGGACGCCAGCACGGAGCGTATCGAACAGCGGATTCGGGCGACGTTACACCGAATAGGGGCCTCCTACCCCTCGATCCAGCTGTCGAAGGAAGCGGCAAACGCTGCCAATAACAATCTGGAATTAGTAACCGACTCCTATGTCCGGGGTGCCGTCTCCATCCTGGATGTGCTTGATGCACAGAATGCCGCGCTGATCGCCGAAGAAGCGGCAAGCAACGCGGTTTTCGATTTTCTAATCGATCTGATGAATCTGCAACGCAGCATAGGCCGGTTTGACTTTTTCCTCGGTGAACAGGGGGTGGACGATTGGCTAGAACGATTGCGACTTCATATCACCAGCGGATAATCAAGAGTGTACTTAGGCAGCAGCCGATTGCTAAGTGTGGTGGGGCTAGCCCGCATATTGCACCAGTCGCCCAGCTACTATTTTTGGCAAGCGATTAGAACGATTATGGGCTGTATTTTCATGGAAATGACGTTGCGAGTTCCGCGACGGCATGACTTCACTCAAGCCATAGCTACGGCTATGACTTTCGCTCCAGTCCGGCGTTCAGCCGCCCCTGTCCTGCGCCAGCTTCCCGGATACTGGTGCAATATGCGGGCTAACTTGTGACGCACTAAGGTGAACAAAAAGCGATGAAGTATCGCGATAACACAAAACGATGTGGCTGTTCATGGTTGGCTTAAGTCAATAGCCTGAGCATTTTGTTTTTACGGTATTAGATCTGTCGCGAAATGGCCGCTGTCAGGATCGAGCAACCGTTTAGTGTCAAGGCTCTAAAGGGCTGGTGTTGGCCAGTTGTCGAGTGACGCAGTGCAGCCCTGGCATTTGTTTTTTCGCTCAAGCATAAAGGATTCGAGCGTTTCTTCCTAAAGGGCACTAAGACAGGGATTCAACCCAAGCATGCGGCTCGTTTGAGACTGATCCTTGGCCTACTACACGCAGCAACCGACCCGCAGGTGTTCAACTGATTCAGCGTGAGGTCGTCCTGTGCGCTCTTGCCATAAGCCGGTAGCATGTATAGTTGCGCCTGTGGTTCATCCCAATGATAAATCACTCATCAAAGCAGCCATAGTAAGTTACAAATGTTACCATGTATGGTAACATATAAATATGGGAAAGATACGCCGTGGTAATTACGTCTTTTTGACGTGGAAAGGCGATCATTCTCCGCGCCATGTCCATGTATATCGTGATTCAAAGCTGGTGGTGAAATGGGATCTGGAGCATTGGCAACCAATGGAGGGCAAGGCGAATCGAAGATTGTTGCAGATCATCGAAGAATTAGAGCGTGAAGGTGAGTTATGAAAATCCGTAGCGTTGCATCGAATAATCGGAAGAACGAGTTCTCGATAGTGACTCGTTCGGGTGTCGAGTATTCATTTCCGTATTCAAAATCAGAGCCTCGGCCCAGCCAGGATGATCGCGTGGAGAAGGTATTTGTGGATAAGGAGCTTGGGAATGAGGCATTCACCTTTGTTCTAGGCTCCGGACAAGAGGGAAGCGTACACCTCGAACAGGTTCTTGAATACAACGAGGATCCGAAGTACCTGGCAGACCTGCTCACCTATAAATTAACGCTGGAAGCTCAGACGTTGATGGATAGCAGCGAACTCAGTCGTCGTCAGGTCGCTAAGCGTCTCAAAACATCGGTGCCCCAGTTGTATCGTTTGCTGGATCCGGCCAACACGCGAAAATCAATGAAGCAGCTTGTGGCGCTGCTCCATATTCTAGATTGCGATGTTGATTTGGTGGTCAAGAAAAGAGAAGCGGCCTAAGCGAATGTTCAACCCGAAAGCCAACCTGAGCCGCACTTTATGCCAGCAGCGTAGTAGATGCTCTCTCGGCCGCTACAGTATGGAAAATTTAGCTGCGGGAGTTTGGCCGGAATCAGTAGTGCGTGGTGAGACGCTGTACTGCATGTCCGTCCTGTCCATCGTCTCCGGGCGCGCCATTTTTCAATAACTTGGCACTCACGCGGGAGTGTCCCAGTTCAACTGGTCCAATTTTGGACCTTGCGTCGTCGCTCCTACGAGGTAGAAGCTCGGTTTGTGCATCAGGTTGATGAGCTTGCTCACCTGTTCGAGCATGCGCCCGATCTACGCCTCGTTGTAATGCGTGGCAATGTCACCGTTGTAGTGATTCAAGATCGCTTCGCATATTGCATTGCATTTAATTTTATTACGATTAATCCCGCTATGCGGGCATGATCAGAATATTATCTCCATCAACCGCAGTGTATCCCCGTGGTTTGGGCAAACCCGTCAATGATGATGGTGGCCGCCGCTCAATGCCTTGAACAGAATCATGACACCGAACAGGATCAGCAGCACACCGGCGAGATAGCGTGTCCACCGGTTTTGCGTGATCGCCTGCAGCTTGTGCGCAAAGCCGCCTATGACCATCAGCATCGGCAGGGTGCCGACGCCAAAAGCCAGCATCAGCATCGCACTGCCGGCGGCACTGGCTGCGGTGGCTGACCAGGCCAGTGTGCTGTAGACCAGTCCGCAGGGCAGCCAGCCCCAGAGCAGGCCGAGGCCGAGTGCATGCGGCAGCGTTTGAACCGGCATCAGCTTGCGGCCAAGAGGTTCAATGCGGCGCCAGATAACGGCGCCTGCGCGTTCCAGTACCACCATGGTTTGGAACCAACCACCGATGTAGATTCCCAGTGCGATCATGAACAAGCCGCCGACAATGCCGCCGATCGGGTAACGCATTTGGAAGAAACTGCCGGCGGTGGCAGTGGCCAGGCCGATAATAAAGCCGGCCGCACCATAACTCAGCAGCCGACCGCTGTTATAGACGAGCAGGTAGGGCAACAACCGGTGCGTCGACTGTCTGACGCGATCGGGCAGGCCCATGGTGAGTGCGCCGACGATGCCGCCGCACATGCCAATGCAGTGTGTCGAGCCGAGCAGGCCGATCACGAATGCGGCGGCCAGGCTGAGTTCCATGGTCATATCGTGCATCACTTAAGTCCGCATTTAAAGATAGTAGGACTTGCCGTGCTCCTCGACGATTTCACCGGCGGGCATATTTGGATGCTGTTCGCGATTGGCTGCACGTGATCCGAAGATTTCCAGCATACCCTTTTCACAGGTGTCCGGCAGGGCAGGCATCGGGTTGCGCCGCGTGCCGCTACCGCGGGTGATGCGCCACCATGGTTGATCGACAACTCAGCGGAAATGGGGCAATTATAAGCAAATCATAATATACTTCTATTTCTAAAAGTCAACCGCGCCAGGGGGCTTGGGTCACGTTGGTGCGTTGGAATAATCATGAACAGTGATACCGATTTTTACGGAGATCAAGCCGAACTACGCAATCCCGCCAGTTGGGGAATATCGGCATCTAGAATATGCTGCAAAAACAACAGCAAGCCTTGCCGTTGATGGGCAACAATCCGGAAGATCGGTTAATTTGCAGCAAGAAGGAGGTGACGATGCGTATGGGCATGATTGGACTAGGCCGCATGGGTGGCAATATGACACGCAGGCTGCGGCGCGGTAGCGTTGAAGTCGCGGGGTACGACCGCAATCCCGCGGCGATACAGGAACTTGTCGAAGAGTGCGGAATGATCACCGCGGATTCCATCGAGCACCTCGTGACGCAAATTGCGGAACCCCGCATCGTCTGGCTCATGTTGCCCGCCGGGGAGGCGACCGAGGCCGCCGTGGAGCGGATGAAGACGCTGCTGGCCGCAGGGGACGTTCTGGTCGACGGCGCCAATTCGTACTTCAAGGATTCCATGCGCCGCGGTCGCGCGCTGGGGGAGCTCGGCATTCATTTCGTTGATGCCGGCGTATCCGGTGGCGTATGGGGCCTGGAAAACGGCTATGCGCTGATGGTCGGGGGTGAGCAGGAGCCGCTCTCGAAGCTGACTCCGTTGCTCAAGATATTGGCTCCCGCGCCCGACCGGGGGTGGCTGCACACCGGCCCGGTCGGCAGCGGGCACTATGTCAAGATGATTCATAACGGCATTGAATACGGCATGATGCAAGCGTATGCGGAGGGTTTCGCCCTCATGCGGGCGCGCGCGGATTTCGCTCTGGACCTGGGTCGGATTGCCCAGACGTGGCGGCACGGCAGCGTGGTACGCAGCTGGCTGCTGGATCTCACCGCCGATTTCCTGACTCAAGATCAGGAGCTTGCGCACATCGAGCCGATCGTCGCCGACTCCGGCGAGGGCCGTTGGGCCGCGATTGAAGCCATTGAGCAGGGCATCCCGACTCCGGTGATGAGCACGGCCGTGATGATGCGTTTCGCCAGTCAAGGCAAACAAGGCTACGCAGCCAAGCTATTAGCCATGATGCGACAGAGATTTGGTGGGCACGCGCCGACAAAGGTGGTCGACGAATGAGCGGACCGTGCCATCTCGTCATATTCGGCGCCGCGGGTCATCTGGTATCTACCAAGTTACTGCCGGCGCTGTATCACCTGGAGCGAGCAGGGCGTCTCGAGGAACCACTGGGACTCGTGGCATTTGCTCGGCGCAACTGGGACACGGAACGCTGGTGTATCCACGTGCGAGATGCGCTGGCGATGCATTATGGAGCGGATCTGGACACCACGACAGCCGATCGATTCGCGGCGCGATTCGAGTACGTACAAGGGGATCACAGGGACCCGGCCAATTATCAGCGCCTGCTCGATCACATCAGTAAACCCCGACCGGGTGTGTGCGAAAATATCGTGTTCTACTTGGCGATCCCACCGGATGATTTTGTTCATGTGGTCCGCAATCTGGATGCCGCGGGTCTTAACAGTGCCGCCGGGCGGCACCGGATCGTCGTCGAGAAACCATTCGGCACTGACCTTGCCAGTGCGCGCGACCTCAACGCCGAGCTGCATCGCCATTACCGCGAAGACCAGGTCTATCGCATCGATCACTATCTAGGCAAGGAGACGGTACAGAATCTCCTGGTTTTCCGCTTCGCTAATTCGGTCATCGAACCGTTGTGGAATCGACAGTACGTGGATCACGTGCAAATCACGGTCGCCGAGGACGCGGGTATTGGTGAGCGAGCGGGGTACTTCGATCAATCGGGAATTCTTCGCGATATGGTGCAGAATCACTTGCTCCAGGTCCTTACGATGGTGGCCATGGAGCCACCGGCGAATCTCGAAGCCGACACGCTGCGGGATGAAAAGGTCAAAGTTTTGCGGTCCATCCGGAAAATTCCACGGGGAGCAGTGGACGGCTTTGCGCTGCGCGGCCAATACGGAGCAGGGGAGGTGAACGGAACAACCGTCCCGTCCTACACAGACGAGCCCGGCGTAGCCGATGATTCTCGTACCGAAAGCTACGTTGCGCTCAGATTGCACGTCGACAACTGGCGGTGGCGCGGTGTGCCCTTCTATCTACGCAGCGGCAAGCGCCTCGCTGCACGGCGTTCTCTCGTGGCGATACGCTTCCGGGATCCGCCCCACCAACTGTTTTGCGACACGCCCTGTGCAAACACGGATCCGAACTGGCTGGTGCTCGAGATACAGCCGGAGGAACGTATTCGCTTCGAGCTGCAAGCGCGGGAACCCGGTCTGGCTATGACCCCCAGAACGTTGCGCGTGGACACCGATTATCGGTCTGAACACGAGCAACGGCTGGACGCCTACGCGACCTTGCTGTTGGACGTCATAGACGGTGATCAGAGCCTGTTCATCAGATTCGACGAGGTCGAAGCGGCTTGGCGCGTGATCGAACCGGTGCTCGAGCACTGGCGCCGGTCGAGCGAGCCGCCCGTCACTTACCCCGCGGGTAGCTGGGGCCCCGAGGAGAACGGCGCGTTGTTCGAAACGCAATATCAATCCTGGCGTAATGCGTTGTGACTGGGTTTCGGCTGCGTTGGCATGTATATACCGACGTTAATGCGCTGATCGAGGCCGTGATTGAATCCATTACCGCCCAGGCCGCGCGGGCGATTGCGGCCACTGGAAAATTCGTCATCGTGCTCGCGGGCGGTTCGACCCCGCGGTCGATCTACGCGGGGCTCGCCGATATAGATACACCCTGGAGCCAATGGCGTGTCTACTTCGGTGATGAACGTTGCCTGCCGGCGGGTCATCCGCAGCGCAATGACGCGATGGCCCGCGAAGTCTGGCTTGATCGTGTACCGATCCCAGCCGGCCAAATTCACCCGATAGCTGCGGAACTCGGACCGGACGCGGCGGCGAGAGTATACGCGCGCGAACTCTCGGGTGTCGGGATGTTCGACCTGACCCTGCTCGGTTTGGGCGAGGATGGCCACTCGGCCAGCCTATTCCCGGGCAATCCGTTAGGCGGCCAACCCGATGCCCCCGACGTTTTGGCTGTCCACGCGGCGCCCAAGCCGCCCGCATCCAGGGTAACGTTGAGTGCGGCGCGTTTGGCGCGTTCGAATTCGGTTCAATTGATTGCCGTGGGCAGAGAGAAGCGCGAGGCTCTTACGCGGCTGCGTGACGGGGACGATCTGCCGATTCGATCGGTGAGATCTCCCTGCGGCATCGACGTGTTGGTTGACGCTTCCGCCTCGCCGCAGGGGTAGAAGTGTACCGGATCAGAATATTTTTCAGGAACCACAGGCCTCGCGGCAAATCCCAATGGATATTTTTTATTCTTCCGGCGGTTGCCATCCGTCGTTTAATGTTTTCATGAAAGCGACGAGCGCTTGTTCTTCTTTTTTATCCAGGCCAAGGTCACCAAGCTCGTCCTTGTTGACGTTTTCCGGGATCTCGGGTACCGGCCAGCAGTTCTTGCCCGGGCGCGGATCCTTTATACGTTCACAACCAGGTTTAACGTCGCGCGTGTTATAGAAATGCACGACCTGTTTAAGGCTTTTCAATGCTCCGTTGTGCATGTAGGCCTTGATGAAATCCGGCGCCGGCCGCAAATCTACGTTGC
The DNA here is from genome assembly GCA_947258975.1 of uncultured Gammaproteobacteria bacterium. Classification (GTDB taxonomy): domain Bacteria; phylum Pseudomonadota; class Gammaproteobacteria; order Arenicellales; family JAANXG01; genus CALZGZ01. The sequence goes on from CAMYKK010000063.1 coordinate 25,493, forward strand.
GTAACGTCGGAACCTTGTGCTTACCACGGTTCTCTTTCGCCCGCTGCGCATAGCGGGAGACCGTTTTCAGGAACCCGCCCAAACCCTCATCGACCCAGCCGCTGCCTGCGTGGTTGAAGGCCTTGTCCATTCGGTACCATGGGTTCTCCGGATTGCGCGGCACACCAAGATTATCGTAAGTGAAATCGGTAAACAGCGGCGGTTCGCCGTTCGGTCCGGGCCGGTTGGGATGGCAGGCGGCGCAGTTGCCCTTGTCTTCACGTTCATACAGCTCGAGACCGAGTTGCTCCTGCTGACTCAGTGGATACCGCTTTGGATCTTTTAAGAAATAATCATACTTCGAACTGAATGGATTGACCTCAGCCGAGCTCTCAAAAGCGAGCAGGGCTTGGGCAACAGCATTATACGCATCCAGTGCATCGTTACAGATTGCGCCTCCAAACACCGCGCGAAACTGTTCGCCGTAACCGCCTTCGCAGACCTTGTTCACAACGTCCTCTGCGGTGGCCTGGTTTTGTTCTACCGGATTAAGAAACGGTTTTTGCGCCTGATCTGCCGCTGGATTTGCGAGCAGCCAGCCGGTGGCGCGACCATCCCAGAAGTTACCGCCGACAAAATGTTCCTCCTCCGGATCCAGATGCAGTACCGGGCTGGCAGCAGCGTAAGCTGCACTGGGCGGTTTGCGGTTGCCGAAGCGTCCGTGAACCGCGCCCTCATATACTGCGCCGGCCGCATTGATCGAGCTCGTCGGCCCGCTCCAACCGGTGTCGGGTTGATGACAGCTGGCACAGGATTGTCCCGCCGGCTCCGACAGCGCAGGATCAAAAAAAATCAGCTTTCCGACGGAGACGAGGGGATCATTCGCGAATGCGGGAGACGCGGCGACCACTGAAATCAACAGCAACAATGCTCGAGGTATATACATGGGTAACATCGAGATGCAAGCGGGCGGCATGGAAAACACAAATCACACGGCGAATATACCACACTGGGGTTGCGCCCCGGGCGTACACGAAATTCGCTGGGCAGTCACCGGATCATTCACGAACACCGTTGGCTCGGATCGAGCCCGTCCGTCAGCGCTCGGTGATGAAATCCGCAAAGCATTTTCTATCCCGTGTCGGTGGAACACTCTATATTGCGGACTACGAGGAGGCGTATGGCAGTTGAGCGGCGATGTGGGAACGGGCTAGACATCCGTGTCTAGCCAAAGGGGCAAAGTGAGAAATATTTATTGGCTAACTAATCGATTACCCACGCGCAAACCGCATATATCGACACGCGCAGATTCTCGACCGGGGTGTCGTTTTTGGCTTGCACACTCCAGGTGAATTCATCCAGCGGCCGGCTGCCGCGGATGTTTCCCAAAGCGACGCCGTCGTTAACGTAAAAGCCCCCGCCCAGGACTTTCTTGCCCGCTGGGCACTCGACACGTGCGCCCACCGCGCCTTCGGGATCGCCGACACCTAACCATTCGCCACCGGGCACCAACAAGTTGCGGATCACGATCTCATGTCCCGACAAGCCGGGCTCCCCCGGAGTTCCTGGGGGCCCCGGAGGCCCTGGAGGTCCTGGAGGTCCCTTCCACTTATGCTTCTTATGGATATTATGACCTCTGCTGTCATCGTCGCTGCTGCTGTCATCGCTTTTTGCGTCCGCCGTCAACGGTAGCCCCACCAGTAACAGCGACAGCAGCAGTGAGACCCCCAGAGGCGCAATCACGTTTTGCCACGAAAATGTCATGGTTCCACTCCTAACCAGTTGACTGCGCATTCAACCTCAATGCACTGGTTCTAAGTCTCCGGCGAGCGGCCACTCTGCCGCACACCCTGGCTACCATGACAGGTTTGCGTCGCTAGCGCCTTGATTGGGATCAACAATGGAAACGTGGAGGGGGCACGTCCTGATCTCGCGTATCTTATGTCGTCGTAACAGATAAGAAGCACAATCGCTATACCATTCGCCGGCAATGTGCTGACGGGCGGCGCGCTGGTCAGGATGCCAGGGTCATAGCGGGTAGGGTTTAGGTTCGCGGTTTACGGAAACTGATTTTGTGGGTGGGAGAGCGTGTCGGTCTTGCATTGACTTACTATTGGTTTGTTGGCGTTGAATCAGCAAATTAGCCTGCGCATCACACTCAGCTTCCTATCCACCAAGACCATTTGTCAGGTGGAATCGTTTGCCCACAGAACGTGAGATGGAAGTGCTTCGTCGTTGGGCAGATTTTGTCTTTAGTTTATGTATTGTAGACAATTGCCATACAGCGAACTATAATATGCCATATGGCATCGTCAATATCAGCGCGACAACCCACATTGCGGCGTATCCGCGAGATTGAACGGGGGCTTCCCTATCGACGTGTCGAGAAACTCATCAAGGAATTGGATGAGACGGACGCAAGAGTTGCACACTTAGTGCAGATCGCCCCCAGAACGCTCGCACGGCGCAAGCAAGAAGGAACTTTGAAGTCGGATGAGTCCGAACGCGTTGATCGCATCGACCGTATTTTTCGTCTTGCCGTCGATTTGTTTGAGGGCGACAAGACTGAGGCGGTAAAGTGGTTGAAGGAACCTAATCGTGGATTAGCCAATCGGCCACCGCTGGACTTCTCACGCACCGAAATTGGTGCGCGGGAAGTTGAGAATCTTATTGGCCGGCTGGAGCATGGTGTGTTCAGCTAGTGCTCGTCTCGTGGCGCATCGTTAAGGAAAAGCACAAACAGAATGCGTTGACAGGGGAAGGTGCGCGTCGCTTCGGAGGGCGCTGGAATACGCCCGGTCAAGCGATAATCTATTCCGCGGAGACGTTATCAGGTGCTTTGCTTGAAATCCTGACTCACAGTAATCGGCAGTTGTTATCTCATTATTTGGTCTATCGTCTGGAATTCCCCCCCAAGATACTCTCGGAAATTGAGATCGCCGAACTGCCCAAAGATTGGCGTAGCTCCCCCGCACCACCGGAACTCGGTAAAATTGGAGATCGGTGGTATAGCGAAAAACGCTCAGCGGTGCTGCGTGTCCCGAATGCGATCGTGCCGCTAGAGGCGAATCTTCTGGTTAACCCAGTCCACGCGGACTTCTCGCTCGTAGAGATACAAGGGCCGATCGACTTCACAGTAGACGATTGATTGGTCTAGACGAAATGTTTCGGCAGAACGTCTTGGCAGCGCAAACGCACCAGGTGGGACGTTGAAGTGTGGGCTTAGTCGATTTTGACAAGTTGAGAGACCGACATCCAACACGGCAAGATGCTTCGCTGTGCTCAGCATGACAATCCCTTGATTTCATCCTGACGAGTGTAGCCACCCCTGTCATCCTGACGAGTGTAGCCACCCCTGTCATCCTGACGAGTGTAGCCACCCCTGTCATCCTGACGAGTGTAGCGAGGAAGGATCTTACCCCGTCGCCGTGCTCAGCATGACAATCCCTTGCGGTCACACTGAGGCGATAGCCAAAGGATCATGGCCTTTTAGTGCGCAGTAATCGTCAGAATCAAACCGCTTTTTTCATTTTTTGACAACCGTCACGGACCCCTCAGTCCACTATTCGCTATAATTAACAGATAGGGTGCACCTCAGGCGCAAGCTCGTAATTGGAAGCAGCGAAAAACATACGGGTCGGAGCGTATATGGCGCGCTGACCCCTATTTTTCTTCAAATGCGACATTTGAGGGAGCCAATTTGACCTTCGCAGCAATTGCAAGGACCACCGCGATGCGATGGACATATAACAGCCCGAGTCTAGGCGCAACGCTGATCCCGGTTTTTGCCTTGCTGTGGCTGGGCGCAGTCGCCGTCGAACCCGCGCATGCGGTCAATATCCCTGACGAACTTACCGCGCGAAACGCCCGCGTCAAGGTCCACCCGCGCACCGGCAAGCTGCGCTTTATCGGCGCACCCCGCAGCGCCCCGATCGCCGTCCCCGGTGCCCCGGCGGCGCCGGAAGAGGCGGGCCGGGCAGCGGTGCGAGAGTTCGGCCCCTTGTTTGGCCTTGCCCGCCCGGACCGCCAGGCCCGGGCCCTCAAACACGCGACCAAGCGCCGCGGCGGCTCGCGCCACCGCTATCGCCAGACCCATGCCGGCGTGCCGGTCCTGGCCGGCGAACTGCTGATCAATCTGGACGACAACCAGCGCCTCACATCGATGACCGGTGAGGTAAGCCCGATGCTGAGCCTGGATACCCGCCCGCAGCTCAACCGCGCCAAGGCCCGACGCATCGCCCTCGAAGCGATGGCCAAGTGGTATGCGCTCCCGAAACAAAAGCTCGAGGCCAGCCCGCCGGAGCTGTGGGTTGTCGATCCCAAGCTGCTGGTACCCAGCGACCGCGAGCCGACCCTCAACTGGCGTATCGAAGTCACCGACAAGGAAACGCCGCATGCGATCCGCGAGCTATTGTTCGTCAATGCCCAAACGGGGGGCATTACCCTGCGCGTCAATCTGATTGAACACGCCAGGAACCGCGAGACCTACAGCGCCAACAACACCTCGAGCCTGCCCGGGACCCTGGTGTGCAACGAATCCGATCCCGACTGCCTGGCCGGCGATGCCGACGCCCAGGCCGCGCATGTCTTCGCCGGCGACACCTACGATTTCTTTTTCAACGAGCACGGCCGCGACAGCCTCGACGACGCAGGGATGACACTGATCTCCACCGTACACTACAGCTCCTCCATCTGCCCCAACGCCTTCTGGGACGGTTCGCAGATGGTGTATTGCGATGGGTTTTCTCTGGCCGACGATGTCGTCGGCCACGAGCTCACCCACGGGGTCACCGAACACAGCTCGAATTTGTTTTATTACTACCAGTCCGGCGCCATCAACGAGTCGTTTTCCGATCTTTGGGGCGAGTTCGTCGATCTGACCAACGCCGCCGGCGACGACACCCCGGCGGTGGACTGGCTGCTGGGTGAAGACCTGCCGGCCAGCATCGGCGTGATCCGCAACATGGCCCATCCCCCGGCGAGAGGCGATCCCGACAAGATGTCGAGCTTCTGGTATTACACCGGCTCCGGCGACAACGGCGGCGTGCACACCAACAGCGGCGTCAACAATAAGGCCGTGTACCTGATGACCGACGGCGGTAGCTTCAATGGCTACACCGTCAACGGCATCGGCATCAATAAGGTGGCCGACATCTACTACGAGGCGCAGACCAATCTGTTGGTCTCGGGCTCCGACTATGCCGATCTGTACGACGCCCTCAACCAGGCGTGCCAGAACCTGATCGGCATCGATCCACTCGATCCGATCACGGCCGCCGACTGCATCGAGGTGCAGGCCGCCATAGATGCCGTGGAGATGAACACCGACCCGAACGGTCTCCATCCCGAAGCGCAAGTGTGCCCGGCGAACGGCAGCCCCGTAGATCTATTCTTTGATGATATCGAAAACGGCACGGTGAACTGGGTCTTTAGCACCCTCACCGGTGACCCGGGTCCGGTGTGGCTCGAAGACAGCGGCTATACCGCATCCGGCCAGTTCTCGCTGTGGGGACAAGACACCTTCGCCAGCACCGATGCGGTGGCGGAGATGAACTTCGATGTACCGCTACCCGCAGGCGACACCACCGCCTACCTGCACTTCAAGCATTCGTTCGGTTTTGAGCTCGGTGAAGCCCCCGACCCCGGCACCTATTGGGACGGCGGCTGGCTCGAATACAGCACCGACGATGGCGCCACCTGGATCGATGCCGGACCCTTGATCGACAGCGGCCAGGCCTACAACGGCACCATCTACGACAACCCGGACAACCCCAACGTCGGCCAGCCGATCTTTGGCGATGAGAGCCACGGCTACGTGTCGACGCGTCTGGATCTCAGTTCCCTTGCCGGTCAGAACATCCGTTTCCGATGGCGCATCAGTACCGATTTTTACGTCAGCGGGCCGTTTGGGTGGGAGCTGGATGACGTGCGAATCTACACGTGTACGGGCGGTCCCCCACCCACACCGACGCCAACCGCGACGCCGACGCCCACACCGACGCCAACGCCAACGCCAACACCCACACCGACGCCGACGCCAACACCGACGCCGACGCCAACGCCGACGCCAACACCGACGCCAACGCCAACACCGACGCCAACGCCCACACCAACCGTGACGCCGACACCGACGCCAACGCCGACGCCAACGCCAACGCCAACGCCAACGCCAACGCCGACGCCAACGCCAACGCCGACGCCAACGCCGACGCCAACACCCACACCAACCGTGACGCCGACACCCACACCAACTGTGACGCCGACACCCACACCAACCGTGACGCCGACACCGACACCAACGCCGTGGGAACCGGATCTGGTGGTAATTGAACCGGAGGTGAGCCATGAAACACTCCCCTCCGGAGAGGATTTGACGTTGTGGGCGACAGCGTTAAATCAGGGAACAAGGAGAGCTTCGCGAACAAAGCTGCGTTTCTACCGATCAACCGATGCAACGATAACGCCGGCTGATGCGGAAGTATCATCTGTCACGGTGTCCAGATTACGGCCGGGTGCAAGCTCTCGAGAGAATTCGACAGTGCCTGTGCCGGTGGTCGAGGGGACATATTGGTACGGTGCGTGTGCGGATGCAGTGAATGGAGAGACACGAACTACGAACAATTGTTCGAATGGAATGCCCGTCGTGGTCAGTGTATCGGGCCCGACACCGACGCCAACACCGACCGCTACGCCAACGCCGACGCCAACACCGACCGCGACGCCGACACCGACGCCGTCACCCACACCAACGCCGACCGCGACGCCGACACCGACGCCGTCACCCACACCAACGCCGACCGCGACGCCGACACCGACGCCGTCACCCACACCAACACCGACCGCGACGCCGACACCGACGCCGTCACCCACACCAACGCCGACCGCGACGCCGACACCGACCGCTACGCCAACGCCGACCGCGACGCCGACACCGACGCCGTCACCCACACCAACACCGACCGCGACGCCGACACCAACGCCGCTGGAACCGGATCTGGTGGTAATTGAACCGGAGGTGAGCGATGAAACACTGTCTCCCGGAGAGGTTTTGACGTTGTGGGCAACCGTGTTCAATCAGGGGGGTAGGAGAGCTTCGCGAACAACACTGCGTTTGTACCGGTCAACCGATGCAACGATAACGCCGGTTGATGTGGAAGTAGCATCTGTCAGAGTATCCAGATTAAGGCCGGGTGCAAGCTCTCGAGAGAATTCGACAGTACCCGTACCGGTGGTCGAGGGGACGTATTGGTACGGTGCGTGTGTGGATGCAGTGAATGGAGAGTCGCGGACCGCTAACAATTGTTCGCACGGAATTTCTGTTGTGGTCGGGGCGTCGCCCTCGATGCCAACACTACGCCGACGCTGACGCTCATGCCGACCGCGATGCCGACGCCGATTCATAGTTGTCCAGGGAGTTGCAGCTCAAGCCGGTTGGTCACTTCCACGTGCAGAGCTTCCAGCTCCTTGGGGCTCATCGGCGCGCAAACCGCACAAACGACTTCCCGCAATGACTCCACCATCCTGGCCGGCGCGCCGCCTGTGAACTCTGGTGTGCGCATTAACCGGCGAACCGCGTAGCGGTAATGCTTCTTATCCGTTGCGGGCGATAATCTGTAAAATTTGCTTGGTTTATACTTGGCGATCCGTCTTGCCCGCAGGCGAAAAATTGGCCGTCACCAGAACGTTTGCGTTGCTGATCATCTTACTGTTGGTAGCGGCTTGTGATCGAGACGAGGCGCTCACGCTGCGCTTGGAAACCATACATACGGGCACGCTGTTCCACCCGGCTTATGTCCGACCCGTGCGCGGCAGTTATGTGGCCCTCGAGCTGCTCGCCAATCGCGTGGTTATCGGTTCCGACGAATCGTTCAGTCGACGGCGCCACACGAACCCGGAGGCTGCAGGCCAACACCTGGCCTCTCCGCATTATTTCGCCACCCACGGCGATGGGTCGCTGTTGGTCAGCGAGGGGTGGGGGCAGAGCATAGTTGCCATCGACCCAAACGATTTCAGTCGGCCCTGGCAGCGCTTCCGCGGACCGAAGGGAGAACGCCTGAATGCGCCGCACGGTATCTGCACGGCTGTGGACGGTTGGATCTATGTGGCCGATTCACTCAACTCGCGACTCGTCCGGTTCCGTGATATGCAAGGCCGGGACTGGCAGGTGTTTCCGGACAACGAACGGCGCATTGCCTACGGGCGGCAATTGTTGTGCCGGCAAGACGGCGTTTGGTTGGCCAATTCCTACGAGAAACGACCCAAACTGAATCCCGGGACCGGTGGCAACATCTTGCGTATCCGTGAGTTTGCCAGCGGGGCGGCGGAGGAGGTGGCGGCTTTCCCCAACGAAAATATCACCGGACTCGCGGTCGCCAAGAATCGGTGGCTAATCGTCGGCCTGTGGGCCAAACAGCGCCGCCTCGCGATTGTCGATCTGTCAACCGGGCGGACCGAGCGGGTGCCGCGTCCACCCGAACTGTCAGGGCCACCTTACGGGCTGCATCTGGATACGGACACGCAACGGTTGTGGGTCGCGTATATCGGAGACATATACAAAAAACAAAACCAGGGTGGCCTTGCCCTTTATCGCCTTAGTTGGGGCGCACGGTAGATGACCGTTTTCGCCGACACACCGCACTCCGGCCGGGTACCGCTCCGGCTGCGACATGCCCTGTATGTGCTTGGAGGAATAGAACCAATCTGCCGACGATAGCCGCTGGCCGGCTGGCGATGCCGAACGCGGGCTAGCCTAGGGTTCCGTCTCCATGAGATAACCGTCCGGGCGCAGGCGCACCGTCACGTGGCCATGAAGGCCGTTCACGAATACGGGAACCCCCCGGCTCTCAAAATAGCGGCGCATCCGTTCGCCGCGCTCGCCTTGCCACGGCGGTGCGCTGACCGGAACCAGCGCGACCTCGGCAGCGACGCGGTCCAGAAACGAATTCGGCGCCGCGCTCTCGACGCCGTGATGCGGCGCCTTGAGGATCGTCGCGGAAAGATCCGCGTCCTGCTTCGCAATCCACGCTCCAAGCCTTTTGTTCAGGTCGCCAGGCAACAACACCGACGTGTCCCCGACTTCGAGGCGCATGATCAGACTCGTGTCGTTGATATCGGTCCCGCCGACGGGCGTATCGGCCCCGTCGAAGGCAAACAGCACCTTCAAGCTTATGTTCCGGCTCCGGTCCTGGTAGATGACATCCCCCGCTTCGGCCTCCCGAACCAACACACCCGCATCTTTCGCTTTCTGCCGTGCGGACACGAGGTGATCCCACCGGCAGCCCGACGGCCACTTCTCGGCATCACACGCCTCCCGAGCCGGGAGGTTGAAATAGATGGCGCCGATGCGGCCGCCGACCGCTTCGAGCAACGACAGCATGCCTTCGTAGTGATTCCGGTGGGCATGCGTGATAATCAGCTCATCAATAGCAGTGATGCCGCGACGCTTTATCAACGGGATGAGCTCAGCTATTGTGTAACGCTCAAAACCCGTGTCGATCAACGTGACGTGCCCGTCGGGAAATTCCATCAAAAGCGCGTCTCCGCTGTGCCGGTCTCCGCTGACATTCACCATCGTGAACTCGACTTCCGCGGTTCGATCGTCGTGGTCGAGCGTACAGCCGGCAACGAAAACTGCCGTAACTACTCCTACAAAGAATAAAGAACGCATCTCCATCGTGCTAACACCGGTTCAGGCGTACTCGCCCGAAGCCGGGGCGCTGACAACCGCATTCAGAGCGGGGTCAAATTTCGAGGCCAACGCACAAGTGCGACCCCACGCCGATTCACACCTTTGGAATTGTAAGCTGTCGTTGCACATAGTTTGACTTTCAAACAAAACCGCAAGTTAAAGGACGGTATTCTGATAGTAATGCTTAGACGTACTGCAACGGCTAATTCTAAGCTCTACCGGTGTACCGCCCAATGTCAACGCCGTGCGTTCAATTTCGAGAAGGGGGGCACCTGGTTCCAAACCCAGCAATGATGCATCATGTTCAGACGCAGCGACCGCGCGCAGCTGTTCTTCTGCCCGATGTATAGTAATCCCGAACTGGGTTTCGTACAGTTCATACAGCGTATTCGGCAGGTTACGTGCTTGCCGTTTACCCAACTCACCAAATAACGATTGAGGCAGTATGATAGTCTCTATAATAGTCGGCTGATTATCAAGCTTACGAGTACGCTCGATACATACAACCTGTGCTCCGTTGGAGAGTTTGAGTTTTGAGGCCTCCTGACGTGAGGCGCGTTTCTTTCGACAGGATAGCGTTTTGGATTCGGGTAGAATTTTTATTCCACTGTCATTAACAATATGAAAAAAGTGGAATAGCGCTCGGTCAACATCGTGGGTCGCGACGAAGGTGCCTCTACCTTGCCGCCTTACGAGCACGTTGTTTTCAACAAGTTCTGTTATTGCTTTTCGAACCGTTCCCTGGCTGACATTCAGCTCCCGGGCCAGTTGAATTTCGCTGGGAATGGTATCACCAGGCACCCATTTCCCCTCTGTCACCCTCGCAACAAGCAAGTCTTTGATCTGGATATACAGAGGAATGGACCCCTTAGCAGTCGAAAGTACCAAGTCTGGTTTTCTCCTTATGTATATCCACGACCATTCAAGACATGCCCGAAAGTACGGATGTTAAGAGTTATATAAGACCTTAACCAGTGATCCGGCGAAAAAAGTCTCCAAAATCAATTGCTTTATTGCCATGCGGAACGAACGCCCGTTGTCTGTTTACCCATACAGTCCGGTTCCGTGTTGATAACATAATATTATACTCTTATATAAAACTACTTGACTACACTTATAACTATTTTTAATATAGCCAACAAATAGCGGGTATGTCGGTTTTTGCCATTCGAGGAGAATCTAATGATCGATTTTGTGGTTCACGATGAGGGCGACAGTGTCGGCGTCGTCGTTGTGGAAGGAGTGAAGGCAGGGGACAAACTTTCCGGATGGATTATGGATCAGGACAAGGAGATCGAATTTACCGCCGCCAGCGATATTCCGATCGGACACAAGTTGGCGATCAAGCCCTTGAAAGAGGGTGATACGGTAATCAAGTACGGAACGGATATCGGTAAAGTCGTCGCAGACATCGGCATAGGTGGGCATGCCCATGTGCAGAATATCAAAACAAAACGCTGGTAATCAGCGGCGCTATATCAAGTTATCACCCTCTTGGAGATACAGAAATGCCCCTGGATTTGAGCAATACAACTATTTTGGGTTACCGGCGAGAGAATGGTCGTGTCGGTGTGCGCAATCACGTCATTATTCTGCCGGTGGATGACCTCGCGAATGCCGCGTGCGAAGCTGTCGCGAACAATATCAAGGGTACCATGGCGTTGCCGCATCCATACGGCAGGCTGCAGTTCGGCGAAGATCTAGAGCTGCACTTCCGCACACTTATCGGCACCGGGGCGAACCCAAACGTCGCTGCAGTGGTGGTGATCGGTATTGAAAACGGTTGGACCCAGCGCGTCGTGGATGGCATTGCCGCTACCGGCAAGCCGGTCAGAGGATTCGGCATCGAGCAGCACGGCGACCATGAAACCATTATGAAGGCCTCCCAGGTGGCGAAAGAGTATGTCCAGTGGGCTTCTGAATTGCATCGTGAGGAAGCGCAAGTGAGTGATCTCTGGGTTTCCACGAAATGCGGCGAATCGGACACCACTTCAGGCTGCGGAGCAAACCCGACTGTGGGTAATGCGTTCGACAAGATGTATCCGCATGGAACGACACTGCTGTTCGGAGAGACCTCGGAAATTACCGGCGGTGAACACCTGGTGGCAGAACGTTGCCGTAACGACGAGGTGCGTGAACGCTTCATGTTTATGTTCGATCGTTACCAGGACATGATCAATCGGTACAAGACATCTGATCTCTCTGAATCACAGCCGACCAAGGGGAACATCGAGGGTGGATTGACAACTATTGAGGAAAAAGCACTGGGTAACATCCAGAAAATCGGCAAGCAATGCCTGGTAGATGGCGTGCTTGATAAAGCAGAGACACCTACTGGTCCAGGACTGTGGTTCATGGATTCTTCATCTGCGGCTGCCGAGATGGTGACTTTGGCCGCAGCAGCGGGATATGTGGTGCATTTATTCCCCACAGGACAGGGAAACATTATCGGCAACCCAATCATTCCCGTCATCAAGATCTGTGCCAACCCGCGCACCGTGCGCACTATGAGTGAGCACGTTGACGTTGATGTGTCCGGTCTGCTGCGCAAGGAGATGACCCCGGATCAGGCAGGCGATGCACTGCTGGACTCCATGTTTCGAACCGTCAATGGGCGCCTGACTTCAGCAGAGGCGATGGGGCACCGAGAGTTTGTGCTCACCAGACTTTACGAAAGTGCCTAGAGCGTAAGCGATCGAAACGTAGTTGGGCCCATCCTGCAATGGTTAATGCCAATTCTTATTTCCAATGAATAGGAGGAATCATGAAAAAGAGGTTTGACATCTGGTTCCTGGTCAGTGCCGGTGTACTTTTTGGATTGTTTCTCCTCAACATATTCCTGGGCAAGCTGGCCTTGATGTTCGATATGAAACCGATCCTGACGCTTGGCGATGTAGGAGAATTTCTAATTCTTCTCGCCGCTGTCATTTGTTTCATGATCGTAGTGCTGCACATGGAATCGCAACAAACTCATGTGAAAACAAAATCTGCCAATAACGCAGAGGAGGATATCTAGTGAAACGCAATTCTGAAACACCCAAGTCCCTCGAGCGCCGTCGATTTCTGGAACTATCCGGAAAATATGGCTTCACCGCCGCAGTGGTAGCGGGAGCATCGGGCAGCCTGTTGCTCAGCGAAGAGGCAGCCGCCGCCACTGCCAGGGAGGAAAAGGCGCGTCAAAAGGAAGCCAAGTACAAAATGACAGCCGCTACCGCCTATGTATTGGGCGCATCGCGCAGCTATCCCATCATGCAACTGGATTTCAAAGAGAATATCCAGAACATTGGATTTCAAAGAGAATATCCAGAACATGACCAACGGCCAGGTCTATGTGAAGCTGGCGCCGGGCGGCCAGTTGGGTGCCGGTGGTGCGCTGGCGCAAAAGGTACAGCAGGGCACTATCCAGGCCGCCCAGCACTCGCTGTCGAATTTTGCGCCTTTTGCTCCGCCCGTAGACCTGATCAACCTGCCGTATTTTTGCGGTGCGAACCAGAATTTCGTTAACTTGGTTAGTTCCGACGCATGGAGCAAAGAGGTCCATACCAAAGTTGAAGCCAAAGGCTTCAAACCCCTTTGGTATGTAGTCATCGATCCCCGTGTCGTGGCGCTGCGCAAGGGCGGCGATGGCCCGATCAAGACACCGGATGATCTTTCCGGCATCAAGTTCCGGGTGCCCGGCTCCAAGATGCTGCAACAGTATTATCGCACCATTGGCGCCAATCCCACCCCGGTGGCCTGGGGCGAAACGCCGTCGGCTATCAAGCAGGGTGTTGCGGATGCCCTCGATCCGGCCGTGGGCGCGCTGCACGTGTTCGGCTTCAAGGACATCCTCTCCTGGGTGACATTTACCCGTGCAGTTCCCGATTCACAGGTCTACTCGTGCAACCTGGAGTGGTTCAATGGGCTTCCAGTCTCAGTACGGGAAGGCATCGAGTTCGCGAGTGAGGTGACTTCGCATCAGAACCTGTCGAAAGTGCCGGCAGCCCGCGCCTACGCCATGGCCGAGATGAGCAAATCGGGTGTTCAGTTCTATACGCCTACGGCAGCGGAACTGGAGCAGTGGGTCAAGAAGGGCGGCCATCAGAACGCGGAATGGGACTCTTACAAGAAGGAGCTGGCCGGGTCCATCGCGACATTCGATAAGTTGCTTGAAGCGGCAAACACACAAGGGCGTTATTACGTAAACGATGCCTAAAGGGTAACCGGGCGAGCCACCCTCCCGGGGGTGGCTCGCAAAATGGTTCCGCTATTTATTAATAGATGGGAGGTTTCGTTGTGCGACGGCTATTGAAACAGATCGACCAGAACGGAGAGCGCTGGTTGTTGCTGGTCTTCTACACCATGATCGTAATGACCATCGGCATCGAAGTGCTGCGTCGTTTCGGTCTTGCCTATTCGTCGGTTTGGGGTGAAGAGATAGCACGCTACGCGTTTATCTACCTTGTCTGGATCGGTGTTGCTGCCGCAGTAAGCGAGCGAGCGCATATCCGTATCGATGTGTTGTTGCACTATCTGTCGCCGCGCGGCAAGGCGATCATCTATCTTCTTGGGGATTTTGTGATGCTGGCTGTCGCCCTGTTCGCACTGTTTTATTCATTCGAAACGCTGATGATCTCAATCAAATTCGGATCGGTCACTCACGGTTTGCGTATCGCCCAGGCCTGGTTTTTAGCGGCGGTACCTTTTGGTTTCACGCTCACTTGTATTCGCCTATTACAGTCTATCTGGCGTGACTGGGGTGACATGCGTGAAGGACGCACCGTATTCGAAGGCCACAAGTTGTTTGACTGATGGAACTCCTCCAACAAGAGGCTTTTGAGCTGGTATTGGGTTGGGAGTTCTATCTCCCACTTCTCTTGGCCGTCGTTCTGATCGTGCTCGCGGTGCCGATATGGGCGGTGCTGGGCGTGACATCCATCTCCATGCTCTACTTGTCCGGCGTATTGCCGCTTTCTCTGCTCGGTGAAGCACTGTTCGACGGGATCGATGCGTTTGCGCTGATCGCCGTACCGCTGTTCATCCTTACCGGGGATGTACTGGTGCGAACCGGGCTCTCGCACAAACTCCTGGATGTGGCCGAAGCGCTGGTGGGCGGCTTCCGTTCCGGTTTCGGCACCGCTACGGTGCTGGTGTGCGGTTTTTTCGCGTGCATCTCCGGTTCCGATGCCGCAGGCGCCGCAGGTGTGGGCCGGATGACGATCGGCCGCCTGGTAGAGCAGGGTTATCCAAGGCCCTATGCCTGTGCGTTGGTCGCCTCCGGCGCGTGTACCGGGATTCTGATACCGCCTTCGATTGCCTACATCATTATCGGCCTGATCCTGGGGATATCCGCGTCGACGCTGTTTC
>CAMYKK010000064.1 GCA_947258975.1 uncultured Gammaproteobacteria bacterium
TTCACTCAGCTTATCTCCCCAAGTCCCGTCAATGAATGCTTCGAGCATACGGTATGCCTCGTCATCGGTATATTGACGAGGTGGGTGTTTGCAAAAATATGCCGACGGCGGATGTAATACACCAGCCTCCCCGCGGTCCATTGCCAGTTTGCAGCAACGTACGGCATCGAGTGCGACTCCCGCCGAATTGGGTGAATCTTCCACGGACAGCCGCAATTCCAAATTCATTGGTATATCACCAAACAGCTTGCCCTCTATACGCAGAAAACACACCTTATTGTCGTTTTGCCACGGGACGTAATCACTGGGACCCACATGGATATTATCGTCTTTTAACCGTATCCCCGCCACGGACTGAACCGCTTCGGTTTTCGATGTTTTCTTGGATTTCAGTCTTGTACGGTTGAGCATATTGAGAAAATCCGTGTTACCGCCGGTATTCAACTGATAGGTGCGCTCAATCTTCACACCCCGTTTCTTGAATAGATCGGTGAGAATCCGGTGCGTTATGGTAGCGCCCAATTGCGCTTTGATGTCGTCGCCGATGATCGGCAGATTATGCCGTTCAAACCGGGCCGCCCACTCAGGGTCACTGGCTATGAATACCGGAATGTTGTTTATGAAGGCAACGCCCGCATCCAAAGCACATTCTGCGTAGAATCGACTCGCCTGTTCAGAACCCACAGGAAGATAATTCAATAGTATCTGGCTTCCGGATGCTTTCAGTGCGGCAACAACCTCTTCTTTTGACGGCTCTCGATCATCCGCCAACAAGAACGTCCTCTCATCGCTGTAGTCCTGCATATGGTCGGCAAACCCATCGAGTACCGGGCCCATTTGCACTGCGACTCCCAAGTGTGGAACATCGGAGCAAAATACGGTGGTGCAATTAGGCGCCGCAAAAATCGCGTCTCTCACATCTTTCCCCACCTTGCGGCGGTCGATGTCGAATGCGGCAACAACTTCGATGTCACCGGGCAGATATCCGCCCAAGTCCCAGTGCATCACACCTATCGCCTCCGCGGCGGTTTTGTCTTGATAATAATAGAAGCCTTGCACCAAAGAGCTGGCACAATTCCCCACGCCGGCGATCGCAATCTTTATCTTGTTTGTCATGCTTATACCACGCCCATTAGACCGGACCTGGTCCAACCGGCCGCTCTCCTGTCACATAAACCGCAGATTTTATCCTTAATCCCACACCAGAGACAGCCGTATCGGACAGAAAACGGCTCATGCGGCTGTTTTTTTTGCTCCAGCCTCCGGCCACAACTCGTTCAGTGCAATCGATTTACCATTGTCAGTCACCATGCGCGCATGATACCGCCGCAACTCCCGAGGTTCTTGGACGCCGCATGAGTGAGCGATTATTCCCACTTCCTTAACCAGGTTCCGTATGTATTGGGCCACGCGGACGGCCTTCTCCTCCGGCACCAACCCTTTCTGCAGGTCAGGATCATGGGTGGTGATTCCGGTCGGACAGGTATTCTTGTTACACTGCAGCGCCTGAATACAACCTAATGCAAACATATTGCCGCGCGCCGACGTGACGAAGTCGGTGCCGATGCATAACGCCCATGCGACTTCGGTCGGGGTAATTAATTTTCCAGAGGCCACCACTTTTATTTTCTCGCGCAGGCCATGATCGACCAGTTTATCCACCACCATCGGCAGGCTTTCCCGCAATGGCAAGCCCATATCATCAATCAAAGGCATGGGCGCCGCGCCGGTACCGCCATCGGCGCCATCTACCGTGATGAAATCCGGGGCCAGATCGAGGCCGCGTTTGTGAATCTCTTCAAATAGTGAATCCAACCAACCGTATGCCCCGACAACCGCTTTGAAACCCACTGGTTTTGCCACAATGTCACGGACGCGATTGATAACGTCCAGCAACTCCGGGACTGAATTAATATCTTCGTGACGATTGGGGCTAATAGAATCGACGCCGGGCCGTATCCCGCGGATATTCGCGATTTCTTCGGTCACCTTCCCGCCCGGTAGTATGCCGCCTTTACCCGGCTTGGCGCCCTGGCTCAATTTGATCTCAAACATCCTCACTTCTTCATGTGCGGCGATCCGCCGCAGCTTGCCGCCATCCAGTTTGCCGTCCCCATCACGAACACCGTATCTGGCAGTACCAATCTGAAACACGATGTCGCACCTCCCCTCCAGGTGACAAGGCGACAGGCCGCCCTCTCCCGTGTTCATCCACGCACCCGCCACCCCGGCGCCCTTTGACAGGGCCTGCACCGCTGGTTTGGAAATGGCTCCGTAACTCATTCCGGATATATTGAATAACGAGCTGGTGATATACGGCTGCGGACATTGGGGACCGATGGTTACGTCCCGCGGCGGCACCGCGTCTTCGCCCAAGGTAGGAAAAGGACAGTTGACAAAAAGAATCGTGCCGCTGGGCCGCAGATCACGTGTCGACCCAAATGCAACCGTATTATCGATGCCCTTGGCGGCACGGTACACCCATGATCGTTCGGCACGATTAAACGGCAATTCTTCCCGGTCCATGGCAAAGAAGTACTGCCGAAAAAACTCTCCCAGGTGTTCAAACAGATAGCGAAATCTTCCCACCACCGGATAATTCCGGCGAATAGCGTGCTTTTTCTGGGTTACATCAGCGATATACATACCGATCACGAACAGCACCGCTGTACCGAGCACAAAAATGAACAGCGCCGACATAAACCCTAGAGCATTGATCAAGAAGTTCTGCGTGCTGGTGAACATGGCCTGTTGGTCTCCTACAGAGAAGATGAAAATCCCGCCGTCGCTACCAAGCCTGCGAGCGCAGCACCATCATTTTCTCCACTTGCATATCGCGCATCGTATATGGGATGCCACCAATACCTAGACCGGATTGTCCAAGACCCGCAAACGGCATCCAGTCCACACGAAACGCAGTATGATCATTGATCATCACCGCCGACGCATTGATCCGAGAGTAAACCCGCGTTGCGATATCCAGGCGGTTAGAGAACACCGCAGCCTGAAATGAGTAAGGCAACGCATTAGCGCGGGCAATCGCGTCGTCCAAATCGCTGAAGGGGTAGACGCATATGACCGGCCCAAAGATCTCCATAGTGCTAACTTTCGCGTCGGACGGCGGGTCAAACAATACCGTTGGCGCGTAAGTAGATTCCGACAATCTTGTCCCGCCACATAGTAATTGACCGCCATGCTTGACGGCTTCATCAACCCAGTCGCCAATACGGTCGACCTCGGCGTGCCGAATCAACGGTCCGATGTCGGTGTCTTCGTGCGTGGGATCACCCACCCTCATCGACTGCGCCTGTTCTCTAAGGCCGTCGGCGACGGCTCGCGCGATCGATGCGTGGACAAATACACGCTGCACCGACACACAAACTTGACCGGCATGATACAAACCGCCTTTAGCCAATAATGGCAAGGCATCACGCAGATCTGCGTCCTCGGCAACGATCACCGGAGCGGCTCCCCCATGTTCAAGCGCACAACGGGTACCGGCGGACAATCTCGATCTCAACATCCAGCCTACACGAGCGCTACCGATGAATGAGAAGAACGCAACCCGGGAGTCGGCCACCAATTTTGCCGCTACATTATCGGGAATCAACGCGGCTTGGCACCATTGTTCCGGCAGGCCGGCTTCACGCAGCATGGACACGAAACGAAAACAAGACAGCGGTGTATCAGCGGCCGGTTTGACAATCACCGGACATCCCGATGCCACGGCCGGGGCTACCTGATGGACAATCAAATTGAGCGGGTGATTAAAGGCGCTCACGGCGACTACCACTCCAATCGGCAGCTTGTGGGTAAAAGCCATGCGCCCGGCGGAGGCGGTATTCACATCCATGGGGATCTCGGTACCACCCTGGGTGCGCAGCGTTTCGATACATATCTGCATGCTATCGATGGCCCGCGCCACCTCAACCTTGGAATCGGTCAACGGCTTGCCTCCTTCCCGCGCCGCCTCAAGCGCCAACTCATCCATCTTATCCCGCATGAGCTCCATCGTTTTCTGCAAAATTTCGATGCGCCGCCAGGTCGGCAGCCACATGGCACGATCCGCAAATAATGAATGGGCGTTGTGTAACGCCTGTTCGACAGCGCCGGCATCACCGATGTCCACCGCTGCTATTCGGCTGCCATCATAGGGCGCCAGGACATCCTCGCGCGCTGCGGACACAGCACCTGGGATCAACAACGGGAAATGACCAGTCACGACTCACCTTGCCGGCGTTCGATATTAATCAAATTAGACATGCCAACTCTCCGAATTTCCGGGCCAGCTTCGTGTCTTGCGAATAGCCAACCGCACCGCAGATTATCGAAATCGTATTGTCATATACCACTTGTTCAGCCCGCATATCGCGCCAGGGCGGCGTGTTTACGGACCGATCTCTTCATCATAATCCCGGATCCTCGCGGTAACATATGGGCCAACACAAAAAAACCGGGGTCGCATCCTGACCCCGGTTTACGATATCGCGCAAGAAATCCGCTGATTATTAACGAGTTTCAGCCGCCGATGCTGACGATTCTTGTGCCTGAGAGTCCTGCATTCTATCCACCAACTGAACATAGGCCATCGGCGCATTATCGCCCGTGCGGGGACCGCATTTCAAAATACGCAGGTAACCTCCCGGTCGATCTTTGAAGCGCTCGCCCAAATCGTCAAACAATTTAGAAACAATTTCTCGATCTCGTAACCTATCATATGCCAGCCGGCGATTGGCCAAAGTTTGAGTCTTGGCGAGAGTGATCAATGGTTCCGCCACCCGCCTGAGCTCCTTCGCCCTGGGCAAGGTGGTCTTGATTTGCTCATAACGAAAGAGGGACACCGCCATATTCCGAAACATTGCGTTACGGTGTGCCGACGTACGATTCAGATGCCGTCCGGATTTTTGGTGACGCATAATCTACAAACCTGGAAATTCCACGTGTGTTTCGATTTTCTCTTTTTTAAGTGACATCGGCGGCCAGTTTTCCAATTTCATTCCCAGAGACAATCCGCGCATTGCCAATACGTCTTTAATCTCGGTGAGTGATTTCTTGCCGAGATTCGGAGTCTTCAACAACTCTACCTCGGTGCGTTGAATTAAATCTCCGATATAGTAGATATTCTCCGCCTTGAGGCAATTTGCGGAACGAACAGTGAGCTCCAAATCGTCAACCGGACGCAGTAACAGGGGATCAACTTCCGGCTCGTCGTGCGCGGGTGTCTCTGCGGCAGTCTCTTCTAAGTTCACGAATACAGATATTTGTTCGTGCAAGATCGTCGCGGCGCGGCGCACCGCCTCTTCGGGGTCAATGGCGCCGTTTGTTTCTATGTCCAGTATCAGCTTGTCCAAATCCGTTCGCTGCTCCACCCGTGCGTTCTCCACTTCATAGGACACACGCTGAATCGGACTGTACGACGCATCCAGCTGCATTACGCCGATGATCTTGGCGTCTTCGGGAATCTTGCGCAAATCCACGGGCTCATAGCCTCTGCCGCGGGTAACGGTAAGTTCCATATCCAGCTTACCGTCCTTGGATAAGTGCGCGATTATATGGTCCGGATCGACAATTTCAATATCGTGGTCCAGTTCGATGTCCGCAGCGGTAACAACTCCTGGTCCTTTTTTGCTGATTCTCAGCAATGCTTGGTCCCGCGCGTGCATCCGTAGCGCGAGATTCTTCAGATTAAGCAAGATATCGATTACATCCTCTTGCACGCCTTCCATGGTCGAGTACTCATGAAGCACACCGTCAATCTTCACTTCGGTTACGGCGCATCCCGGCATGGAAGACAAAAGGATACGGCGCAGGGCATTACCCAGGGTATATCCAAATCCCCGCTCTAACGGTTCTAACGTGATCTTTGCGTGGGTTTTGTCCATGTTTTGGACATCCACAAGACGCGGTTTCAGAAATTCCGCACTTAAATCCTGCATATCTGTTCCTCTTCTACTAACTAGCTAGCAATTACTTTGAGTAAAGTGCGACGACCAGGGCTTCACTGATGTCCGCAGATAAATCGCTGCGGTCCGGTATGGATTTGAATACTCCTTTAACGGTCTTGGTATCAACGTCAAACCAGTGTGGGATCCCGATTTGTTCGGCTATTTCCATGGCCGATTTAATTCGCAACTGATTCTTACTTTTTTGCCGAACTTCGATTTCAACGCCCGGCGGCACCTGATACGAAGGTATGTTGACGGTTTTGTTGTTTACTTTGATCGATTTATGGCTCACCAATTGGCGGGCTTCGGCACGGGTAACCGCGAACCCCATCCGATACACTATATTATCGAGCCGGCATTCCAGTAGTTGCAGCAAGTTTTCCCCGGTCGATCCTTTGCGACGGGCGGCTTTCTTATAATAGTTGCGAAACTGTTTCTCCAATACACCATATATCCGGCGCAATTTCTGCTTCTCTCGAAGCTGTGTCCCATAAACCGTAACTCTCGGGCGCCTCCCCGTACCTGGCTGTCCCGGTAACTTGTCGATGCGGCACTTGGAATCCAGCCGGCGAACCGGGCTCTTCAAGAATAAGTCGGTACCTTCGCGTCGCGCCAGTTTGCACGTGGGTCCTAAATATCTGGCCATAATCTTCTCATCATGAAACTAAACGCGACGTCGTTTCGGCGGCCGACAACCGTTATGGGGTATGGCCGTGACATCGCTGATTTGACTGATTTCGAAACCGACCGCATTCAACGCGCGCACTGCGGATTCCCGCCCTGGGCCCGGGCCCTTGACGCGAACTTCCAGATTCTTCATGCCATAGTCCTGGGCGGCACGCCCCACCTTTTCCGCCGCCACCTGAGCCGCGAAGGGTGTGCTCTTTCGTGAACCGCGGAAACCCGCGCCACCTGCCGTCGCCCAACACAGGGTGTTGCCATGTCTGTCGGTGATAGTAATGATCGTGTTGTTGAACGATGCATGGATGTGAGCGATACCTTCCACGATCGTCTTTTTGATCTTTTTCTTTGCCTTGGGTCCAGTTTTAGGTTTCGCCATGAGCACTTACCTTTTGATTGGTCTGCGGGGACCTTTCCGGGTTCTCGCATTGGTACGCGTACGCTGGCCGCGAACCGGTAATCCGCGGCGATGGCGCATGCCGCGATACGCACCAAGATCCATCAACCTTTTGATGTTCATTGACACTTCCCGCCGCAGGTCACCTTCCAGTGTGTACTTCGCCACCTCTGCGCGCAATTTTTCAGCATCCGCTTCGGTGAAATCTTTTACCTTCAAATCTCTGGCAACACCCGCAATATCGCAAATCTTCTGCGCTCGCGGGCGGCCGATCCCGTAAATCGCGGTCAAGGCGACTTCAGCATGCTTATTTACTGGCAGATTGATTCCGGAAATTCGGGCCAACGGTTATCTCTCCTGGTTGTGCGCGGAAAAAGGCGCGTAAGCATACTGATTGAGTGGCAATAAAGCAACATCAGCAACTTCTAATATTACCCCTGCCGCTGTTTGTGGCGGGGATCCGAACAAATAACCCGCACCACACCTTTGCGTCGAATAATCTTGCAGTTTCTGCACATCTTCTTCACTGATGCTCTCACTTTCATAACGATTTCACCCTCAACCTACCGGGTCAGGCCACCCAGGCCACCGGTTAGATTGGTCTTTTTCATCAAACTCTCGTATTGACGAGACATCAGGTACGACTGTACCTGTGCCATCAAATCCATCATTACCACCACAATAATCAGCAACGAGGTACCGCCGAAGTAGAACGGCACGTTCCATTGTACGATCATAAACTCAGGTATCAGGCAAACCACCGTCAGATACACCGCGCCGGCAAGTGTCAAGCGGGAGACGATTTTGTCGATATGTCTGGAGGTCTGTTCCCCCGGGCGAATACCGGGGACGAAGGCTCCGGACTTTTTGAGGTTGTCCGCAATCTCCTTGGGATTAAACACCAAGGCAGTATAAAAAAAACAGAAAAACACAATCAGGCTGGCGTACAACAACACATAGATTGGCTGGCCAGGTGACAGTGTTGTCGACAGGTCACGAAGCCATGTCATACCCTCTGCTTGTCCGAAAAAACTTCCGAGGCTGGCCGGAAATAGAATAATACTAGAGGCAAAAATCGGTGGTATGACTCCCGACATATTCAGTTTCAACGGCAGATGACTGGTAGTACCGGCAAACATCCGCCGTCCCTGCTGACGCTTCGCGTAATTTACGGTAATTCTGCGTTGACCCCGCTCCACGAAAACGACCACCCCGGTAATGACAATAGCGCCGACAAACAGTGTGAGCACAAACAATGGACTGAACGAACCGGTGCGCGCCAACTCCAAGGTTCCGCCAACCGCGGCAGGTAAGCCAGCCACGATGCTGGCAAAGATGATCAGCGAGATACCATTACCGATCCCGCGCTCTGATATCTGCTCGCCAAGCCACACTAGAAACATTGTGCCGCATACCAGTGTGATCACGGTTGTGATCTTAAAGCCGATACCGGGTGTAATGACCACCGCCATCCCCGCAGCGGTCTGACCTTCCACGGCGAGAGAAATGCCCAGTCCCTGAAAGGACGCCAGTAACACCGTCCCATATCGCGTGTACTGTGTAATCTTACGCCGCCCCGACTCACCTTCTTTTTTCAGTTGCTCCAGCGTGGGAATCACCGCACTCATCATCTGCATGATGATGGAGGCTGAAATGTAGGGCATGACCCCCAATGCCATGACCGACATACGACTCAGCGCGCCGCCTGAAAACATATTGAATACGTCGATGATGGAGCCGCGCGTCTGATCGAAAAGTGCGGCTACCGCAACCGGATTGACGCCTGGAATCGGTACGTGCGCTCCCAACCGGAACACGATAAACGCGCCGAGGACAAACAAAACGCGTTGGCGGAGTTCCGTTAACTTGCCGCCGCCGAGTGCTGAAATATCCGGCTCCGCCATCAGTCCTCGATCCTGCCGCCAGCTTGTTCGATCGCTTCCCGCGCACCTTTGGTGACACGTACACCGCGCAATGTAACGGGTTTATCAATAACACCCGAAGCAATGACTTTAAAGTACTTGACATCGTGCCTGACAAGACCCGATTTACGAAGTGCACCCACATCGATGACATCGCTTTTGATCCGGGAAAGCTCGTGCAATCGGATTTCAGCAGTCCGACCCCGGTGCAATGAGCGAAAACCACGCTTGGGCAGACGTCTTTGCAGAGGCATCTGTCCGCCCTCAAATCCGACTTTGTGGTATCCGCCGGATCGCGACTTTTGCCCTTTGTGACCGCGGCCACTCGTGCCGCCCCGCCCGGAGCCGATGCCGCGCCCCACGCGCTTGCGGGCTGATCTCGCGCCGTCGGCAGGCCGGAGGTTATTCAGCTGCATGTTCACAACTCCTCCCATTTGAGAAGAAACGAGATCTTATTGATCATCCCTCGGTTCTGCGGCGTGTCTTCGACCTCTACGGAGTGATGCATTCGCCGTAGGCCCAGACCGCGCGCGCAGGCCATGTGCTTCCGGCCGCGGCCATACACGCTGCGTATTAGCGTTACACGAATTTTCTTTTCATCCACCATTTATGAATTACTCGAAAATCTCTTCCGCTGTCATATTGCGCTTAGCCGCAAATTCTTCAGGGCTCATCAATGAACTTAAGCCTTCCAGGGTGGCACGAACAACGTTCACCGGGTTGGTCGAACCAATACATTTCGCCAATACGTCGCGAACTCCGGCAACCTCAAACACCGCCCGCATAGTGCCACCCGCGATGATACCGGTGCCTTCGGACGCAGGACGCATGACAACCTTCGCGCTACCGTGCCGGCCCACGATGGGATAGTGCAGGGTACCGCCCTTTAGCGGAACCCTAACCATATTCTTTCGTGCCGCTTCCATGGCCTTTTGTACCGCTAACGGAACCTCGCGTGCCTTCCCACGGCCCATCCCGACGCGGCCGTTGCCGTCGCCGACCACGGTCAAGGCGGAAAACCCAAAGATGCGGCCACCTTTGACGACTTTCGCGACACGTCTCACGCTTATCAGCTGCTCCTGCAGATCTTCGCTGCGGTTTTGGTTACTTGCAATCGCCACTGTTCTAAAACTCCAGCCCATGTTTGCGAGCAGCATCGGCCAATGCCTTAATACGCCCGTGATACCGAAAACCCGAACGATCGAACGCCACACGTTCGATACCCGAGGTCTTGGCATTTTGTGCGATAAGCCTACCGACTTCCTGCGCCGCTTCAACGTTTCCGCCATTTTTGACTGCACTGCGAACCGCTGCATTTAATGTCGACGCGCTGGTTACCACCACGCCACCGCTCGGGTCAATGATCTGCGCATAAATGTGCCGTGATGTGCGGAACACACATAGCCGATTCACCTCGAGATCATGGATCTTGGCTCTCGTTTTGCGCGCGCGGCGCAATCGCGTATCTCTTTTCTTGGCCATAATTAATAAACCGACTACTTCTTCTTTGCCTGTTTTCGAGCCACATACTCATCTGTGTATCTGATTCCCTTACCCTTATACGGCTCCGGCTGCCGGTAACTCCGAATCTCCGCCGCCACCTGACCGACTCGTTGCTTGTCAGCACCTTTTACTACGATTTCCGTTTGGCTTGGAACCTCTACTTGTATGCCTTCGGGCACCTTATAAATCACTGGATGCGAAAATCCCAGGGTCAAATTCAGCTTATGCCCTTCGATTTGCGCACGATAGCCAACACCGACGATAGACAATTTCTTTTCAAAACCTTTTGTAACTCCAGTTACCATATTGTTGACCAGAGCTCGGGTCGTACCAGCCATCGCCACCGCCGCTTTGCTATCAGCTTTGGTCACCACCTTCAATTCATCTCCTTCCTGTACAACCTGCACCAGAGGATGTGACGCGATCTGCAACTGACCATTGGGGCCCTTCACTGAGATTTCATCAGTGGCAAGCTTTACCTCGACTCCTTGGGGTATCGCAACCGGGGCTTTGGCTATTCTGGACATCGCATATAACAAAAATAAATTAGTCGTGATTTAAGTTGATGTGCATGAACTCTTAATCTTCATCTTCGTATTTTCATCTTCGTGACGTGCCACTCAACTTACTGCGCATAACACTTCACCGCCGACACCGGCCTGTCGGGCCGACCTATCAGTCATAATACCCTTCGACGTCGATATGATGGCAACACCAAGCCCCCCCAGGATTGAAGGGAGTTCGTCTGCGCTTTTATATATCCGCAAACCCGGCCTGCTGACGCGTCGCAATTTTGAGATGACCGGCCGGCCTTGATGGTACTTCAATTTCACCTCTAGTAATGGTTTTGCACTTTCTTGGTCGGCGCTGTAGTCCTCAATGTACCCCTCCTCCTTCAAGACCTTCGCAATTGCCGTTTTGATGCCCGATGCCGGCATATGGACCGTGACTTTATTCGCTGTTTGCGCGTTGCGAATACGTGTCAGCATGTCGGATATGGGGTCGGTCATCATATGTCGTTGTCCAGATTCAGAATTGAATACATGAAAGTTCCTGCGTTCTCCGCTTTGGTATTCCCGTTTGTTTTACCAACTCGCCTTCACTACACCGGGAACGTCGCCGGACATGATAATTTCCCTTAATTTGTTGCGGCCCAATCCAAATTTTCTATAGTAGCCGCGCGGACGTCCCGTCAAAGCGCAGCGGTTTCTCTGACGTGATGGGTTTGAGTCTCTGGGCAATTTCTGAAGTTCCATCATCGCCTGCCAGCGTTCATCGTTGCTGATATCGGTATCGACGACCTTGCTACGCAGCGCGTTTCTGCGCAGCTTGTATTTGTCTACTTGCTTGGCGCGCTTTACTTCCCTCGCTATCATTGACTTCTTTGCCATTAGCCCAACCTTGTATATCAACTTCGTATTGGAAAATTGAACGCCGACAACAAGGCACGCGCTTCGTCGTCCGTATTAGCCGTCGTTGCGATGGTTACGTCGAGGCCACGGATCGCGTCAACTTTATCGTAGTCAATTTCTGAAAACACGATCTGCTCTTTAACACCAAACGAATAGTTACCTCTTCCATCGAAAGACCGTGGCGACATCCCGCGAAAATCCCGAATACGCGGTATCGCGACATTGATCAACCGGTCCAGAAACTCGTACATCCGTTCGCGACGGAGTGTTACCCTGCATCCAATTGGCCATCCCTTGCGCACCTTGAAGTTTGCCACCGATTTTTTTGCGTTGGTAATCACGGGTTTCTGCCCACTGATCTTCGTCATGTCGTCGGCAGCAGTTTCCAGCACCTTTTTATTTCCTATCGCTTCCCCCAAACCCATATTCAATGAGATCTTGGTGATGCGCGGCACTTGCATAATATTGTCGTAACTAAACTGTTCGTTCAGTTTTGCCACGACAGTTTGTTTGTAAAATTCCTGTAGTCTAGACATGGCGCAAAATATCAAATGTCGACGACTTCGCCTGTGGACTTGAAATAACGAACCTTACGGCCGTCCTGCAGATTCTTGAACCCGACCCGATCAGCTTTTTTGGTCTCAGGATTATAGATCGCTAAATTTGAAACATTAATGGACGCTTCCATCTCGATAATCCCGCCTTGCTGACCCTTCATGGGATTTGGTTTGGTATGACGCTTCACAATATTTACATCATTAACCAGCATGCGATCATTGCCCAATACCTGCAACACCTCACCTATTTTGCCTTTGTCGCGGCCCGCGATCACGACAACCTCGTCACCTTTTTTTAGCTTTTGCATGTGGTTATAGCCTGTATGTCCTACAACACCTCTGGAGCGAGAGATATAATTTTCATAAAACGTTCAGTTCGTAACTCGCGCGTTACGGGTCCGAAAATTCGTGTTCCTAAAGGCTGGAATTGATTGTTCAACAAAACCGCAGCGTTCTTATCAAAGCGAATTAACGAGCCGTCGATGCGCCGCACTCCCTTGCGGGTTCTCACGACAACGGCGCTATAGATATCACCCTTCTTAACACGACTGTTTGGCAGAGCCTCTTTGACACTGATTTTGATTATGTCGCCAATGCCAGCATAGCGACGCTTTGACCCACCCAGCACCTTAATGCACTGGATCTTGCGAGCGCCGCTGTTATCGGCAACCTCCAATACGCTTTGCATTTGAATCATGGCAACTAAACCGCCCGCTCCACAATTTTCACAAGTCGCCACGACTTATTCTTGGATAAGGGTCTGCACTCTTCAATCACGACCATATCCCCTTCTTGGCAGTCGTTGCCTGCATCATGGGCAAGCAGTCGCGTGGATCGACGGATATACTTCTTGTAGAGCGGATGTTTAATACGACGCTCGACCGTCACCGCGATAGTTTTATCCATCTTGTTGCTGACTACGCGACCTGACGCCGAGCGGGTTTTCCCCACCTCATTCATGACGATATCCTCGCTTTCTCAGTCAACACAGTTCTGATGCGCGCAATTTCGCGACGCAGCTCTTTAAAGCGCGCCGAGTTACCCAATTGACCTGTAGATTTCTGCATGCGCAGGTTGAATTGCTCGCGCCGTAACTCGACAATCTCTTTATTTAGGTCTTGATCCGACTTGTCGCGAAGCTCTGATATCTTCATTGTACTGCCTGCCTTTTTGCGAACGTAGTCGGTACCGACAACTTGGCGCTGGCCAGACGAAATGCCTCTCGAGCCAACTCTTCGTTTACCCCGCCCATTTCATAAAGAACGCGGCCTGGCTTTATCACCGCAACCCAGTATTCCGGATTGCCTTTTCCCTTACCCATACGGACTTCCAATGGCTTCTTAGATACCGGTTTATCCGGGAACACCCGAATCCACACTCGTCCGCCACGCTTGACATAACGCGTGATCGCCCGCCTGGCCGCTTCTATTTGACGCGCGGTAATGCGGCCCCGCCCAGTCGCCTTTAATCCGTAATCGCCAAAACTGATCTTGTTGCCGCGGCTAGCAAGACCACGATTCCTGCCTTTTTGCTGTTTGCGGTATTTAGTCCTCTTTGGTTGCAACATTGCGCTATATCCTTAACCGGCTGCTACACCCGTTTTTGCTTCCGCTTGGGTATCGACTTCATCAGTTTTGTCGAAAACCTCTCCTTTGAAGATCCACACCTTGACACCGATTACACCGTAAGTTGTGTGCGCTTCAGTAAACCCATAGTCGATGTCGGCGCGTAGTGTATGTAGAGGCACCCGGCCCTCCCGGTACCACTCGCTCCTGGCGATTTCCGCTCCGTTTAGCCGGCCGGAAACCATGACCTTGACCCCCTTGGCGCCTAAACGCATCGCGTTTGTAACCGCACGCTTCATCGCCCGGCGGAACATAATGCGCTTTTCCAGCTGCTGGGCGATACTTTCCGACACCAGTGTGGCATCCAACTCCGGTTTGCGAATCTCTTCAACTGACAGTTGAACAGGCAGACCGGTCATCCGCGAAATATCGCGTCGCATACGGTCGATGTCTTCACCCTTTTTTCCAATCACGATGCCCGGTCGCGCAGTATGTATAGTAATGTTTAGATTCTGTGCCGGTCGCTCTATTGATATATGGCTGATTGCCGCGTTCGACAGCTTCTTCTTGAGATGCGCTCTTACCTTCAGGTCTTGCTTCAGGTTCTGCGTGTAATCACGGCGCGATGCATACCACTTCGCCCGCCAGTCACGAATTATGCCCAGACGCATCCCGTTAGGTTGTACTTTCTGTCCCACTATGAACCTCCTCCGGAATCACCAACCGCAACGGTTATATGACTGGTACGCTTGAAAATCGACGACGCCCTGCCTTTTGCTCTAGGCCGCCATCGTTTTAGCGTTGGTCCCTCATCGATATACGCAGTCTCAACGCGAAGCTCGTCGATATCGGCTCCCTCATTGTTCTCCGCATTCGCGATCGCCGACTCCAGCGTCTTTTTGATGGGCTTGGCAGCCTTTTTGGGACTAAACTGAAGAAGCTCCAACGCCTGACCAACCGATAAACCTCGAATCTGGTCAGCGACTAATCGCGCTTTTTGCGGCGATATCCGAATGTATTTGGCTACGGCCTTTACTTGCATGCGCAAATCCTCATTTAGCCCTTCGATCAGCGGCATGGCTTCGAAACATGCGTGTCGGCGCAAACTCACCAAGCTTATGTCCGACCATGTTCTCCGATATTAGAATCGGAACATGTTGACGACCGTTATGTACCGCGACGGTTAGGCCGACAAACTCCGGCATAATTGTTGAACGTCGCGACCACGTTTTTACCGGCTTACGGCTATTTTCCGCGCGTGCTTTTTCAATCTTGGCCCACAGGTGATGATCTACGAATGGACCTTTTTTTACGGAACGGGGCATATGTAACCTCGACTACTTCTTGCGCCTGCGAACAATCATGGAATTGGTGCGCTTGTTGCGGCGCGTGCGGAACCCTTTTGTAGGGACTCCCCACGGCGACACCGGATCGCGCCCCCCGGACGTTCGTCCTTCGCCACCCCCGTGCGGGTGATCTACCGGATTCATGGCTACGCCGCGAACCGTGGGACGAATTCCTCTCCACCGTTTCGCACCAGCCTTACCAAGCTTGCGAAGAGAGTGTTCAGAGTTCCCAACTTCGCCGATTGTGGCACGGCAATTGAGATGTACCTTACGCACCTCACCGGACCGCAAACGCAATTGTGCGTAATTACCTTCACGGCTGAGATACTGAATCACCGTACCGGCCGCGCGTCCGAGCTGACCGCCCTTGCCCGGCTTCAACTCGACGCAGTGGACCGTCGTGCCGACCGGAATATTACGCAGCGGCAACGTATTGCCCGGCGAGATCGGTACATCGGCACCGGATTGGATCGCACTTCCAGCGTCTATCCCTTTGGGCGCCAGTATATATCGCCGTTCGCCATCTGTATAAAGCACCAACGCTAGATTCGCGCTTCGATTCGGATCGTATTCCAGACGTTCTACGCGCCCGACTACACCGTCCTTGTTGCGACGAAAATCCACCATGCGGTATTTCCGTTTGTGGCCACCGCCGCGATGACGCACGGTAATCCGGCCTTGATTGTTACGTCCATCTATCGAATTTTTCGACTTCAGCAGTGACTTTTGCGGCTTACCGGTGTGCAACTGCGTGGAAACCACACGCACTGTGCCACGGCGACCCGGTGAAGTAGGTTTTAGTGTTACTAACGCCATTTTTGTTTGACCCTGGACATCACGCGTGTCCCTCCGCAAAATCAATATCGTGTCCTTCCTTCAGACGTACATACGCCTTCTTCCAATTACGTCGCACGCCGGGAGTGCGGCCGAATCTCTTTATCTTGCCGCGCACGTTTACAACTTGAACCGATTCCACCTCTACATCGAATGCCTTTTCCACCGCTTGCTTGACTTCAGTTTTAGTGGCGCTGGGAATGACCTTGAATACTACTTGCCCATGTTTATCCGCAAGACGTGTGCTCTTCTCGGAGATAACCGGCGCAACCAATACTTGAAACAAACGTTCGTCCTTCATTGCAGCCATTCTTCGATTATTTTTACCGCACCCGGTGTCATCATCACCCGCTCATGTCCAACCAAACTAACGGGATCGAGTTGCTTAACACCGCAAACATTCACGCGGTGCAGGTTACGTGCCGATAACAGCATATCGTTGTCCACAGACTCTTGAACAATCAGCACATCTTGTGCACCGAGTTGCTTTAGCTTATTCGCAAGTTGCTTCGTTTTTGGCGACGAAACGGATAAATCGTCGCACACCCAAAGCCGGTCTTGTCGGATTAGCTCAGAGAGTATCGATCTCATTGCGGCGCGATACATCTTTCGATTGACCTTCTGCGAGAAGTCCTTGTTCACTGCAGGAAATACCTTGCCACCGCCCCGCCACAATGGACTTCTAATGGTACCGGCACGCGCACGGCCGGTTCCTTTCTGACGCCACGGCTTACCGCCACCGCCTCTTACCGCAGAACGATTTTTTTGACTGCGCGTGCCTGCACGCCCGCCCGCTTGATAAGCAACGATTACCTGATGCACCAACGGTTCATTGAAGTCGGCGCCAAAGGTTTCCGTGGACACCTTCAGCCCGGCGTCCGACTTCTTTCCGTCTTCTGTGACCACTGTCAACTCGACCATGTTAGTTCGACTCTGTCTTGGCCTTGAGGGCAGGTTTTATTACCACGTTTGCGCCCTTGGGCCCGGGAACGGACCCTTTCACCAATAACAACCGGTGCTCCGGGTCGACGCGCACGACCTCGAGATTTTGCTGGGTGCGCCGCACATTGCCCATCTGGCCCGCCATTTTCTTACCCGGGAATACGCGGCCCGGGTCCTGGCACTGACCAATGGAGCCCGCACCACGATGGGTCAAGGACGCTCCGTGGCTGGCACGGCCACCGCCGAATCCGTGCCGCTTCACCACACCGGCATAACCCTTGCCGACGGTGGTCCCGGTTACGTCGATCTTCTGACCCGCCATGAATGTGTCCAGCGGGACTTCGCCGCCGGGCGCCAAATCCGAACTATCTCCGCCATGCAGGCGGAATTCCCATAGGCCAACGCCTGGCGCAACACCGGCCTTGGTAAAATGTCCCGCCATCGGCTTGGTCACGCGTCCCGGCCGGCGGGTGCCCGTCGTCACCTGGACCGCAGCATAACGGTCCCGCTGCGGGGTCTTCACCTGGGTCACCAGGTTCGCATTGATCTGCAGCACGGTCACCGGAATCGAGGCGCCGTCCTCCGCAAATACGCGGCTCATACCAATCTTCTTGCCAATCAGTCCTAACGGCATTGCCTTATTCCCGAGGAGAGACCAACGCTAGCTTGTATCTCTTCCATGCCTACCTCGTCATATGTTTTGTTGCTAATTGAGCTTGATTTCAACATCAACCCCTGAGGGCAGATCCAAACGCATCAACGCATCCACAGTCTTGTCAGTCGGCTCAATAATATCCATGATCCGCTTGTGAGTTCGGATCTCGAATTGATCTCGAGCCTTTTTATTCACATGTGGTGAGCGCAGCAATGTGTACCTCTCGATACGCGTCGGTAATGGAATCGGACCACGCACCACCGCTCCGGTTCGTTTTGCGGTATCGACGATTTCCTGCGCCGATCTATCGATCATACGATGATCGAACGCCTTCAACCGGATGCGAATCTTCTGACCTTTAACGCTCATGAGAACACTATGTTTGTTTCCTATTCGATTATTTTAGTCACCACGCCGGCGCCCACGGTGCGGCCGCCTTCACGAATCGCAAACCGCAATCCGTCCTCCATCGCAATCGGCGCAATC
>CAMYKK010000065.1 GCA_947258975.1 uncultured Gammaproteobacteria bacterium
CGGAGTTCGAAGTTCCCCTGGGAGCGGTACGCTCGTGGGTCGAGCATGTCGAAGCAGGCGCGTTCCCGAATGTCGAGCGCCGCATGCTGCCGCGCTTGTGCAACCAGTGTTCGGAGCCGCCTTGTGTCGAGGTATGCCCCACCGAACCCAAGAAGGCCACCTATAAGCGCAAAGAAGACGGGATCGTCGTGGTCGACGAAAACCTGTGCATCGGTTGTGCCAAATGCCTGGAGGCCTGTCCCTACGACGCGCGCTTCATGAATCCGTACAAGGGCGATCCGGTCAAGACCAAGGGCAACGGGGTCGCGGACAAATGCGATTTCTGCCTGCACCGTATCTCCCAGGGCGTGCAGCCGTCATGCGTGAACACCTGCCTAGGCCATGCGCGTATCTTCGGCGATCTCAACGATCCGACCAGTAAAGTCGCCAAGCTTGTCGAGGAGTTCGAAACAACGGTACTGTTTCGCGAAAAGAAGACCAAACCAAGCGTCTTCTATATTGGTGCGGACTATCTCGAGGCGAAGAAAGACCCGAAGGCCAAGCAGTACTTCAGACTGGACACGCATCGCAACGAGCGGTCCACCAAACGATGGTCTTAAGGGAGGGATAATCATGTTAAATCGTCGTAATTTTATGAAACTCGGCGCTGCTGCCGCAACCACAACCGTTGCCGGCGGGGCCGCTCTGAACGTTCACGCAGCGAAGGATCTGCCGACCTGGGGGAACAGAGATTTCTCCCCGACCACCGGGAAGGAGCGCACGGCAATCCCCAGCGCGTGCTGGCAGTGCGTGACGCGCTGCTCCAACATGGGATATGTGGAGGATGGCCGGTTGGTGAAGATCGAGCCGAACGTCAATTCAATCCGCACCGAGGGTACGCTGTGCGCCAAGGGCCAGGGTGCGGTCAACCACACCTATGACCCGGACCGCATCCTGTATCCGATGAAGCGTGTCGGTGAACGCGGTTCCGGCGAGTGGAAGCGCATCTCGTGGGACGAGGCGTTGGACGAAATCGCCGCGCGGATGAAGAAGAACCGCGACGCCGGCACACCGGAAAAGGTCGTCTATCACTACGGCCGCGCCAAGGCGAGCCACTCGAAGACCATCGGCGGCTTCTTCAAGGCCTACGGTACCGGTAGTATCGGCAACCACACGAGCATCTGCGAGGGCGGCAAGTGGACCTCGCAGGAGCTGACTTGGGGCGGTCACTACGACAACTGGGATTTCGATAACACCAAGTTTATTCTGAACTTTGGCAGCAACTTCCTCGAGACCCACACCAACCACATCCCGGTCGCTCACCGCGCACTCTGGGCAATGAACGACAAGGGCGCGGAGATGGTGACTTTCGACGTGCGGCTGTCGAACACCGCGGCGAAGTCGCGCGAGTGGGTGCCGGTCAAGCCCGGTACCGACCTCGCAGTCCTCCTCGCGATGATCAACGTCGTCATGAAGGAGGGGCTGTACAAGGGTGACGGCGAGGAGTTCCTGAAGTACACCCGCGTCACCGAGGACGTCAATGCCGATGTGCCGGCCAAGATCGCTGCGATCAAGGCGCAGGTCAAGGATTACACCCCGGCGTGGGCCGAAAAGCACAGCGGCGTCTCGGCTAAAAAGATCACGGCGCTAGCGCGCGAGTTCGCGACCACGAAGCCTGCGGTGCTGGTCAGCTACCGCGGGCTTGTTGCCCACTACAACGGCAATGAGGGTGAGCGCGCCGCGCAGCTGTTGTGTGCCGTGACCGGCCAGATGGACAAGCCGGGCACGCGCATGAAGGCGGTCGGTGCCGGCTGGAAGTTCCCAAAAGTCCCGAAGGCGAAGAAGATCAAGAAGCTGAACATCTTCGACGGCTTCCCCGGCCAGGCGGCGTTCCCGACGCACCACGTCAGTCACCAGGTGCTGAAGATGATCAAGGACGGCAGTGCCGGTCGGCCCGACATGTATCTCACCTACTGCTACACGCCGGTCTACGCCAACGGCGACGTGCAGGAAAACATCGACATTTTGAAGGACGAGAAGCTGATCCCATACTTCGTTGCCGTCGATCCGTTTTACGGTGACTCGACCATGTACGCCGATCTGATCCTCCCCGACACACCGTTCACCGAGCGCTGGACCGCCGAGGACATGGTTTCGCCGTCGCAGGTCGCCGAGTTCTATATCCGTCAGCCGTTTACCAAGCCACTCGGCGAGGCACGCGACTTCTCAGATGTTGTCTTCGACCTGGCTAAGCGCCTCGGCGTCGACATGGGTGGAGCGAAGTCGCACGAGGACTATGTGCGGATGGCCTGCGAGGCGACGCCTGGCATCAAGGAGGCCGGCGGCTTCGAGTACATGAAGAAGCACGGTGTCTGGCACGACAAGAACGCCAAACCGCAGCAGCAAGTGTACAATCGGCCGGTGCCGGAGTCGGCATTCAAGGCCAAGGGAGTGGTGCTCGACAAGGCCTCCGGTGTCTACTGGAAGCCCGCTAGTGATGCGGATGCGAAGAAGGGCTACGTGGCTACCAAGGGTGCGTACAAAAAGTACGTCGCGCAGAATATGCCGCACGGCGTCTTCTCCGGCTTCGCCCCGGACAAGGTCAACAAGTCGGGCTATCTGGAGCTCTGGTCACCGCTGCTCAAGGCCAAGGGTTTCGACCCGATGCCGACCTGGATGGCGGTCCCCGAGCACCAGAAGATGGGCAAGGACGACCTGATCCTGACGACGTTCAAGGTAGCGACGCACTCGCACTCGCGGACCATGAACTGCAAGTACCTGGCGGAGGTCTATCACAGCAACCCGGCGTGGATCAATCCAGTCACCGCCAAGGCCCGGGGTATTTATGACGGGGATCGGATCAAGGTCACCTCGACCGCCGGCGAGATGGTTACCAAGGCGCGGTTGACCGAGGCGATCATCCCCGGTGTCGTCGCGATCTCGCACCACTGTGGTCACTGGGCGTACGGTCGATATGCGTCGGGCCAGCGCGCGCCGTTTACGGACGAAGAGCGGGGCGATCGTGACTTCAAGAATAAGTGGTGGGCCGACAACGGCGTCCACCCCAACTGGGTGATCCCCAACTCGCCGGATCCCATCAACGGCCAGCAGCGGTGGATGGATACGGTGGTGCAAGTGACCAGGGTGTAACGAGCCGTCAGTTGCTATGGAAGCTGCGATGGCGGCGGTTGACGACAGTTCCTCCAATGGTTTGGCGAGGACGGCCATAGAGGTGAGCAACCTCTATGGCTTCGTCGCCGCTGTTTTCCGGGAAGAGGTGTCAGAGCAATTTCTCGCGCAACTGCGGTCTCCGCAGTTGAGCGAGACGTTGACAGATGCCGGGATCACACTGGATGACCGTCTGTTGCAAGGCCCCGATCAGGAGGTGTTGCGCGATTTTGCGGTGGAGTTTGCGGCCCTCTTTCTGGGCCCGGGTGAACACATCTCACCCCATGAATCGGTGCATCTACCGCAAGGCGGATCTTTGTGGGGTGCGGAGACCGTAACGGTGCGTAAGTTCGTGGATGCCCTCGGTTTCAAGTACGCCGACGAGTTCAGCGGGATACCTGATCACATCAGTGTCGAGTTGGAGCTCATGGCCGAGCTTGCGAAAAGAGAAAGCGTTGCCTGGGAACAAAGGGATACAGAAGGCGCCGCGAACAGTCTCGCTTATCAGTGTCAGTTCATGGCCGAACACCTCGCCAAGTGGGTGCCGACGTTTTGCTCCAAGGTGATCAACGTTGCCTGCTTGCCGTTTTATCGCGATATGGCGAAATTGACGATGGATTTTCTGGAAAGCGAACAATCGGATATTGAACGGAGAATCGACATCGCCAAGGGTGGGTAGCGGGGAGCGGCAAAACAGGCATGAGTGCGGAGGACTCGGTTCCCGATTTGCAGTGCCATCCTATTTCCATGGACCGATGGGATGACCTACAGCGACTCTTTGGTGACCGGGGGGCCAGTCACGGCTGTTGGTGCATGCGCTGGCGGCTACCGAGAGCCCAGTTCGAAGCCCAGCGTGGCCAGGCGAACAAGCACGCCCTGCGCTCGGGGATTCGTTCCGGGCAGATATGCGGGATTATCGGCTATCTCCATGACCAACCAGTGGGGTGGTGTTCAGTGGGACCACGCGAGTTCCTTTGCGGTCTTAGCGTTTCTGACCTGCTGGCCAAGGTCGATGAAAAACCGGTTTGGTCGGTTGCTTGTCTTTTCGTCGCCAAGCGACACCGGAAGAAGGGCCTATGCCTTGAGCTGCTAAAAGCGGCCGTCGATTATGCCGGGCAATGCGGCGCCGAGATCGTGGAGGGATATCCGATTAGGCCCAGAGAGGGCGATATCAAGGTCCCGGTTGCGGTGACTTGGACCGGTCTTGAATCGGTGTTTGTAGAGGCCGGATTCGTCGAAGCCGCGCGGCGGGTCGAGATGCGGCCGATCATGCGGTTCCATATTCCGCACGCCGAGAACCTTTGACGATTGTGGCCGCTCTCTTTACAAAGTGGGTTGCCGTTAAGACTATGTTGCAACGCACAAGCGTGTCGCCACAGGTTGCGGCCGTTAATGCAGTGCAACCGCCCGAGTCACGCCCAGATCATGCGATAGGCGACATGCCACAATTGGAGTAGGATATTCACGGGTTGTTAAAATGGGTCTCTTCCCGCTATGGTCAATTCGCGACAGTTGCTGATCCTTATTCTGTGCTTGATGCTGGGCTTGGGCAGTTCGGTAGCAATGGCCAGGGAGCAGGTCGCGACGCTGCGCATCGGCCTGACGCCGGTGTTTCTGGACAACAAGTTATCCATCCTTAGAATCTGGCAACGCTACCTGGAGACCCGACTCCAACGTCGAGTCGAGTTCGTGCAGCGGCAAACCTACCGCGAGATTACTGATCTCCTCCTGGCGGGTGACATCAATTCCGCGTGGATCTGCGGTTTCCCGTTTGTTCGCTATGCAAACCAGTTTACATTACTGGCGGTGCCGCTATATCGAGGGCAACCCCTGTACCAGTCTTACCTGATCGTCCCCGCGACAGACGGTTCGACCCGAGATATTGCTGACCTTCAGGACAAGGTATTTGCCTACTCTGACCCGGATTCCAACTCGGGATATCTCGTTCCCCGCGTGGGGCTGCAGCGCATGGGATATGATCCAGACACTTTTTTCGCGCGCACATTTTTCGCTTGGGCCCATTACGATGTGGTGATTGCGGTGGCTGAAGGCGTCGCTCAGGGCGGTGCGGTGGATGGGTATGTTTGGGACACGCTGCGACAGCTTCATCCCGAGATTACCCAACGCACACGAATCGTCAACAAATCGCGCAAGTTTGGTTTTCCACCTCTAGTAGTGAACAAGACGCTGCCAGACGAGGACGTCCGCTTGTTACGCCATGTGATGTTGCGAATGAAAGACGAGCCGGACGGTGTTTTATTACTGCGGGAACTCAATTTGGATGGTTTCGTATCCGCAACACCGGAACTGTATGAAGGGATTCGAGAAAACGTAATTTACATGAAGCAGGCTGAGCTCGATGTTAGGCAGAATCAGCTTACGATACAAGATACCTATTAACCTCAGTCTCGCCATCCTGCTGACTGCTATAGTCATCGGAACGGTGCTGATCTGGCGGTCCTATGAAGAGGTGCGCAATGACCTGTTCCGTAGTTCTGTAGAGTTGGGCACGGTGCTTTCGCGGACGCTGGTTGCACCGCTCAAGCATGATGATGTCTGGCAAGCGTATCAGATACTACGTTCGGCGGGATTCAGAATCTACATCGTGTTGGATGAGCAGCGACGCATTTTTATCTCCAATGATCCCACACAATATCCGATGTTGAGTGAGTTACGGACACTGGGTCCGGAATATAGTGCGTTGCAGGCAAAAATCGAAAATCATGCTTCCTTGACACCGTTCCTCCACGAAAGAGCGAAGGACGAACGGCTGTATGTCGTGATACCGGTGATTGATGACGGTATACAGATCGCGAACGTGATCATCGGCTATCCACGGACCATCTACTGGCCGCATCTGTTGAACATCGCGGAGCGCGTCGGACTCACCTCGCTGATCGTCATGCTGTTCCTGATTCCCATCGGTTGGTGGGTGGGCAATCGGACCGTCGATCCATTGGTGCAGTTGTCACAGGTTATGAGCCGGGTCGGTAGCGAACAGCTGGAAGACATCAATTACAAGCCGTTAAACCGAGATGATGAAATCGGCCAGCTCGGTCGGAGCTTCGACGCCATGATTGGGGAGTTGAAAGAGAAGCAGAACCTGGAGGGGCAGGTGATTGTCTCGGAACGGCTCGCGGCAATTGGCCGGCTCGCCGCCGGCATCGCTCACGAGATCAACAACCCCCTGGGTGGCATGATGAACGCAATCAACACGTACCGCCGCTTTGGCCGGTCGGATCGCGAAACCGAAAGCACGATGTTTCTGCTCGAACGGGGACTCAAGCAGATCCATGAAACCGTTTCCGCGCTGTTGGTAGAGGCGCGTCAGGAAAGTCACGACTTGACGCCTGAAGACATCGAGGATGTTCGTTTACTGGTGCAGTCCGATGCACAGAAAAAAGGATTGCAATTGGTGTGGAACAACAAGTTGGACCGGCCGCTATCCCTGCCCTCAACGCCGGTACGGCAGGTATTGATGAATCTCTCATTGAATGCGGTGCAGGCGGCTGAGCAGGCGGGACAAGTGACACTCAGCGTGGCGCGCATTGACGGCCTATTGGAGATTCGCGTGTCCAACGACGGAGCCACCGTTTCGAATGAGGAAATCGGTCACCTGTTCGAACCGTTTGTCCACAACCGGCCCGGGGGAACGGGCCTCGGGTTGTGGATCACCTACCAGATCGTTCAGCAGTTCGGAGGCGACATATTTGTCCACAGCGAACACGGCACTACGTCTTTTATGGTTCATCTGCCGCTGGAGTTGGCCGCATGAACACGGTATTGAACAAGGCGTTATGCCTGGTGGAGGACGATCCCATCATGGGGGAGTCTTTGGCACACCGTTTGACTCTGGAAGGTTTGGTCTGCGATTGGCACCGAGACGGCAAGAGTGCTTTGGATGCACTGCGGCATCGGTCGTATGCGGCGCTGATCAGCGATATCCGTCTGCCGGATCTGAGCGGCGAAGATCTATTTCAGGCGCTTTACGACGAACAGGTGCTACTGCCGCCCACGCTGTTCATCACCGGCTACGGATCAATTGACCAAGCGGTGAAATTACTGCGGCTCGGTGCTCGCGATTACATCACAAAACCGTTTGATCTCGATCAACTCATGGAAAAGCTGCGGATCATCTCGCCGACCCTGTTCATCGACGACGAATGGCAGGACTTGGAGCCGGTTCTGGGTACCTCCGTGTCCATGCGCCGACTTCAAAAAATGGCAAATGTGCTGGGAGAGTACCGGGTCGGAGTCCTGCTCACTGGAGAATCGGGGGTCGGAAAGGAGCATGTGGCACGGTACATTCACGGCATCACGGATGATACCGGTAGTTTGCCTTTTATATCGGTGAACTGTGCCGCAGTCACGGAGACATTGCTCGAGGCTGAGTTGTTTGGCCATGAAAAAGGCGCCTTCACCGGTGCCGTCCAATCCCGTCACGGTGTATTTGAGCGCGCTGACCGGGGTACGTTGTTACTTGATGAGATCGGCGAGATGTCAACCGGGATGCAGGCCAAGCTGCTGCGCGTTCTACAAGAGGGGCACTTCGAGCGAGTAGGCGGCCACAACCGGATCGAGGTGGATGTTCGAGTGATTTGTGCCACAAATCGAGATCTTAAGCTGATGGTAGATGACAGTTCATTTCGTGAAGATCTTTTCTATCGCATCAATGTGGCACACCTTCATGTACCGCCGTTGCGTGAACGCCCGGATGACATTGGGTGGTTCGCAAATATGTTCGTCAGCAACTTCTCCAAGAAGTCGGGAAAATCATGGACGTTGACGGCCGCTGGTGAGGAATTCTTACGTACGCAATCCTGGCCCGGCAATGTCCGCGAATTGAAACACGCCATGCAGCGTGCGTGCATCTTCTCGTCACAAGCGATTTTGGGGCCGGGTGAACTGGGTGCCCCGGCACACGATGAACCGCCTGTGGCGGAGGCGACAGGCACTGCTGAGTCGTTGCAACTCAAGGGCTATCTCGAAAGCTGTGAGCACAACCATATTCTCGAAACATTGAAGGCGCACGCTTGGCAGATCTCAACGACTGCCCGTGCGCTGGGCATCAGCCGCAAAAACCTGTGGGAGAAAATGCGCAAGTATAGAATCCGCGACCAGGAGACGATGGGTTGATGTAGCCGGCATGTCGAATAGACCAGTGATAACAGCGATGGCTCGGATAACATGGATAAAATCCTCTCAAACTCGTCGCGGATATTCAGCAAAACGAGAACGAAATAATACCAGCTTGTGCCGAAATCTCCCCGGCATGTGACTTGTGATGGCGCCGATAACCAGGATGAATATTAACAAAGACACACGATACTCCCAGACAACAAAGACCAATGCCAGGAGTATTATTTTCACAATAACCGCAATGGCGTGTAATTCAAATAGTATTACGAGCGTTGCATACAGGTCGATGGCGAACAGCAGCAACCCGGTAATTACGGAATACCATAACCAGGGTTCGAGCACCGTTGTTGGCTCATTGAAAATGTAGCCACCGAGCAGGACGCCGCTGGTAAAAATATGGGCGGTGCGAAGCGCAATGCGAACACCACGGCGAAATGGAAACACTCGCGGCACGATGGGGAACAGCGTGCGTATAAACTTGCTTCGGTTTGTCTCCATCTGCTCATCTTTGCGGCATGAGGTGAATGCCGTGAGCGAGCAACGAGACTGTGATGTGTTCACCCATCCCAAGGTGATTACGGTAGGCGACATGTGAGGATAATGTTAAGGACAGCGGTAAATCCGGGTTATCCTCGACAAACATGGTGATACTCACGTCGCCGCCGAGGACCACAAAGTCTCTAATCACGCCCTCGACGGGATTTTCCCGTTCACCCCGCGAAGGTCGATCGCGGCGGTGCAAGATCACCTGTTGCGGCGGAATGATCCAGCTCACCGTTTCTCCGGGCCGAATTTCGGGGCGATGACGGCATTCGAGGGTATAGTTGGCCCAGCGTAGCAAGGTGATTTGCGGCTCGGATTGCTGTTTTATGACCTCACCCGCAAAAACATTAGTCAGCCCGACCAGACGTGCGACCGAGTCGCTGTCAGGACGTGACATCACATCGGCAGGCGCGCCGGCTTGTAAGCTCCGCCCATGGTGCAAAACACACATTCGATCCGCTAGGATGCATGCCTCATCAAGGTCATGGGTGACGAGAACAATCGGCATCTTGAGTTGTTGACGCAATCGCGCTAATTCGAGTTGCAGTTTGCGGCGCGTGATCTGATCTACGGCGGAGAACGGTTCATCGAGCAATAAGACTTCGGGATCCCTGGCCAGGGACCGTGCCAACGCGACGCGTTGTTGTTGCCCGCCGGACAATTCACTCGGGCGTCGAGACTCCAATCCTTGCAGATTGACGAATGACAACAGTTCCCGAGCGCGTTGCTCGCGATTGTTTCTCGATGCTTCGTTCAACACGACCGTAATGTTGTCCAATGCCGACAGGTGCGGAAACAGTGCGTAATGTTGAAACACCATTCCCACCGATCTTTTCTGCGGCGCTAAATGAATACCAAGGTCGGTATCCAACCAAGCGGTTTCGTTGAACCGGACCACGCCCGTTTTTGCCATTGTCAATCCTGCGATACAACGAAGGATTGTCGACTTGCCGCTGCCCGATGGTCCGACTAGCACGATCAACTCACCGGTGGCACAATGAAATTCGGCATCCAAGGATATGGGCGCCGCCTGTTTTAGATGAACGTGCAGCCCCGCTGTGTTGTCAGTATTCACGTCGACGTCGAGTTCGATTGTTCATGATATAAATGAAGCTGATGGTGGCGAAAGAGAATGCAAGCAATATCGCCGACATCAACGCGGCTTGTTGATCCTGCAATGCCTGCACGCGGTCGTAGATTGAGATCGCGATTGTCTGTGTTTCGCCGGGTATATTACCGCCCACCATCAAGACGACCCCGAATTCGCCTAAGGTGTGCGCGAAGGTGAGCACCATAGCCGAGAGCACCCCGGTCCACACTAATGGAAACTCAATACTTCGAAACGTGCGCCACGAAGACATGCCGCAACACCAGGCGGCTTCACGGATGTCCCCCGGAAGCGATTCAAATGCGCGTTGCACGGGTTGCACGGCGAAGGGAAGGTTGAATATCAAAGAGGCGAGCAGCAGGCCTTGAAAGGAAAAGACTAGGGGCTGGCCGACCAACATCTCGTAGATCTGTCCGAGCGGCGATGCGCCACTGAACGCCACCAGCAAGTAGAATCCCAGTACCGTGGGCGGCAGCACCAGGGGGAGCGCGATGAGCGCCTCGACGATACCCTTGGCCACGAACTGTCTGCGTGCCAAGGTGCGTCCAATCACTACGCCCACGGGCACCAAGATCGCGGTTGTCCACGCGGCGAGTTCCAGTGAAAGTGCCAGGGCCGACCAGTCCATGAGCTGTCAGGGTGTGTCCCATGGTGTGCTGAAACCGTAGCGTGCCAGGATTTCCCTGGCGGTCGCTCCGCGCAAAAACGCATAGAATGCGACAGCAGCTTGACCGGCGCCGTTGAGCAGCACCATCCGATGGCGTATGGGATCGT
This sequence comes from uncultured Gammaproteobacteria bacterium, assembly GCA_947258975.1. GTDB lineage: Bacteria > Pseudomonadota > Gammaproteobacteria > Arenicellales > JAANXG01 > CALZGZ01. The sequence continues at coordinate 10,712 of CAMYKK010000065.1, forward strand.
GCCACTTTTCCGGTAGCAACACGAACCGGCCGCGATGGGTCATGGCCGGGGACAAGGCCATTGAATAGGACAGGATCGCCGCGTCTACCGCACCGGTTGCCGCGAATTGAGCGGTCTGGGAGACGTTTTCGCCCATGATGAGTTTTTGATCCAATCTGTCCCATATGCCACGTGCTTCGAGGAGTTGCCGCGCCGCGCGGCCGTAGGGGGCATGTTCAGGATTGGCGATCGCCAAGCGCTTGAGGCTTCCAACCACCAACGCAGCGTCAAGATTGCGCAGCTCGCGGTCAGTGCGAATCGGCGAGCCGTTGGGAACGAACAGAACCAGCCTGCCAACGGCGTACAGGGCGCCACGGTCAATCGTCAACGAGCGCTCCACCAGCATGCGAACGTAACGCTCGTCTGCGGAAAGGAATAATTCGAACGGTGCACGGTGAATGATCTGCCGGGCAATGTTGCCCGATGATCCAAAACTCAGTCGTATTGATTGGCCCGTCTCAGTCTCAAAGACCTGTCGCACTTCGTTGAGGGCTGGATTGAGGCTGGATGCGGCGGCGACGATTGGGGAATCGGCCGCTACGGCGGGCGCCAAAAGCCCGGTCGCTTCCCCGGTGAAGAGCCAACACAGTATTAACGTCTGGACGGATCGTTGAAATCTGAAACAAGCCACGCCTTTTGTGCCTCGTGCGCCCTTACTGGAAACATAAGGCTTATAACCGGGCTTATCGATTTGGGTCAACCGAAGAAAGTACGCGGCTGGCGATCAGTGCAACAATATTGCTCACGCAAAGTGAATGGATTAATCCAGTTACTGCTTGATTTTGTTGAGGATCCGCGGCAACAGCGTGACCAGGTTGCAGGGGCGGTGACGCGCGTCAATTTGTTCCAGGATCAAACGGTCCATGGCGAGACGGCAAGCGCCCGGCGAACCCGGCAATAGGAATACCAATGTGTTATCGGCAACACAGGCCTCGGCACGGGACTCAAGAGCGGATGTGCCGACATCCTCGAAGGACAGCATACGAAACAACTCGCCGAATCCGGGTATTGGTTTTCTGATAAACTCCCTCACGACCTCCGGTGTCATGTCTTTGCTGGTCAGTCCGGTACCACCATTGGAGATGATGACGTCAATTTCTGGTTCCCGGATCCAATCTTGAAACAGGGAACTTAGCTGTTCGGGTTGTTCCGGATGTATCTCACGTTTCACGACGAAATGTCCGGCCTTTTTTAGCCGCTCGCTGATTAAGTCACCCGCATCATCGTTTTTGACGGTTCGCGAGTTAGAAACCGTGACGACACCCGCGTTGAGTGGTGCGAAGGGTAGGTTTAGTTTTGCCATGACGTCACCCGCTGACCCAGAATAATAGTGAGGGCAATTTTACATCAATTACGACTACCGTCGGGCGCGGTATTTTCCGATCAAGCAAGTAAAGCACGTTCTCGCAAGATGCGACACCTCGCCGGCAAATCGCTACGTCGGCGTTACTTGGGCTGCGGTATCGTCCCGGAGGGTAAGAACCTGCCGATCATCTGTTCGCGAATGGCGTTCCACTTTTTGAGTTGTTCGGGATCGAGGACGGAGATTTGTTTATTGTAGGTTGTGACGGCGTTTTCAATTGCCTGGCGTTGAAGATCGAATATCTTTTGGTAGGTGGCTCCAATTTTCTTGGCATCCGGAGCGGCCTCAACAAACATGGAACGCAGCTGTGCCGCCTCATCCCCGACGCGTTTCATGAGATCGAGGCCCGCCGCTTGTGCTGCTTTGGCAGTGTCTTGCATTGTCTTGAGCTGCTCTTGAGTAAGGTTCAACGCGGCCATCGGATTCCTCCCGGCGTGAGGATGCATACCGTGGCCCATCGGCATGCCCATACCCATACCCGGCATTCCTGCCGGAGGCATCCCCATACCGGGCATTCCCATCGGCGATGTGCCCATACCCGGCATGCCCATCGGCGGCATCATGGGTCCCTGTGCCCCGGCGGGCAGCGCGAACAGCAACAAGCCGAGATAACCGGTGGTGCTCGCCGCGCATATAAATAACCGCCGCGCACGCGCGATGGGATCGAGGGATGTCATGCTCATGTCGCCAAACTCCTGAGAGATGTTGGTTGTGTATTTAATCTCGTGAACCTAGTGTGGGTGAGATGGTTTCGGCGATAGGCGGGATATAGTCACCCGCGGATAACGGTGCCAAATATCTGTCCGTTCCAGAAACCAAAAAAATAATATGTTTATATTATAATAATCTTAAATATCTGTGACAAGCTCAATGTTATCGGAAAAATAGGGGTCGGAGTCTGTGACTCCGACCCCTATTTGCTTTGACCCCTATTGTGCTTTGCGGGGACAGGAGCCGAGATGATCGTGACAGGATGTCACTCCCACCAATCTCACATATCTGTGGGAGCGGCATTGTGCCGCGAATGTCGTGACACTTGTCCCCGCATAGCGGGGGGACGGCAGGGGAAGATGTCGCTCCCACAGCACCATCTAGCTATCAAGCGACCGACGATTTTGCCTCGCGCAAGTTGTGGTTACGCAGGAATCGTGTAGCTTGCGCTGATTGTAACGGGGTGCTGATCAGAAAGCCCTGGATCTCATCGCAATGCAAGGTTCGTAGGAATTCACATTGCGCATCGGTCTCGACGCCTTCGGCAACGACCTTGAGGCCGAGGCTGTGGGACATGGAAATGATCGCGCCGATGATACCTTGATCCTGTTGACTCGGCAGGACATCGCTGAGAAACGAACGATCGATTTTCACCCAATCGACGGGCAGAGATTTCAAGTAACTCAGTGATGAATAACCGGTTCCAAAATCATCGATAGAGAATGAGACACCTGCATGATGCAACTCGTTCATGATCTTTATCGTTCCACTGAAATTATCTATAAGAGTGTTTTCCGTAATTTCGAGATTCAAGGACCTCGCGGGTAATTTGGTTTCCTCCAGAATCGAGATAATCTCATGCGCCAGATTGTCGTCTCGGAACTGGGCGGGAGAAAGGTTGACTGCGACCTGGATATTATTGAAACCTTCATCGCACCATTTACGTGCCTGTTGACAAGCGGAACGGAGAACCCACGTACCCATTTTATTGATGAGTCCTGTATGTTCCGCGATTCCGATGAAGTCTATGGGTGAGATCTGGCCCAGTTTGGGATGATCCCAACGGATCAACGCTTCCAAGCTGCGTATTTGACCGCTGGTCATGCTCACCGTGGGTTGATAGTGCAAGACGAGTTCGTCGCTTTCGAGCGCCCGATGTAACTGGCTCTCCAGCCACAGCTGCCGGTAAGCCGTCTTATTGATTTCCGGAGAGAAGAATTGCAGATTATTGTGTCCTAGTCGATGCTTGGCGTCGTTCCTTGCGGCGCTTGCGGCTCTCAATAGGACCTCTGAATCGTTGCTATCGTATGGAAAAATGCTAATACCCGCACTGCATGTTATGAATATCTCGTGCCCATCGATGACAAACTTTTCTGACAGGCTTTGGAATATTCGTTTCACAATCCAAGCGGCCGATTCGACCTCAGCCAAATCAGTTAGAAGAATTCCGAACTCCTCCTTGCTCAGTCGGGAAACAGTGGTGTCGTTGTTGCCCTTGCCGAGCAAGCCGACTGTGTCTACCGAACGCAACTCGCCCATCAATCGTGTAGACACCGCCTTCAAGAGTTGATTTCCCACGATTTCTCCAAGGGTGTCGTTGATGCGCTTAAAAGAATCGATGTCGAGATAAACTAACGCGACGATACGGCCATATCGATAACCATGGGCCAGCGCCTGACGGATTCGATCGATGAAAACCATGCGGTCTGGCAATCCAGTTAATTGATCACAGTCGCGAGATTGTTGAAGCGAGTGATGGTACTCAAGTTCCTCCTCCAATATCTGCACTTTATTTTGAAGCGCGAGAAGCTCGTTACCGCTGGATGCATGTGCGTGATGATCGGAAAGAGGGAATACCGACTCTTCTGCCGGTCGAGTCAGCGCGATATCTTTATATTCGTCTGTCAACAAAGGATCTCTATCACGATATTCTGATTTCCACTCCATGACCCGGTTGCGACCGGCCTCTTTGGCAAGATATAGCGCTTTATCCGCATGATTGACAAGATTGCTGGAACACGCTATTTCTGGCGTGAGATCTGCAACTCCCAAGCTTGCAGTGATGCGCACCGCCGGGTTTACGTCGGCAGGTGCGTGGATGTGAATTTCGCGCCGCAGACGATCCGCTATTGCGATCGCGTCGTTGAGATCCGTCTGTGGGAGTACGAGGCAGAATTCCTCGCCTCCGTAGCGGCCTACGAGATCACCGGGCCGTGAGTGCGAACGTATCATCTCCGCAACATACTTTATGACTTTGTCCCCAGTGGCATGTCCGTATTGGTCGTTGATGGACTTGAAATGATCCAGGTCCATCATCAGGCACGTGAGCGCTGTTCCTTGGGTACTAGCTGCGGAGAATTCGATCTCGTATTTCTCCAGGAAGGCTCTGCGATTCAGACAATTGGTAAGGGGATCCCGCGTGGCGAGGTATTCAAGTTCGAGGGTTTTATCTAGCAGTTGTTCTTGAGACTTGTATAACTGTCCGATCGTTTGTTTCAGTTCGGTGTGTTTCTTCTCCAGATTCGTCATATCGTCGAAGGTTGCGAGCACGCCGCGCACCGCGCCCTTTACATCAAGTATGGGCGCGGCGTTGACCATGAAGGTACGGAACTTGTTGTCTTTGGATTGAAATTTGAGTGGGATGCCTATTTGTCTTTCCTGCTGCTTGAGACTGCGGTGCCAGGGAAATTCGGTTTCAGTCAGCGACTCCATACTCCATGCAAGCGTGGACGCTTTTACGCCAATCAATGTGTCAACGGGCGTCTGAATCGTTTCCGCAAACGCGTTGTTGGCAAGAACGATATTCTCATTTTCATCGAGTATTAGTAATCCTTCGGCCAGGGCGTTGAACGCGGACTTGACCCGTTCCGGGATAACCGACCTTGGATCCAACTCACGAGCGATCCGCTTAATAAACAGAAGAAAGATGATGAAACCCGATGCCGACACGAAAATCAATAATCCTAGAAAAGACCGCGACAGGCTGGCAAAAAAAGAATCTCCCAGTAGGCGTTCGAATGCCACTTCCACCGTGCCCCATTGTACGTCTTTAATCAGGATTGGTACCTGGACGTGCCGCGCGGTCGATTTGCCTTTTGGGAGTCTGGTCCAATTTTTGGCATGATTACCGGATTCAGCGACCAGGTTCCCGTTGAACGTTCGCAGCGCCGCGGAGCGCACATCCGGGTTTCTGTCGACTACCGCTTTTAATGTCGCGTTGATCAATGCGAAATCATCGCGCGCCGCGGCCATTGAGATCTGAATCGCGAGGGATTCGCAGAAATTTTTCCGGCCTTCGAGAATACCAGCACGTTCATTGGGGACCAGGCCCAGTAGTTCGCCGATAATCAAAATACTCGTTGTGAGTAGCACAAACGCGAAGCTGAGTTTGATAGCTGGTCTTATTTGCATTTCTATCGCTCCAAAGATCAAAACGCCCGAGACGTCAGATTTGAAGTGCTGTGTATCCTGTCCCTAATCTGTTTCATTTATTTGTGCATGCATCCTTTAACCTAATTACGGTTGGCGAGAATATTGGCTCACTCCGGATTTGCCCGCTAGACTGCCGCTCTTGGCAAATCAAATAGGTGGGTGACGTTGGCATCATCAGTTTGTGCTGATTTGATTTGCTCGGAATTTTTGTCCCGGCCACGTTTGGCGAGAATGGGTAAGGGATCGAATTGCGCCAACATCGGCGCGAACGACAGCAGGCTGGCGGCCAAGTAACCAAACCTGATCAGCCAGGTGACGTAACCCGCTGACAGGGCCAATGTCAGCCCGAGTCCGGTCGCGACCGTGAAACCCTCGTTCGAGAGCAGACCATCGTTGTCATCAATATCCTGATTCATGGTGTCCAGCAGATCCCACAGCGCGGACGAAATCACCAGTGGCGGCAGCGCCGGGTTGACTATGGCCAGGCGCGCTACGGTTCGGGCCAGTTCCTCGTCTGCGCCGTCGTTTCCGTCGGAGAAGACTTGCACCAGGCGGCTGGATTCGCGGGCAAGACCGTCGAGCAATTCCGTGAATAGTCCGGGCAGATTGATCGGAGCCGGGTGGGGCGAATGCGGCGTGGCACTGTCAAGAGCGTACGCGTCGATCGGCCCTGCGGTCGCACGGGTAGTGTTGTACCAAACATCGTTGTCATCCGGAACGTGGCCCGCTGTCACTGGCGTATCGATGTCTATCAACACCACCCGATCGGGCGAATCTACGACCGGATCGTCCACCACCGGTTCAACGGTCGGTTCCTCCGGCGCGATCACCGGACCCGGCCCGCCGGTCTCCGGTGGGTCGTCTACGATAACCTCATCGAGCGGCGCCGGCGGAGGCGGCGTGGTAGTGACGTTGATCGCGATCGTATCCACGTCATTCAAGGCGCCGCCGGCGCCGGAATTTCCAAGATCGTCGGTGATCATCTGCAGGCTGCCGGTTCCGGAAAAGCCCGCATCCGGCTGAAAGACCAGACCGTCCAGGGCGGTATTGACATCCGCTACCAAGCCGGTGAATCGCATTGATGCGTCGCCCGCGCCGGTTCCCGTAATAAAACTCAAGCCGCTGGTGCCGGCCAGGCTTACGGTGCCGTCGGTGGCATTGAGCGTAACCTCAAGGGGATTGATGCTGATGTCGACGTCCGACACCGCAATGAGATTCCCGTTGATGGCCGAGAATTCCAGGGGAGTGTCTTCTCCTGTCGTCTGGATTCCGGGAACCCCGGTCTCGGGCGCGTCGTTGATCGGGTTGACGTTTACGGTGAAGGCTGTGTCTGCGAACTGATTTCCGGAATCTGTAGCGCGAACGGTGATGTCGGCGCTGCCATTGGCATTGTGAAAGTAGTCGAGAGTCAGGATCCCGGTGACACCGTCGATTGCCGTGCTGTCGAACAGTGCGTTGTTGGTATTTGAGACAATGGAATAAGTAAGTGCATTATCCGCGTCCTCCTGATCATCGAATGCTGCAAAGAGGTCGATGGGCGTTGTCGCGGCGTCCTCATTGACGTTACTGTCGCCAATCCCGGTTGTGGTTGGTGTCTCGTTGACGTCGTTGATATCGATGGTGATTGCGGCGGTGTCATTCAGGGTTCCGTCGCTGGCCTCGACGGTCAAGACGTATTGATTGGTGCTCTCGAAGTCGAGGTTGGTGTTGTCGAGCAGCGTGATCTCACCGGTGGCGGCATTGATGGTGAAGATGCCGTCTGTATTGCCGGCGGTGATGCTATAACTTAGGGCATCGCCGTCCTGGTCGGTGTCGTTGCCGGTGTTGACATCATCGACGTTGTAGACGCTGGTGCCATTGATGGCGTCTTCATTGACATTGGTGGTGGCATTGTTGATCAGCGGGGCGTTGTCGTTAACGTTATTGATGTCGACGGTGATGGCGGCGGTGTCGAGGTTGACGCCATCGGAGGCCTCGACAGTGAGCACGGATATTGGTGGCATCGTCGTTGATTGCTGGCGCATTTTCGATGACGTCGTTGATATCGATGGTGATCGCGGCGGTGTCATTCAGGGTTCCGTCGCTGGCCTCAACGGTGAGGACATACTGGTTGGTGGTCTCGAAGTCGAGGTTGGTGTTGTCGAGGATAGTGATCTCACCGGTGGTGGCATTGATGACGAAGATGCCGTCGGTATTGCCGGCGGTGATCGAATAAGCAATGGCATCGCCGTCCTCGTCGGTATCTAAGCCGGTAATGGTATCGTTGACGTTGTAGACGGAAGTGCCATTTACCGCGTCCTCATTGACGTTTGTCGACGCATTGCCGATCAGCGGTGTCTCGTTGACGTCGTTGATATCGATGGTGATGGCGGCGGTATCGTTCAGCGCCCCGTCGCTGGCCTCGACGGTGAGGACATATTGATTGGTGGTTTCGAAGTCGAGGTTGGTGTTGTCCAGGACGGTGATCTCACCGGTCGAGCTGTTGATGGTGAAGAGGCGGTGATTGAATAAGCAATTGCATCGCCGTCTTCGTCGGTATCTAAGCCGGTATTGGTATCGTTGACGTTGTAGACGGAAGTGCCGTTTACCGCGTCCTCGTTGACATTCGTTGTCGCGTTGCCGATCAGTGGGGTTTCATTGACGTCGTTGATATCGATGGTGATGGCGGCGGTATCGTTCAGGGCCCCGTCGCTGGCCTCGACGGTCAAGACGTATTGATTGGTGGTTTCGAAGTCGAGATTGGTGTTGTCGAGGACGGTGATCTCACCGGTGGTGGCATTGATGGTGAAGATGCCGTCGGTATTGCCGGCGGTGATTGAATAAGCAATTGCGTCGCCGTCTTCATCGGTATCTAAGCCGGTATTGGTATCGTTGACGTTGTAGACGGAAGTGCCGTTGACGGCATCCTCGTTGACATTCGTCGACGCATTGCCGATCAGCGGTGTCTCGTTGACGTCGTCGATATCGATGGTGATGGCGGCGGTGTCATTCAGAGCCCCATCGGTGGCCTCGACGGTGAGGACATACTGGTTGGTGGTCTCGAAGTCGAGGTTGGTGTTGTCCAGGACGGTGATCTCGCCGGTCGAGCTGTTGATGGTGAAGATACCGTCGGTATTGCCGGCGGTGATGCTATAACTTAGGGCATCGCCGTCCTGGTCGGTATCGTTGCCGGTGTTGGTATCGTCGATGTTGTAGACGCTCGTCCCGTTCACCGCGTCTTCGTTGATGTTGGTGGTGGCGTTGTTGATCAGCGGGGCGTTGTCGTTAACGTTATTGATGTCGACGGTGATGGCGGCGGTGTCGAGGTTGACGCCATCGGAGGCCTCGACAGTGAGCACG
>CAMYKK010000066.1 GCA_947258975.1 uncultured Gammaproteobacteria bacterium
TTCTCGAATAGAGCGCAGGGCTTTATCTCGATTCTGAATACGCCGCTTCACCAAAAGCAGACGTCGAGACATTTGTGCTTCAATGACTGCAGTGGGTCGCGTCCAGGCGTTCTCCTGATTGATGAAGCTATCTTGCAGAGCGCAAGAAAATACTGCGGTGGAATAGACAGCCCACTCGGCCAATTGCGGACGCGGTGCTGAAGAATAGAAGTTCTCGTCCGTTGGATTGTGGTTTGTCTCACTTTAGAGACTGTTTTAGACTACCCCGTGAGTGACCGCTAATCCGCTCTAGACCGGTTGTGATCGCACTTATTTCCTAGGAAAATGAGGAGCAAGCATGAACATTAAGCACATTGAGCGTAATCCAGTATCCGTTACGTGCCTGCTTATGGCGCGCACGACGTCGGCGAACCGCAACTGCACCGTGGCTACATCTCCTATCTTTCGAAGCTGAGGGAGAGCTTCGTGAGTCGACGCGACATCGCCCTGTCCTTGAGCGGTGGCGGGTTTCGGGCCACCATCTTTCATCTTGGGGTCTTAAAGAAGCTCCACGAGTTGAATCTCTTAGACCGTATTGGCCTGATCAGCAGCGTGTCGGGCGGCTCGATCCTGGCGGGGCTCTATGCAACTTCCATCCTCAGGGGTCAGTCGTTCGATGAGTTCCTGCTCCTGGCGCACGACTTTGTCACCCGGCGTTGGCCGCTCGACTGGCCCGCGATGCTCCACGATTTGTTGCCCTGGAGCAAAAGCAGTAAGGGCCTCGAGCGCAGGTATCGGCGGACGTTTCGGAATCGCGACAATCGGCCGATCATGCTGCGACATCTGGAAGGGTCGTCGCCTTTCTTTGTCATCAACGCCACGGCCGTGCACAGTGGTGCTGGATGGAGATTCCTGTCTGGCGGCAAGGCAGACCACTGGGACCCTCGGATTCACCCATTCCAAGGCCTTTGAAACCAGGTTTTGGCGGTATCACTGCGACGTTCCGCTTTCTGTAGCCGTGGCCGCCTCGAGCGCGTTCCCGACCTTCTCCGCAGTCACAATTCCGCGGGATCGGATTCGTAGGACGGGTGAGCGGTGCGGCGATGATGACGAGGTTGCAACGCAGGTTGCCCCGCTTGAGAAAGAATTGCCGGACCACCTGGCGCTGAGCGATGGTGGCGTGCTCGACAATCTCGGGGTTACCTCGATCATGGCCAAGATGGGTCCGCCGGAATCACCCGACTCGTTCTATCTGATTGCGAGTGATGCAGGAGCCATTGTCGACCAGAAGATGTCGCCGCCGAGAGGCCGCATTCGCAAGCTCCACTACGTGATGCGCCAGTTCGAAATGCGAGGTGGCCACAACGACGACATGAGTACATTTCTGGCGCTGACACACTTTCGCCACCTCAATATGAAGGGCGTGGTAATGTTTCGTATCCAGCGCGCAGTCCCTCATGCCGGAGAGACACTAGAGGATGCTAAGTCTCTTGCAGAAATTGGCACTCGTCTGAAGCGGATCCCGGAAAAGCAATACGAGGCCCTGCTCAAACACGCCGGTAACCTCGTGTGGACCAGGCTCTCGGAATACACTGACCTCTTGTCGCCTGAGCTCGAAATGCCGAACGTCAAGAAACGCAGCCGGTTCGACTGACGCGTCCATCAATTGCTCGAGACTCCGAACCAAGAGCTGACGATGGAACATTTCTACCTCGGCGGTCCGCAGTCAAGTCGGTGGTCGTCTATTGCTGTCAAGGGCGAAATGGCGAGCATGAGTATGTTGCATGCGTTTGTTTGAATGCCCAGATTGATTGAATTTGGATTTTGTAACGTCTTGACGTGCGTCCGCTTTAGATGGAGTTATGATCGAAAGTGGTGTTTGGGTGGGTTGAAAGAGAGCGGCGTATCTGGTTGATTTGTTGTTGCGAAACACCAATCAACCATTAGGAGATACGCCACTATGAGCAAGAATACCGTTGTCGAGTAGTTATTAGCACAGCATACAGAGCGCCGCACGGCAGGTGATAAAGCCGGTGTCGTGCGCAATGGGTATTTGCCGGCGCGCGAGATCCAGACGGGTGTCGGTCCGGTGACGGTTCAGATTCCGAAGGTCCGCGCCAAGGTGGTTTTCGCCCGTTGGGATCGCACCAGCGCTTGTAGGGCTTCTGCAGGAAGCGTCGGCAGCGTCGCAGGTCGGTTTCTCAAAGCTCCGTTATCGTGGTGCCGGCGACGTGGAGACTATTTTGGCTTTAAAAGGTTAGGCGAGAATTTCGGTGATTGATCGCGGCTACAAGCCGCTCCCACAGATATTTAAGACGGGGAGATTCTTTCCCCTGCTGCGCGGGGACGAGCCCCCTGCTGCGCGGGGACGAGCCCCCTGCTGCGCGGGGACAAGTGCTGCGCTCAGAATGACAATTTTCGTCGGGGCAGGGTTCCAGGCGAGGCGTGCAGGAAATTGTAGTCCGCAGGTCGAACTCGCTGGGATCGGCCCGGTAGAGTGGCTTGGGGGGGCGACGCCATGGCGTGATTAAGCATAGTAGTATCCTACTATGCAATATAACGTACGTATGATGTCGTTTCTCTACGACATTTAATGGCGCTAGAAACGCACTTTACCTCCTATACTTAGCCCTTGCTCGACTTGAGATCGTCGCTCCTGCGCGATCTGGGGAGGTCAATTTTTACCGCACATACGTTATATTTCGATCAAATCAGCCAGATGGCACTTTTCGCAGATATGTTGCGTTTGGGCCAAGTAGGTTGTATTCCAACAAAGGTCCGCGATGCGACAGACGGCGATTACGTCGTGGCTGATGGACAACAGTATTAGGGGTTTCCGTGCACGGAAACCCCGAGCTAGCAAACACTGCATCCCAAAACGGGCTATGAGGTCTTGGGCGAAACGGTCACCAGAGCCACGCCTGTAACGACCACAGCCATGCCAATCAGGCCGTAGAGGCCGAAGCTTTCGTCAAACAGGATCCAAGCGGTTAACGCCGTAGCCGGCGGCACCATATAGAACAAGCTTGCCACGCGCGCCGTGGCGCCGTGGCGTATCAACCATAGCAATAGGCTGATGGCGCCCAGCGACAGCACCACGCACAGCCACCCCAAGGCAAACACGAATTCGCTGCTCCAGCGCACGGCCATAGTCTCCGACAACCAGGCCAGTGGCAGGATCACCAATGCCGACGCGCCGAACTGAACAACCGATCCCGTTCGTACGTCCACGGCGCCGCTGTGGCGCTTTTGATACAAGGTGCCCGCGGTGATCCCGAGCACGGCGATCAAGGCCGCGATAACGGCACCGACATCGCCCTCGGAAACTCCGAGTTTGCGTTGCACCACAAGCAGGACACCGAATAGACCAAGGATGAAGCCGATCCACTGCCGGGTCGTAATCCGCTCGCCGAGGTACGGTCCCGCCGCAATCGCGGTGAGCAGGGGCTGCAGGGCGGTGACCAGCGCAGCGGTGCCGGCGGGCAAGCCGCGGTGGATAGCAACGAAGACTCCCCCCAAATAAATCGCGTGGATGAGTATCCCGGCTACGGCGACATGCAAAATCCCCACCCCTGTCGGCCATTTCGCCCCAACGGCGAGGGCGGCGGCGGCAAACAGGATGGTGACAATAACAAAGCGCAGCAGCAGGAAGGTATACGGTTCGGCATATGGCAGGCCGTACTTCGCGCCAATGAAGCCGCTGCTCCACAGCAGAACGAAGACTGCGGGCGCGGTCGTCACCAGCAGCGAGGTGGCAGCAGTGTCTGAAATAGTGGCCATTACATTGGGTCCGTTCCCCCACTGTACACAAAGTCCCATAACGTTTGCACGCAGATGATGGCGTTCGTTGTGCGAGACGATTTCGTCCATTTCCGGGACTATTCCCGCATAGGTACCAGCGGTCCCGCAGGAATTTCGCTAGGTCATTCAATAATCGCCCTTATTCCGGAATTCTTACCCACCGAAAATTGGTCTTCCGTCATAAAGAAAAGTGGGAGGTAAAGACGATCCTGTCAGGGCGCCGATATACGTACTCATTATAATAGTGTTGCCAGGAACTTATGTGGATGCAATTCGCCGCGCATAGACAATTTCAGAAGATCGTTTTGGGAAAATCTGCGAATTCGTCTCGCTAATTGAGCACTCAAATCCGCACACATAGGCTATGGAAATTTTGGTACCTATGCGGGTTTGGCCCCGAGATTATGCGACGGAATCTTTTTTTCGACAACAATGCTTTTGATAACGGCGGTGGGATCTCGGCTTCGGTAGCGGTACCGTTACCTCAAGTGCTACTTGATACCCCCCACAAATAAATCGCTCTCTTTTCTTAACGGCACTTTTTGTAGGTTTTGCACGGAAACCCCGAGGTCTACCTGAGTGGCCTGTGCACCGAAACCCCGTAACAGTCCGCATCCATGAGTAGTTAGGAGTGCTTACTGGATGTTGTGTCGTAAGATCCCTTTCTTCGGATTCCCTCGCCCGAAAATGGCTGGCCCTGGTGAATTGGGATAGCGCTCCTGCCAGTCCTTTAAGCCGTTCGAACCAAAACGACTCTCGCCGAGAAATTTATCTCGAAGCTTCTTCGGGAAGACAAGCCACTGACGATTTGGTGATAAGCCAGCCTCCCCCTCCCGAGCTTCGAGAAGGCGAAAAAGTCTAAGGAGAGAATTTAATGATTCCGCCACTAGTGGTTCCAGACCCCAGCAGATAAGTGGTGGTCGTTGGACTCCCCTTTGAGCGTCCATCCGTTCTGTAGCGGGAGTTGACACCACATAGCGAAGGAGTTGCGTTCGATCGACTTCATCGAGCACTTTGATGAGTTCAGCATCTAAGGTAAGCGCAGGCTGATCTATCGTTGCGCGAATAGTATCTTGATAGTCTTTAAAGACTCTATAGATTCGCGCGCTCCATGGCTGTGCCGGAACGACGGGGGCGGGCGTAGATATATCCATTTCGCTACAGATGAGTCGCGCGGTCGTTGCGGAAAAAAGTCCTCTTCTGTTTCGGGGAGCCAACCAGCGGAAGCGTAAAGCACCATATCCGATATAAAATCCAATAAGGAGTCAGTCTGGCGAATCAACCGCCGCTCAATAGAGGTTTGCGGTTCGTGCCTAGTCTTAATTTCCGAGAAGATGCGAGACGCTTCCCACCCTCCTGCGAGCACAACACAAAAAACCGCCGCAAAAGTGAACCATGGCCTTTCTGGCTTCGATAAAAAAAGGCTACGCACGCACCGATCGCGGACACTAAGGGAATTATCCATTCGAGCGTCATCGCATTCCTATTCGCACTAGGGGACTCCATCGAGTCGCGTTCGTAGGCCTATCTTTCAATTACTCGCCGCAACTAGGATTTTCAAAAGGCTCTATGTATTGGGACATTTCCTCTTTTCGTCGCCCTAGATTCAATACGTCCGTTGTGCTCGGTTAATTTCTTAACTTCGATAGTATTGAAATTAAGGATTGAACTACAAACCTGTCGAGGGAGCGATTCATCTGCGGGGTGTGCACGGAAACTCCGAGTTACTGATCAGCGGTCGAGTCGCCCTCGCCAGTAACCCGGACGGCGTCGTTGATGCCTCACCGCTACAATCCAGATTTCGTTTGGTTCGAGGCTATAGATGAGTGAATACGGGAATCGAGGCAGAACTAGCCGGCGAAGTGCCTCATCGAGATTCTAACCAATCTCAGGATGGTAGACCAGCAACTCCACCGATCGCTCCACTTCTGTAACGAATGCCTCGCCGAGTCCCGAAACTTGCTGCTCGTAAAACAGCGTTGCTTCGATGAATTCCTCTGTAGCCTCTGGATGGAATTCCGCCCTCACTTGGTTAGACGTGCACGAGCCCTCGTAAAAACCTCTTTCGCCGGGACCGCCTCGACTTGCCCGTCCTTCATCTCTCGGTAGCGGCGTTGCGCCTCCTCTAACCATGCGCGTTCAACGTCTTCGTCAACTTCCTTTTCCAGATCCGCAACCAGTGCTCGTAGTAACTGCGCCTTATCCGTCGCGCTCAGTGTCTGGATCTCTTTTTCGATTTCATGTACTGGACGAGCCATAGAATCACCCTCCTATTTCCTTGTCTACTATTCTACTCCTTAGTCGACGAGCGCGCAGGACGCTACGCGCACGCCCTGGAGTCAACATTCGTATTGGGATTCAGGCAAGCGTAAATGCACCGGTTTCGTGGTTACATAACGTCCTTTATGTAACTACAGAGATACCCTCTATTGGTAGTGCTATACCGCCCGGTCTTGGGGTCGTAGTAGCGGTTCCAGTTGTAAAAGACTCGACCCGACGCGGTCCGTCGTACCAACAGCCGTTTTCCCTAGACGCCTCAATCTGTTAGCAACGTTCAGCCCCAATATTTGCCCTCCTTAATAAAAAAATCGCCTAGATGCGGTTTTTCAGAAACAAGCATACACCATGGACGAGGAATCCAGTCCAGGTTCTTCTATTTAGCCGCTAAAGTGTGAAGCCGTAGGCGCCACGTTACATAACGCGGGGGATTATGCGCCATGGACCCCGGGCTGGCAGCATGGGATCAAGGTCGGGGTCCACGGTGCGCGGCGGGGCCGCCGCATAATCCGCGTTATGCAAAATGGCGCTTGAGAATTGTCGCCGTCGGTGACGACGCGGCCATTTACACATAATGCCCATTATGCGGGCCGCAAGGCCCTGGCTGTGTCACCCGGGACGGGTGCACATTGCGCATAATGGCCGGCATTATGTTACTTGGCCGTACCCGTTACGGTGTCTTTAATCCAGGCACTTCCCTTAATAATCGCGCACTGTGCATCACGGTCAGCACATCAATACGGTCCGGCAACGTGCGGTAAATGATTCGGTAGGGAGATTCGATGACCTCGCGGATGTCTTCTCGTTGGTATTCCGGCACCATCCGTCCCGATTGCGGGAAGTCGACCATTCTTTCCGCGCGGTCGAGCAAACGCTCGATCATGCGTGCCGCATTTTGAGAGGAGTCTTCGGCAATATAGTCGTAAATGGCTTGAAGATCCGCGCGCGCTTGCGGCATCCAGCGTAACTTCATTCAGTCAGGCCAAACTCTTTGCGCAGGGTCTTAGTGTCCACCCCTTGTCCGGTCTCGCTTTCACGCAACCCGATCTCAATGGAACGGCGCACCGCGATCCGGTACATCACATCATCCCAGGTCGCATCGTCCGGGAGGTGGTCGACCAGTTCGTGCACCTGCTGTTTTACGTTCGCGCTCGCCATATACATTTCCTTAAAGGAAGAAACGGGTACGCCTATTTTAACGCATCTGAAGCCGCTGTATTGCTCCGGTTCGCCGGATGGGTGAGCCTATGCACTGCCTTGAGCTTTTTGATCGACACCTGGGTATACACTTGCGTGCTGGACAGGTCCGCATGCCCGAGCATCGCCTGGATGAAGCGGATGTCGGCGCCGTTTTCGAGCATTTGCGTGGCCATGGCGTGGCGGAACAGGTGGCACGCCCCGGGCTTGTCGATCCCGGCGCGCTCGAGGTATTTCTTGACCAGATCCGAGAGCTGGTTGTTGCGAAACGGGGCGCCCAGATCGCTGATGAACACGTATCCGTCGTCGGGTTCCATGATGAGTGCGGCACGCACGTCCTCGAGGTATTTGTGGATCCACGCACAGGCCGGCTCTCCAATCGGGATATACCGGTCCTTCTTGCCCTTGCCCTCGCGGATCAACACCGTGCCCTGTGCCAGGTCGAGGTCGTAGAGGGCGAGGTTCTGACACTCCATGCGCCGCATGCCGGTGGAGTAAAAGGTCTCGATGATGGCCCGGTCACGGACGCCGATCTCGCCATTCAGACTCGTCTGGATCAAGATGGGAGCGGTTCAAATGGTGGGGTGCGCACTAAGAGGTTGAAAGCATTGGACCATGAGCATGACCATGGGTAGTTTCAAACTGCGACCGGAGGCGGCATGAAATTTACCATCCTGCTCAAGAAAGAAGACGATACGACCGTGCCGCCTATGGTGACTCAGATTGAGCGCGCAGGCTCATTGCAGGCGAGCGCGCTAGGATTGACGCTATCGGAATCAAAACATTTACTTTCTCGGATACAGCAAGAAATTGTGCAATCTCAAATCCGACACCACGCCGAAGCCCAACGGATCTGTCGTCAGTGTGGAACCCGGCGGATGCTCAAGGATTATCGGCCTGCTTTTTTCAAGAGCCTGTTTGGTAGCGTCAAATTAACGATTCCGCGCCTGTTCGGGTGCGGCTGTGACGGTGTCGCTCCCGGGGCGCGAACACTGAGACTTGACGGCACGGTGAACCGGGTAGCTCTCGAGCTCGAATGCATCCAATCTCACCTGGCGGCGACGGTTCCGTATGCGAGTGCTTCGAAGCTATTGGGCTTGCTTCTGCCGGTTGACGCCAACAATGCGGTCTCCACCGTTCGACGACGAGCCCTGGCCGTAGCGCGCCGACTGGAAATGGAGCTGAATCAAGCTACAGTCGAAGACAAACCGTCAAGCACTCATGTAGATAATTGTGCAACCATCTCTATTGGCCTCGATAGTGGCTTCATTCGTGACTGCAGTCCGCAATCCAATCGTTCTTTCGAGGTGATTGTGGGCCGGGTTCTTGGTCCCAATGCCGGTTCCCGAAGTCTCGGATTCGTGCGAACATTGGAGAACGACGAGCGAGTTCGCCACCGTCTACGGCATCGCGTTGCACAACAAGGGCTCACTACGGAGCGAATGACGGTGTTTACCGATGGTGACGCCGGTCTGCGTTGTCTGCAGCTGGCCGTGTTGCCGAATGCTTCTCAGAAATTACTCGAATACCTCAAGAACAACGCGGACTCCCTTGTAGACTACGGCAAGCGGTACAGAGCGGGACAACGTATCTCGACATCGTTCATCGACTCGGCGGTCAACCAATTGATCGACAAGCGAATGTCGAAATCCCAGCAGATGCGCTGGTCCCGGTATGGCGCCCATTTGCTGTTTCAGGTCCGAGCCGACGTGGTGGATGGTCGCCTGGCTGACAATTTCAGGCGCTGGTATCCCGGCTTTGATAGCGGTGCCGTTGCCTCGAGCACCGCTTGATACCCCCACCGATGAATCGCTCCCCTTGGGCACCATTGGATTTATGTATTCCCGAAAACGAGCGGACTTACTCGGGCTTTGAACTATCTACGATGCGCTCTTCAACATCCGCCGCATCGTCTTGCGCCGAATCCTTGATATCATCAACCTTGTCCACCACTGCCTGCGCGACATCCTGGGCTTTGTCGACTACCGCCTCTTTCATGTCGCCGGCAACGTCTTTGGCCTTATCCAATGCATCACCAGCGGCATTCCCTACTTTATCAGCTACATCGCCTGCCACCATATCCTTTGCTTTTTCATAGAATTTCTTAATACCTTCGCCAATATTCATAGGGTTCTCTCCTTTCGTCAGCTTGTTTTGAAGGTTGGAAGTTAAACTATTTCAGTAGTATACGCTTCCAGTAGCTACTGTGGGACGAATTTGATGGGGAGCGGTTCAAATGGTGGGGTAGGCACTGAGGGGTTGAAAGCATTAGACCAAGAGCAGGACCATGGGAAATTTCAAACTGCAACCGGAGGCGGCATGAAATTTACCATCCTGCTCAAGAAAGAAGACGATACGACCGTGCCACTGATGGTGACGCTGATTGAGCGCTCAGGCCCATTGCAGGCGAGTGCTCTGGGGTTGACCCTATCGGAATCAAAACGCTGACTCCCTTGTAAACTCTGGCAAGCGGTACAGAGCGGGAGAGCGTATCTCGACATCGTTCATCGAGTCGATCGTTAACCAACTGATCGACAAGCGGATGTCGAAATCCCAACAAATGCGCTGGTCAAAGTATGGCGCCCATCTGCTGCTTCAGGTCCGTGCCGAGGTCGTGGATGGTCGTTTGGCTGACAATTTTCGGCGGTGGTATCCTGGGTTTGGTAGCGGTACCGTTACCATTACGACAAGTACCACTTGACACCCCCATAGATGAATCACTCCCCACTGACTTTGGAATGCTAATGCACCTTTCCGGCGTTTTGGGCGAAGATATCCCATTAGTAATCAACGTCTCGCAGTACTCTCGTTCGCATCGCTGTTCCCGAATGCGTCCGCAACTAGGAGTACGTCCACCCCTGCCCGGGGCACGATCGCGGCGATGGGAAGCTTCGCGCCGTCGCGCCAGCGTCGCACGGCCGTCCGCTTTCCCGCCCCGCACACCAGCACCAATGCCGATCGGGTATCACTCAAAGCTTGTGCGCTGAGGCTTACGCGTTCCGGCGGGGGCTTGGGGGCATCCACGACGGGGACCGCGAGTCGATCCTCCGGGTGGGTTGCGCCCGGGAACAGGCTCGCGGTGTGTCCGTCCTCGCCAAGCCCAAGCAGCACCATATCGAACGGCAACGCCGCGCGTATTTCTCCTTCGTAGATGTCCGCCGCGCGCTTCGGCCCCAACTCCGCCGGGACGACATGTATGTGTTCTCGCGGTATGGGGACGCGATCGAGCCAGGCGCTCGCCGCCATTTCGAAGTTTCGGTCCGGATCCCCGTTAGGGAGACAGCGTTCGTCGCCGAAGAAGATCTCCCATCGGTCCCAATCGGCGTGTTCGCCGCCGAGCAGGCGATAGGCGCGTCGGGGAGTTTGCCCCCCCGCGAGCACGAGACGAAACACGCCGCGTGCCGAGATGGCCTTCTGCGCCGCGCATAAAATGCGCCGAGCGGCTTCTTCCGCCACCTCGTCCTCGTCGGCGAACACCCGCCAACGGATCGGCGCGCCGGTGAGCGCCGTAGCGTGTCCGCCTTCCCTTTCGCCGCGTGTGTGCACCTCGCTCGTGTGGCGGGATGGCGGATGCGATTTCTTATCTCCCATGTCGTGTGCGCTGCAATGATCTACCCTCTCCGAGTCGCTGCATGCGTACGGTCACTCGTGCGGGTCCCAGGACGTTCGCCACCCCTGCCGCTCTCCCTCGAACAGGCGCATTGATTCTTTTGGTCCCCAGCTTCCGGCCGGATAGGTGGCGATGTAGTCGCGCTCCGTGGACCACAGGCGGAGGATCGGGTCGACCACGCGCCAGGCGTACTCCACCTCGTCGTAACGCAGGAACAGACTGCGGTCGCCTTCGATGATGTCGAGCAGCAGTTCTTCGTAGGCCTCGGTGACCGCCTCGCCCTCGCGCCGCAAATTGGCATCCAGGCTGATAACGCGCGTGCGCATCTGCAGCCCGGGTTCCTTGACGTTCAGCTCGATGCGCAGACATTCGGTCGGCTGGATACCCAGGAGTATCCAGTCCGGCGTCATTCGTTGGATCTGCGTGTGCCGAAAGAATTGCTGCGGCGGTTCCTTGAAACAAATGGACACCAGAGACTGATCGCGTGCCAGGCGTTTGCCCGTCTGCAGGTAAAATGGGACGCCGCGCCAGCGCCAGTTGTCGATGTGGAGCTTGAGCGCGGCGTAGGTCTCGCAGACGCTGCCTGCCGGTACCTCGGGTTCCTCCAGATAAGCGTGGACTTTCTCTCCGTCCACCACCCCGGCGCCGTACTGTGCACGGAAGGCGTGGGCGTTGACGGCCTTGGTGGGTATGGGCCGAATGGATTTGAGGACCTTTACCTTCTCGTCGCGCATGGATTCGGAATCCATCGACACCGGCGGCTCCATGGCGACCAGGGTGAGCACCTGCAGGAGATGGCTCTGGATCATGTCCCGCAGCGCACCGGCGCCGTCGTAGTACGCCGCGCGCCCTCCGACGCCGAGCGACTCGGCGTGGGTGATCTGCACGTGATCGATGTAGTTCCGGTTCCACAGCGGCTCCAGCATCACGTTGGCAAACCGGAACACCTGGACGTTCTGTACCGTGCCCTTCCCCAGGTAGTGGTCGATGCGGAACACCTGGTCCTCTCGAAGATAGCGGCCGACCAGGTTCTGCAGGGCGATGGCGCTCTCCAGGTCGTAGCCGAAGGGTTTTTCGATGACCACGCGGCGCCAGCCATGGGATTCATCGAGCAGCCCCTTTTCACTCAGGTGCTGGATGACGACGCCGAATTCGGCGGGGCGAATGGACATGTAAAAGGCGACATTCTGCGGGAACCGTTCCGTGTCCGAGAGGGCCTCCCCGAGGGCCGAATAGCTTTCGGGGTCTTTCAGATCGCCCTGGAAGTAGTGCAGCCGGTCCCGGAAACGCTGCCAGACCTCGTGGTCGAGTTCGGCGCCGAGTTTGTTTCGCACCATGTCTTCGGCCGTGTCGATCCACTTCTCCCGCTCCCACGCGCGCCGGCCGCAAGCCACGATCGCGGTCTCCGCGGTCAGGTGGCCCCCCGCGTGCAGACGATAGAGCGCGGGAATCAGTTTGCGCCGCGACAGATCGCCGGTCGCTCCGAAGATGACGTAGGTGCAGCCATCGTGGGTTTCGTCTCTTGCCATGCCGTCACCCCGCCTGCGACTCGAGTTCGCGCTTCCAATCGGTATGGAAGAACTGGCCGCGGGGACGATCGACGCGCTCGTAGGTGTGCGCGCCGAAATAGTCGCGCTGCGCCTGTAGCAGGTTTGCGGGCAGGTGGGCGCTGCGGTAAGCGTCGTAGTAACTGAGCGCGGAGCTGAAAGCGGGCGTCGGGATGCCCAGCTCGACACCGAGGACGACGGCCTTGCGCCAACCGGCCTGTGCCCGCGCCAGCGCGCCGCGGAAGAAGTCATTGAGAACCAGGTTTTCCAGATTCGGCTCCCGGTCGAAGGCTTGTTTGATGTTGTTGAGAAAGCGGCTGCGGATGATGCAACCGCCCCGCCAAAGCAATGCAATGTTGCCGAGCTCGAGCGACCAGCCGTACTCCCGGGAGGCCGCTCGCAGGAGCTGAAATCCCTGAGCATAGGACACGATCTTGGAGGCATAGAGCGCGTCGTGAATGAATCCCACATGAGCGTCGCGATCGCCGTGAAAGCGTCCGTCGTGCTCGGGCAGGATCTCCGCCGCGCGCACGCGTTCATCTTTCAGCGCGGAGAGAGCGCGCGCAAACACCGCCTCGCCGATGAGGGTGAGCGGCACGCCCAACTCGAGCGCGTTGGTTGCGGTCCATTTGCCGGTGCCCTTTTGGCCGGCGGAATCGAGTACCTTGTTCACCAGCGGCTCGCCGTCCGCGTCGCGGACCTTGAGAATGTGGCCGGTGATTTCGATGAGGTACGAATCCAGCACGCCGCGGTTCCATTCCGCGAAGATGCGTCCGACGCGATCTGCGTCCAGTTCGAGACCTGCATGCAGGAGATGGTAAGCCTCGCCGATCAGCTGCATGTCGCCGTACTCGATCCCGTTATGCACCATCTTCACGTAATGCCCGGCGCCGTCGGGGCCGATCCAGTCGCAACAGGGGACGCCGTCGACCTTGGCGGCGATGGACAGCAACAGGTCTTGGACCGCCGGCCAGGCCTGTTTGTTGCCGCCCGGCATGAGAGACGGTCCGTGGCGCGCGCCCTCCTCCCCGCCCGACACGCCGGTGCCCAAATACAGAATCCCCTTCGCGGCCAATCCACTCACGCGACGATTGGTGTCGGTAAATGCCGAGTTTCCGCCGTCTACCAGAATATCTCCGACTTTCAGGTGCGGCAGCAGTTGCTCGATGTAGTCGTCCACCACAGGACCCGCCTTCACCATCAGCACGACGATGCGTGGGCTGCGCAGCGCGCCCACGAGTTGCTCCACGGAATACGTGCCGACGATGCGCCGCTCGCCTTCGAGGTCTGACAGAAACCGATCGGTCTTATCGCGGCTGCGATTGTAAACCGCCACGGCATATCCGTGGTCGCTCATGTTGAGAACGAGGTTCTGTCCCATCACGGCAAGCCCGATGAGTCCGATATCCGCAGCAGCCATACCCATCTCCTTCACACCATCGAGCCCCGTCCACGAGACGGGATGAGGCGAGGTTAGTTGGTGTCTTGATTCTCGTGGAATTCAGATCTGCCTCGGCGTGTGCATGGCGAATTATAGTTCAGGCTGTGCCTCCTATGTATTAATGTTGGCTCGAGCAGCCGAGGGCGCATTTTCATTATCGGCTCAGCTGAGTAGCTGGCCAGTTAATACTTCTGCTTCTCCGGAATCACCCCACGCACGCCGCCGCGCGGATTTGCCATGTCCCCTTCGTAGCGCGGGATGACATGCACGTGGACGTGGAACACCGACTGGCCGGCCACCTGGCCGATGTTGATGCCGACGTTATAACCATCCGGCCGATAGCGTTCCGCTAGAAACCGCTTTACCTCATTCACCATCTCCCAGAGCGCCGATCGCTCTTCTTCGGAGACCTCAAAATAATCCGCCACGTGCCGCCAAGGCACGATCAACATGTGCCCCTCGTTGACCGGATAACTGTCCCATCGCGCGTAACACAGCTCGTTGCGCAGAACAGTGGTGTCGTCGGTTGGATTACAGAAATAACAGTCTGCGGATGCCATGCTTTATTGCCTTATGGTCGAAGTGAGGCTGATAAGTCAGCGGGAATATCCTGTTCAGCGCAGTACCTACAGATCTAAAAGTTTGCTATGTCTGTATTCCAGCGCATCCTCCCGCGGCCAAAAAAACCGGGTCAGAGAACAATTGACGCTAATATTAAAAGAAATTGTTCTCTGACCCGCATTTGTTCTTAAAAGACGGGACCCGAAGGGGCTGTGACGCTACTTGCATACAAGTAGTTCAAGAGCAACAGAGCAGACGACACGGTCTTCACAACAGTCCATTTTGGGACTTAAGCGGAGATTTTTTTTCGAACACGGGAAGCGATTTGCTGCGATGCAGCTAATCTCGGCTTGCGGCCAAATCCGGTCAATCGAGATTCGGAAAGCTGCCGTTCAATTTAACGCTTGGGTTCATGGGCAGCGGTGCGAGAGTGCGCAAGTCGCGTGAAACCCATTGTTACGTTTAATATTCGTTTGGTAGTGGCTCGCTTCGCTCTCACGATCCATCCTTGTTCGCTAGATGCTTGACTAAATTCTAAGTACGACTAAATATTAAAGACAATAGTTTTTCTTTTTAAGTTTCATCCGCACATTTTGGTATTTTTCAATGCTTGCGTCAGTAAATGATATGCCTGTCTTGCAATAACCAGTTTTTCTATAATTAATACTTGGCCATTCTATAATATATCCAGACAGCTCCCCAGTACCGCCCCACATTCGTCTTTTACGATTACGAATGTAGAATCTACCATCTTTATCTGTTAGAGCATTGCCAACAGTTTTACTATTATTACTAGACATACTTACGGCTTCATAACGCAAACTGACATGAACGCCTTCTATCGGTTCATTACTTTCGTCATCTATAACTACACCGTATACATCATATCCACCAACGACCTTGGTAGTAATACACCCCGTAAACAACAACAAATTGAATATAACAATAAAATATTTCATATAGCATCTAACGATAAAGGTCACCGGCGCCCGTCAGGGCGTCCGTTGCACCGCCTTGTGTAGCGGTGGGGCCCTTTCTACATCATAACCCCACCGCCAGCTTGGATGATTTGGCCGGTCACCCATCTTGCATCTTCACTTGCAAGAAACGTAACGACTGAGGCCACTTCCTCTGGCTGTCCAATTCGTCCAAACGGGGATAAGTCCTCCCAGGTCTTTACGAAACCAGGATCCATATCTTTGGTCATTTCTGTCGCCGTAAAACCGGGCGCAACAGCATTTGCTCTGACACCTTGAGGCCCATACTCCGCTGCGATTAACTTAGTAGCATGATCAAGACCTGCTTTGAAGGCCGAGTAAACGCTGATTCCTGGCATGACCCCTTTAGATAGGGTGCTGGAAATATTGATGATCGAACCTTTCGTCTTGATCAATTCCGGTAAGGCCTCTCTAGCAAGAGCCAGGGGTGCGAACAGGTTCGTTTTGAATACCGACTCAATTTCTGAATCAGTGACATCTATCAGCGCACCGCCACTCCCGATACCGGCATTGTTCACCAATACGTCCAATCGACCTTGCTTTTCGACAACTTCTTGGATCAACCACTTTGGAACGCCAGCCTCTGATACGTCACCGACAATATAAGACGATTTTCTTCCTAGCCTATCTGTTGCAACGGAAAGCTTTGATTCTCTTCTTCCCGTAATGACAACAAATGCTCCTAGATCAATAAATCTCTGGGCAATTGCCATACCTATTCCTGTGCCGCCGCCGGTCACTAAAACTACTTTATCTTGCATGTATTTCTCCATAATTCGGAAAGGTTCGAATGCATCTCAGGCCGCTAACTATTATTAGAAGACCCAATATCCTTTTTCTTTCCAGACATTAGGTCCTGTAACAATACTGTTGTTCGACTATTCAACAAGGCAGCATTCAATAGTAGGACATGCATTATAGCCCACGCACTCCATGCCAAAATGCGCGATGAATGTCGGCTTTGTGGGATTTATGCGTACGGCAGGAACGGGTCGTGAGTTGAGATTCGGTCTCCGAATAGAGATAACAATTTGCTGCGGCGCAGCTAATCGCTGCTCTCGGCCATGACCCGACTTTCGTCACACAAGAAAACTTGCGTTTTGTTCGATATCGATTTTGAACACGCGCTTAAAACGCTGCGCCCAAGTCATAGCCGCATGTAGCTCGTATTCAGTTTTATTCTATTACCGCCCACCTCGGTCGAGGTTAGCTGGAGTCACCTGCGCGCGAAAGTTGCTGTTGCACCCGAAGGGCATAAAGGGGTGAAGACCCCATGGAAGCGGGTGAGGTTGACCCGCGGTTTCGGTACCAGGGCGGGCGATGAAGTCCAGCTATGGGGTAACTCATTGGTCTACCTTTTCGTTAGTAAAGGGTACTGATCCCTTTTCTCCTTAGCTGCTCTTAATTGAAGGATGCTGACGCCTTTTTCTGTCTTACCACAGATCAATTAATTCGTGGTCTGTCCCCTATTGTCGCGGGAGAATTCCTTAACTACGGCCTCTAACCACGACAAGGTGTTTCGCATGCTACCGTACGCCGTCCTGTCCGTGAGGTCCGCCCATCTCTATAGCTGACTCTGGCTAACGCCTTCCAAACTCGTAGCCGACGCCAAGCAGCAAGCCTTCGAACCGCGTGTCCATGACGAACTGATCACTTTCGAAGTCTATATCCAACAACCGATAGGCAAACTTGACATTCCAGGCGTTGTCGAAATCGTACTTGGCGCCGAAGATAGCTCCCCACATGAAATCGGCGTCAATGCCGCCGCCGATGTCTGCCTCGACGAAGTATTCCCAATTCTTATATCGCGGACGCCATCGAAAGCCAATGAATGGATCAATGAAGCTGTCGCCGACCTGCACGTCGAGCATGCCGGCAAAATCGATGTCGGTATCCATATCCGTGTAGCGAACTCCGACCACCATATCGGTCGTTCCCCAACCGTCGGGTCGATAACCCACCATCGCTTCCAATAGCAGTTGCTCAACCTCGAGGTCCAAGGTTCCTGGCGGGAGTTCCATGCCTTCACTGAGCTTCATCCACATCAGGTCGGTCTGCCACGACCATTTACCATCACTGCGCGCGTCGATTACGAACGCAATGCCTGCATCCACGAGCCCTATGTAATCGTCAAAATCGACATCAACGGACGTCGTCATACCCGGGGCGCCAATCTCGCCGTCTATTCCGGCGGTCCATAGGTATGGCGCAACATCGTAGCTCCACTGCGCCGCTTTGACAGTAGGCGATACGACGATCATAAGCATAGCGGTCACAACAAGAGTAACGGACCGCAGATCTTTCTGTTGGCGTACAGGCATGACAGATACTCCGTTTGTTTGTATAGATTCAACCACCGTGAGTCTTGCAATCTTGTTCTCTCGTAAATCCTTCGTTTCTCGAAGGGCGACTTATCAGTTCATTTAATCAGCCAGCTTAAACAACGTCGTCGATAGAACCACGCCAACTTCGTCATAAGGTCAATTCATTAATCTGAAGGGGGTAAACTCATATCCATGCGCATAGCACCGCCCGGAGGAAGCACGACACCTACATCGTCTGAGTATTGTTTCCATATGCCAATCATTTCATTGCGAAGTTTTGGCCGCTCCTGCGACAGGTCATTCAATTCTGCGGGATCTTTGGAAAGATCATAGAGCTGCCAATCATCATTTCCAAAAGGCAGCGGGAGCCAGACTAATTTGAAATCGCCTTTGCGAACAGCCCGGAAACCGAGCATTTCCCAGCTAACCGCTGTGTCGTTATCGTAAACAAAATCGGCTTTTCCGTTGACCACTTTCATCATGGAACGGCCGCGGAGAGGCTCCACTTTGCGACCTTTATAAGACGTACCGGGGTGATCAACACCCGCCGCGTCTAATATGGTAGCTGAGATATCCATGACGTGGGCAAAGGCATCGCTGCGAGTTCCCTGAGCTGCCACTCCGGGGCCGCTTATGATCAGTGGTGTACGGATTCCCCCTTCCGTAGTGAATCCCTTAAAAAGGCGGTACGGGGTCATGCTGACCTGCGCCCAGGCCGTTCCCTGTGCAACCCGGGAGAATTTGCGGCCCATATTCTCGTATCGGTTATCAGAGTTTCTGTCTAACCATGCTTTATCTGTGTCGGGATATTGGTGCATCTCATTGCCGTTGGCCCCGTTGTCAGAGAAGAAAATGACAAGGGAATTATCATAAGCACCTGTGTTCTTGAGATGTTTAAATAGCCTGCCCAGATGATGATCGATATTATCGATCATCGCTGAATAGAGTTCCATTTCCCGGGCTTCAACCCTCTTCTGTTCCTCAGGAATTGTTTCCCAGGCAGGAAGCATCGGCAGGCGCGGAAAAGGCACCGCGTCCTGAGGAATGAAACCATGTTTTTTCAAGCTATTCAGGCGTTCTTTACGAAGCGCTTCGTATCCTTTGTCATACCTGCCTTTATACTTGTCGAGCCATTCATCTGGCACATGGAGGGGATCATGAGGTGCAGTAAAGGAAAGGTACGCAAAAAATGGCTGTTCGGCATCGCGACGATCGATGTATTCCATGATTTTGTCAGTGTAAAACTCACTTGAATAGAAACCCTTCGGGACATGGACCCTGACCCCGTTTTCACGATAGGTGGGAGTGTAGTTTGCATACATCATCCATTCATCATCAAAATGACTGGCGCCCCCCTCAAGCAGGGTGAAGGCTTTTTGAAATCCCCTGTTATATGGATCATTCTCTATCTGCTCGCCGAGATGCCATTTCCCAGCCATTGCTGTGAAATATCCGGCGTCCCGTAAAAGTGTGGCAATAGAAACAACCCTGTCACTTAAATGTCCTTCATAGCCCAGTTCCCCTACCTGATTGGGGAAAGTCATCTCACCCTGGGTCCCCATTCCTGCAAGGTGGTTATCTGTTCCTGAAAGCAGCATCGAACGCGTTGGAGAACATGCTACGGATGTGTGGAAATCAGTGAACCTCATTCCAGACTTTGCGAGTGAATCGAGAGCCGGGGTACGGACCTCACCTCCGAAAGGGCCAATGTCTGAATAGCCCATATCGTCCACCACGATTAATAAGATATTGGGGCGATTGTCCGCAGCCAGTGCCAATGAACAGCCTAAACTCAGCACTGCAGTTATCAGAAAAAACTGCCGTATTAGTGAGACAGTCCTAGCCCGGATTATTCATGAACAGGTAAAGCAAAAGCCTCGATTGTGCGAAAATAGTGTTTTCTGACAAATACTTAAGCACGCAGGAGGCTTTTGCA
>CAMYKK010000067.1 GCA_947258975.1 uncultured Gammaproteobacteria bacterium
CTGGCCATGTCCTGACACAACGCGCTTTGAATACGTATGATTGAAAATTATTGAACAAATATTTGTTAAAAACTTGACAGGTCAAAACATATCAGCCCGGATATTGCACCAAGAATCCCGGAAGCTGGCGAAGAGACTTATGCTGCGCCCGGCCGCCGTGTCATTTCTTATGCGCTTCCATCCATTCCCGTGCTAGACGTTGCGCCTCGTGGATCTGCCAGCTTGTCATTTTTACCGCAATTCTTCGCCGGTTTTCCGCGCCTTGTGGGTAATCTTGCATCGCCGCCAAGTCCGACCACATGTGTGCCAATACATCATTGCGTGCGACGCCCTTGCCGTTGCCATACATCGCCCCCAGATTGGACTGCGCCGCCGCATAGCCTTGATCAGCGGCTTTCCCGTACCAGTACACCGCGTGCTCATTGTCCTGAGGTATGCCGGTGCCGGTCTCATACATCCAGCCAAGATTAGACTGCGCGGGCGCGTCGCCTTGCTCGGCGGCCATGCGAAACCACTGAACCGCCTCCTGGTAATTCTGTGAGACGCCCTGGCCTTGGAAGTACATCCAGCCTAGATTGGACTGGGCATTCGCGTCGCCCCCTTCGGCCGCCTGCCGATACCACTGCGCCGCTTCGTCGGCACTCCAGCGCATCGTTTGACTTTGAGAAACCATCCGCGCCGGATCGGACTGAACGTGGTTGCTGTCCTGTTTGCTGGCGATTCGGTAAGACTGCGAATCGTTGTCACCGTCCGGGGATATGCTCAGGCTCTCCTGATACGCGGCACCCAATGGTGTTTCGGTGTGAGTTGGCTGCGCCGAAGGTTGTTCCGATTCAACGAACGCGTTGCGGATGTTGCCCTGATGCAAATTGTCAGGATCATACAGACCCAAATTATCTCCTGGCTCCTCTTTGTTGTCTTTCGTGTGGCCGCGAGGCGACTGATCCGGTTCAGCGTTCTCACTTTGGTACGCCAGCGTAGCATTGTCGAGTTGTGTATTACTCTGTAACGCAAAATCAGACTGCGATTGTTCTAATTTTTGAGTCGTTGCCGTATGCCCGTGTCGACGGGCGTTTGCAAGCCATCTATTTGCTTTCTGCTTGTCGTGCCACGCGACGGACTTAGCCAGGTTATACATATGTTCCGCATATCGATTGCCTTCACCCATTTGTATTTTAGAAGTCACCCATTCTTCCAGGAGAGCCGCACCTTTGGTGCGCAGTGTTAAGTGCGTATATGGATAGGGTATTGGACTTTCTTTATTCAAATAAAGATACGCAAGTTTTTGGACTGCATCTTTATCTCCGGAATCGATTTGCTGTTGAATACTCTCAACGGCAGAATAAAATTGCTTTGCATCCTGATATTTCGGCAGGCCTTCGACTAACAGTAAGCCCGTTGCAATCACGGTGAAGCCGACAAGAAAGACCGTGTATGGTTTTTTCCAAAAACTTTCGAACTGGCTTGAACGTCTTGCTATGGTACTGTTTACCGTCGCCATGAATAAGGCGGGAAAGGCCGCAATCAATCCGCTGACGAGTACCGCCTGATGTTGATGAAACAGAATAAGAACAGTGGTTGGAATTACTGCGACAAAGTGGAGCAGTATGGTGAAGATCCTGCTGTTTTGCTGTGGATTTTCACCGTTGGGTTTTGTATCTGTGCGCTCCAAACCGGCATCCACGTCAGGAAATGGCGCGTGGGGATACTCTGACTGGCTTTCAACCGAGGTGCTACCGGGATTTCGTGTCATGTCAGGCAACCACTAATCGTCGCAAAAAAACGCGTGAACTTCGGTGGATCTCAATTAGTGCTGCCAACAAATAGGTGTGTGGTTGTCTAAGATGGAGTTGGCGATAGTCATTGCATTCCTTACCAAATAAGGTGATTCATTTCAGTTCAGCGCGATCTTGGGATGGCGTTGTTTTATGACTGTCCACGGACGCAGAAGTTGCTCAACTCGGATCAAACTCTTGTATCGGAGGCGGCCGGTCGCCGGACCCCGCTGAACCATACTTTTGTGCCATTTTCGTTCTAGTCATCATGCATATTAGCTACGCGGGGGCCTTGAAACAATCCTGGGCGCTGGGTTGGATAGTGACCTCGCCGTTCAATCCATCATTCCAACCAAGTTGTGCAAGCGCGCGTCGTGGGTTTGGAAATGCCGGCAAAACCAGTCATAGAGACGTTTGGTCATCGCTTCATCATTGACCAGGGATTTGCCGTCCCAATCACACATTATAGTCGTGATCTCATCGAGTAGACATTGGTGATCCGCCTGATGTTCTTCATATTGGTCATAGTGCCGTGACCGCATGAGCGCTTCTTCATAGGCGAAATGTTTGGTGACCCGACCGTATAAATCTGCGAACAGATTGACGACGACCGTCTGTTGTTCACCTAACTTCAGGTAACCGTAAAGCTTGTTGATGAGTTCAATCAACTCGCGATGATCGGCGTCTATCTTGTCGACACCCACTGAAAACTCCGAATTCCATTCGATAATCGACATACCTTTCCTCACGTATACACATATATAGTATCCAGTATATCAAAATTCTCCCTATTTCCAGGTACGTCATATTGTTATTGCCATCCAGGGAAGATTTCTCGCGTCACGACACCGGCAATTGAAGCCGTGACCATTGCAACAATATGGTTTACTGCGCGGTACAGCCACGGAACCCAGCCGGACCGATACTCGAAATTGAAAGCGACTCGTTGCGGCGGTCGTCAGTATTGTCGGATGACGACGATTAAGCGCGGCTCGGTAGTAAGCGTTCGAACAGGCTCCTCTTCGATGTTTGTACCGTTTGCTGGAATGACAAGCAGCGATTGCCGTCTATTGGAGCGCTGTGTACGCATGGTTTTGAGATCTAGTTTCACCGGAAAACAAACTGTGTCCTGTGGCAATGACACAATTTCAGATTCAAATTATTGAAACCCTATAATTTGTACTATATTTATAAAGAGCACGGTGAAAATGCACGTAAGAATCGACCGTAACAAGATATATCCGCACCTCAGGAGGGTAGAGACAGACTGTAAACAACAGGTGTGGGGGTGTAAGCATGTCGTTACGGGGGGTGTACTCACGGCCGGAACCTAGCGGCCGAGCAATACATGGATTAAACAGGCGCCGGGGACGGCGCGGGAGATCTATAACTAGATTGGGCGTTGCCCTGGTGACGTTGATTCATCTTCCCGTACCGGCCCTCGCCCAGGTCTTTGACGCCGCGGTCGCTTATCCCATTGCACAGTCGGCCGGACGTGTGGACTGGTCGGCGTCGAACAAATTGATAGCGTACGATCGAAAGGGTGCGGACGGCTATTACGATGTTTATGTCATGCAGCCCGACGGCGGGAGCGAACGTTGCATTACCTGTGGCAACCCATGGGTGATTCCACAACGGCACAACGGCAATCCTGCCTGGCATCCGTCGGGAGAATTCCTGGTCTTCCAAGCCGAAAAGAGATTACATCCGGGTTTTTCCTTCGAAGCCCAGCCGGGTTTCGGTCGCCACAGCGATCTTTGGATGGCGACTGAGGACGGACAACACTTTTATCAATTAACGAATGGTCCCGCCAACGGAACGCACGGCGTGCTCCATCCACAATTCTCGCACGACGGGACGCGCCTGACTTGGAGCGAGATGTACGAGCTGCCCAATCCCTTTGTGGACAAGAAGTTTTTTGGATTCTGGAAGCTGAAAGTCGCTGACTTTTCGATGGGTCCGGATGGGCCGGAGTTGAGCAACATTCGCGAATACCAACCCGGTGGTCCGGCTTTCTATGAGAATCATGGTTTGTCTAACGACAACCGTAACCTTTTGTTCACGAGCAATCTGCACACGACCGTGCGTCAGCTATTCGACAATGACATCTATGCCGTGGAACTCGAAGGGGGCGAACCGGTGCGGCTGGCAGCGGCAAGATACAACGAACACGCCCATTACTCGCCCAACGGTAAGAAAATTGCCTGGATGACCAACGCCGAAAACTGGAGTGGGGGGACCGATCTGTGGGTGATGAATACCGACGGCACGGACAAGATGCGCCTCACTGATTTTAATAGCCCTGGCAATGTGGCGTACTTAGGTCAGCGCCTGGTCGTTGCTGACAACGCCTGGAGCGCAGATGGCACCAGCATTGTGGCCTATGTACAG
Source organism: uncultured Gammaproteobacteria bacterium (assembly GCA_947258975.1). Lineage (GTDB taxonomy): Bacteria > Pseudomonadota > Gammaproteobacteria > Arenicellales > JAANXG01 > CALZGZ01. Next base: position 4,167 of record CAMYKK010000067.1, read on the forward strand.
ACAGATGTTTTCAATCAGATTGGGTTGCTGGTGATGATCGAACTCGCGCCCGACATCGCCCGGTCCGCCGGCGAGTGAGGCCCAATTCCGCAGCGCCGCGCTAAGCTTTGCGAGGGCATCCAAAACATCCGCTGTGTTGCCAACATCCCGCCTCAACTGCGGGGTACTCGTTTTGTTGCCACGTAGAAAAAACTTGCACGGGTGTACCGGCCCGACCTGAGGCAGGGGTCCTTTCTATCCGTTACCATTCCATTCGAGGGTTCAAACGTCACGCTAGATGGTAGACTAACAGGTCCTCATCGCACCGATCCTTGGAGCTACCGTGACGCTGACGCGTGACCACATGGAACGATAGGAATGGCGAGATTCGTATTTGCCGTATGGCCGCTGCACAGCCACTTCCATGGCCTGGTCCCCATCGCCCACGCGTTGAGCAACAAGGGCCACGAAGTGGCGTTCTACACCGGTTCCAAGGCCTGCGCCACGCTGTCGGCGGAAGGGTTCCGCTGCATGCCCTTCGTGCGCATTGATGAAGATTGGGTCAATGATCTTTTCTACCGCCGGGAGACGTTTGCCTCTTGGAGGGATGCGTTACGCACCAAACGGCTTTTTAAAGACTGGCTGCTCGGTACCATCCCCGCGCAAATAGAGGACCTCACCGAGGTCGTGGAATCGTGGCACCCGGATGTCATCGTATCCGAAACGTCGATGCTGGGGCCGATGATCGTGCTGTACGACAAGCTGAATGTGCCGGTTGCGGTATATTCCACGGTCATCGCCTGCCTGCTACCCGGTCCTGGAATTCCCCCCTACGGACTGGGCTTACCGCGGCGGCGCTGGTGGTCGCGGCCGCTCATGTGGATGGCCGAGCGGTTACGGCCCATTGTGGTGGCTGACTTTCAGCGTACCGCGAACGCGATCCGCGGCCAGCACGGTTTGCCGCCGTTGGACACGACGGTCACGGAATATACCGGGCGCATGCCCCTGTATCTGATTCCGGGCGTGCGCGAGTTCGACTATCAACGGCAAGACTTACCGCCCTCAGTGCATTATGTCGGGCAATGCCTGTGGGATCGGCCCGCACAACAGGCCGCACCCCCGTGGCTCCATGAGCTTTCCGGGGACACGCCGGTGGTCCACGTCACCGAGGGGACGATGCATGCGCAAAAACCCTTGTTGCTGCAGGCCGCCGCGCAGGGGCTGGCCGATCAGCCCGTGCAGGTCATTATGACCGCGGGTGGCCACCGCAATGCGTCGGAAATCGGCCTGGGAGCGCTGGCGTCCAACATACGCTTGGAAAACTGGATTGCGCACAGTGATCTGCTGCCGCGCACCGATGTGGTGGTGACAACCGGGGGCGCCGGTACCGTCGGTGCGATCCTCGCCGCGGGAATCCCGCTGATTATCGTGCCCACGGAATGGGACAAACCGGAGAATGCACGGCGGGTCGTGGAGGCCGGAGCCGGATTATGCCTGTCGCCGTCCCGCTGCACGCCTGCACGCCTGCGCGCAGCGGTAGAGCGTGTTTTGGCCGATTCTTCCTTCCGTGAGAATGCACAGCGCCTCGCGGACACCTGGGCGCGTTATAATGATGGGCCGGCGCGCGCCGCCGGATTACTCGAACAACTCGCGCAAAGCCATGCCAACGAACAGGAGCGCATACTTTGTGCCTAACCGGGAGAAAGATGATGGGGGTATTGGTATCTGAGAAGTTGCATACATGCGTTGCCAGACTCATTACGTTCACGATGTTGTGCGCTGCGCCGGGGCTTGGCCTGTCCCAGATGATTACAACCGATGACCTCATCCCCGCCGCCGAGCAGGGCTTCGGCGATCGGTCCAACAGTTATCCGTGGTCCGTGCAGTGGTTCAAGGGCAAGCTTTATGTGGGCACGGGCCGCGACTTTTACTGTGTGCAACAGGCGACGATCGCTCGTTGGATACCCTCGTTGAGTTTTTTGTACCCGCCGGCTGACCCGGTATTCGCGTGTACGCCCAATCCTCAGGACCTGCCTTTGCAGGCGGAGATCTGGGCGTGGACGCCGGACACCGACACGTGGGAGCGGGTCTACCAATCCCCCGCGGATGTCCCCAAACCCGGTAACCCGAGCGAACTCATGGCGCGGGATACGGCGTATCGCACCATGGCGGTGTTTACCGAGGCCGATGGGACCGAGGCCCTGTATGTGGGTGCCGTCAGTTCAGAGAGCTTCAATCCGGGCGTGCCGCCGGCGAGGATCCTACGGACCACCGACGGCCTCGCCTTCGAAGCTGTGCCGCAGGATCCGGGGACGTTGCTTGGCGACCTGATCATCAATGGCTTCCCGGGTAACGGCTTTCGCTCGATGACGGTGCATGATGGACGGCTGTATACCGTTGCGTCCGAGGGGTTTCTTGGCTTTGGCCGCCTTCTCGATGCGGCGAACCCGGCCGGAGGCAATGACGCATGGCGTTTTGCGATGGCGGAAGGTTTCGACATGTTCGACATGGCGAGTTACAACGGTTCGTTGTACTTGGGTCTGGCCAACGAGGATTTCTTTTCGGTGGTCAAATTGGACACCTCGGGCGATCCACCGTACAGCTTTACGACCGTGATTCCCGAGGGTGGATACAATCCCAACCAGAAGAGCCAGTCGGTGGTCAGCATGTACGTGTCGGGGGGCATGCTCTACGTCGGCACGGATCGGCCCGCCGAGATGTATCGCGTCCACCCGGACGATTCCTGGGAACTGATAGTCGGTGCGCCGCGCTTCACGCCGGTCGGCATGAAACGCCCGCTGTCCGGCATGAACACCGGGTTCGACAACAACTTCAATCTTCATGTTTGGAGGATGCAAGAGGCGTTCGGCGTGCTCCATGTGAGCACATTTGATCAGACTACGAAATGGTTGGCGGGCGCCCCGACGCTGGCGCCGGTGGCGGGATTTGATCTCTATGGCACTACCGACGGATGGAATTACACCCAGATTACCCGTAGCGCAATGGGTGATCCTCGTGATCAAGGCGTACGCAACTTTTCACTCACGCCTTATGGTTTGTTTATCGGTGCGTCGAATATTCACGATGGGTTGAATCTGTGGCGCGCAACGCCCGACCCCGCGAGGCTCACGCCGCCGCAGCAGTTTGAGGCCGACCAACTCTCCGGTTACGTGACACTCTCCTGGGAGGGCGTTCCCTCTGCCGCGGTGTATCATATCTACCGATCGCGTCTGAATACGGAAGCGGCTGAATACGAGCAGATTGCTACCACGGGTGATACGGTGTTCGTGGACCTCGGTTTTGTCAATCCGCAGCAACCTCATCACTATTACGTAGTGGCCGAGACCGCGTCCAGCGAGTTGTCGGGGCCCTCCAACATTGCCAATGTTCCGGATTTGGGTCCCCACGTCACGCTGTTTTCGTTGCGCACCGCGCTGCGGGATTGGGGCGCCGATCCCACATTGCGCGCCAGTCTGGACGCGTTGATACCGCTCATATTTTTCTTTAGTGATTACGAAACCGCAGTCGACCAGTTGCTGGTGATGCGCGCCGCGGTCGCTGGAAATCCGAACCTGCTCAATCCCAGCTGGCGGGCGAATGACGTGGTGATCATGATCTCGAGGCTTGCGCGGACGGTGGGTCTCGTGCATCAAAGCTATCTCCCTTTCTATAAGTTGTTCTAGACGGAGGGTCCGCGCCTGCGATGCGTGGTGGTTAGGAGAAGGCGTGCGTAGCGGGACGTCGGCGTCGTGGCGGGCAGCGTCGCTGGTATTGTGCTTGATGGCACAGGCTTGCGTCGGTGCGGTATCGAATCAGAGTCCAAAGGCAGCGTCGTCATCGCCGGTGGTGAGTGTGACCACGCTGCGAGTGTCCGGTGGCCGGGTGGACTGGTCTGCGGCGCGCAACCTGATCGCCTATGATCGCGTCGGGGCGGATGGTTATTATGACATTTACATCATGGATCCCGATGGTGGTAACGACCGTTGCCTCACCTGCGGTACACAAGAACACGCACCGCAGAAACATAACGGCAACCCGGTATGGCATCCGTCGGGCGGATATGTCGTTTTTCAAGCTGAAAAGGATCACCATCCAGGCGCCTCCCAAGAGGCACTGCCGGGCTTCGGCCGCCACAGCGACCTGTGGTTGGCCAGCGCGGACGGAAGGCGGTTTTACCAATTAACCAAGGGACCGGCGACGACGCGGCACGGTGTGCTGCATCCGCATTTTTCACATGACGGCAGGTTGTTGACGTGGAGCGAGATGTATGCGCCGCCCAATCCCTTTGTCAAGAGGAAACTCTATGGTTTCTGGAAGCTCAAAGTGGCCGATTTTGTGATGGGCCCGCAGGGTCCGAAACTGAGCAACATCCGCGAGTACCAACCCGGCGGACCCGCGTTCTATGAAAATCATGGGCTGTCCATGGATAGGGGCAAGCTCCTGTTCACCAGCAACTTGCATGCATCCGGCCTGCAGTTGATCGAAAACGACATCTATGTCATGAATCTGGATGACGGCAAGGTGGTGCAGTTGGCGGCGGACGGTTATAACGAGCATGCCCATTTTTCCCCTAACGGCAAGAAAATTGTCTGGATGACTAATGCCGGCAACCCCAATCGTGGCACCGACCTGTGGCTGATGAACACCGATGGCAGCGATAAAATGCGGTTGACGAATTTTGCGAGCCCTGACGACGCAGGGTACACGGGCGGTCGGATGATTGCCGCCGACAGCGCTTGGAGTCCGGACGGCACGCGCATCGCCGCGTACGTACAGACCAGCCTGCTCAAGCAAACCGGGATGATCGTGCTGATCATCCTCGATCCCGCCATTGCCAAGCTCACCGGCCCGGGACCGGCGCTGCATTGATAATCCTTGATGTGAGCCACAAACCATGCCCCCTCTGGTAGCCGCGGTCCGGAATCTGAGCGCTCGGTGTCAGACAGTTGGTCGTTACGAGCCGATCAGTGTCACAACCGGTTCGTTTCCAAATAAGTCGCATTAACATCGACTCGCGTAGTAATACGAATTCCTGCGCCCATAAGAAATATTATCAAGGTAAATAGAGCTTGGTCATTGGGAATGACCTGGTTTACTCTCGGTCGTGACAGGGATCTCTATCCGTACCGTGTTCCAAAGAAGAGGTAGGTATGAACGAAAGAAATAATGCATCCGTTTGCCGCGGCGTCACCGGGCTTTTTGTTTATGTGTTGGTGGGAATGATCGCCACTGCGTGGCTGCCTGCGCGGGCGGTGACAGCGACGTTCGAGCTGATGCCGCTGACGCCGTCGGGACAGCTCGTGGGGAAAACGGTGACCTGGGTGGCCCGTTCGAGTGGAACCGGCGCTGCCCCGTGGCAGTACCGCTTCAGCGTCGGGCTGCACGGTTCTCCTGTGAACATGGTGCGCGACTTCAGGCAGGAAAACTTTTTTGAATGGACGCCGATCGAGGAAGGAATTTATGCAGTGGAGGTCACCGCAAAAGAGCTGGACACGGGCGAGACCGCCCAGGCGACGGCTTCGTTCGAAGTGTCCTCGCGTCTAACTGGATCCGCCGCGCAGGTATCGGCAACCGGTCATCCGCTGGTATTTCTCTACAGTGCGCCCCCGTGCGCCGTCGGCCACATGCGGGTCCGATTCCGCCCGGTCAACACGCAATCCTTCATGGTTACGTCTTGGAAGCCTTGTCAGGTCGGTAAGAGCATGAACTTCTACGTGGCTGGGATGCGGGCGCACACGCGGTACGAACTCGGGCACGAGGTTCAAGACGGTACGTCACTTCAAGCAGGTCCACTACTGCGCAAGACCACTGGATTCTCGCTGTTGCTGCGTCCCTTTTCCGTTTCTAACGGCACCAACAGGCAACCAAGTTTTTCGGAGGGTGTGTTGCTTCGTTCGATTTTTGGCGGTACGCAACTTTCCGCGGCGCCGATGGCCACCGACTTGTCGGGCCGGGTAATTTGGTATTACCGGTGGCGCAGCGTTGAGAATCTGCGATTTCCCTGGGCATTGGGAAATTACCTCGTGCGGCCGTTACCCGGCGGCACCATGCTGTTGTTTCTCAACTACCGGGGCGGATTTGATCAGCTTGTGAGGGAGATCGACCTGGCTGGTAATCCGCTGCGCGAGACCAACGTGGAGGAGGTGAACCGGCAACTGGCATCACGCGGTGAGGAACCCGTGGTGTTTTTTTCCCACGAAGCCCTGCGCTTGCCCAATGGACACACGCTTGTACTCGGTACCGTGGAACGCATCATCCGCGGTGTACAAGGCTTTGGGCGGGTGGACATCTTGGGAGATATGATCATAGATCTGGATGCAAACCTGCAAGTGGCTTGGACTTGGAACCCATTCGATCATTTGGACGTGACGCGTAAAGCGGTGCTCGATGAGAAATGCACGATCGTTACCGCCGGTTGTCCACCGATCTCCCAGGCACTTATCGCTAATGATTGGACCCATGCGAATACCATCGATTACCTGCCGGAGGACGGTAACCTGCTGCTGACCTTGCGCCATCAAGATTGGGTGGTGAAGATTGATTATCGCAACGGAACCGGCTCCGGGCAGGTTTTGTGGCGCCTCGGACCCGAGGGCGATTTCGCGCTCACGAACTCGGTTGATCCGTTCCCGTGGTTTTCCCACCCGCATGACGTGCATTTCGAAGGAAACCAGCTCCTGGTGTTCGACAACGGCAACACCCGTTGCGACGGTCGGCCCTTCGCGTGTAACAGCCGTGGGCAGGTGTACGAGCTCGATGAGCAAAACCTGGTGGCGAATCTCGTGGTCAACGTTGACTTGGGTGTCTATTCGCCCGCCTTTGGCAGCGCCCAGGGCCTGTCGAATGGCAATTACAATTTCTTGTCTGGATCAACGATACCTTCCTTGAGCGCCAAGTCGATTGAAGTCACACCGGAAGGCGAAGAGGTGCTGCGAATCGAGACACCGCTGACGTTGGAATACCGTTCCTTTCGCATGCGAGATCTTTACACACCGTACACGGCAAATTGACGGGTGTGAATCTCGTGCACACAATGGCGCGCGGGCCTTTGTTGTCGGGTTCCAAGCGATCAACGCGATGACGACCAGCCGACTAGTCGCATCATTCATTCTCTCGATTCTGCTCATTGGTGTGATCACCGCTGCGGACGCTGCGTTCGTCCGCGCCGAAGGTCAGCAAATCACCGGTCGCGACAACAAACCCGTGAAACTGCGCGGGGTATTGCTCGAAGGGTGGTTGTTTTGGCACGGGCTGCTCTGGGGCGGTGGGTTCCAGTCCGAGACCGAGATGTCCGCCGCGCTGGAAGACCTGGTCGGAGCAGAACACGCCCACAGGTTCAAGCGGCGTGTGTATGAAAACTTCGTCACCAAGCGGGACATACGGATGATTGCGCGCATGGGATTCAATACGGTGCGCGTGCCATTCAACTATCGCATGCTCGAGTCCGACGCGCGGCCCTTTGAATACAAACAGGAGGGCTGGGCGCTGTTGGACCGCTTGATCGAGTGGTGTGAGCGCTATGGTGTCTACGTCGTCCTCGATCTGCACTCGGCCCCCGGCGGGCAGGGGAGAATATTCGTCGCCGACCCCGGAAAGACGCTGCTTTGGAAGTCGGAGAAGCACAAGCGGCGCACGGTGGCCCTGTGGAAGGCCATCGCGGCGCGCTATCGCGACCGGGAGATCGTTGCGGGATATGATCTCCTGAACGAACCGCACCCACCGAACGGCAAGGCGCTGGTGCAAATGTATCGGAGGATCATACGGGCGATCCGGAAGGTCGACCGTAATCACATGATCATCCTCGAGGGCGGCAAGTTTTCGACGGACTTCTCGTTCTTTCCGGCGCCGCTCACCGCGAACCAATCCTACTGCTTTCACACCTATACCTTCTTCCCGCTGCCCGACAAACGCGCCGAGCAGATCGAGGCGATCAAACGCATCGGCAACAAACACAATGTGCCAATATGGAACTGTGAATTCGGCGCGAATACTGCGGAATGGATCAAGGAGACAGTGGATGTCTTTGAAGATCCTCAAAATGGCGTCAACGGCTGGATCTTTTGGCCTTGGAAGCGAATTCCCGGAAAAAACTCACGCCGGTATCGCCACTTGGTGGAAGTCCAACCGCCCCGCAGATGGGTGAATATCGCCAAAAGGATGAAGCGACCTGCATGGAGACGTAACCCATTCGGAAGAAAGATGTCGCAACAGGAAGTCCTTCGGGGCATGGAGGAGTTTCTCGACGCAATGCGAATCGAAAACACGCGCACTGACCGCAAGATTGCCAAGATACTGACTGATTTCGACCGACATACTCCTGACGGCGGAAAACGTTCACGTGGCCAAACGCGTAGGAGGAACGTTAGGCGGCCGGATACGAGTATTGATCAGTAAGCATGACACAGATCACGTGCGCGGACGAGATAGTCAAGGCCCGGTGATATCCGACACTGGGGCGGCGACTGTTTGTTTTCCGGCGCGCGAACCGACGAATTCATTCTTGCTATATTTCAATATCTTCAGGCCCGATCTCCGTGATGTCAGGGATGATCAGTGGGCCGCAAGTCATCGCAACCCCCCCCCACGACAAACCGGTGCCAAACCCGAGAAGGACCAGGCGCTGGGCGCGGTCTTTCAGTTGCTCGGCCAATTTACCGGTCAACGCCATGGGAATCGAGGCGGCACTCGTGTTGCCATAATCTGCCAGGTCTTGTATCACCTTGTCCTGCGGAATCTTCATCGTCTTGGTCAGGTACTGGATGATGAACAAGTTCGCTTGATGCATGACAACGGCGTCCACGTTGTCGATATCCCATCCTGCGCGCGCGAGCACCTTCTGTTTAAGGGACGGGACTTCCCTGAGTGTAAACGCGAAGATTTCGGTTCCGCTCATGTAAAGATCTTCGTCACTACGGACGTTACCGCCTTCTCTCTCCTTTCGGAGTCGCGTTGATGCGGTGGTCGGATGCCGGAATGCACCGGCCTTTACCAATAGATGCTGCGCACCACTTCCGTCCGTACCCAATTCGAAAAACATGGGCAGAGCGTTGTTGTTCCATTCCATTGCGGTAGCGGATCCTGCGTCGCCGAATATCGCGGCGACCGATCGATCGCGCGGTGACACCAGCCGGCTTACGGTGTCACCGACCAGTAATAATGCTCTTTGTATGGTTCCCAGACTCAACAAGTGTGCAACCGTCCACAAACCATAGATGTATCCGGTGCATGCATGGGTGATATCGAAGGCAGCGCAGTGCTTACCCAGCCGGAGCCGGTGTTGGAGTATGCATGCCGTTGCGGGCGCAATATAGTCCGGTGTTACGGACACGAAGACCAGCAGGTCTATTGAGTTTCGATCCCAGGCAAGTTCATCAAGCAGCTTCTCCGCGGCCGCGCAGCACAGATCGGAAGTACAAATCGTTTCTGTAGATACATGGCGACGATACACTCCGACGTTCTTGGCAATTCGCTTGGCTTCCGTCTCTCCGAACACCCGCTGCTCGTCTTCCAGTGTCCTCACAGATTCCGGCACTGCGCAGGCGATCCCGGCGATCACCGTATTCTCTACTTTGCCGCCGGCCATATATCCCTCACGGACTCATCCTTCGATAAAGCACTTTGTGGCATCTCCGACCCATCGTATAGGGGAAATATGATCGGCATCAAGAATTAGTCGGCGACGAAGTCTGAGTAATCTTACGGAAAGTAAAAAGCCGGTAACAGAGCAAACCTTGCTCCATGGCGCGATACGTTTCGGATCCGGGTGCGGCCAAAAAGTCGGCCATGTACGAGCGCTCCTCGGGATCCTTGTAGGCTACCATTCGTCTTTCAGCAGTCTCGTCGCAGGAGCTCAGCACATTAGAGGTGATATCGGCGTCACGGGTCTTGGTAAAACCTATCGTCTGAAGTAACCGGGTATGCCGCGCAAATGCCTTGGGCGCCAAAAGGTCGGTGTATAAGAGCCAGCCCCCGGGCCGCAACACCCTAAAACATTCGTTAAAAAAAGCCCCAATGCGAGGGTAATTATGGGACGATTCAATATTTATCACCACGTCACGAGATTCGCTCGCAAGCGGTAGGGACTCCGCGTCGCCTTCTTCAAACTGGAAATTGGGTATTTGGTGGTGCTCCCGGCAAAAGGCGACCGCCTCCGATGAGAGGTCGATGCCGAGGTAGGAATTAGGATGAAAGCGCCCGTGCAGCGCCATGCAAACCGATCCACGTCCGCAGCTCACGTCCACTACATCCAGATCGTCGAGAGGACAGTCTCCGATGACTTCATAAACAAGCCGGCGCGAATTGACGTCGAACTCACTCTCACGCGGTGTAAACTTAGCGAAGCTCGGGTTGTCGTTTTGAACGTATCCGTAATTAAGAAAAAAGGCGTACTTCCCAAATTTCAGTTCACTCAATTTTCGATTGAAAGCCTCGTATTCCTGTTTTCTTTGAAGCTTTTCAGCTTCGGCGGCATCCTGGGCGAGATCTTCATCAGCATGGATACCGCCCCTCACCAAGTGTTCGAGCAGATCCCACTTGCCATGCAGTGTTCTAGTTTGTGTTTTATCTCGATCATTCATGGCTCTTACTTGGTCCCATTATGTAACACGTTGTGACAGTGGCTGTGCGCGGTAGTATCGACCTATTTACGCGCACGGTTCACCATCCAGTAGTTCGGCCTCCAACTCACGTGGATGCGGCGCGAAACATACACCTCCGTCCGTTGAAGAACTTCGACCGATCAATGGGCGGTATATCCTCCATCTACGATGAGCACTGACCCCGTGATCCAGCGGCCTGTCTCAGCGAGCAAGAAAACCAAAGCGTGAGCGATATCCCGTGGGGTTCCAAAGCCAAGCGGCTGCATGCTCTCGATTTCGGCGATCTGCGCATCGGTAAGAAGGTTCTGTGCCTCGTCCAACATTTCGGTTTTAACCGTTCCGGGTGCGACGCAGTTCACGCGAATGCGTTCCTTAGCCAACTCCATAGCCAGGGATTTAGTGAGTGAATGCAGCGCGCCCTTGCTCGCGCAATACGCCGACCTTCCAGGGGCTCCGACCTCGCCCATTACCGAAGATACAAAGACGATGGCTCCGCCTGAATCGTTCACGCCGTGTTGGCGAAAAGACTTCGCAAGCATGATGGCGGACACCACGTTAATCCTCAGCAACTCCTCTACTTGTTGGGATTTGAGCATTCTCACCGGGAAAATAAGTTGCTCTCCCGCACAATGTACAACGCCGCTTATTAAGCCGTTTCTTTGCGCAACTAATTTCATCCATGCGGGTATATCGTCCGTGCTGGTGAGATCGAAGACTTCTATGCTGTGTTGAGATCCCTCTAACATTGCGAGTGTCTGCGAAAGGCGGTCTTGATTACGTCCGACCAGAACGACCCGCGCTCCCAACTGGCTAAGAAGCAAGGAGGCGGCACGTCCGATTCCTGATGACGCCCCGGTAACTACCGTTACCCTGCCCGTCATATCCATGGGATTGATCATCATTAACCGGTGAGCTTGTCGCCCACTATGCCAAGAAGATCGTTGACTGTCTTGCAACTCACGATCTGATCGCCCGTAACGGCCACGTGAAGTTGTTCATCTGCGAGTGCCATGTAGATAAGCGCCGACATAGAATCCCAGCACTCTAGGTCTTCGAGTACTTGGGCGCCGTCTAGTGTGCCCTCATCTATTTCCAAGGAGTCTTCGAGGGCTCGCAAGAAATCCGCTTTAGTCATCGTTCAATATTTCCTCTCGTATACTCAAATATATCATTTACTCTGTCGATTGCTTGCCCGGCGCAAACTCATTATGGTGACCATTCAAGGGTATGAATGGTTCGCTACGAGCAGAATGTTAACAACAGCGTCCTCGCACTAATGCCCGCACCCCGAGTGCCACATGATGCCGACATATTGTTACGCGGCCAATCTGGATTAAACGTTTCTTCTCGTTCTTTTGAGACGGTTACGACGAGGCCGGTACGAACGAGCGTGAGTATGTTCGAACTCAGTGCTCCTCAGGATCCGACCCATCGCATTTTACAGTATTCTGACATTATAAAATAAGGTTTGAGGTCCAGTCATAAGTTTCGACAGCAATTTTTGGGGACATCTCCAGCAAGTTGATAAATTCATCCATGTTATTACCCAAGTCCATCCGTGCCGATCGACGAAATTTTAGGAATGACCAGAGGTCCGCAACTCATCGCAACGCCACCCCAGGATAAACCGCTACCAAAGCCAAGAAGGATCAGACGCTGAGAGCCGTTTCGCAACTGCTTGGCCAGTTTCCCGGTCAACGCCATGGGGATCGAGGCGGCGCTCGTGTTGCCATAGTTCGCCAAGTCTTCAATCATCTTGTCTTTGGGGATGTTCATCTTGTTTGCCAGGTGTTGGATGAGAAACAGATTCGCCTGGTGCATGACAAAGGCGTCCACGTCTTCGAGGGCCCACCTAGCGCGCTCGAGTATCCGATCGTTGAGCCGGGGGACTTCCCTGAGTGTAAAGGCAAAGATTTCAGCTCCATTCATGTAGAGATCCTCGTCGCTGCGTATATTTCCACCGTCTCTTTCAATCCTCTTCCTCGTTTTTTCTGTCGAAGGATGACGGAACGCCCCGGCCTTTACCATGAGATGCTTCGCACCGGCGCCGTCCGAGCCCATTTCGAAAAACAGGGGTTCAGCGGATTCGTTCCATTCTAGAGCAGTAGCAGATCCGGCATCACCGACAAGCGTGGCAACCGAACGGTCCCGAGGGGACGCCAACCGGCTTACGGTATCGCCCACCAGCAGCAACGCTCTATTCATGTTCCCGCTGCTCAATAGGTGTGCGACCGTCCACAGACCGTAGACGAATCCCGAGCAAGCGTGGGTAATGTCGAAAGCAGCACAGCGCTTGTCCAGTTTGAGCCTATGTTGGAGTGTGCAAGCCGTTGCGGGAGCGACGTAGTCGGGGGTCACGGAGACAAAAATCAGTACGTCGATCGATTCCCGTTCCCAGCCGAGTTCATTGAGCAGCTGCTCCGCGGCGGCAAAGCATAAATCAGAAGCGCAAATGCACCCGGTTGATACGTGGCGTTGCTTCACCCCGATGCTCCTTGCGATCCGTTCGGCCTCCTTCTCGCCAAATATTTTCTGTTCATCCATCAGCGTTTTCACTGATGCCGGTACCGCACAGGCGATACCGGTGATCTCGACGTTATCTAATCGTCCACCGGCCATATTTGTCTCCTAGCCCGGATTATTCATGAACAGGTAAAGCAAAAGCCTCGATTGTGCGAAAATAGTGTTTTCTGACAAATACTTAAGCACGCAGGAGGCTTTTGC
>CAMYKK010000068.1 GCA_947258975.1 uncultured Gammaproteobacteria bacterium
GCGGTCTAGTTTTATGTCATCCTGAGGCGTTAGCCGAAGGATCTTACCCTCTTGAATACGCTGCCATCCTCAACCACGGTGAGAGTCCTCGCTCACGCTCGGAACGACCAACTACGGGCCGGATTCTTCGCTGACGCTCAGAATGACATCGTGGGAAAATCGGTGACTGTCCCCTATTTTTATGCAAGCGCGGTACAATTACTCGTTAGCCAACGACGCGAGCCGTCATCGTGAGCCGGATATTTTATCGTCACACCCAAGCCATCCCGCCCGAGGCCACCCACGGCGAGGGGGCGTATATCATCGACACCAAGGGCAAGCGTTATCTGGACGCCTGCGGCGGCGCCGCAGTGTCGTGCCTCGGTCACAACCACCCGGCGGTAATCGGCGCCATTAAGGTGCAATTGGACCACATCCCCTACGCGCACAGCGCGTTCTTCACCACCCGGCCGGCTGAAGCGCTGGCCGACTTTCTCGTCGAACGCAGCCCCGGCTTGGACCGGGTGTACTTCGTATCCGGAGGCTCGGAGGCCATGGAAGCGGCGCTGAAGCTAGCGCGCCAGTATTTCCTGGAGCGCGGCGAACCGCAGCGCCGCCACTTCATCGCGCGCCACCAGAGTTACCACGGTAATACGCTCGGCGCCCTTGCAATCGGCGGCAACGCCTGGCGCCGCGAGCCGTTCGAACCGTTGTTGATTCCTTCCCATCACATCGCCCCGTGTTACCCATACCGCGACCGGGCACCAGAAGAAAATGAGCAGGACTACGGACTGCGAGTCGCCAATGAACTCGCACAAAAAATAAATGAGCTGGGCCCAGAGTCGGTCATCGCCTTTATCGCCGAACCGGTGGTTGGCGCCACCGCCGGCGCAGTGCCGCCGGTGGCGGGTTATTTCCAACGCATCCGGGAGATCTGCGATGAATATGGGGTACTGCTGGTTCTCGACGAGGTGATGTGCGGCATGGGCCGCACCGGAACGCTGTTCGCGTGCGAGCAGGAGGACGTCCGCCCGGACCTGGTCACCATCGCCAAAGGCCTGGGTGCGGGCTATCAACCCATCGGCGGCCTAATGGTCAGCGAGCACATCTACGACACCGTTGCCGGTGGTAGCGGCTTCTTTCAGCATGGCCACACCTACATGGGTCATCCCACCGCGTGCGCCGCGGCGCTGGCGGTGCAACAGGTGATCGAACGCGAAGATCTGCTCGCCAACGTGCGGCATCAGGGCGAGGCATTGCGCAATGCGCTCACCGCGCGATTTGGCGACCATCCCCATGTCGGCGACATCCGTGGCCGCGGTCTGTTCATCGGCCTGGAGCTGGTCGCCGACCGCGACACAAAGGCGCCCTTCCATGTTGCGCTGCAGATCCATCAGATCGTCAAACGCGAGGCCATGAGCACCGGGTTGATGTGTTACCCCATGGGCGGCACCATCGACGGACGCACCGGCAACCACGTACTGTTGGCGCCGCCGTTCATTATCAACGACCAACATGTCGCCGAAATCGTAGACAAGCTCACGGTCGCATTCGCCAATACCTTCGCCCAAATTGCCGTGGCATGACCAACGCCTGGGCGCCGTTGATCCTTGCCGTGGCCCCCAACGGTGCGTACAAGACCCACCAAGACCACCGTGCCGTGCCGATCACTCCCGCGGAGATTGCCGACACCGCGGCGCGGTGTCTCGATGCGGGTGCGGCGATGATACATCTGCACGTACGCGATGCCGACGGGCGCCACTCCCTCGATCCCGGCGCCTACCGAGACGCAATCACCGCCGTCCGCAGCGCGGTCGGCGAAAAACTGGTAATCCAGATCACCAGCGAGGCAGGCAAACGTTACGCGCCGGCACAACAGATGGCCACCGTGCGTGCCGTCAAACCGGAAGCGGTATCACTTGCGGTGCGTGAATTGGCGCCCGATACGAAGTCAGAATCAGATGCCGCGACGTTCTTTCACTGGCTGGCGAAAGAACACGTGGTGCCGCAATACATTCTGTATTGCGAGCAGGACGCGGCGCGCTATCAGGATCTCGTGAATCGCAATGTCATCCCCGGCACACCGCACTGGCTGCTGTTCGTGCTCGGCAAATACAGCGCCGGTTCGGATTCGGCCCCGCAGGCGCTGTTGCCCTTTATCGAACGCCACGACAACACCGTCCCGTGGGCGGTGTGCGCTTTCGGGCATATGGAACACGCCTGCGGCGTGTGCGCCGCGTGCCTCGGCGGACACGTACGCGTTGGCTTCGAAAACAATGTGCTGCTACCCAACCATAGCGTCGCGGCGGACAACGCCGCGCTGATTGCGCACATGCGAAACACGGTCAGCGCACTGGGGCGCCCGCTCGCCGACGCCGACACCTTGCGCGATATGTTCTAAACATGCATGAAGTCTGCTCCGTGTTTCTTTGCTGGATATGGGGGTGACATCAATAGATGGGGGAGTGACCTCTCCACCGCTATGCGCAGACATGTGTCATGGTCTTCGCGGCTATAAGCCGCTCCCACAACTGAAAATGTTGTTGTTGTCATCCTGAGGCGTTAAGCCGAAGGATCCAACCCAGTCAAGATTACCAACAGCTTCCAACACGGTGAGATTCCTGGCGACGCTGGGAATCACATATTGGTGCTCGGCAGGTGGGCGCGGCAATAGATATGGGAGTGAAATACTGTCACGATACTCGCGGCAACATGCCGCTCCCACAGCAAGTAGGGAATCGGAAAGGAATAATCAAGAAACGCAAGGCCTGCAAAATTTACGGAGTCTGAATTCAATTCGGCCCCTCATTGTTTCACCGCTCCACGATCCCGGACCTCCGGCCTTCGCTCTCTATCTAAACAGATCCCGAATCGACTTGCGTTTGACCGGCGCCGGTTCGATAGACAACAGCGGCTCGCCCGCGGTCAGCTTGCGTGGATTGGTGATGCTCAAGATCTCGACCGCCTGTTCGGTCAGCCACTCGCAAAGTATGGCGATTCCTGCGGTGAGAATGGGCGCACGCCCATGTGGACGGTGTGCATCCGACGCAATGAGATGCACCATCCCCTCCCGGCACCATCTTTGGCACTGGGCTTGTATCTGTTTGCCGAACGCGCCGCTACAGCTTTGTGCCGTGAGCTGCGCTTTGCATCCCCAGCCTACCCACTCGGCCAAGCGATCCGGTTGACGGATCAGCTCGGAATTGCGCTCCGGGTGCGCGATCACCGGCGTGATCTTCTGGTACAACAATTGTTCGAGTATGGTTTCGGTGCCGATCGGCACGATATGCTTGGGCAACTCCACCAACGCCGCGCGTCCATGGTCGGCGTACGTGAGCGCATCACCCTCGAGGATGCGGGCAGGTAACGGTGGCACCAAGTGCAACTCGGATCCCGGCAACACCGCGAGCGGAATGCCGGCCTCGGCGAGCGCCGTGCGCAGCGCGTCGACATGCTCCAACACCGCCTGTCGATCATTGGAAAAAACCCCGTTCAAATGATGCGGTGTGCATACGATGGTGTCGATGCCGTCCTTGACCGCACATTGCGCCATCTCCATGGCCATCTCCATGTCGTGGGCGCCGTCGTCTATTCCCGGCAAGGTATGGTTGTGACAGTCAATCATGCCTGTTTCACTCGCAAAGAGCGCACGTTATCAGCCTTAAACTACCGTTCAGCCTTATGTGTTTGCTGAGACAATTCGCTCAAGCTATTGATAACATATGCCGTATTTGGCAAGCTTGAACGTGGTCGATACGCCCATGCTCGTGTATACTTAATCATACTAGTCAACTACTCTGATATTGAACATTACTGTCGTAAACACGGCATCAGATTAATCAGAAACTCGAGGACGCAGGAATGGTACACCGCAACGCAATCAAAAGTAGAATCATTGCCATTGTCACCGCTTGTGTCGCCGGATTTTCCGGACTGACACCGGCCGACTCCCTGATTCTGGGGCCGCTGCAGATCAAGAACGCCGCGACCATCCACTCCGACGGCGCAAAACTCTCATTGGAAAACACCGAGTACGCGTATTTCAGCGGCGACCGCGTGGTCACCTCGAGTAAGGGCTCTGCGCTATTGAGCCTTGATGATGGATTCGCACTTTTCGCCCCCGACACCACCGCGGCGGTGATAAGCGACCAAGGCGCGTACCAGATCGATGTCGAAGCCGGTGGCGTGCGCATTGGTTTCCGGCATAACGCAGACTTCTTGATCCGCGTTGCGGATATCACCGTCAAACCGTTTGAAACCAATCTCATCAAGGCGGCGTCCGGCGAGTCAGCGATCGATGTCGCGGTGTCTATCAATGAAGATGGGCAACCGATGATATTCGTCAAAAGCGGCCGTGTGAACGTCACCAGTAAGGCTTCGGGACAGTTCCAGACTATAGCCGCCGGCGAGATGTACAGCACGGCGCAATCCGATGGCGGATTCCGGCGCGTCGCAATTGGTGGCGGCTCAACCGGAGGAGGGTTTGATCCCACGGCTGCCTTTCTCATCACAGCGACTGTCCTCGCTGCAGTTGGACTTGACTCGAGCGGTGAAGGGTCGGTATTCAGAGGCGGAAATTAGAAAGCACGCGGTTGAGATGGCTTCGACGCCGGCGGCAGCATAATACCGCTGGTTTTTGTCTATACGCCCTAATCTTCCGAGGGTACGACATTCGAAAAAGAGCTGTGCAGTAATAGCTGGTTTCCATGGACCCTGATCACGCCAAGACTCACCGCCGCCGCGCCGCGCCCGTGCGGCGATCGGTAGCGACAGTGCGCGGCCCCAAGCACCGCATCGTCACAACCGTAGCCGGCCTGTTGACGGTCGCGATCCTCGGCGGTTGTGCGTCCGCGCCCCCCGCCTCCACGGCACAGCGCGAAAGCACCCAAAGGCAAGAAGAAACCGAACTGTTGAACATGGAACTCGCGGTCGCCGCCAGCCGCCAGAGCGCCGACACCTTGGCGGCGACCAGTGAATATCGCATCGGGCCGGGGGACGTGCTGGAAATTGCGGTGTTTCAAGTCGAGGAACTCAATCTCACCGAGCGAGTCAACGGACGCGGCACGATCATCGTGCCGCTGTTGGGTGAACTCGAGGTCGCGCAAAAAACTTCGGCGGAAATCGAGCAGATGTTGGCCCAGCGGCTTGGCGACAAGTACTTACACGACCCCCAGGTCGGGGTGTTCGTTGCAGAGTATCACTCGCAGAAGATTACCGTCATGGGTGCGGTGAATGAACCGGCGGTGCACGTCGTACAGCGTCCGCGCAGCGTGCTGGAGCTGTTATCAATGTCCGGCGGGCTCAACGAGAAGGCCGGCTACCGCATGTACATTCAAACATCGAGCAAGAATCCGGAGACCGGTAATATCGAGCCGCAACGATTGATGGTCGATATCAAACAAGTCCTGGAAAATACAGGACCGTTGCTCCACATGATCCTGCATGGCGGCGACAGCATCTACGTGCCCAAGGCCGGGGTGGTGTTCGTAGAAGGTGCGGTGCATAAACCCGGCGCCTACCCCATGCAGGGCGAGATCGACGTGCTCAAGGCCATAGCCATGGCGGGCGGCACGAATTTCGACGCCAAAGAAGGCTCCATCCAGGTGTTGCGTCCTGACGCAAAAGACAACCAGGTACTGGAGATCGATCTAAAAGCGGTGCGCGACAACAAGGTGGAGGACCTGACCCTCACCAACGGAGATATCGTCGTGGTGCGGTCAAACGCCTTCAAGAAAGGTGTATACGGGTTTTGGCGTGGCATGTCGGGTATATTCTCCTTCGGTTACGGTTTGTAGTGATTCGCGCCAATCGGCAACCCGCGCAACAATATAATATATGAGCAACCAGCCCCCTAACGAGAGCAATATCACGCACCTACCGGCGTTACCAGGCCAGAACCAGTCGCGCGCGCTACAGCCCTACGATCCCTACACGGTTGAGTACCCCGCGGACGACGAGATCAACCTGCGCGAACTGTGGAGCATCCTGGTCAAATACCGCTGGACGATCCTGGTGTTCATGGCGTTCGTACTCACGGTCACAACGATCGGCACCCTGCTGATGCATCCCGTGTATCAAGCGACCACGCTGCTGGAGATCGTTCCCAATGCCCGCAACATCGTCAAGTTCCAGAACCTCGAGCAGATGGAATACCAGCCCCGTGAGTTTGCGCAGACCCAGGCGAACATCCTCAGAAGCGAATCGGTCGCCGCCGCCACGATCGCAAACCTCGGGATCGAAGAGCATCCGGAGATGAACGGCGAGTTGGAACAGCGCGGGATCATGAATGGCGCGCGGCAACTGCGTTCGCTGTTTTCCACCTCCGAGCAGGCCACTGAAGAATATGTACAACGCATTGCGGAGAGAGGGCGATTAGAGCGCTTCACTAAGCGCTTATCCGTCGAGCCCTTGCGTAACTCGAACCTATTCAAGGTGTCTTTCAAGAGCTTCAGCCCGACGTTGGCCGCCGATGTCACCAATGCGGTAGCCCGCGAGTACCTGCGGCTCCACGACGAACGACGCTTTGACTCCACCTCCGGCGCCAAGACCTTTCTGGAGAAGGAAATCCGCAACATACAGGGAAAGCTCGAGAGCTCGGAAAAGGAATTGAATGAATTTGCCAGAAAACGCCGCATTATCGACGTAGAGGATAAGGGCAACATCATGACTACGCGGCTCGAGGAGTTGAGCAAATCCTTGACCCAAGTTCAAAGCCTGCGCATCAACGCTGAGTCCCTCTTCCGGCAGGCCAAGAAAGGCGACATCAACGCACTACCAGCGATATTGGACGAGGAACTGATCAAGAGACTGAAAGAGGAATACACGCGGCTGAGCGGCGAGTACTCGCGGCAGGCGAAGATCTATAAAGAAGCCTATCCCAAGCTGCAGCAATTGAGGTCTCAACGCGACCGGATCAAGTCAAGCCTGGACCAGGAAATTGGGCGGATGGTTGCCAGCCTGCGGAACAACTACGAACATTTGTTGAACCGTGAAAGGCTGCTCGAACGCGCGGTGCAGGCGCAAAAAGAAGAGCTTTTGAACCTCCAGGACCGCGCGGTGCAATACAACATCTTGAAACGCGAGTGGGAGACCAACAAAGAACTTTACAGCGCCCTGCTGGAACGCATGAAGGAAGTGGGCGTGGTCGCCGGCATGGAGACCAATAACATATCCGTCATCGACCCGGCTCTGGTGCCGATCAGGGCGCACAGCCCAAAGCTGCTGCTGAACCTGGGGGTCGCGGGGATATTGAGCCTGATGGGCGGAATCGGCCTCGCTTTTCTGCTCGCCTATCTCGACAATACGGTGCGTACACCGGACGAGTTGGAGCGGGCGGTCCACATCGTCAACCTTGGATTACTGCCGAAGACCAACGGCAAAGTGACAGCCGCCAACCTGAAGCTCGACCTGGTCTCGGAACTACATAGAGAGCACGAGATCTCCGAGGCGTTCCGTTCGGTACGCACGAGCTTGATGTTCTCGTCGCCCCAAGGTGCGCCCAAAAGCATCCTAATCACCAGCGCCACACCCTCCGAGGGTAAGACCACCTTCGCCACCAACCTGGCGATTGTCTTGTCTCAAAACGGCTCCAAGGTGCTGCTGATAGATGGCGACCTCAGAAAACCACGCCTGCACAAGATCTTCGGTGTCCCGACGAGTCCAGGTTTGTCCGACTGGCTGGTGGGCGTGCATCAGAATCCGATGTACCGCACGGACGTACAAAACCTGTTTATCATGGCGTCCGGCACCTCACCGCCCAATCCTACCGAGTTGCTCAGTTCGTTGAACATGGACAACTTCCTGAAACAGGCGGATGAGCGGTTCGAATACGTGATTCTCGACAGCCCGCCGACCCTGGGCCTGGCGGATGCAATCGTACTCAGTACGAAAGTCAAAGGTGTCATCCTCGTCGCCGCTGCGGGCCTGGCAAGCAAGGACGCGCTCAAAGAGTCCGTTAAGCGCCTGCGTGCGGTGCGCGCGCCCATAATCGGCGCGGTTTTGAACATGGTCGAGATGACGCGCGGTCAGTACCGCTACTACGTCGACAGCTATTATCAATACCAGGGCGATACCTCGTCCGAAACTGATGAAGAGCTGGCGGCAACCGCCAGCCGTTGACAGCCGTTTCCGGCCGTAATCCGTCGGTGCAACGCCGCCGGTTGCGGCGCGTGATCGCTGCCCTTTTTCTGTTTACGTTCGCGGCGCTGCTGCTAGTTGTTGCCTTCGAACCGTGGCGGGTAGAGCGGTTCGTGACGGACATAGAAACCCGGCGCGCCCTTCCCGCTCAGCACGCGATACCGGCGTGGGACCCCATCGCGCCGCGGATGATGGCGCGGCGAATGTTGGCAACCGGCCCATACCAACCGGATACTATCCAGCGCCACCTCGAAACCAGCATCGCGCGACGCCCGCTTTATGCCCCAACTTGGGTGGATCTCGCGCAGCTCATGACTCGCGAGGGCAACGACAAGGAATCCGAACGCTACCTTGCCGTTGCAGGTAAGCTGTGGCCAACCCGCGGCCGGTTGCTGTGGCGCACTGCGATGGCGCAGATCACCATGGGCCATAACGACCGCGCGCTGAACACCCTGGGCACGTATCTTTCGACACACCCCGGGAGGGCCCACCAGGTCCTGACGATGGCGAGAAAATTACAATCCGATCCCGCGTTGTTGCTACAGGCGCTGACCACCGGCCAAAGCGCGATACGCGTCATCAAACCCATCCTGGCTAGCGCTATCCATCTTAAGGATGCCCCTCTGGCACACGCGGCGTGGGAATCGGCCCCCGAAACGATCAAACAAGATCCTAAACCCGCCCTGCCGTATCTCGCGCTTTTGACTGCGGGCGGTCACCGCGAGCAGGCCGAGGCCGCATGGCGGTCGTTCACCGGCAATCCGGCTAGGGACGAGGTCTACAACCCGAGTTTCGAGCGCCCCTTGACCGGCGGTGGATTCGGCTGGCGTGCGGTCAAAACCGCCGGCGTGAAAGTGGATCGCGACTGCACGGTGAATTACCACGGCGACTGCAGTCTTGGCGTCCAATTTCTCGGTACCGACAATGTCCACTTTCACCATACAAGCCAGATCATCCCGGTGACACCGGGGCGAACCTATCGCGTCAACGGCTACTGGCGCGGCGACAACATCACCACCCGCTCCGGCGTGTTCATCGAGGCTTTTTCCCCGGGCGCGGGCAAGAGCCGCGTACGCACCCCCGCCAAGACCAAGTCCTGGCGCTGGGAGCCGTTCTCCTTGGACGTCACCATTCCATTTGATGCCGAGTTTCTGCAACTCCGCGTGCGCCGCCAAAAAACCGACGCATTGGACCGCATTATCGCCGGTAAGGTATGGTTCGATGCCATCACCTTGACGCCGCTCCCACCCACCACGAGCAAACATGAATAAGGCAGCGCATTCCGACGAGATCCGCCTGCTCAGCGTCCAGATAAACAACGGCGCCATTACGCCGTTAATCGATGAGTATCTGGATGATCTATTACGCTGGCTGGCCGGTTCGGATGCCGAAAACAAACTCGACCCCGAGTTTACCCAGCTCGGTATCGACCAAAACCAACTCCGTAGTCAGTTCACGCAACTGCTCGATCAATATCTGTTCGCGCCCACCAACTCTTCTTATTCGATTCTGGGGCTCACGCCCGGTACCAGGCAAGCCGTGGTCAGGGACCGCTACTATCGCTTGCTCAAGGTGTTTCATCCCGATCACCAGCAGGACAACTTGGCTTGGTGGACTGACCGCGCCGAACGGCTCAACCACGCCTATGCTGCGCTCAAATCGGAAAGAGTCGCTGCGGAATCCGTTGCCGATGTTGGCAACGGCGCACCCAGACAAACCTATGCACACTACCCGCAAAACGAATACGGATCCGGCACTATGGGCCGGGTTCGTCAATCCCTCGGTCGCGGTCAACAATTCCGGTTTCGATTCTTTGCCGCCGCGATCTTGGTGTCCGCCGGCCTGCTTTTTTATATTTACTCGCGCAATGTCACCATCGATACGCTCGAGGCGTACCGCAGCGCACCACATGAGGCATCCCGCGCCATACCACAGCAGTCCATCATTAGCGAAGTGATCAGCGCGCCACCCCCGCGGCAAGGTCCCAGCGACGCGCTGGTGGCGCACACGACAAAACCGGCACTAGACACCTCAACCGCGCAGCGCGAAGAGGAACCGCAGAACGTAGCGCGGGCGGTGACCGATGTGTTGCCGGAGATAAACGACTTCACGGAGCCGCTGGACTCCGGGGCAGCCTCCGCTGCGGCACTTGAAGAAAAACCGGCGGCGGGTGCGCTGGCCGAGGTAACGCAGAGCACATCGCAAAGTGAGGAGATTACTCCTGAATCAGTAATGCATGAACAAGTGCTGTATCCGGCACAGTTCGATTTGAAGATTACCGGTCTCGACGACATAACCCGGGAATTAGCGAGTGTATCGTCGGAAAAAGTATCGATACCGCCTGTTGCAGCACAAGAAATTCCCGCAGCTAATCCGGCACGACAGGCTGTCCAACAACATATAGAGAGTCCTGTAACCAATGGCACTGGAAAATCCGGCGCGGATACCGCAGCCATTGACCACACGGCCACGGCTGCAAAAACAGGACCTGCGAACGGGTCCGGCGCCGCGGGTATCGTCAACCCAACACTCGGCAAAAACGAGACGCAGACCCAGAATACGAATACTGTTGACCCGAACACGGCGATCGATACCCTATTCGGTCAATTTTCCTACTCGTATCGGCAGGGCGACGCCCAAGACCTCTCTGATTTGTTTGTCGAAGATGGCATCGACGGTGGCGACATCGGCAAAGCACGTATCAAAGAGACATATGAGAAGATATTTGACAGAACCAACTCCCGCGAGCTGTCGTTCTTTATCGACAAGATCAAAGCCAGAGAAAACAACTCGTTTCTGGTCGAAGCCCGCTATCGCGCGTCACTCGACTACCCCAGCCGGCGCCGCCAGATCCTTGAAGACGGGCTCACAGCCTGGATCCAAGAATCCGGCGGCGCCTATAAAATTCAACGCCTCGTCTACTCTAAGTGACGTCCTTCAGTAGATCGTCGCGAACGACGCAGCCCTTATAGATTTTACGGTAGCATGCCCCCTCATCCGGTCCACCGACACGCATTACACCTACGCCAGTTTTAGGGTGCGCCAACTTCCCGGATACTGGTGCAATATGCGGGCTAAGGGGGCGGTGGCTCCGTCGGGTTGGTTTCCGTCGGATCCAGCGAGAGGATCTCCAGCCCGGCATCGTTGTTGACCTTGAATAAGTTCCCCGACGGGACCTTTACCGTGGGCGCGATCAACCGCAGATCGCCGTTGGGAGCCTGGACTTCGGCCGGCGATCCTATGCTGATGGAGTTGCGGGCCGCACAGGTTTTTTGCGTGGTCACGACCTGCAGGAACGCGACATCGCCGTTGATGTCTACCAATCCAAGGCAAAGATTGTTGGCATTGGAATCCGGGTCCCGATCCAGGCCATCCACGATATCATCGGCGTCCTCATCGGGATCCTGCGGATCCCTGCCACCTTGAAACTCCTCCAGATTCGTCAGCCCGTCCCCGTCCTTGTCGGTGGCGGCGTCGTCCGGATTGTTCTTGTCCAGGCCGTTGTCATCCTCCCACTGATCCGGCATCCCATCCATGTCGATGTCCGCGACGACCAGCGACAGCATCAGGGTGTCCAGAGTGGGCGTCACAATGGGAGAGTAGGACGCCGTATGAGCGCGCCAGCGCAGGTCCATGCCCGCGGTCGGGAACGCGAAATCAACCCCGGGCCGCACATGAAACCAATTCGTCCCGCCGTTGTTGCTCAGGTAGTAGTCGAAGGCCGTGTTGTTGGGCGTGGTCTGAGTGGTGGTCAATCGGATACCGGCGATGTTCGACGTTGCCGTGTCGACCCGTATCGAGCCCGCCCGGTTGACGCTGAGATCGTAGGGTACTAAAGCATACAGGCGATTGGCCTGGCCCAAGTTCCCCGCGAGCACGTCCAGGTCGCCGTCCCCGTCGATATCGGCGATCGTGAACCGCCCCGTGTCGTCGGAGTCGAGGATGCCTATCGGGCTGCCGGCGGTCACCCCGCTGAACGGCGTTGCCGTACCGTCGTTCAGGTACAGCTTGTTGGTGGTGTCCGCAGGACCAAAAACATCGGTGTTACCGGCGATGACGTCGACGTCTCCGTCCCGGTCGATGTCCGCTAATGCCAGGCCGCTGCTCTGATCGGTGTCGGTGCCGATATTCGTGCCTGTCGTGACGCCGTTGAACGGATTCGCTGTCCCGTTGTTCAGGTACAGCTTATTAGTCTGGTTGACGTTCGCCGCAACCACGTCGAGATCGCCGTCGCTGTCCATATCCGCCACGCCAATGGCCCCGGTTGTGTCCGTGTCGGTGCTGATAGCTACACCAGCGACGTTATAGGGAGTTCCGGTACCATTGTTTAGAAACAATCTGTTGATTGCCGAGTCGAAGAGCCCAAGACGACTGTTCCCGGAGACGAGATCCAGGTCGCCATCGGCGTCGATATCGGCCAGTGCGATCCCGAAAGTTCGGTTTATGTTGTTCGACGTCCCGATGACGGTGCCGTTCGTGATTCCGCTGAAGGGATCGCAGGGCGCGGTGCAACCGTTGTTGAGATACAACCTGTTGGCCGCCACACCGGTAAAAAGACCATTGCCGGCCACCACGTCCAGGTCGCCGTCACGGTCGACGTCGCCGAGGACGATGCCGGCGGTTGTGTGGGCATCCGCGGTGCCGATCAGGGTCCCGCTGACGAGACCGCTAAAAGGTGTCGAGGTGCCGTTGTTCAGATAGAGCTTGTTGGCAGTACTGGTACCGTTGCCGGCCACCACATCGATGTCGCCATCGCGGTCGACGTCTCCGAGCGCGATGTCCACGGTGTTGTCGGTGTCGCCGGTGCCGATGACCGTGCCGTTGACGATGCCGCTGAACGGCTCCCGGGTGCCGTTGTTGAGATACAACCGGTTGGGGCCGTCGTCGCCCGCCACCACGTCCAGGTCGCCATCGCCATCCATGTCGGCCACCTCGAGACCTAACGTGTTCACCGTGTCGCCGCTGCCGATGGCGCTGCCGGTCAGATAGCCACGGAACGGATTCGCAATACCGGCGACCGCACCGCCGCTCAGGTAGGTGCGGTTGTTGGCGCTGTCCACGCTCACCACATCCATGCCGCCATCGCGGTCGATATCGGTGAGGATGGCCTGTTTCGTGCCCGCGGTATCGGTCCCGATGGCGATCCCATTGCTGAGTCCGCTAAACGGCGACCCTGTGCCGTTGCTGGGATACAGCTTGTTGGTCTGTCCGTTATTGGCGGCAATCACGTCCACGCTGCCATCCGCATTCACATCGCCAAGCGCGATGGAGCTGGTGTCGTCTGAGTTGTCACCCGCACCGAATGAAAGCGCCGGGGTAGACGCACTGAACGGCGATCCATCGTTGAGATAGAGTTTATTGGCGGCAAGGCTGTTACCGACGACCACGTCCAGGTCCCCGTCCCGGTCCATATCTGCCAGACCGATACCGGTGGTGTTGTCGGTTTCGCTACCAATCGACGTACCAGCCGTTACCGCGCTGAACGGCGTCGAGGTCCCATCATTGATATAGAACTTGTTGGCCTGGACATTGTTGCCGGCGACAACGTCCGGGTGCCCGTCGGCGTTGATATCTCCAATGGCGATATCGACCGTGTTGTCCGTGTCCAATGAGCCGACAGGTTGGCCGGAGACACTGCTGAAGGGATCGCAAGGCGCCGCGCACGGGCCATTGTTGGCGGCGAGTTTGTTGGTCGCCCCGAGATTGCCCGCAACCACATCGAGGTCCCCGTCACCATCCATGTCCGCGACCTCGATGTCGAATGTCAGGTCCGTATCGGTGCCAATCGCGGTCGGCGTGGTCGTGCTGAATGGCGGCGAGTTGCCATCGTTCAGCCACAGGACGTTGGTGATCCCGCCGGAAGAATTGTTATTACCGATCACGATGTCGAGCAGACCGTCAGCATTGATGTCCGCCAGCGCGACCGCGGCGTTGTCCGCTGAACCCGGACTGCCCAGTCCAATACCGGCACCGACGCTGGCGAACGGGTCGCAGGGCGCGGGTGAGCAGCCGTTGTTGAGGTACAGCCGCGGCACCTGGCTTCCGCCCGCTCCGTTGCCGACCACCACATCGAGATCTCCGTCCTTGTCAACATCCCCGGCGGCCACCGCATTGCTGCCGTCGTTGGTGTTCCCGATCGCGTTGCCGCCGGCGATGCCGTTGAACGGGCTGGGCGTCCCGTTGTTGAGGTACAGCTTGTTCTTCAGGCTTCCCGCGCCGATGCTGTTGCCCGCTACGTAGTCAAGGTCACCGTCACCGTCCATGTCTGCAAATCCAACGGCAAAGACTGCGTCCGCGGTCGCGGTAATCGCGGTGCCGCTGCCAAGCGCCGTAAACGCTGCGACCGTTCCGTCGTTCAGGTACACCTTGTCCGCTTGTCCACTGTCATTGCCCGCCACGACGTCGAGGTCGCCGTCACCGTCCACATCGACCAGCGCGACGTCACGCGCATTGTCAGCATCGGTGCCAATGCTGTCACCGGTGGTGGCGCCGCTGAACGGGGTCGAGGTGCCGTCATTCAGAAACAACTTGATCGCACTCAGAAAGTTGGTTCCATCGACGACATCGAGATCACCGTCCCCGTCCACATCGCCGACGGCGACCGCATTGGTTATGTAACCACTGGTTCCGATAGGGCTGCCATTGGCCACGCCGCTGAACGGATCGCACGGTGCGGTGCAGGGCCCGTTACCCGGGTACCACCGGTTCTGCTCGCCGCTTCCGCCGTTACCGGCCACAACGTCGATGTCTCCGTCACCGTCAATGTCAGCCACGGCAAGCGCCGTCGTGCTGCCGGTGCCGGTGCCAATGTCGGTACCGGCGACCCCGGAATACGGTGTACCGGTGCCGTTGTTCAGGTAGTGCTTGTTGGTCTGACCTGCATTGCCCACCACGACATCGAGCCTGCCGTCTGCATTCAGGTCGTGCAGAGCGATCGCCCGCGTATCATTGGTCTGGGCTCCGATGTCGGTGCCCGCCGTAACGCCACTGAACGGTGTCGACGTACCGTTGTTCTTGTAGAGCTTGTTGGTCTGACCTGCGTTACCGACCACCACGTCAAGATCACCGTCGCCGTCCACGTCGCCGAGCGCGATGGAAGTCGAATCGTCTGCGTCGGTGCCGATATCGCTGCCGGCGCCCACGCCACTGAACGGATCGTCTGTGCCGTTGTTCAAATACAGTCTGTTGGTGACCGGAGTCGAGAAATCATCCGCGGTAACCACGTCGATGTCTCCGTCACCGTCTACGTCGCCAAGAGCGATTCCCTGGGTATCCCGAACATCCGTGCCGATCTCGCTGACCGTCGACAACGATGTGTGCAAAACGCCGAAGCTCCGCTTCCAGGCCGCCAGCACCAGTACTTCCTCGTCCGTGTCCCAGTTGAGCGTCGTGAATCCCTCGTCCTTAAGATTGTCGGCGCTGAAATCTTCGGTAAATGGTAAACCGGGGGTCGCCGCCATCGGGGTAGGGATTACAACCAGGCTCAGGCTCGTTATTAGCGGGATGCCGAGCAGGAAACGACGAGAAGGTGCGCCAACTATTATTCTATATCCGGTCGAACGCATGAATTGAAGCATATTTAAAGTACTCTTCGTATGCGGGGATGGGAGCATGGCATCACAGTCAATGAATAGGAAGCCGAGGCCGCCAAGACAATGGCGCAAGTAACCTTATCGCGATCTTCAACCCGGTTACACATCTTTGTTCTTCTTGAAGGCTGGGACGTGGGGAGCTATTGCCAGCAGTGGGGTACGACTTCAATGCGATCTATTACGTGCGCACCGTCTGGCGTTGGATTGTGTTTGATTTTTAAAATAAACTTAAACAGAATCCCAAGAAACTGGTAGATCAGACTGAAGACGGAGCCCAAGGGAAGCGCTTAAGACGAATTACACAACACCGGACTGAAAAAAACAAAAGGAAAATGCGTCGTATTAACCGATGCGGAGAACACCGGCTTGGCGGACGAATACGACGACGCTCTCGGTTTCAATACGTTAGGTTTCAATATTGATGTGGATTCTTCGGAACACGTCCCGGTGTTGTCAAAAAAGTTGTCCGCCAGTAATTTGTGGGCCGGGGTGGCCTCGATGCCGACGCGGCGGTCAGTGACGACCAACGGTACGCTACACCCGGTTCGGTCACCGGGAAGGAGGACATGCGCCGTGACCGCGACGGGCGGCCTGGAGGTCATCTCACCGCTGATTGGCGTCGAGCCTGGATTGGATTTAGTATCGAGTCGAGCGGTGCATTCACAACCGATTCAGCGAACCCTTGTCCGTTGTAGGAAAAGCGGTTACTAAATTCTAGCGATGATAGAGCAACTTATACAGAGGATTGATTGATGAAACGCGTGACAGCACATTTGATGTTTTCAGTGAGCACGATACTGCTGGCGGGACCGTTGGCATCAGGCGCGGTGGTGGCGCAGGAAAGCATGGTTATTGCTCCCAGCGGCAATGTCGGGATAAACAATGCCAACCCCAACGCCAAGCTGGACGTGATTGCGCCGACGGCCGACACCTATATTTCGTCGTTCAGCCAGGACAAGGGCCTGGCGTTGGTGCGTTTTGAGAACACCAAGGGCGCGAGTTCCGCCAATCAGGCGGGTTTTGAATTTCGCATGCGCACCAGCCTGCAGGCGCGTACGGCGGGCCGCCTGATCGGTAAGTTCGACAATGCGTCCGATGCGACGCGCACGTCGGACTTTCAGATCTGGAACAACGACAACGGGGCGTTCGGGCAGAACGTGACGTTTCGCGGCAAGCAGGTGTTGTTGGGCGGTGCCACCACGAATCCTGGCGGAGACGCCATTGTGCATGCCAATGGTGCGGTATTGACCACCGGTGGAGTGTGGCAGAACAGTTCGAGCCGTGCGGCGAAGCACGACATTGCCGCATTGGCGAGCGATGAAGCGAGGCAGACGCTCGCAGGGCTGACCCCGGTGCGGTTCCGGTACAAGGTCGAGCCCGATGAAGAGTATTTGGGGTTCATTGCCGAGGACGTGCCGGCGTTGGTGGC
>CAMYKK010000069.1 GCA_947258975.1 uncultured Gammaproteobacteria bacterium
AGGCGCCACGCATTGCCCGGGCTGTCGGAGACCAGGTTGATGCGGTCGTCGCCGTCCAGGCCGTCCAGGGTCAACGTGCCGGTGACCGTCTGGGTGGCGCTGTTGTCGAAGGTCAAGGTGGTGTCGGCGGCGTCATCCGTGGTTTCCACCTTGGTCAGATTGTAGAAGCTGTTCGAACCGGAAACCGCCTGATCGCCCCCGTCCAGGACAATGGTTGACGTACCGGCGCTGAATGCACCCCCGTTTCTGGTCCAATCACCGGCCAAATTCCAGATGGAGGCACCGGCGTTCAAGCTGGATCCCGGGTTCATGGTGAAGTCACCCGAGACCGTCCAGGACGAACTTCCGCCACCGGTCGCGGCATCCAACTCAGCGCCCTTGCGCAGGATCACGTCGCCAAACTGATAGGTCCCGGATCTTGCGATCAATTTGCCGGTAAAGGTGGCGCTATCCCACTGATCGGCGATCTCCAGAGTGCCGCTGGAAACGATTGTGACATTGGACGGGTTATCCAAAATCCCGTAGTAGCCAAACAGCTGACCCTTGTCCCACAGATAGAGATCGTGGTTGCCGAGGTTCAGGCTGGCCCCGCCGCCCAGCACAGACACGGCACCCGAGTCACCGGTCACGGCGACATCGATATCATAGTCCCGCGCGGTCACGGGTGCCGCCGTGCTTCCCGCCGCCGCTCCAAAGAAGAATACGCCGGTTCCGTTGGTGCTGGTGATAGTCCCGTTGGTGGAAATATGACTGCTGGTATCGCTGGTGCAATGGTAAAACTTGTATTTGATATCTAAAGTGGCCCCGGTGCCGATGTTCAGATCTCCGGTTCCACTCGAAAAGGAGTGAAACGTGTGGGTATTCAGCAGCAGTGTCGCGTTGTCCGCGAGGGTAATGTCATTGGCGATATCGAATACACCGCCGGTGTGGCTGATGTCCGCGCCATCAGCTATGGTCAGATTGTACAGCCGGGTTTGCCAGCCCCCCGCCGGCTTTAGAGTCTTGGCAGTCCCGGTCATCTCCAGGGTGCTGGTACCGAAATTGAAGGTGCCGGCGGAAGAATCCCAGTTCCCCGCGACGGTAATTGTCGATGACTGCGCATCGTAGGTTCCGTCGATCGCGGCATTGTTGGTGCTGACGTTATAGGCGTTCGCGGCGGTCGCATCGAGCGTGGCATTGGCGCCGACTGTAAGGTCACCGGTCATGGCATGGGCGCCGGTAAGATTTCCGGTGAGCTCGTAAGTCGCTGCGGCGGTGGGCGCCAGTTCCAGGTTGTTGTATGCAAGCGCGGCGATATCCGTCACCCCGCCGCTGCCGGTGTATTTCACCGTGGAGTTGCCGGCATCAAAGCTGCCGCTGTTGCCAAACGGCGTGCCGGTGCCGTCTATTTCCAATGTGTAAGCACCATTGCCCAGATCCAGCAAGCCGCTGGTTACCGTCAAGGTTTCGACTTGGGTGGAACTACCCAGCGTCAGGCGGCTGCCGTTGACGATGACATCCTGCAAATCCTGTGGCCCGCCGGCTGAGTTGTCACTAAGCGTGGTCGCGCCGTCGAAGGTCCAGACGGCGGTGCGGCCGGTGACATCGGTGCTGCCGTTGGCGCCGATGATGACATCACCGGCGGTGTTGACGCCGGGGTTGTTGGTGCCGATATCCAGATCGCCGTCGCTGACGGTGAGCGTGCCGTTCACATCCAGGGCGTCGGCAACGATGACGTCGTCGCTGCCGGCGGCGCCGGTGTTGTCGACCGTAAGGTTGTTGAAGCTGCTGCCGCCGGAGACCACGGTTTGATCGCTCGTCCCGTCGAAGACGACCGACGATGTTCCGGCAGCGAAGGTATCGTTGTTGGTCCAGTTGCCGGCAACCGTCCAGGTGGCCGAACCGGCGTCGATTTCATTGGTACCACCGGCATTACTGGGGTCTATGGTCACATCACCGTTGATGTCAATCGCGCCTGAACCGGCGATAAACCTGGCGTAAGTCGTCTGTTTGGCGCTGTTACCGACGATAAGAGTCCCGGCGGTGATGTTGTGATTTTCGACAGAGTTATCAAAAATGACTCGGGTTGTCGGAGACCAACCATCCATCACGTGCAATGTCCCGGCCACATTGAGATCACCGCCGGTGAGATACATATATTGATCAAAATAATTGCCGGAGCCGCGAATAATGACGTCACCGCCGTAGGTCGCGCCGGTGACCGTTTTACCCGGCGCCGGATCCACGCCGAACAGAGCATCGTAAAAATAGGTGCCAACGGAAATCGTGATACCGGTCCCGAAGGTGTCACCCACCGAATCGGCTCTACGCAACTGGGAGTATTGGCCGGCACCGCCGAGCGTGGCACCGTCGTTGAGAATCAAGTCGTTTTGATTCCATACCGTTTGGCCGGCCGCAATATTAAAGGTGCCGGAGATGGTGAGTTGTCCGCCAACGAACAAGCCGAAAGTGCTCTGGGCGGTTGTGACCGCACCAGGATCAATGGTCAGGTTGCTGAACTGATTTCCGGCCGAAGTCGTGATGTCGTTGCCTGCGCCCGTCATCACCACGGTGCTGGTGCCGTAGTTGAACGTGCCGCTGGAGGTATCCCAATGGCCGCTGACGGTCAGTGTGTCGGTGCCCCCATTTAGCGTACCGTTGATCTCTATATTGCCCCCCGCGCCCTGGGTGGTGACATTGGCGCCGGGTGTGTACGTATGGCCGCTCTCGACGTAGAGTTCGGTGCTGTTGGTCGCAGTCAGGTTATCGCTGCCGTCGACGGTGTAATTGATTTCGGTGTCAACGTGGGCGCCGACGGCGCTGCTGAGATCGACGTTACTCAGGGCGCCGCCGTTGTCATGACGGATGATGAGGTGGTTGGTGTATATATCCAGGTTGGCGAGTCCGTTTCCGTCTACGACGCTGACTGTCGTGCCGTCGTCGGCGCTGCCGTCATCACCATCGACATAAACCAACACGCGATCGGCGGCGGCGAGGGTGGCTCTGAAGCTGTAGCTTCCCGAAGCGTCGGTCACTGTGGTTCCGGCATCTTTGCCGTTCACCAGCAAGCGGACGGTCGACCCCGCTCCAATGTTGGTGACGCCTTCATTGGTGAACACCGTTCCCGCGATTTCATCGGATCCGATCTCGAACGTGGCGTTGGCGGAGACGTTGTCGAGATACTGCAAGTACAGCGTCGTACCGTCCACTGCGGCATTGAAGTCGGTATCGATGTATTTCTTCACCCCGTCGACCTCTATGGTGACGGGTGCGGCACTATCCCAATTGTTGATCTCAAATACCGGTGTGATCCGCGGAGTCACGGCACCGGGCTGGAATTCGAATTGCACATGGTCGTCGGGATCGTTGTCGTCGATGGTATAGGCGCCGCGCTGTTCAGCATAGGCGTCACCCGTAGGCGCACCGTCACCGCCAGCGATGCCGAAATCAAAGGTCGACGGCGTGAGAAAATCGTCCTGGTGCTGTTCAGTGACCACGGTATCGAACCCGGAGCTCGTGGTGTCGAAGCTGTACATCACCGTCGCCCGGTAGGCGGTGCCGATGGCCGGGTTGAACTTTTGAAATCTAAGGTCCATGGTCCCGCTATCGTCGTCGCTACCGCTGAGCTCCCCGGTCGCGAAGTTATTGATATTCTGGACGGTGGCGCTGACGAGACCATCGGTGGCGCCAAGTTCGAAAAGACCCTGATAACTGATCGGCGTGGCCACATTACCCGAATTGGAGGCCGGGTTCGGATTAACCGGCGTGTAGGAACCGCTGTTGCTGGTGGTACGCTGATACACTTCGTCCATCACGGCGTCCTCCCACGCCGCATAGGTCATGAACATCCACCGATTACCGGGGTCGCTGGTCAGAGTCATTTCCATATCGACGAGCAGACGGTCCTCGTAGAAGCTGACGTCGGTGGTTACCGTCCCGTAGGAGACGCCCGACGTATGCATGAGCTGCCCGGATTGCTGCACCTGCGTCACCACGCTGTTGTCCACCACCGTGGTAACCGTCGCATCGGGATCCCAGGCCAGGAGCAGGGAGCCGGGGGTCGTCGCGTAATAGCTTCCCAGACTGATCGCACTCAAGACATCCGTGGTCGGGGAGCTGGTCTGTTTGAGGTAGAGATCCTCGAGGATGCCGGGGGACAACACGGCCTTGTACACCGCGGTCTCATGGACCATGTCGGGGATCACCGTCAAGGTGGCGTCGGCGCTGTCGTTGTTGACGAGCGCATTGCCGACGGTCGCCGCGGTTACGGCGCCCTGCAGGGTGTTGCCGGCGGTGGCGGTATCACTGATATCGTAGGTGACGAGGTACTGGGTCGCTGACGTCGTGATGGGTTCGCTCAATCCGGTAAAAGTGGCGGTGCCGCCACTGAAAGATGCGGTGCCGATCAGGGTGTCGGCGCTGTCCCATTGGTCGGCGGCGGCGCCTCCATCGAGCCAGATTTTGACGCCGTTTGACCGCACATCGTTTACATCGGTCCCGGTAAAAGTCACGGTGAGGGCGGTCAAGGTATCGGTACCGGCGTCTGCCTGCAGGGTAAAGGAGTCCACTCCAAAGCGGTAACCGCCACCCCACACATTGCGGTCAATCAATCCGGCGCCGTCGTCCAGGGTGGTTGTCGCCAACAAGCCGGACCAGTAGTGTTGCACATTGGTGCCGAAGATTGCGGACGACTCAATCGGCCCCGCCTGATATTCCAAACGCCAGTCGCCGCCGTGTAGCGCGTGTCCGGTGTCGTTGGTGCTGACCGCAACGTCGGCACCGGTGAGCGCACCGAGCTTCTGGGCAAGCATGATCCCGTCCTCGGTGGCCGCGATGTTGCACCCGTACATGAGCAGATCAGCATTGTCACCGAGGGCACTGCGCCAGCCCGAGATCGAAGCCGTATGGGTGTCCAGGTCCTCTGAACGTAACCATGTGTTGCCCAACTGCACGGCGCCCGCATAGCCGTGGGACACCAGGTGTACGGCTTCGAGATTTTGGTAACCGCGAAGTGTTTCGTTAATCTGCTCAATGCCGTCGCGTTGGCTGTCCAGCACATAAACTTGAACATCTTGCAGGGGCGAGGCAACATCGATCGCATTCAACGCCGGGGAGGGGTCGGCGTCTTCGCTGAGGTCGGTGTTCCTGTCGTTGAGTACCGGCGCGGGCGGTGTTGCCGGGTCACGATTATCCGTCGATGTCGTTTCGATATTTGCGCCGCCGTCCGGGTCGGATTCATCGGCTTCTCCGCGGGTGCCCCCGCCCGTCAAGCTCTGTTCCAGATCGTTCATCAGTTTCTGTAACAGCAACTCGTGGTCGGTTACGTTATCGTTGATGAATACGATCTGACGAACACCGGTGTCCACCGGCATAGTGGGCGTTGGGGCCTGCGGTTGCTCTTCGGTTACCGGAATTGGATCATGGTCGGGATCGACTCCCGGTTCCGTGCTGTTTGTGCGGCTGCCGCCGCTATTGACTTCGCTTAGCGGAACATCGGCAGGTTCCTGGATGCGACCGGAACCGGATATCTCAGTCAAAACGGCATCGACTTCGGCGAGGGTATCAGCGACTTCGGCAACCAGCGCTTCAGTGTCCGCCTGCGGCTCCGCGGACGCCATGTTGCCATGCGCTGTGTCCACGAGCGATTCCGGATGCGGTTCAACGTTGGCAGAATCGACCGGTTCTGACGGGCCATGTGAAGCCGCATCGGCATCAAAGTCCGAGTCGGTGGTTGAATCCACGGCCGGGTCGCTGCGCTCGGCGCTATTACCGTCGCCGTATTGAGCGCCGTAGCCCTCAGTGACGTCCTTTGATGATTGTGCAGCGAGGCCCTCGGCTTGCGCTACGTCCTGGGGCTCGCTCCCCGCAGCCGTGGACACATCAACCGTAGCAGGGTCCGCCGGCCGTGATTCGGACTGGGAGACGACCGGGTCGCGAGGGGTGTCGGCCGAATCGGCGGGCGCCGGTTGCGCGACGGGGGACGTGGGAATCTGGTTGGGCGTCTCGACGGGAGCGGCTTCCACCACGACATCGGCGGCCGTGGCCATACCCGCGCCATCGAACATGATCCGCGGCTCCAAAGCCATCAATAGACTCGGCCGCCGCATACCCGCCGAGCGATTGCGGCGAGCGCGGGCTGGACCGCGACGGCCGTCTAAGGCAGCGAGTTTGACTTTGGTTTTGATGACGACCCCCCCACAGGAATCGTACCCACAACGCATCAGGGTTCAGCGATTGCTCCACGATCGCCGTATACCGAAAGACAACCCCCCGCAAAATTCGCGACGCAGCAGCAACCACCGCGTTTATTCGATGCCGAACGAATTCGGAATCCTTATAAAAAGTTTAGACAAACTGCGGGTATTTCACCGGCTTCGCGCTTGATCCAGATCACATTCAAGCGCCGCCGGCACGCGAATTGCAGTGTATTTCCACAAGCGAAGGTGTAACTTCAGGAATACCGGCCTTTCGGCGCGGGGCGTAAAGACCGGCGACCGCGCAGTCCCGATGGCAGATACAGGGTCAAAAGCCGGACTCACGGATAAGCACCGCGCCGATCCGGCGCCAGATCCGCTGCAACCAGCTTTCCGACTCGCCCTTGATCTTGACCACGCCACGCAGGATCGAATCGCTTGGCGCCGCCTGGGGGTCCAGGATGGTCATCCGCACGCGATACAAGGCCCCGCGGGGCACCAGTGCCTCAGAGCTGGTCTCCCGGACGCGCACGGGCCCACCGTAGCGCGATGCCAGCACCGGCTCGGTCAGGGAGGTCGTGCTGGCGCGATCAATCTCGGCAACCCGCACGCGCAGAGATTTCAGACGCGGGTTTTCTGGAAAAAATTCCGCGGGGGCATCGCTCTGAACCCGGTACAACTGGTCTTCGGTGACATATACCTGAACGCCGAGCGAGCGCTTGTCAACCAGGGTGGCAAGCGGCAGCGTGTTGGAAACCCAGCGACCCGGGGTCAGGCTGTCCGCAATCATCACCAGTTCTCCTGCGAATGGGGCTTTGATTTGCAGCTGACTCATTTGCTCAACGGAACCCCGATACACGACCAGTGCCTTGCGTAGCTCCTGTTGCACCAACTCGCGTCGTTCCAGAAGATCGGTGGAACCTTGTCTCGCCAGCTTTGTTTGGTAGAGGCGAATCTGATTGCCTGCTTTCGCGACTTCAAACTCCAGTTCCGGTGAACGCAAATCGAACAACAACTGGCCCGTAGCAACCACCTGGTTCAGCGATACGTGGGCTTGCTGCAAACGTGCCGGGACCGGTGCATAAAAGGTCTTGTGCTGTTCCGGTTGCAACACCGCCGGCGCGGTAATGTAATGATCCCACGGAATCACGAGCAGCATCAGCAGTGTTGCCGTCACTGTCACCGTTCCGACGGTATTTCGGTTCCAGGAGAACGAGGTTCTCCGCTGACGCCACTCCTTGAATTCCGAATAGATGGGCCGGCCGATAAACCACAACAGTTCGACCGTCATGAGCACTATGCCCAGGGCCTTGAAAAAGAAGTGGTAGACCAGCAATGCGATTCCCAGGAACAGGATTAGACGATACAACCACGTGGCGTATGAGTAAGCAGTCAAAGTCCGCCGCATGCGTTTGCTGAAGATGTCCGGTGGAGGATTGCCGAATCCGAACAACCATTCGCGCAGACGCCATCGTGCCACGGCAAATGCCCGCGTCTGCATGTTTTGCACGCCGAGTAAGTCCGACAGCAAATAATATCCGTCCCAGCGCATGAATGGATTGATATTGATGGCCAAAGTCATCACCCAGGATGCGGTCGCCAGAAAGAACACCGCGTTGCGAAATGTCCCGTCGGTTAAGAAGCTCCAAAGCAGGGTGGCAAAGGCCGCAAGACACAGCTCCGCGAACATGCCGGCAATACCGATGGCCATGCGTTCGCGGCGCGAGGCGAGTTTCCACGACTCGGTTGTGTCCGTATACAGAAAAGGCCACATCACCAGGAAGGCGACGCCCATCGTCGGCACGTGTAGACCATACAACTTTGCCGTATAGGCGTGACCGAATTCATGCATGCATTTGGAAGCAGTTAATGCAAGCACAAAGTAAAGCAACCCTTCAAACGAAAAGAATTGTTCGAATGTATGTATAAATGTCGTCCACTGACGCATCGCAAGATACAGGCCCAATAAGGTGACACCCACCAGCAGTTTGCGAAACCCGGCGGAGAAAAGTGGTCTCACCAGTGGAAGGGTTCTCGAAAGGAAACGATCGGGATGCACCAATGGGATAAAGAAAAACAAGTACCGGTGCAGAATTAAAGTCAAGAACTTGGATTTTCCCGACAGAGAACTCCGGTGCAGCGCGGATGCCCCCGTTTGATCCTCAACCCGGGTCAACTGATTGCCCGAAAGGAAACTGTTAAGCGTGACAATGTCTTCGATCGATGCGTCAAGCGTGGTTTCCCGGTTCACGCGTTCCACGATTGATTGCGGATCTTGGCTGGACCAACGTTTGAGCAGTTCGAATTCCAACCAACCCAAACTGAAAAACTTGTTTCGTACCGGATCGTGAAGTATCCAGGTCGGTTGACAGGTCTTGTCGCGCGCCCCGGGATAAAGGTCCAGGTCCGGCCTGAGAGGGGGCACAGATGGGCATGCGGGTGGGACTGCCCCGACCCGGCCTGAATGATGAAGCGCCATGCAATCAGCCATGATCAGCTGAGCTCCGTGTACTAAAAAC
The DNA here is from genome assembly GCA_947258975.1 of uncultured Gammaproteobacteria bacterium. Lineage (GTDB taxonomy): Bacteria > Pseudomonadota > Gammaproteobacteria > Arenicellales > JAANXG01 > CALZGZ01. The sequence goes on from CAMYKK010000069.1 coordinate 8,693, forward strand.
CGACGGTCTGGCGAAGCGACGCCAATGGCCGCCGCAACAGGTAGTAAAACAGGCTCACTTTGTCGCCGTATATCTTCGCCGTGCCCTTCAGCCCGATTCTCGGTCTCGGCGTTCCCGGCAGCATCTCCGCTTTCAACCGAAATGCCAGCACTCCCGCCTGGTTCTGCTCCGGTTCATAACTGGATTGGCGAATCCTCGCTTCTAAGGGCGCAGTGGGATCCGTATTCAGGAACATCCACACTTCCGACCCAGGCGCCAGATTGATACCGTCCTCCACCGCGAGCCAGATTTGCAGCTCGACCTTTTCGGGATCGGCCAGTGTCATCAGCTTCTGCCCGATCTCGATTGGACGGCCAATCCAGTCGTTCGCGTCTGCAAACACGACAATGCCATCTCTCTCTGCGCGTACGTGGGTACGCTCGAGTAAAGCACGTGCGTAATCTCTCTCCAGAAGTTTCTCCTCGACGCGCGCTTTGAATAGCTCTAATTCCGACTTGCTCTTCTGATCGCTGAACGATTTTTGGCGGGCCCGGAGGTAGTCCGCGCGCGTGACCTCCAGGCTTTTCTCGGCGATCTCGTATTGACTCTTAATTTCCGTGTCGTCCAACGAAAACAACAGTTGCCCCGCTTGCACCGCTTCGTTGGGACGCACATGAAACTCCCTCACCACGCCACGCAGTGGCGAAGACACGGTCAGGGGTTCATAGGGAATAACCTCTGAGGGGGCCAAAGCAGACTCCCTCACCGGCAGTGTCAGCGTTACGGCCAAGAGCAACAGACCTAAGAGTCGAACCGAGCGCTTTTTGAGGAATCTGATCACGACAGAGCGCGCCTGCCGCTTGTTTCTCTCTACTGCACGCCACGCATGCGCATAGGCCTCAATCAACGGCTGTATCATATCGATATCGTTCGAGCTAAAAGCGGTCTCTCGCGTAATCAACATGCCGGCAAAATGCTCCTTGTTGCGATCGATGAAAGGGCACCACAACCCGTGGTCCGGCAGCCACTCATCCCAATCCGGTCTCAATTTTTCAGGGACTTCCTCGGGTGTGACCACTCTCAGCCGGGTTGCGCGGTCGTCATCAGCCAGCGCTTTGACGATGCGGCTCAGCGATTGCACCGCCGGCGCATTTGGATCGATATTGGAGACTCCGGAGATCAGTTTGATTTTCACTTTACCGGCCGATGAAAACCGCCAAAGCAGGCACTGAAAGTATGGAATGAGTCTATGGGTTTCGTTGACCGCAATGAAACTCAGGTGGTCGGCGGACTCTGCGTCCCGCGCTTCCCGCTCCAGTTGAATGAGGGTTGCGGATAGCGAATCTGAATCACCGACATTCGATTTTTCCGCCGTCAATACAGACCTGGCTGCTTGCGTCGTCATGGGACTGGTTTGAACTCCGCGTTGCCGCTCATTCCCGCGCGCAGGTCTGTTTGTCTTCCCACGATTTCCGCAATGACGTTGAACGTGCGGCTTGTCGGGTCGATCTTTGGATTTATCCGCACGATGGCCGCGGCGTATTTCTTGCCGGTCTCGTCGATCGTGACCGCGAATCTTTTTCCTTTCGAAACCGATGACATCCATTTGGAGGGCAAGTGAAGAACCATCTCCAATTTTCCATCATCCAGGATAGTAATGAGCGGATCGCCAGCGTTTACGTTTTCGTATTCGTTCACCATGACTGCTTCAACTCGTCCCGCGTACGGCGCGCGAATTGTGCATTTGTTCAGTTGTGCCCGGGCGAGTGCAGCCTCGGCGCTGCCCTCCTCGACCTTGGCCTTCGACAGTTCCAGTGCCAGCCTGCTGACCGCGCCATCCTTGCGCAGCTCTTTATTTGCGGCGAGCGTGAGTTTGTATTGTTTTAATTTCGCCAGCTGCGAAAGCAAACGAGCTTTTAGAACCGCACATTCAAAAGATATCAGCACGTCGCCTTCATTGAAGCTTTCGCCCTCTTTGAATTGGATGCGCTTGATTCGTGCTGATACCAGACTCGACAGCTCGGCTTGGCGGCGAGCAGTCAAAAGAGCTCGAATGTCTTCGTTGTCCGCAACCGGACCGAGTGCAATTTCCGCGTTAGAAACCGTTGCGGCGTCAGCTGCGGTCACGTTGCGTTGCGCCTCTGCCGAGTGCCATGGCAGGCACAGGCACGTAGCCAATATCGCAGCCATGAAACCATTGTTTCCCATGGCCCGCATCGCCGTGGCGAGCGCGCTTTGATCAAACATGCAAGTCTTGGCTGGCGACATTTGCTTTAAACTTCTAGATGGAACCGGCCCCACTGGCGCTGTCGTCCGGATTTTGCGATCGGCGATATCGCCAAAGAGCTTTTGCTTCCGGTTCGCCCTTCCGATCGCGAGTAACTGCGTCAGCATCAGTGCCCGAAGGCGTGTTGACCACCGACCGTCCCGCTGCTGCCGACTGCGAGATAGTTGTGGGGGGTTTGTCCTCGGATAGCGCAGTGTTGAGGTGCGCGCGTAGCAGCCGATTCCAATGTTTCTCGATTGCCGCGCTCAAGGGATCAAGCTCCTGCGAAAAAAGCGTTTCCGGCAGCGGATCTGCGCCGATGGAGTTGAAAACACGGGCCAAGGCTTTTTGCGTCTCAGCATAAGCAAGGTACTTGCGCATTTTCGTCGACAATGCGACTGCCTGCGCCCGAATGACATCAAATTTGGTTTGAGTTTGACCCTTTGCGTGTTCCATTTTGAACAACAACTCATCGACATCGGCGAGTTCCGCAGTCGCTCTGTAAGTCTGCCGCGCCAATTCGTACCTTTGCACCGCCAACCTCACTTGAACCAAGACAGCCATGGACAATGCCATACGACGGGCATTAGCCAGCTCGACCCGGGTTTCGTGAAACTTTTTCTCCGCGAACCCTCCGAATACATTGAACAAGTTCCAAGATATTCTCAGGCTGAGATCGCTCCAGTCGTTATTAAATAGGAATTTGTTACTGTCGTAATACGTGCCGGCGTTGATTTCTATGCCGGGAAACATACGCAGCATCGCCTTGGTGACGTCGCGCTGGTTGATGCGTAGTCGATAGTCTTCTTCACGCAGATCCGGGCGGTCGGCGAGCGCCCTGCGTTCCAAAATCCCCGTCTTCGTTGTAAACGACGCGGGGCTTTTCAAATTCCCGGACATGGCCAAGGCGTAATCGGTTCCCGGGTGAAGATTCATCAGCCTGGAGAGCACGATCTTCGCCAGCGCCATACGCTCTCTCATCTTCCACAACCGGGAACGCGTCTCCAGCAAGTTGCGCTGATAGTTCAGAGCTTGCTTCTTGTCCTGTACCCCCTTTTCAATCAAAGCACGGGATTGACCGATCGTTTTATCAGTCAACTCGATGAGCGTATCCATTTCCGGCAGCAGCCGCTGGGCGTTCCAGGCACGCCAGTAGGCGTCGATCACATCCTGTGTGATGTTCTGTATCGTTTTTCTTCTCTGCTCCTCGGCAATGTAAATCTCATCCTGGCGCTGCTGTGCGTTCACATAGCTGACGCCGAAATCGAGCACGTTCCAGGCGATGGTTAAATCCGACAGCGTGCGCTGTCGCTCTTGCGACGTAGACGACTCCAGACTCTGCGTGCCGGTCAACAGCGACTGACTGCTGGCGCCGGCATCGTTACTTCTATCCGTGTATCCCGCCGACGCCGCGAGCTGCGGCAGTAGAGACATTTCCGTCATATCAAGCTGCCGCAATGCCACCGCGCGTTTCAAGATATTGACGCGATGGTCGAGGTTGTACTTGATGGCGCGGGCGATCGCTTCATAAACAGTGATGCCGCCCCGTACCGGTTCCTGATCCGCAAACAAGCGGTCGAGATCCATCGAAATGCGACGATTGCGCTCGGACTGCGATATGGGATCGCTAGTGACCGCGCAACCGGCAACTAACACGGCCAGAATCGGCACGATCCATATTTTTTTTATTAATAGCACCAAGCACTTACGCTCGTTCATACGCTGATGTATTGAAGTATAGTCAACAGAAGTACCGTTGATTGGCGGTATGGAACCGAAAATGCGCATCGCGGCAGCGGTCGCGGGCGTTGTCGGCACGAGGTTGAATTCCCAGGAGATTGACCGCGGGTTGAGTCGTATCGCCGTAGCAAGCTCCGAGAACGATCGGCACGGCGTCTAGAATCCACGACGTAACCCGCCGCAACGGCTTTTTTCGCTTCGGACTTGGCTAGCTTAGCCGCAGTACGCCGGGTGTTGCGCTGGCAGCGATTACCTGGAAAACACGGTCATCCGTTGACCGGGCGGTATCCCGCCAAGGATGTCGTGGGATTGCCGTGAGTGCCGCAGAAGAAGACGCGTGTTTCGCCGGTGTTTGCCGCGATTGACTGAATAAGCGACGACAAAATCGCTTTGACCGGTGGCGGCGTGGCTGGAGGCAATGGCGTTAGCATGCCGCCGGGCAGGCGCAGATGAGAACACGTCTCATTTGTAACGATTTTCCACCCGCATCCGTGGATCCGTCACCCAAACGTGCCAAAGCCGTATTGAGCTCAATTTGATTGACGAAATGAGGTGGCGTCCCCAAGGGGATTCGAACCCCTGTTGCCGGCGTGAAAGGCCGGTGTCCTAGGCCGTCTAGACGATGGGGACGTAGAAATTTTTGGTGGAGCCAGGCGGGATCGAACCGCCGACCTCTACAATGCCATTGTAGCGCTCTCCCAGCTGAGCTATGGCCCCTGCAATCGGTCTCACTAACAAACGCCGGGACCGCGGCAAAAACCCACGCAACCGGCCGTTTTATAACCCGAAAATCGGGTGCGGTACTTTACGTGCTGGCGATATCCCGGTCAAGGGAGCGGTTTGACCTCGATCTTGCTACCCACGTAAACTTGTACCCCCCTTCGCGGGCGATTAGCTCAGTGGGAGAGCGCTGCCTTCACACGGCAGAGGTCGCAGGTTCGAAACCCGCATCGCCCACCATTTGAATCAACGACTTATCGTCACTGTTCACTTCCCGCTTGTTGCGACCGTGACAAAATCGTGACAAATTGATCGCCTCGACCGCGTCGCGAGTATCCTCGGGTGAAAGATGTGCGTAACGCATCGTCGTGCGAATGTCCTTGTGCCTAAGCAACTCGGCAACGGTACGTAGCGGCGCTCCGGTTTGCACGAGCCAACTCGCACAGGTATGACGAAGATCATGTGGCGTAAAATCCGAAATCCCCGCCCTACTACACGCGCCTGCAAAAGAGTTGCTAACCGATTTGAGGTTTTGTCCATTGCGTCCACAAAGCACCCACGGTGACGTCGGACAATGTGACTGTCTATAGTGAAACCGCCTCAGCAGCGCGGCACGCGCCGTGTCATTGATTGGAACCGCGCCGTGCGTCGCGTTCTTCTGGTCTTCCGGTGACAGATAGATCAGCCGCTGACTTAAATCGACACGATCCCACGTCAATTTGAGCATCTCTCCAGAACGCATTCCTGTACTCAGGCCCAATTCAATGAAATCCATCAGCCACGGTGCTCGCTTCGAACGGGCCGCCGCGATCAGTTTCAATGCTTCTTTCTCCGTGATCCATCGAATCCTTCCTGGCGACTCTGGCGGGCATCTGCCCTGCACCGCATTGGGGACATCCCATCCCCACTCTCTTCGCGCACGATTGATAGCAGAAGACAATAGCCGCAGCTCCTTCGCCACGGTGCATTGCTTGACGCCATCCCGCTTTCGCATCCGCTTATACTCCGCGATCTCCGTGGGTCCGATCTCATCCAGGCTAATCGTCGTGAATGCTCTACGAAGTTGCTTGGTCGAATAACGATCCCGTTCGGCAGAACGTTTTTCCATTTGTGTTTCCCGAAGATAATTCACCATCAATTCATCGAAGGTTCGTGCCGGTTGCACGCCCCATCGCTGTTGCTGATGAGTTTCGAGGCTCCACTTGGCTTCTAATGCCTTCGCTTCTTTGCGCTTGGTTGTTCCAGTAGATCTTCTAACTCTTTTGCCGCTAGCGTCGGTGAGGTCCACCCACCAGAAGCGGCTATCTTTGCGTTTGTACGGCATACGTTTACCTCCTTTTCACGCACGCCAGATCCCACGCGGCATCGATTATCCGCCACGTCGATCTGGTGTGCCACCCAATTCCGCACCGCCTGCGCCGGAATCCGCACCGCACCCCGCACCTTGACCTTCGGCAGCTCGCCGCTGGCGAGCATCCGATGCACCGTACGCGCCGACACGCCGCCCAGTTGCCAGGCCGCTTCGTCAGTGTTCCACAGAAGTACGGCCGTCATGGTGATTACTTAAAAAGCTGGGGATTGATTGACGTCAGGCATTAACATCGTCATTCTTGGCCCGGTCCGTTTTGCCCGCTCTAAGGCCCTACAGGGGGGTGCATAGCGGTGAGACATGGCCTCGATACACCTTTCGATCGCTTTGTAGATTGATACCCCTATGCTCCCCTGAAATCGGGCCTCGGCAAATCGAAACGCCATCATTTTTCGTTGATACTGGGTGGGACGCGATCGGTCCCGGTTCGCCATCAACACCTTGCGAATATCCCGTTGCAACGGAGTCATACTATTCCCTCCGATTATTCGTTCATTCTCTCCGCCGAATTCGGCGGACCTTCTGCCTACGTGTCATTGACGGTGAGTGTGTCTCCGCGGTCAACGACGACCTGGCGGGCGCCGCAGCCCCCTCAAACAGCGAGGTAAGCGGATGTTTAACGTCGGTCACGTAGCCCCCGACGACGCCTAATCAGGCGACGGCAAGCGATCCCATAAGAAATACAGCTTGCCGGGTGCGCAGGCGGATCGGTCTGCCAAACCATCTGATTCGAGATCAAACGTCGATCGAGAATCTAAATGTCTCCCGACCCGAGCGGGCACGTCCGCTCGAAGTCGGATCTCGACAGGTGAAGTGCATGAGCGCAGCTCAATCCGCGCAATACCACTCCACTTAATGGGAGAAAATGCTGAAGGGCACCAGGCCACAACAACTTAATGGAGGAAATCCGGCGCGAGTTCTTTTGAACTCTAGGCCCCCTTTCAGCCAGTATGAGGGCTTTGTGATGATCGATTTGCTCTCTTGATAGAGCGCCGCCGGTCATCGAGCGGCTGGACAATCTTTCGTATCATCTCCGTCGACATATAGCGTCTGAGATGATGGGCTGAATTTAATCCTTTCAAACGTAACGAACAATAGCCATACGGTTCATCCGATTTTGACGATGTCGCCTCCGCAACAGGCATCCACAATTCCGTATCATTACTCCGTCACTAAATTTTCGCGGTCTCTGCGCCCCGCAAAAGCGCATGGCGCTTCACGCGGCACATCGTTCTCCGGAGCGCGTCACTACTGACTGGCGTCCGCAGTGACGCGCGAAAAATTCCCCTAAAATATGCGGTGTAGGTCTCTGATCGGCCAATTCCGGCCAGTCGAGATTCAGAGAGCGGCCGTTCGTCGTGACGCTGCCCAGCGAATGAGGCCGTCGATCCTCCAAAGGCCTATTATGTTTCAAGGTCATCATTCTGAATAACTCTGCAACCATGGCGCTCAGCCTCTTGGTAATAGAATTTCGCTTTCTCGATGTCACTCCCCTGATAGAAAGTGGCGAGATCGTTTGCTGCAAAAAAGCAGTTTGCGTCATAGGCCCGCAGCAGCCATCTCTCGGCTTCTTCAATTGATTTGTCAAGTACCGGGTGCCAATGGCCCAAATACGTACTCGCCAACATTCGCATTGCTTCCCCATCCCCGGCATTTGCGAGTTCGACCAGACGGTTCTTCGCCTTAACTGCTAGTTCTTCGCTTTTTCTTTCATCAGATTTTATTCTCTTTACCGGATATGCGTATCCTTCCGTGGAATAATACCTCGCTGACAAATCTAGCAGCGCGAGCGGGTCATTTTCCTCAGCAAGT
>CAMYKK010000070.1 GCA_947258975.1 uncultured Gammaproteobacteria bacterium
AACTGGAAGGCCGAGGACGTCCGTCTTAAGGTTTGCGACCCCAGTGCGCTCCCCGAGCGATACCTGGGCGTCCACATCGTCGGCGGCGACAGGATGGGGATGATTGCGCGTTTTCCGAGCGATTGGCTGCTGCAACCGCTGGATCGGCGCGCGCTGGTACCGTTCGCGTTAAAGGGCACGCACCGGAGCCAACTTCCCGTGGAGTTCCTGGACGCACTCTGCCAGACATTGCTGCCGCATCTTCATCAAGCCGACTTGAATGTCGACTACACAGCGCATTTGACCGGACTGAGCCGCCAGTCACTGCAACGCAAACTCAAGGCGAGCGGCACCACGTTCTCCATTGAGGTCACCGAACTGAAGAAGCGCCGTGCCGCCGAAGAACTGGTCCATACGGATATATCCATTGCGGATATTGCCGCGTCGCTCGGATTCACCAACCCGACCAGCTTTACCCGTGCATTCCGGTCGTGGACGGGAGAATCGCCGCGCCACTACCGCAAGCGCCATCGCGGGCGTTGATATCCTGTCGACGCCTATACGGTGTTCGCAACTTGCCTTTCCTCAAGTTGCGTTGCTTCAACAGATTACGCTAATAGAGAAAGTGGGACCGTTTATTGAATCGGAAAGTAACGAGCGAAGGTTTTGCTTGATAAACGAGTAGCGCAACCGTTCGCAATGACTGCACTAAACTCAGTAGCGGACTATGCGGCTGCCGAGGCGCGTATGGCAGGAGTAAGCGCCAGTTCGTCCCGATCCTGCGAAAGTCAGTCAACAAGTATTGAGCGGAAGTGCGGTTCGCCTTGTTGAATGTCCGGTCTCCGGCCTTAGAGATACGGATGTTTTGCAAGCTCGAGTCGAACCTGAATTTCCAGTCTGTAAGCTGAAGTCACGATTTATACAACTAATTCTATTGGACAAATGGGGATCTATTGGACAGCTACTTGCTCAATGCAGCTGTAACTCATTGAAAAATGGCGCGCCCGGAGAGATTCGAACTCCCGACCGCCTGGTTCGTAGCCAGGAACGTGATTGTAAGTCATTGTTTTTAAACGCCTGAATACGGCGCTCGTTGCCTCATTTTGCAGTACAGAGCATAACAATGCAGCACTGATGTCGGATAAATGTCGGATAGGCATTTGGCGTCCGTTCATTAATTTCGCGTCAAAAGAATCAGTGGACCACTACAGGAAGTACGCTTCAAGGTAGTTGTAATATCATGCTCCAACATTATGGTCGACCGCAATGAAGTGCACACCGGACATCGCTGCGACGTTGCAAAATCCAAACTCAACCAGTCGTCCCATTCAATCGAATGCGTGCAACATACTCGGAGCTGCCATTTCTGCATTAAAAGCCGACACGTGTTAAGGACCCAGGCTGGTATTGCAGTGAAGCATAAATCCTCAACTGTTCACTCATATGACCGACTATTGAGGGTCACCACGACTTCTCAAACAAAATACTCCTAGTAGTGGAATTGCCGAATAGCGTCAGCTATGGCACTTAGGCTTCGGTGAATTTTCTGGTGTGCGCCGCCAATACCCAAGGTTGCCGTCCTCCCGGCATTACCGTTACGTGAAATCTCTCGGGAATAGCCGGGTCACGCTCGGCAACGGGCTCTTCCGTGACCTCAAAACCCCCTGGAAGTTTCTTGCTAAGACAGAAAACAGTGATCTCCTCGACAAAACAACAGATGCGGACTAGTACCTCATCCGTGAATTCAGTAATCGGCTGTCCCTCGAACCTTGGTTCCTCGGCCGTTACCCGGAAGCTGTCACGACTGTAGGTGACTTTTGGTGATGAGATCGTGCCGTGCTCGAGGTTGTTCCTCATCAGCACTAACGGTTCAGACCAATCACGGGTAGCAAGCAGGTAGTTGGCCAGGACAGGATCGGATGCTCGTATCTTGGTGACTCCAGCCTTGAAGGGTGATTCTTTTTGGAAAAGAAAACCGATGTTCACCCCCAGGTCTTCGGCCAGAACCTGAAGGGAACGCTTGATCGTGCGAACAGCCGTATTCAGGAAGCTTTCCAGATCACGGCGCAGTGAGCGATCGATGTGTTCGCTTATACGAATCGTACTACCATGTGTACTTGCGATTTCTCCCGAATCTACCTTGGCCCGGTGTTGTTCCCATTCCTTGCCAATGTTCTGGCTTGCCTCTCGGATGTCTCTAAGACCAGACAAAACCGGATCGTAGAGATCGTCAAAACGGTCTCTGCCTACTTTATTGTCATAGACTGCGTCTCTGATTACCATTACACCGAACACCAACCTCGCAACGAACGGTGAGTTCGTTCCTTCGTCTGCAACCTTTTGCACGAGAATCTCAGGTGTCTCTCTCTGGATAGACATATTCGAAGAACGGCGCTCGAAGGTCGACAGAGTTTGAAAAAACTGCTGCTGACTTACAGGCAATACGTATGAAACTTGTACATCTGCACCACGAAAATATTGGAGATGTTCCGCTGACAATCCAGGAATTACTTCATTTAGAAAGACTAGAAACAGGTCTATCGGGAACGCGCCGCGTACGATGAAAACCCCACCGTCCTGCCAGCTCTGATACTGCACGGAGCCAAGTTTCTCGTTGCCGCTTATAATGTTAAACAAGTCCTGTGGAAACTGCGTCGCGATAGCCTGCTCTCTTGTCATCTCCACGAGGGTGCTTACAAGGTTGAACTGGTATGTTTGTGTCGCTGCGGCATGAGGCGGAATATCTTTAATCAGTTCACGGTAATCCGGAACTTGGGCCTCAGGTAGGAAGATTGCGACTCTGGCTACGATGAGGCTGGCGACCTTATTGAACGCCAGTTCACCGACCGGCCTGATGACTTTCTTTACCCACACGGAAGGTGAAGGTGAAAGTGCGGTATCTGCCTCTGCCGGAAGAAAAAAGTCACCGCTTTTCTCAGAGGCGGGCACGTGCATGGAATAGTTGACGACTCCTAGCGACAACACTGCAATCGCGTCAGGCCAAAAGTGAGATGGCACTAAGCTATTCATGCGGCCCATATCAGAAGAAATCTGTTCCAGTGTTAGATCGGAATTTCTGGCAACGATTATCCCAGTTGTCATTTTGGTTTCGCTCCCGGAAGTCTCGGGGCGATCTGTTTTCCGGAGAGATTTAACCGTCTTGATACGTTGATATGCAGCCTCCAATGCCTCAGTGGTTAGCAAGTCGTAGCAATCGATAACGGCGGCTACGTTATCCACAGGAACGGCTCCAGATTCATCGCAACCGTTGTAAACGACACTTGAAAATACTCCTGTTGTGTGCCCACTGTTGCCTACTATGTGCGTGGTCGTTGCTTTAAAAGGCCCGGTAAGCGGCCGTAGCAGCTGGTTGACGGCGTCCTGAAGAGGGATAGTTGGATCGAAAAGGGACTTAAGGTTCACAACGATTGCGGTGAATCTTCAAAGTGTAGAGAATTTATTCGGCGGCGTTTGCCGATTGTTATATTTTACGACATTGCGAGGTATCCAACGACCGCGACAAACGGGCGGCTACACCACGGTTAAACTGACGAACGTATGCAATCCGACCTTTAATCGAACGTACAGCCGTCGCACGCTCTCCAATGTCAAGCGAACCAAGCTGATGAATTGCTGCCCGCACTCGGTCGCGGTAAGCCTTGTTTACCGTTGGCCCTCTCGGGCTGTTGACATTGAGGCCTGTTACTTGCTGCGCCTCGTTTCCACGCTTGATTTGAAGCTTCAACCGCCCTGAGGCCGATCGCGCACCACTCCTCCATATTCTCAACCCCCGACGGGATAGCAATTTGCCAGCCTCATTTATCAACCGCTGAGGGGCCTTACCTGATAACGTGATGTCATCAACAAAACGGGTATACCGGACACCGTATTTACTAGCCTGCTTCATTAGCTGTTCGTCCACCGCTTGCGTCAGGAGATGATTAGCTATAGCAGTGCTCGTGGGTGCCCCCTGAGGCAACTGACCGTCGAATGTTGTCAGCCGGGCGAGAAGAAATGAGACGTCGCGCCCGAAACTGAACTCGTGTCGAAACATATGGTGGACGCGCTTGTGTGACACGCACGGGAAGTAATCGCGAACATCGATGTTTACAACCACCGGCTGGGACAAATGCTGGGCGGCATTGCTGGCCGGCGAACGGCCCTTAACGCCGCCGTGTAGGCTATCAGGAAGGGGGATTCTATTCAGAACATTGCTGACGATGCGTCGCTGCAGCTCCATCAGTTCATCGTCAGGAACGCGGAAACACCTGGATTTCTGCTTCTTAAGATCGACCTCCGACCATACCCTGTAATGCGATTTTATGTCCCGCGTGATTTGTCTCAGCCGTTTGGTGCTGATTCCCAATAGATGAGCAAGTTCATTGATAGAAAGGATGCGCTTACTATTAACCATCGAACCGAAGTTTATGCTGGTGATTATCCGAAGCGGCAAGCAGAAGGCGCAATAATGAATTTGCCAGTTCGTTGAAACTCTCGTCTGATGTCGTGTCCATCTGTTCCTTTGTCGACGCCAGCAGAGTGACCAATGCGGTTGGTACCGAAATAGCAGATGCCAACTGTTCCACAACACGCAAACTGGGTTGCCGCTTACCAGATTCAATAAGCGACAATTGGCTGGGACTTATATCGAGCAGCTCCGCGAGCTCCGATTGCTGGAACCCATGGGCTGCTCGAACTATCCGAAATGCTTTTGCGTAATTTGCTTCCATAGAATTAGAAATTGACTCACTTTGACCTTCGCGTTACTTCAGCGATTGGGGACCTCATTTGGCATCACCGTCCAGCACGTCCAATAGGATCGCACTCATTGCCGCTGTTACCCTAAAGATACGATCTCGATCCAGTTTCCCAGAACGGGCGATCATATCGAGGTCTCGTTTCAGCCTTCGCAACTGATCTCGTTGGCCAGGTTTAATCCTCGGGTCTACCTGCACTTTGGTGATCAACCGTCGTGCGGCAGTCAACTCTTTAGACTTCATCGATTTTCTCCTGTTAACGAGGCACATGCCTCGCGCCCGAAAAGGCATTGCATCGATACAGGCCGAGGAAAACCCAGTGAGCCAGTTTCAGTAGCGCGCCCGTTGAGCGCACCCTTCCTCTTCCAGTCTATTCATCGTTTTACGGCGTAATCCGTAAAAACGTGATGTGGCAGAGGAAGCGCGTGTCGGACCGACACGCGGCCACCGCCGACGCGGGGCCATAAGGGGCAGCGCTGTGCCGCCCGCTCCGACACCCGTAAGTGCCGCTTGAAGCAATGCCACATGCTTCGTGCAAGGAGAAAACCGAATTTTGAAAGAGCCGATTGCGCTGGATTCCAGCGCCCAGCGGCATTATGCAAAATGTCGCCACCATGTGTCAAGTGACATGACATATGGCAAAGCAAGATGCTTTAGATATCATCTCTTATGAACAATAAACACATCAAGAAAGCAGATACTCAGTCCGCGGCGTATCAGTAATATCCGAACGCCCGGTTTGGCCGAACTTCGCCAAATCGGAAAACAGTCGACCGGCCGTTCCGGGCACACTCCGGCCTGTTAGGAAAGCTTATATTTCCCATCCTTGATCGTTAATCGAACTGTACAGCGGACAAAGCGATGGTTGCTCAACGCTCAACCGTCTCCAGTTGGTTGGCCGTTTGGAACCTTTGACCCAGGGTTGCGACTTTGCCGGAGATGTACTCAACCTACAAGAAGCGGGCGGAGAGCGTCTCGAGGGTGGGTCATACCGGTGGAAACTCCGTTTCTTTGGGCCAAGATATAGGTCGACAGGTTCATCGTGCTATGCACCCCATTGGGATTGTACGCGGACTCATTGTGGCTTTTCATTTCGGCGCGTGTGCGTCGATGGCGTTGCACAAGAGCAATGCGCCATCGTCGATAAGCTGTACGTCAAGCTGCGGCGATTTAATTTGACGATGTCCGTAATATTCACGATCAAGCGCGTCACTGCGGAGACGCAGAATCCGTAGTGACGCGCGCCGAAGCTTTTCTAAAACCTAAGCCCGGGGCGGGTTTCCGAGGGATCAACACAAGAATTCCGGGGGGCTGGCGGGGGGCCGACCCGTTGAAGCCGATGGTGACGTCAATTAACAACGTCGAATAACGTCAAACTGGTTTGAACGCTATAGCTATTGTGGTGGCTAGTTTGAAGGTTTACAGTTTGCATCGACTGCGGGGATATCGTTACCGGCAGTTGCTAAAGAAAGATTTTGTAGCCGTCCGATGACCGTCGGCACTCCTTTGGAGTAATCGGTCATCACGAGTCCCTAGACTCGCTGGAAGGGGGCACAGGCGAAAGCCTGGCGGGATCTTCTACATTTAGTCGGTTTGGTCTTCTTAAGACGCTCCGGCATCTTCTGCATCAAGCGAGTGGGTGCTTTGCACCCACTCGTATCTAATGCCGCTTGATTTATTAAGCGGCGCTCATGTGGATTCCGTCTCACAAAAACGGCTGAGCCGTCGCGAAGTGGCTGTGGCCTGCGCGATTGTTTGGACGTGTGAGTATGGGTTCCACCTCGTAGTGGGTTTTTGGTGGATAGTTGAATCACCAAGCTCCCATATCTCCATTAACCCGAATCTAGGGCGACTCGCCGCCCTGGGGGCGGGGGACATCCTAGGTTCATCGTTATTCTTATATATAAGGAGGTGATGAGTCATCTAGAAAGAGTGGCCAGCTTTTCTGGCCTGCCGTATTGCGACATGTCTTACGGGACATGAAGCGGCCTCTTTAGGCACCGTCGTTGGCTATGTGAACGACGTAAAAATCCGCAGTTTCTGAAGCTCGCGGTTTGAGCTTCGGGGTCTGGGTCTACCGCCGGGTAGGGTCAGTTCGCGGATGAACACTAACCTAGATATACCACATAGAGAAATGTAGTCGAGGCCCCCCAACGGGGAATGTGAACAAACGATATGAGGTTGAACCGATTGCGATAAAGATGCTCCCGAGACTGGTCCGGCTTCGAGATGCGCCAAATTATCTCGGGATGGACCGGAATCGTTTCAACGTAGAAGTGCGGCCCCGGCTCACGGAAATTCCGATGGGTATTCAGGGTGTGGCCTTCGACCGACTTGACCTCGACGCCTGGGTGGATCAGTATAAATCCCGCAACGGGCGTCGTCCGAAGGCCCAAAATCTGGAGGACGACATATGTCTAAACGTAACCGAATGCCGGGGCTCCGCTTCAGGAACGGGCTCTGGCACATTGAAAAACGTTGTAAAGACTGCCCCGACGGCTGGCTCAGGGAAAGCACGGACACGGCTAGCCGCATTGAGGCAGAGCAGTACTTGATTCGCCGGTTGGCGGAGATCGGGCAGGAGGCCCGGCGGCAAAAGGCAGCGGTTTACCGTTTCGAGGACGCTGGCATGCGGTATCTCGAAGAGATCGCACAAAAGCCATCTTCGGAGACGGTGGCGATGCATCTGGATCAATTGTTTCCGTTTATTGGTTCGATGCCGCTAGCCCAGATTCACGATGGCACGTTGAAGGCTTTCGTGGACCACGAGCGGGCTCGCGGTTTGGCACCGAAGTCGGTCAATAATGTGATTGGAATCGTCTCAACGGTATTGAACCGGGCGGCGCGGGTGTGGCGGACCGAGGACGGGACGCCCTGGTTAAAGCAGGCGCCGGCACAGCTCACTCGGTTGTCCACGAAGGGGCGTCAGGCTAAGCCGTATCCGCTGTCGTGGGAAGAGCAGGATAGGCTGTTTAGAAGTCTTCCCAGGCATCTGGCTGATGCGGCGTTGTTTGCGGTTAACACCGGTTGTCGGGAACAGGAAATCTGCCGACTGCGCTGGGATTGGGAAGTGAAGGTGACGGATCTCGAAACCGCGGTGTTCGTGTTACCGGAATCGGTCACGAAAACCAGTACGGAACGTGTCGTTGTTTTGAACGCGGTGGCGCGAAACGTCGTCGAGTCACGGCGCGGAATGCACGCAGTGTTCGTGTTCACGTACCGGGGGAAGCCAATGACCCGGCTTCGCAATACTGCATGGAAGCGAGCCTGGAAAGCGGTGGATCTGCCTTCTGAAAACGGCATCCTGAAGGGCGTGCATAATCTTCGGCACACCTTCGGACGGCGACTCCGGGGTGCGGGAGTTCCGTTGGAAACCCGCAAGACACTGCTGGGTCATGCCAACGGTGATATAACGACGCACTACTCGGCGGCGGAACTTACGGAATTGATTTACGCATCGGAGAAGATCGTCGACAGAGGGATCGCCCAAACGCCGACACTGACGGTGGTTAAACGAAATGTCATGAAAAGTGTCGGATAAATGTCGGATGGGAGAAAAGGGTCAAGGATAGAAAGTGCGTAACCCATTGATTAAATGGCGCGCCCGGAGAGATTCGAACTCCCGACCGCCTGGTTCGTAGCCAGGTACTCTATCCAACTGAGCTACGGGCGCGTACCAACATGCCATAGACCACGGGCGCACTAACAAGCGATGGGTCGCTGCGCGTACGTGATCATGACTAAGCAATTGGCGGAGAGAGAGGGATTCGAACCCTCGATGGAGTTATCAGCCCCATACTCCCTTAGCAGGGGAGCGCCTTCAGCCACTCGGCCATCTCTCCTGGTTCCTGCTTGATCCGCTCATAAATCTCTTCTCGATGCACCGGCACTTCCTTCGGCGCATTGATTCCGATGCGAACCTGATTCCCTTTAATCCCGAGAACGGTTACTTGAACATCGTCGCCGATATTCAAAGTCTCGCCTATACGTCGGGTTAAAATCAGCATCTCTCATTTTCTCCTGAGTACTGCAACGTTCCAATTAATACAACCATATTGCGGGAAAATCAGTCTCCCGGTGTAGGTTACTGAATTATATAACAGATACGAAACCGCACCTAACCGACCTGAAGCCCCGGAAACTATGGCTTTACTGTAGCGTTTTCCAGACCGAATGCCTTGTGCAGGGTCCTCACGCCGAGCTCCAGGTACTTGTCCTCCACCACCACCGAGATCTTGATTTCCGACGTGGAGATCATTTGAATGTTGATGCCTTCATTTGCCAAGGCATGAAACATCGTCGTCGCAATACCGGCATGAGACCGCATCCCGACTCCCACCACTGAAAGCTTGGCAATGTTGTCGTCACTACCCACATCACGGGCTTTCAATTTTTTGGCGGTTTCTGTGAGTATCTGCAAAGACTTCTTATAGTCGTTGCGATGTACCGTGAACGTCAAATCCGTAGTACCGTCGGCACCTACATTTTGCACGATCATATCCACGTTGACATGGGCGTCCGAAATCGGCCCCACGATCCGGTAAGCGATACCCGGTTCATCGGGAATTCCGCGGATCGTCAATTTCGCTTCGTCCTTGTTATAGGCGATACCCGAAATCAGTGGCTGTTCCATTGGCAACTCCTCATAAGTGATCAACGTGCCTGGTCCGTCTTCAAACGCCGACAACACGCGCAACGGTATCCGATACTTGCCGGCGAACTCCACCGACCGCGTTTGTAACACCTTCGCGCCGAGACTGGCCAACTCCAGCATCTCTTCGACGGTGATCCGGTCCAGACGCCTTGCCTCCGGCACGATGCGCGGGTCGGCGGTATACACGCCTTCGACATCGGTGTAGATCCGGCACTCGTCAGCACCCATCGCCGCCGCCATCGCAACCGCCGTGATATCAGAACCGCCGCGTCCCAAAGTGGTGATGTTTTGTTCGTGATCGACGCCTTGAAACCCGGCGACCACCACCACCCGACCGTCGGCAATATCAGCGCGCACCCGCGCATCGTCTATGTCCAGAATACGCGCCCGGCCATGCACACTGTCGGTGCGGATATGGACCTGGCTGCCGGTATAAGAGCGTGCCTCAACGCCGCGTCGATGCAGCGCCATCGACAACAACGCGATGGTCACCTGCTCTCCGGTGGACAGCAAGACATCTATCTCACGGGCCGGCGCCAGGGGATTGACCTCCGCGGCAAGTTCCGACAGCCGATTTGTTTCTCCGCTCATGGCGGAGACCACCACCACCATGTCGTTGCCATCGGCGCGGGATTTCGCCACCTTATCCGCCACCGCATTGATGCGCGCGACGTCGCCCACCGAGGTGCCGCCGTATTTTTCAACCAATAAGGTCACAGAAAGTTCCGCTCGTCAGTGTCAAAAGGGAGGCGGATTAAAGCGGTTTTTCGTCCCGGCGTAAACCTCGCGCCGGATGCATCGATGCACCGGCTACAATTGCTCCTTCACCCACGCATGCACCGCATCCAGGCTCTGATCCAGTTTTTCCGCACTCGGTAAACCGCCTTCGGCCATGTCCGGACGTCCCCCGCCCTTGCCCCCGCCCACAGCGGCAACATGCTGGATGAGCTTGCCCGCATGCACGCGTTTGCTCAAACCCTTGGAGACCCCGGCCGCCAATCGGGCCTTGCCATCCTCCGCGGCGCCCAACACCACTACCGCATCGCCCAGGCGGTCGCGGAAGCGGTCGATAGTGGCCCGCATCGCGGCGCTGTCGGCGCCGTCGAGGCGCGCCGCGAGGATCTTGATGTCTCCCACTTCGCGCACTTGTGCGGCCAGATCCGACCCCGCGCCCGTCGCCAACCGCGCCTGTAACTGCTGCTTTTCCTTCTCCAACCGCTTGATGCGCTCCAGGGCTTGTTTTACCTTGTCCTCCAGATCATCGCGCGAGCTTTTCAACAACTGCGCCGACCGGTCGAGGATGTCCAACTGACTGCGGACATACGCGTACGCGCCTTCCCCGGTCATCGCCTCGATGCGCCGCACTCCCGCCGCGATTCCGGTCTCGGAGGTGATCTTGAATAAACCGATGTCACCGGTGCGTTGAACATGCGTACCGCCGCACAGTTCGAGCGAGAACTCGCCCATGCCCACCACGCGCACGTGTTCGTCGTATTTCTCGCCGAACAACGCCGCGGCCCCGGCGGCCTTGGCCTCTTCCAGTTGCATCACCTGGGTTTCCACCACGTGGTTGGCGAGGACTTGTTCATTCACCAGCCGTTCGATGCGCGCGAGTTGCTCGGCACTAACCACCTCGTCGTGGGAGAAGTCAAAGCGCAGCCGCGGCGCCTCGACCAGCGAGCCCTTTTGCTGCACATGGGCCCCCAGTACCGTCTTCAGTGCCGCGTGCAGCAGGTGCGTGGCCGAGTGGTTACGCGCCGTGGCGGCGCGCACCGCGCCGTCCACTTCAGCCTGCACGGTGTCGTTGACGCCAAGCTGCCCCAGCCGCACCCGGCCGACGTGACCGATGACCGCGTTCGGCAGCTTCTGGGTGTCGGTGACATCCACCACGGTGTCACCATGGCGCAGGCAGCCGCTGTCGCCCACCTGCCCGCCGCTTTCGGCATAAAACGGGGTATGGTCGAGGACAATGATGGCCTCGGCGCCGGTTTCCACAGCCTGCACCTGGGCGCCGTCCTGCACGATGACCTGTACCACCGCAGCTTCGTCCAAGGCCCCATAGCCGGTGAATTCCGTGCGCTTGGCACCCTGCACCGTGATCGTCTCGGCAGCGGCAAAATTGCTTGCGGCACGCCCGCGATCGCGCTGCTCGGCCATCGCCGCCTCGAACCCATCCATGTCTATCGACAGGCCGCGCTCCCGCGCCACATCCGCGGTGAGATCGGCCGGGAAACCGAAGGTGTCATACAAGCGGAACACCACCGCGCCGGGAATAACGGTGCCGCTCATTGACGCGACCCGTTGGTCGAGGATGCGCATGCCCTGCTCCAGAGTCTCCGCAAATCTTTGCTCTTCAGTGTTGATCGCGTTGACGACGCGCTCTTCCGCCGCGGCCAATTCCGGATAGGCAGCCCCCATCTCGGCGACTAGCGGGCGCACCAGATCACAGAAGAACGGCGTCTCTCCGCCGAGGCGATACCCGTGGCGAATCGCACGGCGCATGATTCGACGCAGCACGTAACCGCGGCCCTCATTGCTGGGAATCACCCCGTCAGTGATGAGAAACGCCGTGGACCGGATGTGGTCGGCCAATACCAGCAGCGACTTGTCGTGGATATCCGCCGCACCGGTGATATCCTGCGCCGCGCGCACCAGATGCCTGAACAAATCGATATCGTAATTACTGTGCACTCCCTGCAACACGGTGGCCAGCCTCTCCAGTCCCAGCCCGGTGTCCACCGAGGGCTTGGGCAACGGTGTCATGTTGCCGTCGGCGTCGCGGTTGAACTGCATGAACACCAGATTCCAGATCTCTACGTAGCGGTCGCCGTCTTCGTCCGCGGACCCCGGTGGTCCGCCGGCGACATCCGGTCCGTGGTCATAGAACACCTCGCTGCAGGGTCCACAGGGCCCGGTGTCGCCCATGGCCCAAAAATTGGCGTGGGCGCCGATGCGCGCAAACCGCGACTTGGGTACGCCGATTTCCTCCAGCCAGATGCCGGCGGCCTCATCGTCGTCCTCGAAAACCGTCACCCACAACTTATCATGCGGCAGGCCCAGGTCGACGGTGAGGTACTCCCATGCATATTGGATCGCCTCGCGTTTAAAGTAGTCTCCAAAGCTGAAGTTGCCCATCATCTCGAAAAACGTGTGGTGCCGCGCGGTGTAACCGACGTTTTCGAGATCGTTGTGTTTCCCGCCGGCGCGTACGCACCGTTGCGCGGTGGTCGCACGGTTATAGGGACGCTGTTCGAGCCCCAAAAATACATCCTTGAATTGCACCATACCCGCGTTGGTAAACAGCAACGTGGGGTCGTTATGCGGCACCAGCGGACCGCTCGGAACGGACTCATGCCCATTCCGAATGAAAAAATCCAAAAAGCTCTGACGTATTTCCGCGGTCTTCATTTACCGTACCTGTGGCACTATCTGCTTTATCTGCTCGGCGCTATATCCGCGACCCTGTAAAAAACGGGCCTGCCGCGCCCATTCCCGATAGTTGTCCGGTGCGCCGCCACCAAATTTCTTTACCCATACCTCACGCAACTGCGCCAGCCACATCGGATCGTTCGCGTCCACCGTGTCTTCAATCAATGCCTGGCCGATGCCGCGTTGCTGCAATTCATGCCTGATCCGGAGCGGGCCGTGCCCGCGCCGCATACGATTGCCCACCAACACCTCGACAAAGCGGCGGTCCGACACCAGGTCCTTGCCTTTGAGCTCGGCGATGACCGCTGCCGCAATCTCCTGTTCACAACCTTTGGCAACCAGTTTCACGAGGAGTTCTTGCTCGCCATGCTCACGCCGCGCCAACATGCGCATCGCCTCGGACAACGCGTGGTGGCGCGGGTCTTGATGCGCGTTTGCGCAGCCGGCTCGCATTTCTTACCAGGTTCCCGGATGCTGGCGCAGGACTCGTGCAGCTGCGCGCCCTGCTGTGCGGGGACGAGCGCCGCGTCTGGAGCGAAGTAGAAAATGGGGGGCAGAGTCAAAGGCGTGCGGACTCTGACCCCCATTTTCTGAGTGTAGGCCGAGCGCCGGTGTGCGAGGACCAGCCAGACCCGGGATAGGCGTGAGTGTTTTTACACTGCGTATTTCGTTAATACGGTACATGGCCGTAAGTATTCCTTGGCATTGGAGTTGACGCCGTCTGGTGAGAAATGCGGGCTACACTTCAACTTGCGTCGGCTGTAGCGGCGCCTCCGCGGCCTGCGCGCCGCCGATGCCCTTCGCGGCGCGTACGGCGGATTCGATTTCGTCTGCGGTGTCTGCGTGCTCCTTCAAATACTGACGCACGTTGTCCCGGCCCTGGCCGATGCGATCACCCTGGTAACTGTACCAGGCCCCGGACTTGTCGACGACCGCGGCGTCCACCCCGAGATCAATGAGTTCGCCTTCGCGGGAGATGCCTTCATTGTAAAGAATGTCAAACTCACACTGTTTGAACGGCGGCGCCACCTTGTTCTTCACCACCTTCACGCGGGTCTGATTGCCCAGGATCTCATCGCCCTTTTTGATCGCGCCCACACGGCGGATGTCGAGACGCACAGATGCATAGAACTTGAGTGCATTGCCGCCGGTCGTGGTCTCGGGGTTACCGAACATCACGCCAATCTTCATCCGAATCTGGTTGATAAAGATCACCAGTGTATTGGAACGCTTGATATTTGCGGTGAGCTTGCGCAACGCCTGCGACATCAAGCGCGCCTGCAGTCCCATATGGGAATCGCCCATCTCACCTTCGATCTCCGCCTTGGGTGTCAATGCCGCCACCGAATCGATGACCACCACGTCCACCGCGGCGGAGCGCACCAGCATGTCCGTTATCTCCAGCGCCTGTTCTCCGGTATCCGGCTGCGACACCAATAAGTCCTCAACCTGCACCCCGAGGCGGTTGGCATAGGCCGGATCCAGCGCGTGTTCGGCGTCGATAAATGCCGCCGCTCCGCCGAGCTTTTGCGCCTGGGCGATGGCTGACAATGCGAGTGTGGTCTTACCCGAAGATTCCGGACCGTAGACTTCCACTACTCGGCCCCGCGGCAGACCGCCGATGCCCAAAGCAATATCGAGTCCCAGCGAGCCCGTTGGCACCACCTCGACATCCTTCTCTACTTCGGCTTCACCCAACCGCATGACCGAGCCTTTGCCGAACTGCCGCTCGATCTGGCTGAGTGCCGCCTGCAGTGCTTTCTGTCTGTTTTCGTCCATTCCTAATCTCCGTGAAATAAAGGTGGGTTGGTCTCAATTACGAGAGGCTGATTATTTCATAACGGCGGTATGCCGCCTAGGCTCCCCAGCGGCGCTCTACCTCATAGCGCGATCCCGTGGGTTCGAGCTGCGAGCGCACCAACACCACACCGCGCACCGGCCAGTCGATGCTCGGGCTGGGCAGCCGCGGACGCTGCCGCACACGGCGCAATAAGGTGACATGGGGGCTGAACTGCCGCCGATCAACGCGGAATCCCAAGCGCGCTAAGCGCCCGCGCAGGTCCGCGGCAAACGACGCGAGCGTGGCATCGACGGCGCGGCTACCGGCCCACACAATGCCGTTTCGCGGCCAGTAGCCCAAACGGTCGAGACACAGTTGTGTGTCGAGGACGCGGAGATCGTCCACACACGCCGACACCGTCGCGGCCGCCGTGCGCGGCAATTCCCCGAGAAACGCCAGCGTAATGTGCAGCTTGTCCGGCGCCACCGGCCGGCCCTGCACCTGCGCTTGGCAGTCAGTCACCAGATCGGCGAGCTGTCGGCGTACCGCGTCACCGGGCCACAGCGCCAAAAACAAACGTTGCGTCTCCGCGCCCACCGTCGTCACGCAGCCCGCAGACGGTCGCACATCCCGTCGATGGCAAGCCGCACCGCGGCCCAACGGATGTCGGCGCGGTCACCGCTTAGACGCTGTGTCGTGGTGTCCACCCGCTCCGGGCCCAAGGCCCAGCCGAAACACACGGTGCCCACCGGTGCGTCCGCCGTGCCACCGGTGGGTCCGGCGACGCCGGTCACCGCCATCGCCACCTGGGCGCCGCTGTGCGCCAACGCCCCGCGCGCCATGGCCCGCGCCGCCGGCTCGCTGACGGCGCCGTCGGTTTCCAGCACCGCCTGCGGGACGCCGAGCAATTCGATCTTGGCTGCATTGCTGTAGACCACGAAACCGCGTTCGAACCACTCCGAGCTGCCGGAGATCGAGGTCAACACCTGGGCAATCCATCCGCCGGTGCAGGATTCCGCCACCGTGCACATCGCCTGCCGCGCGCGCAGCGCATCCTGCGCACGCGTCGCCAATCGCTGGATTTCGTGTTCGCTATCCTCGTTCATGGGCATTACATCGCCGTTCCGCGGCGCCCGACTATATCATCTTGCCGTCGAAAAAACGGGTCGGAGTCAAACACCGGGTTGTGCCCATATCGCTCTTGGGGAGCAGTTTTAAGCGCGAATAAAAAGAATCGTGCCTAAAAGGCATTCCCACTGTTTTTTGGCCGCGAACCATAACCCGTGGGAGCGGCTTTTAGCCGCGAATAAAGAAATTGTGCCTAAAAGGCGCTCCCACAGTTGTTATTGTTATTCTCACGACCCATGATGTCATCAAGCCGTCTCTCCGGCCCCATCATTTCCAGACCAAAGACCGCGCGGCGGACGGACAACCAGATGAATCGTAACCCCCAATTCGGGATAATGTCGCCGATGAGATTATCCCCACGCCACGACGCGCTTGGTCTGCGTCCTGTCCCGCAAACCACGGCACGGATGGTCGCCATGGCCGCGATGCTTCTGGCGACGCTAAGCGGCAGCGCCCATGCCGGCGAGACCGATCCTATTAGTTTCGACGATCGGCCCAAAGTGCGGTATCTCGAACATCCGCCCTGGTTCAAAGCCAGCTTTCTGGATCTGCGCGATGACCTGTCGGAGGCCAAACAGGGCGGCAAACAGGGCATCATCCTCTACGTCGGCCAGGAAAACTGCCCGTATTGCGAGGCGCTAATCAAGACCAATTTCGGGGCCACGGATATCGCCGCGTACACGCAACGCCATTTCGAAGTAATTGAACTCGATCTGTGGGGGAGCCGGGAACTCACCGACTTTGACGGTGAGCGGTACAGCGAACATGATTTTGCCAATCTCCACGGCACCAATTTCACGCCGTCGCTGTTGTTCTACAATGGAGATGCTGAATTGGCGTTGCGCTTACGCGGCTATTACCCACCGTACAAATTCCGTGCCGCGCTCGAGTACGTGGCCGATGGGCATTATAAGAAAGAGAGTTTTCGTGATTATCTCGCGCGCGCCGATCCACCCCCCAAGTTTGAGATCGGCGACCTCAACGAGCAAGAATTCTTTCTGCCCCCTCCCTACATGCTGGATCGGTCACGGGTTCCCGCGCAGCGCCCGTTGATGGTCTTTTTCGAGCAGCGCGACTGCCACGCATGCGATGTGCTGCACACCCAGCCTCTTTCCGATCCCGCGGTGCGCGCGCAGCTGCGGCAGTTCGACGTCATTCAGGTGGATATGTGGTCAAAGAAGCCGATCTTTACGCCCGATGGGCGCAAGCTGTCGGTGGTCGACTGGAGCAAAGAGTTGGGGCTGTTTTACGCACCCACGTTGGTGTTCTTCGACGAGGGCGGCGGCGAGTTGATGCGCGTCGCGTCCGTGGTCCACGTGTACCGGTTAGGGCGGGTCTTGGAGTACGTCGCCAACCGCGGCTACCACACCGGCTTGACCTATCAACAGTGGCACGGCAAACGCGAAATAAAGTGATCCGGCTGAGTACTCCCCGGACGTTGCAAACACCGGGCATCCGTGCGATGGATGGTTGGCAAGTTCGCACTCGCGACAGTCTGCGGCACAGCGCAAGAGCCAGGCACCTGTGGGAGCGGCATGTTGCCGCGATCATCGTGACACTTGTCTCCGCAAGTCAGGGTAACCGCCGGGGCGGATGTCGTTCCTACCTCAACACCCTGAAGGTCCTTCACTGCGACGACGCGCAGGACGAGTCGCTGCGCCAGCATCCGGCGTCCTTGGTGCGGTATTCGGATCCGTACACGCTACACGGAAGCTTTACGCTGCCTGCGGGCTTCGAACAGGCATACACCGGCCGCGACCGAGACATTCAAGCTGGAGACAAACCCGTGCATGGGGATGCGTACCACATCGTCGCACCGCTCGCGGGTCAAGCGCCGCAGTCCGCGGCCCTCGCCCCCCAGCACCAGCCCCAGTGGACCGTCGAGTCTGGCCTCATACAAGGACCGCGATCCCTCGGCTGCCGCACCCACCATCCAAACCCCTTCCGCTTGCAGCCGCTGTATGACGCGGGCGAGATTGGTGATGCGAAACACCGGGATCAATCCCGCCGCCCCGGAGGCCACTTTATAGGCGGTGGCGTTTACCGGACACGCCCGGTCCTTGGGGAGGATGACCGCGTCCACGCCCGCGGCATCGGCCGAACGCAGGCACGCACCGAGGTTGTGGGGATCCTGTATGCCGTCCAATAGCAGCAACATTGCTGCGTGCTCGAGTTGCTGGACAAACGGCATGAGGTCTTGTTCGTCCTGGATGGGGACGGACCGCACCTCGGCTGCGACACCCTGGTGGTGATCGCTTCCGGTCAGGTCATGCAGCTTGCGCGCGTCGCAGCTGCTGAACGCGAGATCCAACTGACGCGCTTTCGCTTCCAATTCTGTCAGCCGTGCGTCCTTGCGCTTATCGTCGCGCCATATTTGCACGACGCGGTCGGGATATTTGTGCAGCAACGCGTGGATCGCGTGAATCCCATAGATGACGAATCGCGCCATGGGTTCAACGCCGCCGGCGCCGCCTTGTCCGGCGCCCGGCCTTCTGGTCGGCCAACTCGAAATCGATCTTCGCCGAGTCGAGATCGACGCGCACCACCTTGACGTCCACCGTATCCCCCAAGCTGTAGCTCACACCGCTGCGCTCTCCGGTCAATCGGTGCCGGGCAGGATCAAAATGGAAATAATCATTGCCCAGCCCGGTCACATGCACCAGACCCTCTACGTAGACCGCCGACAATTCGACGAAGATCCCAAAATCCGTTACCCCCGAGACCACCCCCGGGAATTGCTCGCCGATGCGATCGAGCATGTACTCCGCCTTCAGCCATTGCACGACGTCGCGGGTGGCCTCGTCGGCCCTCCGCTCGGTCACGGAGCAATGATCGGCGATCCGCTCCAGTTCCAGGTCGGGCTCGTCTTCGGGCCCCTCGAAACCTGCTCCGGACAGCAGCCGCTTGATGACACGATGTACCCACAAGTCCGGATAACGGCGTATGGGGGACGTGAAATGCGCATAGCGATCGAAGCCAAGGGCAAAATGACCGCTATTTCGCGCTGAATACGTCGCCTGCTTGAGGCTGCGCAGCAACGCCGTCTGCACGATGCGCGCATGGGGCGCATCGGCGCACTGGGCGACCACCGTCTGAAAGTCGCCGGGCCGCGGGTGGCCGCCGCCGCCCAAGGTCAGGCCGAATTCGGTCAGGAATTTCTTGACGTCCTCGATTTTGAGCGGATCCGGTTTGTCATGCACCCGATACAGTCCCGGTGCCCGCTGCGTCAGCAGCATATCTGCGGCGCATACGTTGGCCGCCAACATGCAGTCTTCAATCAGCTTGTGGGCATCGTTGCGCTCCAGGGGTTCAATGCGTTCGATCTTGCGGTGCTCGTCGAACACGATCTTTGTTTCCGGCAGATCGAAATCGACACTGCCATCTTCCATGCGGCGCCCGCGCAGGGCTCGCGACAACGCATACAATTCCTCGAGGTCATCGATCAGGGGGCGATGCACCTCCATGACCGCGGGCGCTTTTTCCACCAGGATTGCGGCCACCTCGGTGTAGGTGAGGCGCGCCTTGGATCGCATGATCGCCTCGAAAAATCGATACTCGCCCAGGTTCCCCCGCGCATCGACGTGCACTTCGCAGGCAAAGCACAAACGATCGACGTCGGGTTTCAGGGAGCACAGATCATTGGATAGCCTCTCCGGCAACATCGGGATCACACGTTCTGGAAAATACACCGAAGTGCCCCGCTGCTTGGCGTCGTGATCCAGGGCACTGCCCGCGGCGACGTAGTGTGAGACATCGGCAATGGCGACCAGCAACCGCCAGCCGTCATCGGTCTTCTTGGAATACACGGCGTCGTCAAAATCCCGGGCGTCCTCTCCGTCTATGGTCACCAGCGGCAAGTCGCGAAGATCCGCACGCCCGGCAAGATCGGTGGGAATCTCATCATCCAACTGCCGGACCTCGCTGGAAACCGCATCCGACCAACGATGCGGCAGGTCGTACTTACGCATCGCGATCTCGATCTCCATGCCCGGCGCCATATGCTCGCCCAGCACTTCGACAATCCGCCCGACGGGTTGGATCTTGGCATTTGGTTGGCGCACGATCTCCGCCACCACGATCTCGTGATTTTTCGCGGTGCCGGCATGATCCGGCGGGATGAGCACGTCTTGACTGATACGTTGGTCATCGGGGATCAATAATCCCATCCCGTTCTCGATGACGTAACGCCCGACGACCTGGTTATTGACGCGCTCCGTGACCGCGACGATGGTCCCCTCCAGGCGTCCGCGGCGGTCAACGTGGGCGACCCGTGCCACTACCCGGTCGCCGTGCAGGACACTGCGCATCTCGCGCGATGACAGATAAAGGTCTGGACCACCTTGGTCGGGGATAAGAAACCCATAGCCGTCGGGATGCCCGGTCACACGGCCTTGAATCATGTCCATGTGCGATGGCAGCGCATAACGTCCCTTGCGGTTCTTGATCAGCACCCCGTCGCGTTCCATTTTGCCGAGCAATTCCCGCAGGTTTTGTTTGTCTTTGGCCCCCCGCAGTGTGAAAGCCCGAAACAGCGCGGCTTCAGTCAGCGGCTGATTACGTTGGCCCAGGTATTTGAGAATCGCCCCGCGGGAGGGCGTTTGGGTGACTGGTTTTCTCTTCGTTGACATCATCAGCGTCGGTAGTTAGAGTTTTCGCCCAATTTACGAGTGACACCCATGCCGAGGTGGCGGAACTGGTAGACGCGCTAGCTTCAGGTGCTAGTGGGGGCAACCCCGTGGAGGTTCAAGTCCTCTCCTCGGTACCACTGTTATATAACAGCGGCCCTACCTTCGTTTGTCCACGCAATGCGTAGGTCTTGCGTCCCGCTTTGACGATTGGTTCGAACACGATTCGTCCATCGATCAAATCATGCAATGCCTCACGAGCCCCGGCTATATCCGAGTACATTAATGCTCGAAATCTGCGCGCTCCGGCGCGTAATGCCTTAAGTACGCGGGGGTCGTTGAAATTCGCCGGTACGTCAGCTCTCAATCGCTCAAGTTCTGCGTTCAGATCGTTGATTCGCTCCTCTCTGCGATGAATCTCATCTAGAATCCGCTCAGGTGCCTGTCCGGAGGCAATTAGCGTCATGAAGCGATCGAGCTCTATGTTGAGTTTTGCTAATTCCTGCTTAACCTGATGCGCCCGATCAGGGGCCTTATTACGCCGCTCCTCCATAATCTTTACCGCCCGATCGACTACGTACTCCAGTGCCTCGGGAGTAAGCACCGCACGCTCTACGGCTCCTATCACGGCATCATCCAGAATGGCGAGCCGCTCTCGGTGATTATTAGAACAAGCCATCATGCCCCGGTTGTTATGCATGCTGCAACCGTAGTAGTAATGTTGGTGTCGCTGCCCACCTACCACAACCATGTTGCCGTCGCACATGCCGCATTGACCAAGGCCGCTCAATAAGTACTTACTTTTACGGTGAGTATTGACATTGACGTGACCCGAGTAACGCGCATGGACCTTCTTGAGTCTGTTCTGCACACGGTTCCAAAGCTCTGTCCCAATGATACGAAGATCGGGACGATTCACGCTGATGATTCGATCTCCTTTGATCCGCTTTTTTGCGCTACCACCTGCTGTGATGTTCTTGCGGCGGCCATACTCAATCACTCCATAATATCGTCGCCGATGCAGCATTGCGCGGATGCTCGAAGAAGGCCAATATCCTGTTGAACGCTTCGTAACCGGAGGCAGCACGCGCGTTCCAGCGAAGTACGTCTGGCTCTGTTCTTTGTACCTAGGATCACCGTTTAGAGTTTTTGCGATGGCTGGATAGCCGTACCCGTCGGCATACATCGTAAATACTCCACGGATTACTTCCGCCTCGTCATCATCGATATTAAAATCAGAATGCAGACGTTCGCCATTCGCACCGTATACAGGAAAAGACCGGTAACCATAGCACTTCCCTCCCGCGCTGTACCCTAGCGCAGCCTTCCGAGAAAGTGTATCGCGCGTCCTTTCTCCCGTTCTCGTACGTTCAACCTCGCTAGCGTACGATTTGAGAGAAACCATAATTCGTTGCTCGGGTGTCTCTGCCCTTTCTTCCTCGTCGGTCAGGTAATAAAAAACTCCGACGTCGTGCGCGCGTATATCATCGATCACGACTGCATTGCGCCACGTATCACGCCCTAGGCGAGAGAGCTCGGACATTACAACAACATCGAACTCCCCAAGATGCCCCATCATATCGCGTAGGCCCGGCCTGTCTTTAAATTCCGCACCGCTAATCCCGTCATCAACATAGATATGTTCGCGGGCGACTGACCAACCTTTCGCCTCTGCATACGCCTTTGCCTGCTCCACTTGACGGGTTATGGACTTGTTATCCTCGCTCCTGTCGTCATCATTCGATTTTCGTGCATAAATAGCAGCTTTCATGTTCTCAAATCCATAACATGTGTTGTTGAGATTCTCAGATTACGTCCTCGGAATGACCGGACGGGGAGTATTTTTCTCGCATCAGCCGCAAACATTATAACGTAACGTGTTCCTTGTCACCGATTGCCATGATTGCCTTACATTCTTCTTCATGCGATTGGCAGTGCGTCTCCTTTCCATGCAATCCGTCCCTACCGTTAAACTGTTCTGCCATAGTTTGACGCGCCAACATTTCTGCAATGGCGTCTAAGAACGGAATTAGGTCGTTAGGGACCCGAGCCATCTTTTTGTCGGCTACGTGATTCACGAACAACGCCTCCTCACAACCTACCGACCCAAATACGTGTTCGCAATTTCGCTACGGCTGTGCCCGAGCTCCAAGGCAATCTGCAGCCGCGCTTGGCGGTCTTGTTCCTTCCGCGTCTCGGTGAGTGCTTTGGCCGAGGTGCTGCCTAGGATGGGGGCCTTGCGGCCGGTGAGCTCTTCGTAGCGCCGCTGCGCATAGGCGTGGCGAAGCCCATGGGTCTTCGACAGCCCTGCCCGCCGGGTCTGGTACTCCCAGGTCATTAGGTGTTCCCGGTAACTTTTTCGAGCCGGGATCAGCGAGCCGGTCTTCGCAAACGCCTTGGCCGCATTCAGTACGTCGCGCTGCGCTGGGGTACGGATGGGGACCTCGCGGGGCCGTCCGCCCTTGGTCCAGCTGCTCTTTAGAACGAGTGTGTCGCCCCGATCCGCCCAGGTGGGCTGGATCTTCATCGCCTCGGACCGTCTGAGCCCGAACGCTGCCTGCAAGCGAAAGCTGTGGTAGATATGGCTGTCGGTGACGCGCTGGAGCACGTCTTGGGTCAGGGTAACGGCCTTCGACTGCGCGGGGACGTAGCTTCGGGCGTCTATGCCTAAGGCGCGGTTGGAGTTGGGGAGCAAATTCGACTTACCGACCTTCTCCAGGACCCAGCGCACGCAGGCCGCGCGGTTCTTCAAGGTCGCCGCGGAGACCGGCCGATGTCCTGGGTCGCCGTTGCGCCACAACGCCAGGACCTGTACCAGGTGTTTTTGCCGGAGGTTGCGCAGGCGCAATCCCCGGAACCCCAGCTTGTGAATATCGTTAGCAAATTGCATCAATAGCTTCTTTCTCTCGTACTGCGTCCCGCGGGACCCGTCCCGGTTACGCTTCAGGACTTGTTGTAAGTCCCAGGCCAGTGGCGTCATCGTGTATGCTCCCGCCGTCATCGTCTCCACACACCGCCCTGTAACGGGGCGGCACCCGGTGGCGGGATCCGCGCTCCCGCGCCCATCCCGCGTGCTACGTCCGTCTTGTTGGTCAGTGTGAATCCGCGATCTGTCCCTACCCGGCGGCAGGCACAGCCTTTAAAGGAACGTACGAAGCGCTCCTTCAAACACGGCGGAATTTAACGTCGGTCACGTAGCCCCCGACGCGCCTGAAAAGGCGGCAGACCACTCCACGAGTGCCCTGCACCGCAGACGACCCTTCGTCAGTCTCATGCGATTCATCACCTCCAATGAAGAGAAGTTCATGAATCCAAGGAACCCAGCACACCTCCAGGGCGGCGGGTCACCCTGGATTCGGGTTCAACACAACGCGAAGTACATGAAGGCTAGAAGTACGGCCTCTCACTTCGCCTCGAACGGACTCCGTCCTGCGCCGGGCGTCGGGTTCGGACCCGGAAACCCGGATCCCATCGCACCGCGCGGGAACGCGGCGCAACCCGACACTCAGGGTCTGACGAAAGTCTGAATCGGCCGCGAAATGCGGCCCAAGGTGCTAGTGGGCACCAGGCCCACTAGCGAGATGGGAAAACGCCGAGGGGCGAAAGGCCCAACGACAGATTGGCAGACATCCCGCTAGGCGTTACGCCCGTTTCCCCTCGCAGCGAGTATGGGGACTCTCGATGGCCTATTTACTCCCTACGGAGTGCCGACGACCATCAGACGGCGTTTATTTCTTGCGTAATCGTTCCGGCGACCGAACTGCGTCTTCAGTCGCCATCACCCATTCTACCGGTCCTTGGCGATGCCGCCAGCGCTATTCGGTTCATTCCGTTTGTACAGAGTTGCGGCGATCCTATGGCCATCCTTCGCCCGTCCTGCGCTATGCTTCCTGTCGATCCCCCAAAACCCCCTTCGAATCGGCGTTTCAGGAGGACTCTGGCGCGCGTCACTCCTGGCGCTCGCGCCCGCAGTGACGCGCGGTTTGGAGATGGGCGGGGCATTCATCGATTACCGCTTCCGGGAAACTGGGGACGCATCGGTGCGAGGAAATCCCGTCTGCGTCGCGGGATCGATACCGTGAGGCGTCTCCTCGGGGTCGTATTCGTAAAATCCCGCCTCCTCCGGGTCTGCCCCGGGGGTGTCCCGCGGCTGGCCCATTAGCGGTATCCGGTAGAGCCGGCAACGGGTTTGTTTATTCAGCACCTCCGGTTTGACGCACTTTTGAAGTGTCTGTGCCGCCGCCATGGCCCGCGGACTGCGATCCCGGACCTCCTGCCGCGTGACCGGTTGCAAGCGTTTGGCGTAGCCGATCATCAAGTCGTTGACGCTGCGCAACCACCGAGGTATACACAAACGGGTGGTCGCGGGTGAAGGGACGCACGGTAACGCCGCTTTGCTTCAGGGCGTGCGCGGCGAGCGCTTCGCACCGCGCGATCCGAGTGTCCGCCAGCGCAAAGACTTCATCCAGGCGCGCTTCGAAGTCGATCAACATGGTCTCGGCGAAGGGGTTGTCCGCGTGCATCTGCGTATAGATGTCCTTCAGTGCTCGGGCCACGACCGGATAGCGGGGGATATACGCGCTCTTTTTCCCTCGGTCCCGACCACGGTATAAGATGTCGACGTCTTCCGAATGGAAGGTGATGTCAACGGCGATACAGTACCGGCTGGGGCGACGGTTCTCGGAATCAGACATCGGCAAGACGTTCGCTATCGACTAGACGATGGCAATAAAGAATACTGCTTGCCTGCCGTTCGGACCCAACCAAGCCATCAATCATGTTGTTGCCTCTGCCCACGCTGGGCACGGATACAGCCCTATGCACATTTAACTCCTATTCAATCGTTCAGGATCGCGATACCGAATCCCACGACCGGTCCATCTCGAGCGGATTCTCAATGTTGGCAGGACGTGGCCTCGGCGTTCCTCTTGGACTATGGTCGAACGCGATCTGAACAACAAGCGCTACCCTGTTCATCGGTCTTGTACAGGGTTTGGGCAAACGGGTATTGCGGTGGCAGTGCTATTCCTATCTATTTTTAGATTGAGACTCCGTCGCAGGCGAACGATCTTCCGCACAAACCAATATCGACGCTGTTGAACATCCCCAGCGTTCGGCGTGCCCGATTCATGGCACCGTTTTTATGAGCACGGATGAGAAAGATTACGATTGCAGGCTGCACTGAAGAGGCCTCACGGTCAATTCTGGTTATTCGCATTATCGAAATTTTGACCTTCGAAGGGCCGGTATATACTCTTATGTAAAGCTTTACATAAGGGCACTTATGTGAACTTGTTGATTATGTGAAGTGAATGGAGTTATCTGCGTTTAAAGCCAGGCGATAAGCGGGTTGGCGGCGGTTAGCATTGTAAAATGCTGTACATAATTTCT
>CAMYKK010000071.1 GCA_947258975.1 uncultured Gammaproteobacteria bacterium
CGCTTTGAATACGTATGATTGAAAATTATTGAACAAATATTTGTTAAAAACTTGACAGGTCAAAACATATCAGCCCGCATTTCTCACCAGGCGGCGCCAAACTCTGAGTACGTCGTGAAACTTAAGGCATTGTTTCGAAGTTACGAACTACAGGGTGTTACCACAGTGACACCTATCCCGGCCCTGGCTGGTTCTCGCACCTCTGCGCTTGGCCTTAAAAATAGGGGTCGGAGTTACCGACTCCGACCGCTATTTTTCACGCTATGGATCTCGCTCCAGGCGCGGCGCTCAGCAGTGCGCGTCCCTTGTGCTGCGCGTAGTCGCAGTATGCGCCAGCATCCGGGATCCTGGAGAGAAATGCGGGCCAACGGCGCGTCACGTTAGAGGTTTCCATGGGTTCATCGATGAGACTGCCGCCGCTGTTTATCGGCCTGCGCTACACCCGTGCCAAGCGGCGCAATCACTTCATATCATTTATCTCGTTGATCTCGATGATGGGCATCACACTGGGTGTCTGGGCCTTGATCACCGTATTATCGGTGATGAACGGCTTTGAACGGGAGCTGCGGGAGCGGATTTTGGGTGTCGCATCCCATGTTACCGTGCAATCCAGCGGCAATTGGATGTCCGATTGGCAAACACTGGATCGCATCGTCTTGACGCACGGGCAGGTGATCGGCCGTGCACCGTACATCTCTGCGCAAGGTATGTTGACGAAAGGACGCGAGGTGGCCGGCACCTTGATCCGCGGTGTGCTGCCCGGTGAGGAAATTCAGGTTTCGGAGATCGCCAACAATATGACCGATGGGCGCCTGACGCACCTCAGACCGGGTGAATTCGGCATGGTGATCGGCAGCGAGCTAGCGCGGCGGCTGCGCGTTTCGTTGGGCGACAAAGTGACGCTAGTGGCTCCCAAAGCGCAAATCACGCCGACCGGCCTGCTCCCGCGTTTAAAGCGTTTCACCGTGGTCGGAACATTCAAAATCGGCATGTACGAATACGACGCCGGACTGGTGTTGATTCACCTTGACGATGCGGGCCGGTTGTATCGTAGCAATGGCCAAGTGAGCGGGGTGCGTCTGAAACTCCAGGACGTGTATGACGCGCCGCGCGTGCGCCGGGATCTTAAACGCGAGCTGGGCCCCGGCTATTTTGTCAGCGACTGGACTCGCGAGCACGCCAATTTTTTTCGTGCCCTCAAGATCGAAAAGCGCGTGATGTTTATTATTTTGTTTCTCATCGTGGCCGTCGCTGCCTTCAATATCGTCGCAACGTTGGTCATGGTCGTAACCGACAAGCAGTCCGATATTGCGATCCTCCGTACCCTGGGTATGAGCCCCAAAGGCATAATGGGCGTGTTCATGGTCCAAGGAGCCGTGATCGGTGTCATCGGGACCCTCCTCGGCGGGATTACCGGGGTCGTGACCTCGCTCAATATTGAGACTCTGGTGCCGTTTTTCGAGCATCTTTTCGGGGTGCAGTTCTTCCCCGCAGATGTCTATGTGATCAGCGATTTTCCCGCGGAGATGCACTGGGACGATGTTATCAAGATCACCGGGGCATCATTGATCATGAGTGCAGTGGCCACACTGTATCCCGCGTGGCGAGGGTCGCGGACGCAACCGGCGGAGGCGCTGCGCTATGAGTGACGTGACCGTGCCCGTTATTCGTTGCACCGGCTTGGAGAAGACGTTCGTCCAGGGCATGGCAGTGCCCGTTGAAGTCCTAAAGGGCGTGGATCTCGATGTAGCCCCGGGCGAGCAAGTGGCGATTGTCGGCGCGTCCGGTTCTGGAAAAAGCACCTTGCTGCATTTACTCGGTGGCCTCGATACGCCCACTAATGGGAGGGTGTTGGTAACCGAACGTGATTTGGCCGGCCTCACGGAGACTGCCCGGGGCAAACTCCGAAACCGCGCGCTGGGATTCGTTTACCAGTTTCATCACTTGTTGCCGGAATTCTCCGCCCTGGAGAATGTGGCCATGCCGTTGCTGATAGCCGGTCAGATGCCCGAGTCGGCACTGGCGCAGGCGGCAGAATTTCTTGAGCAGGTAGGCCTGGGGAACCGCCTGCAGCACAAGCCGGGCGAGCTTTCCGGTGGTGAGAGGCAGCGCGCGGCGGTGGCCAGAGCCCTGGTAACCCGTCCACTGTGCGTGCTTGCCGACGAACCCACCGGCAATCTCGATCGCCGCACCGCGGATCAGGTCTACCGACTGATGCTCGACTTAAACTGTGACCTGAATACGAGCTTGGTGGTGGTCACTCATGACGTTGAGTTGGCGGCGAAGATGCAACGGGTGCTGCGCCTGATTGACGGGAGTCTTGCCCCGGATGCTGTTTAGGACCTGTGCGATGTTTCTTTGCCGCTGACACGACTTGCTTTTTGGCTTTCTTGAGCGCCGCTGTCAGCCGATGACGGCGGCGCCGATCCTTCCAACTGCTAATCACCTTGATGCGCCAGAGTATTCGCATGGTCCAGAAGCCGATCGTGGACACAAAGGTGCCGACGATAAGGCAACCCAGCCAGAGCGCCGCAAGCTGGGACCCGATCAATCCGAGCGTGATATGTTCCAGCGGCATTGCGGGCACGCCCAGCAATTTGGCGCCAAGCAGATAGGCCGGGGTATACAGGGGAATCCATGTCAACGGATTTGAAATCCATACCCAGGCCAACGATAACGGCAGATTGGCACCGAAGGTGATGGCGCCGATGGCCGCCGGCAGCATTTCAAACGGCATCGGCAAAAATGCGCAGAACAATCCCACCGCCGTGGCCTTGGGCACCGATCGCCGGTTGAAATGCCAAAGGTTCCTGTCACCGAGATATTCTCCCAACAACCGCAAGCATGCGTTTTTCTCGACATCCTCACGGGAGGGAAGACGATGCTTGATGGAGTCAAAACGCATATAATGTGCTACGGGCCGGTTGTCGCGGGCTCAAATCAGTCAAGGAAAGACTATGCATATCACAGGGAGCGGAAATGTCTATCTTCATGCGCTGGCTTGCACAGCGGGTATGGTGGCCGCGCAACGTTTACCCGCGCTAGCGGATTGCTGGTGGGCGTTATCGTTTGTTTTCATCGCTTGGCTGTTCCGCAGGCGTCGCTGGTCGTGGTCAATTCTCGTGTTCGCCACCGCCATGGGCTGGGCGGCGCTTCGCGCCCATTTGATTCTCAGTCAAGAACTGCCCGCAACGCTGGAATCGCAAGATGTGGTGGTCACGGGGACGGTTTGCTCTCTCCCACAGCACACTGAACGGTACCTGAAGTTCGACCTCGATGTCGAGAAATTAACGCACCAGGGGCGAGCCCATTCCTCTCCGGGCCGCATTCGCCTGCGTGATTACCGGACCGACGTGCACGTGCGCGCCGGGGACCGGTGGCGCCTTCGCGTGCGGCTCAAACGTCCCCATGGATTCCACAACCCCGGGGGCTTCGATTACGAGGCTTGGCTGCTACGGCATCGTATCCGGGCTGTCGGATATGTCCGTGACGATGCCGCAAACCAATTCCTGGGGCGTTCGTGGTTGTCGTTACACGGATTTCGCCAGACGGTCAGAGACCGCCTTCACACTGCGGTCCCCGCCACCACGCGCCGGGGATTGTTCACCGCTTTGGCGGTCGGTGATCGCGGCGGAATCAGCGACCAAGACCGCGAGACTTTCTGGAGAACCGGCACCAGTCACTTGATCGCCATTTCGGGATTGCATGTGGGCTTGGTATCCGGGCTGGTGTACTGGTTTGGAGGGCGGTTGTGGAGGTGCTTCGGCAATGCCATGTTGTATCTACCGGCGCCAAAGTTTGCCGCCGGCGTCGGCCTGCTGGCCGCAATCGTATATGCTGCACTGGCCGGATTTTCCATTCCCACACAGCGTGCCGTGATCCTGCTGGTGATCGTGCTTGGGGGGATAATCGCCGGTCGTGACGGCAATATCTGGCGGCTGTATTCCCTTGCGGTGCTTGCGGTCCTGCTGTGGGATCCCTTGGCGGCGATGGATCCGTCGTTCTGGCTGTCGTTCGGCGCACTGTTCGTGATTTTATTTCTGTCGGTAGGCCGCGCGGGCCAGTACTCTCGATGGCGGCGCTGGGTGAACACACAAGTCGCGGTGAGTGTGGGCATCGCGCCCCTGGTGATCGCGATCTTTCAAGGTGTTTCGGTGGTGTCGCCGGTCGCCAACCTTCTGAGTATTCCGGTTTTTGCATTCGTCGTTGTGCCCGCCACCTTGATTTCCGCGTGTCTACTCATGCTCGGCAGTGAGCAGCTTGGGGCCTATGGCTTTGTGGTGATCGACTATCTTTTGGATTGGTTTTGGCCGATTTTGGAAGGGCTGGCACACATTGACTTCGCGATCTTCTGGCGTCCGACGGCATCAATGTATAGCCTCGCATGTGGCGCGATCGGTATCGCTTGGGTGCTGTTGCCTCGCGGCATACCCGCGAGATGGTTGGGCGGCGTGTGGGTGCTGCCGGTGCTATTGGTTTCTCCCCCGGCGCCTAAAGCAGGCGCAGTTAAAATGACGGTGTTGGACGTGGGGCAGGGGTTGTCGGTGGTGGTCCAGACGGCCACGCAAACGATGGTCTATGACACCGGCGCGCGATTCAGCGATCGATTCGACATCGGGAAAGCGGTGTTGGTCCCCTTCTTGCGCGATCAGGGAATTGATGTCGTGAACACCTTGGTGGTCAGTCACGGCGACAACGATCACATCGGCGGACTGCACTCGTTGCTACGCCAGCGCGCCGTAGAGCGGCGCTTGAGCAGCGTGCCGGACCAAGTACCGCGTGCCCTGGGCTGCGTACCGGGACGCGGTTGGACTCAGGACCAGGTGCAGTTCAAGGTGCTGAGTCCATTTGTTGACCGTCCCCCCGCGCACAATGATTCGTCCTGCGTCATCCAGATAGTCAGCCGTTACGGCACGGTGTTGCTTACCGGAGACATCGAAGCTCCGAGCGAGGGCGAATTACTGGAGTCGTATGGCGCCAGCTTGAAGAGCGATATCTTGCTGGTGCCGCATCAGGGCAGTAAAAGTTCATCTACCCATGCGTTCCTGGCCGCGGTCCGGCCCCGGGCGGCGGTGGTCTCCGCGGGCTACCGTAATCCGTATGGACATCCGGACGACACGGTGATCAACCGTTACCGGAGGATCGGTGTGCCGGTTTACAACACCGCGGAAACGGGCGCCATCACTATTGAATTAGGAGCGCATGGAACGTCCATAAACCTTTATCGATACGACCACGCCCGTTATTGGTTTACAAAAAATACGCCAAAGTCTGTTACACTTTTCCGTTGACAATGCTTAGAAAAACAGGGTAACCCGTGTACGAGTTATTTCAATCCGGTGGGCTGTTGATGTGGCCCATTCTCGCCTGTTCGGTGGCCGCCGGGGCGATTGTCTGCGAGCGGTTTTGGGCATTAGCAAAACGGTCGGTCACGCCGAATCAGTTGTTGCTACAAATACAACAGCTGCTGGAGCGGCGAGAGATCGATAACGCAAAAATACGCTATATCGGACAAAGCTCGCCGCTGGGAAGAATTCTCGCTGCCGGCTTGATGAACATGAGCCATGGCCGCGAGGTCATGAAAGACGCCATTGAAGAAGCCGGCCGTCACGTGGTGCACGAATTGGAACGCTACCTCAACACCCTTGGCACCATCGCCGCGATCACGCCGTTGCTGGGACTCCTGGGTACCGTGATCGGGATGATCAAGGTGTTCTCAGCCATCACGTCCTACGGCGTGGGCGATCCAACGGTGCTTGCCGGAGGTATCTCAGAGGCACTGATCACCACTGCTGCTGGTTTGTCGGTCGGGATTCCAAGTCTCATATTTCACCGTTACTTTCGCGGCAAAGTACATGCGCTAACGATGAATATGGAACAAGAAGCCATTCGGCTGGTGGAGGTCATCCACGGAGACCGCGTTGAGCAAACCATCCCGGAACCGGCACAACTGCACAACGTCTCATGAGGTTTTCGGAGAGAGACGGCGACGACGCCAATATCAATTTAACACCGCTCATCGACGTGGTATTCCTGTTATTGATTTTTTTCATGGTGTCGACCACTTTTTCTAAAGAATCGCAACTCAAAATACAACTTCCGCAGTCGTCCGACCAACCCAGCCAATCACAAGACAATCTTGTGGAAATTCAGATCAGCGCAAAGGGTGTGTACGCGGTCAAAGGCCCCGATGACGACGCCGTAAAACAATTGATCAACACCAAACGCGAAACCTTGACACGCGCGCTGAAGCAAGCGACGCAAGGACGGAAGGAGTTGGTTACGGTGATCCGGGCGGACCGGCGAACACCTCATGAATCTGTGATCACGGCAATGGACGTCACGCGACGACTTGGATATACCAACATTACATTCGCAACCCAACAATCTCTCGAGAACACTGAAAACCCGTGAGTGCCGAGGCCGCCCCGCGCGGTAGCGCCCAGCTCTATCTCAGGTTGCTCGGACATGTCCGTCCATACAAGGGTGTGTTTGCGATTGCGATTATCGCGATGATTTTTACCGCGGTGACCGAGACTTCCTTTGCGGCGCTACTTAAACCGATTATGGACCGGGGATTCGTCGGTCCTGACCCGGACTTCATCATGTTGATCCCGTGGTTGTTAGTCGCGGTGCTGCTGGGGCGTGCGTTTTCCGGTTTTGTCGCCAGCTACTCGATGGCCTGGGTGGGACGACGGATCGTATTCGACCTTCGCCAACGTATGTTCGAGAGATTGGTCTATCTGCCATCCGGTTTTTACGACGACCGCTCGTCAGCAACCTTGGTGTCCAAGCTTATCTACGACGTGGAGCAGGCGTCCACCGCGACGACTGATGCGCTGACGTTAATGATCAAGGATACGCTTACGGTTATTGCGTTGCTTGGATGGATGTTTTATCTGGATTGGCGACTGACACTCGTTTTTGTCTTTTTCGCACCGTTGGTCGCATTCGGCGTAAAGACGGCCGCCGACAAATTCCGCAGAACCAGCGAGCGCATACAGGACTCGGTGGGCGGTATTGGCCACGTCGCGAAAGAAGCCATCCTTGGTCATCGGGTCGTAAAAACCTTTGGCGGACAAGCCTATGAGATCGATGGCTTCCAACGTGCCAACAATACGAACCGCCAACAATCGATGAAAAAAGCTGTCGTGTCTGCGGCGATGTATCCCATGGTGCTGGTCTTCGTGGGTGCGGCAATTGCAGTAGTGATTTACCTTGCCATCAATCGTCCCGCGTCCAACTCGATCACTGCCGGAACATTTGTAAGTTATCTGGGTGCGGTATTGATGATCATGTCACCGTTGAAACACCTTGCCAAGGTCAACGAAAAGATCCAAATGGGCGTAGCGGCGGCGAACAGTATTTTCACGCTCATAGACGAACCTTTGGAGCAGGATCAGGGATTGGAGACGATCGAGCAGGCGCGTGGACACATTGAATACCGCGACGTGTCGTTTCGATACCTACGTGCAAATTACAATGTTCTGGAAAATCTGTCCTTTGAGGTGAAGCCGGGCCAGATCGTGGCACTGGTGGGCTCCTCGGGGACCGGAAAGTCCACGATAGCATCTCTGCTTCTGGGGTTTTATCGCCCCAACGGCGGAGAAATCTTGTTAGACGGCATCGATATTCGAGAGATCTCATTACAGAGCCTGCGCCGGAACATGGCCATCGTCACCCAGGAGACGATCCTGTTCGACGATACGATACGCAACAACATCACCTATGGCTACGAGGGGCGGATATCGGAATCCAGGCTGCGCAGCGCAGTTGAGGCGGCCCATATCAACGAGTTCACCGAGCGGCTTACCCACGGCCTCGATACGCTGGTGGGCGAACAGGGTGTACGTCTTTCCGGAGGACAGCGGCAGCGCATTTCGATTGCTCGGGCACTTTTCAAGGACGCGCCAGTTCTGGTGTTCGATGAAGCAACTTCGTCGTTGGATTCGGTGTCCGAGCGGTTGGTTAGAGAGGCGACGGAAAAACTGCTTGCCAATCGAACGACACTGGTAATCGCGCACCGATTATCCACCATCGAGCACGCGGATCGCATATTGGTGCTCGAAGGGGGACAGATCCTGGAATCCGGTCGCCATCAGGAGCTCATCGCTAAAAATGGCAGATATGCTCAGCTATATGAATCGCAAATGCTCGACAAGGGGCGGCTTGCCGTTTAAATGAAGCCGGGTGCACGGCTCAGCTTGCGGCTAAGCGCCGACTGGCAGCAACGGGGCACGCTGGCCTGGCTGTTGCTGCCGTTTGCGCTCGCCTATGGTGCGGCTGCGCGAGTGCGCAATGCGCTCTACAAAGCGGGCTGGCTGCGCACGCAACGTTTCCCGGTGCCGATAATCGTCGTCGGCAACGTCACTGTTGGCGGGTCGGGCAAGACGCCGCTGGTGATTGACTTGGTCGATTACCTCAAGGAGCGAGGGTATCGGCCGGGGGTGGTCAGCCGTGGCTACGGGGGGACGGCGAATACGTGGCCTCAGGTTGTCAACGCGGGCAGTGACGCCTCCGTGGTCGGCGACGAGCCAGTCATCATTGACCGGCGTACGCGGTGTCCGGTGGTGGTCGATCCAGACCGGTGTCGCGCAGTAACGCGCTTGCTGGACGAATTTCAGTGCGATGTGGTGGTTTCCGACGACGGACTGCAACACCATCGGTTAGGCAGATGCGTGGAGATCCTGGTGATTGACGGGATCCACCGCTTCGGCAACGGGTTCTGCCTGCCCGCGGGACCATTGCGCGAACCTTCAACCCGCATGAACAGTGTTGATTTGATTGTCTGTAACGGCGGCCAGCCGGCAAACGGCGAGTTCGGCATGCGTTTGATACCGAACGCGCTCACCAGGGTCGCGGATCTTTCCCTGCAGGCGGACGCAGAGTCGTTTGTGCACCAAAAGGTACACGCAGTGGCCGGAATCGGTCATCCCGGCCGTTTTTTTCGAGCATTACAACGTCTCGGCCTCGCAGCCCATGAGCACGCGTTTCCCGATCATCACGCGTTTGTGGCGGCGGACTTTGATTTCGGCGATGATCTACCGGTCATCATGACCGAGAAAGATGCGGTAAAATGTATGGCCCTCGCGGACTCGCGTATGTGGTTTGTGCCGGTCGCGGCGGAATTGAGCGAAGATTTCTACCAACGACTATTGTTGCTGCTGCGGGAGTGTGATGATCGACAAAAAATTGCTTGATATCCTGGTATGCCCCGTCACCAAGGGACCGCTGATTTATGACAAGGAAAAATCGGAGTTAATCAGCAAATCCGCCCGTTTGGCCTACCCAATCCGGGACGGGATCCCGATTATGCTCGAAGACGAAGCGAGGCCGCTGAATGAAAATGAATGGACCGGTTAGCGAATCCAGGTGAATGGAGTTTGACGTCCTGATACCCGCCCGCTACGGGTCCAGCCGATTGCCTGGAAAACCTTTAATCGAGATCAAAGGCAAGCCGTTGATCCAATACGTGTACGAGTGCGCCGTCTCAAGTTCGGCCGTGCGGGTGATTGTCACCACCGAAGATGAGCGGATTGCCGACGCCGTGCGCGATTTCGGTGGTGAGGTATATGTAACGCGTGTCGAACACGTCACCGGCAGCGACCGTATCGCGGAAGCGGTCGCCGCGCTGGGCTTGGCGAATGACCGCATCGTAGTGAACGTCCAAGGAGACGAGCCGCAAATACCGGGCTCGCTAATCGATGATGTAGCGCAGACATTGGTGGATCATCCCCAGTCGGTTATGTCCACTGCGTGTCATCCGATCATTGCCGGCAACGATCAAAATGACCCCAATGCCGTGAAAGTCGTGACGGATGCGGATGGGTTGGCGCTTTATTTTTCCCGGGCGCCCATACCTTGGTCTCGAGAAGGTCAAACCGTCCGCGCGCAACGTCATATCGGCATCTATGGGTATCGGGTCGGTCTGCTCAAGGCATTTGCCCAATGGGAACGCAGCGATTTAGAGCGCATCGAGCAGCTGGAACAGCTTCGTGTGCTGCATCATGGAGGGCGGATCAGCGTCTATCGCGCGGTGACGGCACCTGGCATCGGTGTTGATACCCGCGAAGATCTCGTAAAATTTACGCAATCCTTGTCTTCGATGTGAGTATTAGTATGGGCAACCCGCATATGGCGTCAATGCCGCACAGAAACGAGCGAATGTCGTGCGAGATTGCGAAATCCATCATTGTTCGGCGCCGTTTTTTGTGTGGAGGGTGGGGCGCAAGCTCGGTATTGAACTCAACGCCGCAGAACAACAGCAAAATGGGGTCCAGGGCCTACTACGACCCTGAGTCCCATTTCCTACGATTTTTCATCGCTCCCGCACGGTGTGTGACCGCGCGTTATCGCCGCCATTATCCGGAATCCTGGGTGCAATATGCGGGTTAGAGTGCTCTTCGTTTGCTTAGGCAACATTTGCCGGTCCCCAACGGCGGAAGGCGTGTTTCGTAAACTGGTAACGGAGCAGGGCATGGACCGCAGCATCGATGTCGATTCCGCCGGCACCCACGCCTATCACATCAATGAGCCGCCGGATCAGCGCGCGGTGCAAGCGGCCGCATACCGCGAAATTGATCTCACACACATCCGCGGCCGGCAAGCCACGCTCGAGGATTTTGGGAGCTTCGATTACTTGTTGGCGATGGACGAAGAAAACAGGCGCAACTTGCTGCGTATCGCGCCGACGGATCTGGCGCATAAGGTCCGTTTATTCATGGACTTCTCTCCCGGTTTCAACGAACGTGAGGTGCCTGACCCCTATTGGGGAGGCACGGCGGGTTTTGATCGCGTGCTTGATATGATCGAAGATGCGGCGCGGGGCTTGCTGGAAGACATTCGCACACGTTATCAAATATGAACGATGTCGATCGCGTGTATCGAAATAGATGTCGGTGCGCAGCGGCTCG
Source organism: uncultured Gammaproteobacteria bacterium (assembly GCA_947258975.1). Lineage (GTDB taxonomy): Bacteria > Pseudomonadota > Gammaproteobacteria > Arenicellales > JAANXG01 > CALZGZ01. The sequence goes on from CAMYKK010000071.1 coordinate 10,914, forward strand.
TTGCGTATAATCGGCATGCCAAAATCGAACTCGACCGCCGCGTGTCCACGGCCACGCGCGGATTGGGCGAGAAACTCGGCAGTGAGTGCACCCCCAGGGGTCATCACGTCATACGGGCCAAGATCGGTGTTGACTGTCCCCCGAATACGGTCTTCGCAGCGCGCCGGCCCACCGGGGAATTGTATTCGCCCCAGCTTCGCGAACGCCATCCCGAACGGGACTGGATTCTGACACGGATCCTGTGGTTGAGCGGCACCGAGCCTGGTTTCAATCGCTTGGGTATGGTCGATACGATGCGCCGCTATATCTACATCCATGGCGCTCCGGACGACGACCCACCGGGACGACCGAGCTCCCACGGTTGCATAAAGATGCGCAACCTAGACATCATCGAACTGTTCGACCAGGTAACGGTCGGCACACCGGTGTCGATCCATGCGTGATTCGCGTCCACGCTGGTCCATGAGGCGCTACTCATGACCGCCGATCTGTCCCTGGGCCCGGTGATGGTAGATCTGGAGGGCAATACCGCACTCACGTCGGGAGACACGCAACGTCTGCAACACCCGCTGGTGGGAGGGGTAATATTGTTTGCCCGCAACTACGCACACACCGGCCAGCTTGGCGAATTGACTCGGCAAATCCACGCGCTGCGGTCACCACCCCTGCTGGTTGCCGTGGACCAGGAGGGTGGGCGGGTACAACGATTCCGGCCTGGCTTTACCAGCCTCCCTTGCGCCCGTCACTATGGTGACCTCTATGACCGTGAGCCGGTCACGGGATTAGAGACTGCGAAGCGGATGGGCAGAATCATGGCCAGCGAGTTGCTGGCGGTGGGCGTGGACTTCAGCTTTGCCCCGGTTCTGGATGTCGCGCAAGGCGTAAGCGAGGTGATTGGCGATCGCGCGTTTCACTCCGATCCCCAAGTCGTGTCCCGGCTGGCAGGGGCCTTTGCCTCCGGCATGGGTGAGGCGGGCATGGCGGCGGTGGGCAAGCACTTCCCGGGACACGGCGGCGTAAGCGGTGACTCGCACGTCTGCCTGCCGTGTGATCATCGTACCCGCAGCGATATCGAGGCCTGTGATCTCATTCCGTACCGCTGTTTGGCAAGCACTCTGGGGGGGGTGATGACGGCGCACGTACTATTCGATGCCGTCGACGCACATACACCGACGTACTCCCGGCTGTGGATAAACGATGTGTTGCATGGCGAGCTGGGGTTCACGGGTGTGGTGTTCAGTGATGATTTGACTATGCAGGGCGCCGACACCGTTCACGATATCGTCGATCGCGCCCGCACCGCGCTGGACGCCGGTTGCAACATGATATTGATTTGCAATGATCTCAGCGCGGCGGACAGGACCTTGTCTGCACTGCAGGGAACGACGAACCGGTTGTCTTATGAGTTATGGAGCAAGTTGCGTAAATCCGGCGCCTGAATGCAGCTCAATCGGCTCGTTCCAAGTATTCACCCGTCTCCGTATTGACCTTGATCTTATCGCCGATGTTCACAAACGCGGGAACGGTAACGCGCAGGCCAGTCTCGAGCTCCGCCGGCTTGCCTGAGCTCGCCGCGGTCTGACCTTTTACAACGCCTTCGGTGTCTACAACCTCGAGAACTACCGCGGCGGGCAATTCGATACCGATCGGAGAATCATTGTGGAAATTAACTTGGACCTCGGTGTTAGGGAGCAGATAGTAGGGCATATCCGCCAGATCTTCAGCGGGTATGTTCATCTGTTCGTAAGTTTCATTGTCCATAAATACATGGTTGTCACCATCTGCGTACAGAAACTGCATTTTTCGGGGCTCCACGTGGGCTTTTTCCAAGGTGTCCACAGACCGAAATCGCTCGTTCAGCTTGGTGCCCTCGGCGATCTCTTTCATCTCGAGTTGAATGAACGCTCCCCCTTTTCCAGGTTTGACATGACCTTTTTTCAACACGCGCCACAATTTACCTTGATGTTCAATAAGATTTCCGACGCGAACGTCAAACGCGGATATTTTCACCGTCAACATCCCCTATGGATTGACAAACGCCCGCATTCTAGTGATATCCATACATTGCAGCAACCGTGGGCTGGTTGCAGTAAATCTCACGGCGTCACTCGATACCGGTGGAACTGTGCGTACAATTATTGATGGCGGATAAGAGCTGGTTCGACGAACAATGCACGCGATGCAAGCGACTTGCCGCTCATCTGCGGCAGGTACGGCGCGAACATCCGGCTTATTATTGTCGACCCGTGCCACCATTCGGCGATGTGCAAGCCAGTCTGCTTATTGTCGGCTTGGCTCCCGGCAAACACGGCGCCAACGCTTCGGGCCGGCCTTTCACTGGCGACCATGCCGGCATCCTGCTGTACGAAACCTTATTTCGATACGGTTTCTCCAATCAACCCACATCATGTTCTCGAAACGACGGACTGAGGTTACGCAACTGCCGAATTACCAACGCCGTGAAATGCCTGCCGCCGGAGAATCGTCCACTGCTGGATGAAATCGTGAACTGCAATACCTATCTCATGTCGGAGCTTACCGTCATGCGCTCCGGCAGTGTCGTGTTGGCGCTGGGGACAATCGCACATAATGCAGTATTGAGGGCATTTAAGCTGAAACAATCGCAATTTCGGTTTAGCCATGGTCGCCATCATCAGCTCCCGAATGGACTCAATCTGCTGGATAGTTACCATTGCAGCCGATACAACACCCAGACCAGGCGGTTGACGCCGACGATGTTCGACCACGTATTTGCGACTGCGCGAGTGTTGCTGAACAACGATGGATAATACGGACCACATCGATGCCAAATCATTGATCGACGGTCTCAGCCATGCGCCGGGGGTGTATGAGATGTTCAACGGTGACGGGCAGCATCTTTATGTGGGCAAGGCTAGAAGCCTCAAAAACAGAGTGGCAAGCTATTTTCGTGGTTCCGGTATGCCGCCGAAAACCCAGGCCATGATGCGGCATGTGGCACGCGTTGAAGTCACTGTCACGCGTACCGAAAACGAGGCTTTGTTACTCGAGAACAACCTGATAAAACGGTTCAAACCGCGCTACAACGTTGTATGGCGGGATGACAAGAGCTATCCCTATATTTATCTGGACGATAGCCACCAATACGCCAGGTTGGGTTTTTACCGCGGCAATCGTTCCGAAGCAGGGAGCTTTTTTGGTCCGTACGCGAACGCCGGTGCAGTACGAAGCACCCTGTCCCAACTACAGAAGGTTTTTCCGGTGCGTCAATGTGAAGATACCTTCTTCCGCTTGCGCTCGCGTCCATGCTTGCAGTACCAGATCAAGCGTTGTTCGGCGCCCTGTGTGGATCTGATTAGTCGCAAGGACTATGACGAAGACGTCAAACAAGCTGTTTTGTTTCTGGAAGGAAAAGACAAATCGTTAAACAGGTTTCTAGAGAGCAAGATGGAAGCAGCGTCCGATCGCCTCGATTTTGAAACCGCGGCCCGCTACCGCGATCGCATTGGGGCGTTACGGCGCATACAAGAACATCAATACGTGGCCGGGGGCACCGGAAATGTGGATCTCGTCGCACTGCACGCGGAGCAGTCGATTATCGGTGCCGAAGTGGTCTTTGTGCGCGGCGGGCGCCACAATGGCAACAAGTCATTCGTTCAGCCGATCAATATCGAGAGCACGTTACCGGAAATCATGACCTCCTTTCTTTCCCAGTTTTATTTGGACAAAGCGGTGCCCAAGGAAATCATCGTCAGACCGAAGCCCGCAGAACATGATCTGTTGGAATACACCTTGTCTCGGATCGCTGGAAGACGGGTGCGCATAATAAGCGGCCCGCGCGGCCCGCGGTTACGCTGGTTGGAGATGGCGGTGGTGAACGCACAAGACGGGGTGCGCCGCTACGCAATGGGCCGCTCCGGTGTGTTGCGGCAGCTGGAATCGTTTCGACAGTTGATGGATCTGGATCAATCCCCGGGACGCATAGAATGTTTCGATGTCAGTCACACGGCCGGCGAAGCGCCGGTAGCGTCATGCGTCGTCTTCGACCGGGAAGGCGCCGTCAAATCGGAGTATCGCCGCTACAACATTAAAGACGTCACGCCCGGAGATGACTACGCGGCACTCACCCAGACATTGCAGCGCCGTTACCGCCACGTTAAGGGCGGCGCGGGAAAGATACCCGACGTGATCCTTATTGACGGCGGTAAAGGACAATTAACAGCGGCAAAGGCGGTATTGGACGAATTACAGATTGCGGGTATGACAGTGATCGGCGTAGCCAAAGGTCCGCAGCGCCAGGCAGGCTTGGAGAAATTGTTCTTGTGGGGCCAAAAACAGCCGACTATACTTCCTGCCGATTCCTCCGCGCTGCATTTGATCCAAAAAATAAGAGACGAAGCGCATCGCTTTGCTATTGCTGGGCATCGACGACGACGCGATAAAGGAAGAGGGCGGTCGACGCTCGAGGATATTCCCGGGGTTGGAGAGAAACGCCGGCGCGCCCTGTTAAGGCACCTTGGCGGCCTGCAGGAGGTGGCGAAAGCCGGTATTGAGGACTTAGCCGAGATTCCCGGTATCAGCCCGATACTAGCGGCGCGTATCTTTGCATTTTTCCACGATAATTGATGTTCTGATCCAGTCATGCCGATTACCACACCCACCTTGCTCACACTGGTACGCATCGGGCTGATACCGGTTTTTGTCATTGCTTACTATCTGCCGTTTTCATGGGCGAATGCGGTTGCTACGGCGTTGTTTGTTCTCGCCGGAGTAACGGATTGGTTGGACGGTTACCTGGCGAGGCGCCTGAATCAGCAATCGGAGTTCGGCGCGTTTTTGGACCCCGTTGCGGACAAATTAATGGTCACCACGGCCCTGGTGCTGCTGGTGAGCGACCACATGATCCAGATATCGGTGATTAGCCAGATTCTATTTACCGTGGTCGTGGCGATCATCATTGGCCGTGAAATCGTGGTCTCAGCGTTGCGCGAATGGATGGCGGAACTGGGTAAACGAGCGAGTGTCGCCGTCTCGCTGATTGGTAAATTCAAGACCGTGGCACAAATTGTCGCCATATCGATGCTGATCTACCAGGCACCGATGATCGGCATTTCCATGGCGGCGCTTGGGGAAATACTGCTGTATGTCGCCGCTGCGTTGACAATTTGGTCGATGTTCGTTTATCTGCGTGCGGCATGGTCCAGTCTGGGTATCGGTATCGCAGCCAAACCACCAGTCGGTTCCGGAGACGCCGACGACGACTTGACAGGTTAAAACCACCGCTTACAATCCCCCGTTCCTGCGGGAATAGCTCAGTTGGTAGAGCACAACCTTGCCAAGGTTGGGGTCGCGAGTTCGAGTCTCGTTTCCCGCTGTCTCGTTTCCCGCTCCAAATAATCAATAGGTTGCGTATCGGTGGGTAGGTCAACTAACACGCAAATCTCTTTCCTCCCGTATCAAACGATGGTTGACGAGTGGCAGCAGAGCCTGGAAGTATTCGTCAATCGCCCTCGCAGCATCCTGTGGGTGTCCAATTCGAAATTTTCTCCTTAATACACTAGCCAACGCAATCTTGTTGTCGGCATTAATTCTGGTAATGTGCCGACACCATGAAAAACATTTTGCTGCTTCTTATCCATCTGCTGATGGTTGCCGCCAAGTTGCTCGGCCCGGGCGGCATTAAGGCCGTCATCGCTGAGAACCTCTTGCTGAAGCAGCAACTGCTTGTCCTCTGCCGTCCCCGTCAACGGGCTCCGAAGCTTTTGCCGACGGACCGATTTTTACTTGGCTTCTTTTCACTGTTTCTCCAGCCCGGCCGCATTGTGAAAACGGCCGTAGGTGTTCGACCCTCGACGCTTTTACGATTTCATGATTACTTGGTGCGACGGAAATATCGAGCTCTTTACTCACCGCACAGCAGAGGGAAACCCGGACCTAAAGGTCCGTCGCAAGAGCTTATTCACGCTATTGTCGAACTCAAACGCCGGAATCCAGGTTTTGGCTCTCCCCGTATAGCCCTCATCGTGTCCAAAACCTTCGGCATTCAGATTGATAGAAACGTGGTTCGGCGTGTTCTCGCCAAGTATTACCATCCGGAAGATAATGGTAATGGCCCTTCTTGGCTCACCTTTATCGGCCACATACACCCACACGTTCGTAAGCCAAAAAACCTTTGTCAGTGTGCTTGGGCCCATAAAGAGGCGTTGTGGTTGGGAGCAACCACGCTATCTATTTCACCAAAGCAGGCGTATAGTAATTTTGATTCAGTGACTGGGCTGGCTCGCAAGAGCGCCTGCAGTATCATACGGCCCGTAAAGATATAGTTTTAAGTCTTCGTCTTTACTCTCCCCCCTCATCGAATATGGTCAGGCGCCAGCTGCGTCTGGAATAGCTGAAGGTAGCAAACGGCAAACCGCGTGTTCCATTCCACCGGAAAATAACACCGCGCAGCTCGTTCAGCACCAACGAGAAGGAATGACCTATGAGTAAAATACGACGACCAAGTGACATTTCCGTTCACTCTTTGATTCTTTGGGCGCTTCTGGCAGCTGTGCCCGGCCTTGTGTTCGCCCAGAGCGGTACTGGCGAGATGCCCGAGAATGCACATGCCAAGAACTATGGGAGCGGATGGCGATGCGATAAGGGGTATCGAGCGGTGGACGAAGCCTGTGTCGCTATTAAGGTGCCTGCAAATGCATACCTGGCAAACACGTCGTACGGACGCGGTTGGGAGTGCGGTCGAGGTTATCGAGAGGCCGATGAGGCCTGCGTCGCCGTCAAGGTCCCTACGAATGCTTATTTGAGTTCCTCCGGCGATAGTTGGGGATGTGATCGCGGGTATCGGAAGGTCAACGAGGCTTGCGTCGCTATCAAGATGCCGGCAAGCGCATACCTGACGAATACGTCCTTCGGAATCGGTTGGGAGTGCGGCCGAGGTTATCGGGAGGTCGATGAGGCCTGCGTTGCCATCAAGGTACCTAAGCATGCCTATTTGCATTTCTCCGGTGACAGATGGAATTGCGATCGCGGGTATCAAGCGGTCGACGCGGCTTGCGTTACTATCAAGGTGCCGGCAAATGCATACCTAACACATACCTCCTACGGAAGCGGTTGGGAGTGCGGTCGGGGTTTTCAGGAGGTCGATGAGGCCTGCGTCGCAGTGAAGGTACCGGAGAAAGCTCACCTCAATT
>CAMYKK010000072.1 GCA_947258975.1 uncultured Gammaproteobacteria bacterium
GATTCCCCCATTTGATTCAACAAGTTATTGGTAAACTCATTGTATCAATTGCGGTGGAATCAGGCCTTTCTATTTAGCCGTTAACGGGACAGCAGTGACCTATGTGGTAATTAAACAATGCCATTTTCGATCAACACACGCGGGTAGGAAACGTTGTGTATAGAATTGAGGGAGCGGAGAGTCGTAGATACCGACTTGGGCTTACTCCAACCGTGAAACTGGGCTGATTGTGGCCTTCTCGACATGAAGGCAAATTATCAAGCATTTTTCACATTTATGAGTGGTTTTCGACAGTCGTCTGAAACGATTACCCCGGCCTCCGGTATCACGGGAAAGCGGACAGATCACAACACTCGTAATGCTGTCCACTATTGACTTTTGTCCACGTTACGTGGACAATCCAATTTTATGGACACGCGCATCGAACACGACCTACTGGAGACCGCTCTGGCCGGTGCGCGACGGCTCGGTATAGACATCGAGATCGCAAAGTTGGAGCTTGTGCCAAACGGCCGGCGCATCGATGCGCTCGTCCGAATCGGCCGCGGGCGCCAGGCGCACACCTATGTTGCCGAGGTGAAAAAAGGCCTTCGACCGGCGACGCTGGGGGCGACCCTCCATCAACTCGAGGGAACCGGAAAACCGCCACTCCTGGTCGCCGACTACGTGACACCCCCGCTTGCCGAGGCATTGAAAGAGCGCGGCGTAGCCTTTCTGGACACGGCCGGGAATGCTTTCGTGGACCAGCCACCGTTGTACGTATGGGTAAAGGGGGAGAAGCCTCGTGAACAACCCACCGCAAAGGGAGGCACGGGACGTGCTTTTCAGGCAAGCGGCTTAAAGGTCTTGTTTGCATTGCTATGCCGCCCCGAATGGGTCGACCAACCCTACCGTGAAATTGCGACCCTCGCAGGCGTAGCTCATGGCACCGTTGGCTGGGTCATGGCCGAACTACCAAGGCTCGGGTTTGTCGCCGATGTCGCCGGCAAACGTCGGTTACTGCAACCAGAATTGCTGCTCAAGCAGTGGGCCGAAGGATACGCCCGGACTTTGCGACCAAAGCTTGCTATCGGTAACTATCGCACCGACAAGCAACAATGGTGGAAGGAGCTCAAGCCTTACAATTATCAAGTACTATTGGGCGGTGAACCGGCAGCCCAACGAGTGACACAATATTTGCGGCCAGAGACCGTCACATTGTATGGCGAAAAAGCCGAGCCACGATTATTGCTCGATTACAAACTTCGGCAGGATCCGGGGGGACCAATCGAAATACTAAAACGATTTTGGAAATTTGAAATCGATGACAAAAACATCGTCCCTTTGCCCTTAATCTATGCGGATCTCCTCTTTATTGGTGATGCGCGTTGTTTAGAGGCTGCAGATTTAATCTACCAAAAGATTGCGGATGGATTCGTCCGATAAAAAAGAGTTGGCTTGGCTAGCTAAATTGATCGCCGACTTCCGAAAAGCGGCACCCGCTTACAACCCACTCGTGGTCGGGGCCAATGCCAAACAGTCGAAAGGAAATTTTTCGTAAGTCCAATGAGTGAACCGACGCTTCATAACCGGAACAATCAGGAGTCAACTCCTAAACCCCCCTCACCCGATCAAGACGACTTTGTTCTTTCACTCGACGCTTTTGTCCGCTCGTTCGGTGTCAGACACAAGACGCCCCACACCCTGTTTCTCGGTGCGGGGGCATCTGTCACTTCCGGTATTCCTTCCGCTGAAAACTGTATATGGGAATGGAAAAGGAGCCTCTTTCTTACGAACAACCCTGGACTCGAAGACCAATTTTCCGAACTGTCACTGCCAAGTGCGAGACACCGGATTCAGGACTGGCTCAACCGGCAGGGAACGTTTCCTCAAGAGGGCGCACTTGAGGAGTATGGCTTTTACATTCGCCAGTGCTTCCCTATCGCCGAAGATCGGCGCAAGTACTTTCAGGAAAAAGTACGCACCGCCCAACCGTATATCGGTTACCGGCTCTTGTGCCACCTCGCCCAGGCCGACCTTCTCCGGTCTGTCTGGTCGACAAACTTTGACGGACTCCCTGCACGCGCCGCTGCGTATTTTAGTCTATCTCCGCTTGAAATAGGTATTGACACACAAGGCCGTCTTCCCCGGCAAGCGGAAAAGGGTGAGTTATTGTGCATATCAATGCACGGTGACTACCGTTATGACAATTTGAAGAATACTCCCGAAGAACTGCAGAAGCAGGAAAAGATTCTGCGGAACGCGTTGGTAGAAGAGATTAAACAAAGGCCTATTATTGTCTGCGGATACAGCGGCCGTGATTACTCTATTATGGACGCGCTATATTCGGCACTGAGCCAAAACAACAGTAATACGCTCTATTGGTGTGGATATGGCGACGGTGAAATCCCAAAAGTGGTCGCTGATCTAATTCGACACGCCCGCGCCCATGGCAGGCAGGCTTACTATGTCCCTGCACAAGGTTTCGATGACCTGATGACGCGGCTTGCCCTTCACTGCCTTGACGGAGAATCTCGCGAGTTGGTGCGTAAGGACATTACCGCGCTTGCGTCCACCGACCTCCTCGCACGGCAACCGTTTCAGGTGCAATGCTACAAAGCAAATACCCTTATCAAGAGCAATGCCTTTGAAGTGGACTGCCCAGGTGAAGTCCTCTCATTCGATCTTAAAGCCTGGCCGGAGGAAAAGGTGTGGGCCTGGTTGCGAGAGCAGACCCGTGACCGAGCGGTTGTTGCCGTACCTTTCAGGGGGAAGGTCCTCGCACTCGGCACAATCGACGACATCAAGGACATTTTTGGTGAAATTATTAAAGGCTCGATAGAGAGAACGCCTGTGAGTCCCGACGATCTCCGACGCGAGAACGGTGTTATCGTCAGGCTCATGCGGGAAGGGCTGGTGCGCTCAATGGCCGAAGCCGCCGGTGTCGGAACGGACGGATACTCCACGCTGTGGTTTAACCAGTCTTATAAGAAGTCGCGGGAAGGCGACCTAATGTGTTACGCCCACGAATCGGTTTTAGTGTTTCTCCGTCGAATTGGAGGAACTCAGTATGTCTTACTGAAACCTTCAATCAAGGTGCTTGACGCGGATGGTGAGGACATACCTTATGAAATCGCCGGGCCAATGAAACTGCGCATTCTCGGCTACCAACACAACAAAGAGTTCAATATCGCCGTGAACAAGTGGAGAGGATTGTTATTCTCGAAAAACAGCATATCCGTTTTTGAGTTTCCACTCGGCATAGGCTCACGCTTTAAGTTCAGCGTCAGGCGCTCCCCTGTTTTCGTACAGATCGGGTTGCCCCACGGTGGAAAGTCAGTACCCGTTTCGGACAAACTTCGTCCGCTCGTTAAATACCAAGGCATTGAACTTGCTGAGCCGCAGCTTGTGTTTTGTAACAAGGCCGCGACCGACACCACCATGGACACGCACCCGATACGGGGCGTGGTGACGAATCGGCCGTTTGACTATCCTCTTACCCTAAAAGGCCTTGCGTCCTCGCTTAGGGTCGGCGTGGTTTGCCCAAGCTCCGAAACGAACGTTCTGCGCACTTACTTACAGAAAGCAAACCAGAGTCATCGCCCCTCTGACTCCGAACGTGATTATCTTATCGACTATCCAGGCTTTCAGCAGGCGTACGGTTTGCCCATTGAGATACCGGAACCTGGGATGCCGGGGTGGGTCGAATGTGCTGAGCCTGCCGGTGTAGACCAAAGATCAAGATCCGTTTCCGCCGCACAGCAAATCACAAATGCGATTGAGGGGCTGAGATCATCTTACGCACCGCATGTCGTTCTAATCTTCTTCTCCCGTCGCTGGACACAACTTCGGGGTTATCGTGACGATAGTGAGCGCTTCGATGTCCATGACTTCGTTAAGGCCTATGCCGTCCAGCGCGGCATTGCAACGCAGTTCCTGGAGCAGGATACATCCGCAGATCGCCAACAATGTCGCGTATGGTGGTGGCTGTCCCTTGCTCTATACGTTAAAGGCATGCGCACGCCGTGGGTCCTGAAGGGGCTTGATGAAGACACGGCTTACATCGGACTTGGTTTTAGTATTGATCAGAGCGCAGACAAGGGCGCGCATGTGGTCCTCGGGTGCAGCCATATCTACAGTGCGCGCGGGGAAGGGCTCCAGTATCGCCTCACTAAGATCGAAAACCCGATCATCAGACGCGGCAATCCTTTCATGTCCAAAGATGATGCCGGTCGCATCGGTGAAACTATTCGCCAGCTTTTTTTTTGATGCGCACATGAAGCTGCCTAACCGTGTGGTTCTCCACAAACAAACACCGTTCCTGAAAGATGAACAGGAAGGTCTGCTGGATGGCCTTGGCGGTATTTCTGCTATTGATATGCTGGAAATTCATGAAGACCGCGCCTCGCGCTATGTAGCCTCGAGGATCGACCGGAATGGTAAAGTAGACGAAGACAATTACCCGGTCCGTCGCGGTACAGTCATAAAGCTTGATGACTTTACAGCGCAACTCTGGATCCACGGCGCTACCGCCGCCGTTAATCCCAACCTGAAATATTTTCAAGGAAAGAGGCGGATTCCCGCACCGCTCACCCTTCGTAGACATACCGGGGCAACACCCCTCGATCAACTTAGTGCCGAGATTCTCGGGCTGTCCAAGATGAATTGGAATACGTTTGATCTTTATACGAAACTGCCCGCGACGTTGCAGTCATCCAGCGAGATCGCCCGTATTGGATCGCTCTTACAGAGATTTGGCACGTCATCCTATGATTACCGGTTGTTCATTTAAGCGACACCAAAATTATGTTCGACGACTGGTGCGAAATCGACGAATCCCCCCAAGAAGAGAAAAAAACGTTGTTCTTGCTTGACGAGAAGGAACACGGTAGAAACGCGGTCAAAGAACAACTTATCCAACAAATACGCTCCCATTACGATGACCTTAAACTAATCACGGAAGATATAGAACGTCTCGGATTCCGCAGGGCTTCCGCAATACTTAAAGAGCGCCTCCCGACAACGGCTAAAGCTCGCTCCGGGGAAATGGGTGAGATTCTTGCTGCAGAGTTCGTTGAATTTCAGACAGGATTTCGAATTCCCGTGCGACGGTTACGGTATAAGGACGGCCGAGAGATGGCCTTGCGTGGTGACGATTTTCTAGGTGTGCATGTAGATGACAGAGACAACTTGTTGCTTCTCAAGGGTGAATCAAAGAGTGGGCGGAAGGTATCCAACGCTGTTGTCGCAGATGCGCGGCAGAAGCTTTCCGGAGAAAATGGCCGTCCGACACCGATATCACTTTTGTTTGTGGCCGATCGCTTACTTGAAGCAGAAGGTCATGACAGGGAACTGGGCCGTAGAATCCGGAACGAAGTCGCGTTTAAGACAGTTCAGTCTAGGAGAATCACGCACGTGTTGTTTACTCTGTGGGCCCGGATAACTGGTGGAGCACTTGAAAACGATTTGGAGAAAGCGGACGAAAAGCACGCGCATATATCAGTGGGTTTCCATGTGTCCGACCATCCAAATTTCATAGCGGACATTTACGAAGAGGCCGGAAATCTTGGAGACGATTGACGAGCTTCGACAGTTTGTTGAAACGGCTACGCAAGACAACGTCCGCGGAAGATTGCTAGACCGCGGAGAAGCCCGCGCAATCATTAGACGCGCCGGGTTGCTTCCGGAAGATGCGCCGCCTCTGGGGGAGACCCTCGACAGCGATCTTTCCGAATACGGTTTTTCGTTACTACGGGCCTCTCTCGCCCTACGCGAATTGGGCGGGGAGTCGACGCTTTGGCGCGAAGGATTTCTGAAAGCGGGCAACGCGTTTGAGGCTCTTGTGCGAAACGGTTCCCCGCAAACCCCTGAGCGCGGCTTCTGGACTGTCATGGGATCGGCTTCCTATCACCTTGCCGGTTATTCTGCGATGGCGTTCTCACTGATGAGTCAGCGCGATGATGAGCCTAACTTCGCTCCAAGTGAGCTTCTCCTTGTACGTCTTCTTCTGCGAGATCTCAATTCTCTCAGGAATGAAGCGCAAACCTGGCTCCGCGACCAAACATATCAGGATGGCGCCCTCCACTCCGCGCTAGTTGAAGACAAGACTAATTTCGATGACGCAATATCCATTGTACTGACGACATCAATCTACAAGGCATTTGCCTATTTCGAATTCGGTCTTGCAACAGGATCGTCCGCACTCCATCGAGAATCCATAATACTTCTTGGGAGAGCGCTGCGCGTTGCCCGCGTATCCGGCGCTGTGTCATTATGGTGGCTTATCCGCATCGCGTTCCATCTTATCGACGATCTTTGGGCAAATAGCTTGCCCAGGATTCTTCCTGTGCAAGGTCCGGATGGCGCGGAAGACTACGAGAATCTTCGGGAACTATTTCTGGCAACACTTTATGCCAGGGATTTATCTGAAATCGAACTCTGGCCCACGCAGCTGGCTGCCACAACGCGCGCAACCAATCTTAACGATGACCTCGTTGTAGCTCTTCCAACAAGCGCTGGTAAAACAAGAGTAGCCGAAGTGTGCGCGCTGATGTCCCTCAGTGCACGTAAACGAGTTTTGCTTGTGACGCCTTTGCGCGCTCTTTCGGCACAAACCGAGAGAACGTTTCGCCGGACCTTTGGACCCCTAGGATTCTCGGTTTCATCGCTGTACGGCGCAAGCGGTATGGTTCCCGGGGATGATGATACGCTTCGCAACCGCAACATCGTTATTGCGACGCCAGAGAAGCTTGATTTCGCACTTAGGAACGACCCTCGCCTTATCGACGATGTGGGGCTCATCGTTCTCGATGAAGGTCATCTGATCGGTCCAAGTGAGCGTGAACTCAGATATGAGATTCTCGTCCAAAGGCTCCTTCGCCGCGCTGACGCTCCGGAACGCCGCATCGTTTGTTTGTCTGCGGTTCTACCAGGAGGGGAACAACTAGGGGACCTTACAGCCTGGATACGGAGCGATGCGGAAGGGGACCCCATCAAGTCTGAGTGGAGACCAACGAGGCAACGTTTCGGAACTTTAGCCTGGACAGGAGAAAGTGCCCGGCTCACCTTCGATCTGGACGATGACGGACCATTCATCCCAAGGTTTCTTGAACAGCAGCCGCCAATCACTCCGCGCCGCACTCCGTTTCCAAAAGATAACCCGGAATTAACGCTAGCCGCTGCGTGGAGATTCGCCGAAGAAGGTAAACGAACGCTAATCTTTTGCACACAAAGAGATCATGTCGAAAACTACGCCAAAAAGATTGTCGATCTGGCTGATCGCGGCTTCTTGCCATCACTGCTTGCTGACGCGCCATTGGTCGAAAAAGCCAAGGCCATCGGAAGTGAATGGCTCGGGGAGCAGCATCCAGCAGTGGTTTGCCTTGATTTCGGCGTCGCAATTCACCATGCGCGGCTACCAAACCCTTTCTTACGGGAAGTAGAACGCTTAATGAGCAGAGGCAATCTTACTATTACTGTCGCATCTCCCACTTTGGCACAAGGTCTTAACCTGAATGCTGCCGTTCTGCTTGTTCCAAGTTTATACCGGGCCGTTGTCCCGCTATCGGGCGAAGAATTCGCAAATGTTGCGGGACGTGCGGGGCGTGCTTTCGTTGATCTCGAAGGACTGGTTGTCCATGTCATGCACCAACCCATGCGTTGGCGAAGAGAAGCATGGCGTGAACTTGTTAACTCATCAAAGGCTCGTATCCTCGAAAGCGGTTTGATACAAGTTGCAGCGGAAATCCTCCGACGACTTGCTCGTGACGGCATTCTCAACCGTAAGGATGCTTTTGAATATTTAGCAAATAACCGAGAGGCGTGGAATATCGATGTGGACGAAGAAGATGATGAGCCTTTGGAATACCTGTTAGAGAAGCTGGATACTGCTATCCTCGGGCTGATCGAATCTCTTGACGCGAAAGCAGGCGACCTTCCGCAGCTCATTGATGAGACATTGAACGACTCTCTTTGGGCACGTCAAATTGTTCGCCACGCTGAAGGCATGCGAGAGAAACAACTCGGCCTGTTTAAGGCCCGATCTGGACTGATCTGGTCGTACACTACCCCTCAGCAACGCCGCGGACACTTTGCAATGGGTATCGGGCTCGAATCCGGACTTACGCTTGATGAGATGGCGGATGAACTCGCGGCGCTTCTTGATCGCGCTGACCATGCAGCCTTAAGCGGTGATGTTAAAGTTCTGCAAGAATCATTAGCTGGCCTTGCTGAACGGCTATTAACTATTAGACCGTTTGAACCAACTGAAGCGTTACCTGACGACTGGCAGGCAATTCTTTTTTTATGGCTCGCGGGCGTCCCGGTTAATGCGATTGGCC
Organism: uncultured Gammaproteobacteria bacterium; assembly: GCA_947258975.1. Classification (GTDB taxonomy): domain Bacteria; phylum Pseudomonadota; class Gammaproteobacteria; order Arenicellales; family JAANXG01; genus CALZGZ01. Next base: position 8,319 of record CAMYKK010000072.1, read on the forward strand.
CGGACAATATGCGCTTTATAGAAGACGCCTTCACATACCGCCTCGTATGGGCAATCGAGTCCTTACGGATGCGAAGGATCGCATTGGGCTGGGAGGCGGAGTTTATTACTGGTGGCGCGGCGGCTTGCCTAGAAACTGGCTTGCCACGGTTTACTATGGCAATGCTTGTAAGGGCCGGCCTTCCATCCAGAGCGGCTGCCGTTGCGGTAGTAAACGAATTGAATCCTATTCTTGTTGACTACGGCACACTGGTAGATTGGCTGGCAAGCGTCGAAGTCATCGCCCTAACTGATACCGAAGACTGGCCGACACCAGAGACTCATGCCGTATGGAAGGAATTTCGACGTGACCTTCTCACGGGCGATGCAGAAGAGTGGTCAGCCAGAGAATGGCGGCGCAGCATTGATGCGGATACGCGTGTTTTAGAACCTGTCGCGGGCCAGCTCTACAGGGTTGAGGTTGACGATGAAGATGGTTCAGTTTGGGTTTGTACTCCTGATTTTCAACGTATGATGAAGCTATATAGAAAGATAATCGAATGCAAGCCAAGTGTCTTGAGCGCCCGGTTCGAGGAAGGCAGTGAACAGGCCATTATTAAACGTCTAGGGCGTTTGCGCGCCCGCTGGCGCGAAGCATAATCCGAAATCTTTTGACTCCACGCATGATTGGTGCATCCAGCTTCACCGAACCGAACTCTCGTGAAACGAAACGCCACCTACACTTGGCTCCCGTCCGAGCTTAATTCCGAAGACCCTAACATCGCCTTTAGCCCGCGCGGTCTCGGCGTGGGATATCCCGAGCTGGAGGCCATACGCGAGCCTCTTTTTCCGCTGTAGTTAAAAATGGGCTGCAGAAATTCGTAACCATACTGTGACAGCAACCAGTCATTTTGCGGTCAGATCTGTCGCTTTTGAGCACGTTTGCTCGGCGCTGGCGCAAGTAACTTGTTGTTTACGTTAAAGCCAGTGATTGAACCAACGCTTGATTTCACTCTCGCCACATGAATCGGTGATAATCAGGTCAAATGCTGAAGCGCCAGCCTGATTCGGTAACTGATTCAACAAAGGAAACTACATCTCTGACCTGGTCCATTCTTAAACCTGACAGAAATCTGTATTAAGCAGTGGTCAACTTTTTGCCGCGACATGCTCGCAATCCGGCTGCGGATTTCAGCCCCAATCGCCACACTATCGTACTTTGCAAGTAGGCACCTCACGCGTTTTTTAGAAAACGCTGATACCGGCGCTCCAGTAACCTCGGATCGGGCCGCAAACCAACGCTTCGTGGTAGCAGTATTCGAGTGTTGTGCATCGCCTTAAGTCCATGCAGCAACATCGGACCGTCACTTTCATTGAGAATGTCTTGCCGAACCTCGACTGAGTAGTCAGGGCGGACCGCCAGAAACTGTCGATCAAACGCCGCATGATGTAGCTTACACAAGGCAAGCCCGTTAGGCACAATGGGCTCACCGTCAGGCTCAGTGTCCGGAATAATGTGCGCGGCATCGAGTAGTTCGTCATGCCGCAATCGGCATAAGGCACACTGCTCCCGGTAGGCCTTAAGTACCCGTTCCCGAAACGCGCGTTGATGCACCCGGTGCCGCACTGATGCGGTGATGTAAGACCGCCTCGCATCGGATCCGTCATCGGCTATAGCGGAATCTCGCCAGGAACTTGTCATTCCCTGTGAGATGTATTCCGCGTCATCGACCTCGACCTTAAAGGTCAGCTTCGCTATATCGTCGCCCACAACAAAAACCGGCCACACCGCAAGATATTTGCTTTCCACCACGCGGTAGAAATAGATGAGCGGAATCCGATTGGCCATAGCGTACCGTAATCCGGCATTGTCGCGATGCTGCGGATTGACTCCTCGATAACGATATTGCATTAGGCCGTCCGGTGAAAAACCATCATCATAAGGGCCAGACGGTACTGTGGTTATGGAAAGTGGTACTTCTAGAATCCGTGGTTTGAATATTCCCTGCGGACCCACCAGCGGCACCCGATCGTCCTCAAACATAAAACCCTGCGACAAAACAGCACGCGGCAGAACATCTCCATGTAAGACCACTTGCTCCGCGAGCCAGTCGAACGCACGGCGACGAATTACCGAATCGACTACGTCAGCACTCATTCTACGAATACCTGTTCGTTGTGCCAATCTAGGAATTCCCGCGATGGTCGATCTTCTTGTTGATCGGGAGTATTAACTAGCGTATGCCCGTGGTAAGCGTAGTATTCACGCCCGTTTTCATATTCCTCCTTAATCTTGCCACTAACTACTACGTCGAGCGTTGGAGTAACTGTCAGGAACCCTAGATCAAAAAGCTTATGCAGATCCGCGCGCAATAGCATTCCGTTTCGTACGCTGTTAGGACCCTGTTTGGAAAATGGTTTAATGTGGGCAGCTTCAAGTACCGGTAGTGTGCGCTCCCCGGTTATTGCACAACGGCGATGATAGCTATCTGTCACTAGTATCCGGAAGGCCCCCTGTCCCAGGCGTCCACGTACCAAACGGTCGGATCCGTATCCTGGGTGGTCCTCCTGAATTCCCGGCACGGAGAGGGACTGAAGTCGTCTTCGAAACTGCTCCCATAACTCATGTCCTATTGCTTCCGCCGTTAGATATGTCTTGCCTTGGACGATGTTAGGGGCCCAATCGCTTGGAACCGGGATCCAATTGTTTTTTTCAAAAAATGTTGGCTCGGAAAGGATGCTGCAACCTATGACCGGGTCGGGCTCTCGTCTCAGAGCTGAAGTTTTCGAGCGGTATTTACGGATTCTTTCTATAAATTGAGATAGGCTCGCCACTCCGTTCTTGTCGCCGAATGCCTCCCAAGCCAGCGAACAAGGCAATCGTGTGTATCGGACAAAGAATCCACCGCCGACGATAAAATTGTCTGGGCTATGTAGTTTGAATAGAAACGGCTCACCTGTGGTTAGAACGCGGAACTCCTTTGATCCACTGGGTTGCCAGAAATTGACCTCATCCGGTTGCCGAGCAGACAAGTACTGAAACCAATCTTTGTCTGTAACGGCGACCCATATTTTCATGGAAAGTGTGCCTTACTCATTATCTACCAAGTCAGTTCCAAAGCACCCTCAAACTCCTAGTTGCTCGGTCAACCTTGATGACTTTCGAATACGACAATTTTCAACCTAGGCATTATATCCTTCAGGATCCTCAGCTACTTTTAAGTAGGTAGGCTCTAGCCGCCCTACTTTTTCTATTCGTGTCTTAACGAAACGTTCAGTATTTTTATCCATAAAGAACACATAGCAACCCTTGATCCCGCGCGTTAACAGCACTCGATAAGTGTTTTTGACGAGATCGATGAACTGGTCCTTGGAGCGCTTTACCACAGTGTCACAAGATGCTGATTTATCTCCCTCCCAAGCAGACATATCGAAATCGTACCGGAGGTCTGGCCCCCAAATCACGCCCACATAATCAAATTCAAATCCTTGTGCAGTATATATGCAACCAATTTGATTAAGGCCGTTAGCATCGTGCGCCCAAAGTGATTCTTTCGGGATGCCTTTCGCCAGCCGACCGGCTCCAGACTTTGCATTCCAGGGTCGTATAAAGGGCCCTATTTTCACATCATTAACAAGAGTTCCATCTGAATTTGGCTTCGACCAAGGCCAGCAAAAGCCGGCGGTAAGTCGCGCCGAACTTCCCGATTGTGCTTTTTCAACAATCGCGGATTCTAGTGCAGCCGCACTGTCAAAGATCTGAAAGTCAAATTCTTCATTGCCTGTCCAAAGGACATTCGCCGTCTGCCGTATACCTAAGGTATTGTTCACCCAATTCACAAACGCGTCTGAGCCACTGCAACGAAACTGCGCTTCGAGTTCGAATTCCGATATCTCGCAAGCCATTTTGGTGGCGTGCTCCCGAATAAATGCGGACGACCCTATTTCATTAGGCCGCACGATTTGGTCATCATCAATGAAAAAGACACCGACTCTTGACGCGTTAATTAATTCTTCAATTTGGGGTAATTTGGATCGTTTGTTGGATTTTGTAAAACGGCTATTTGATGTCTCCCGGACGCGATGAGCTTCATCACAAATTAATACGTCCACTTCATTTGCTTGCGCTTCCACATAACTATTGAAGTATTTAAACTGTACGGAGCCCCTAGATCCGATTATCTTACGCAAAGTCTCCGTAAACGCCTTGGATCCAGTCGCATAATGAGCGTTGTGACCGTTACGCAACAACTCCGCCATCAAGTTGAGTGCGATCACCGATTTTCCCGTACCTGGACCTCCCTTAATAATCAATATACGTTTTTTCCCTTCTCCATATCTTGATTTAACCGAGGCTAAAACTTTATCAAACACTACAAGTTGTTCGTCGAGCAAAATGTAGTCGGAATTTTCTTGGATAACTTTCGCGACATGATCCATCAGCTTTTTGCTGGGTCGATACTTGCTTTGCTCGACACGCTCCAAAACTACCAAACCATCGCCTGCACAAACCGCATTCGACAAGTATGCAGATAAATCATCCACTTGATCTGCCGCAAATACGGGGTGACGAGTTAGATGGTCACTAAATTTAGGAGAAAACAGCTCGTCGCTCGGATGAAAATGATAATTATGCAGATAGGCACATGCACTTAGAGCTATTGGATCCGATTCGTCGTAAAAAGCCGTATGTGTATCAGCCAAATAACTTCTGTATTGTCCTACCTGTGCAGATGGATGAAGTACATCGCGCTTCGCCCCGCCAACCCAAGTAACTACTTCGTTGTCGCTGTCAGATGGTTCGCACTTTTCCCACTGCTTTAGCTCAACGATAATTGCATTATCGGTTCCGGACTCGTTTTTTCCCGTTAGCATACAGTCCAGTCTTTTTGAAGACTGAGGTAACTGATACTCCAGAATTACGCCATTATCGGTCAAGCTTGCGTACTGAATAACCTGTGCCATCGCTCTCAATGAATTGCGCCAAGAATTGATTTCACTGGGCGACGGATTAAAACGAAAGTACGCGAAGAAAGCCTGTTTCAGCTTCTCTGAAATGTGGTTTTGTATGCTGTCCTTAACGAATTGCTGAGATGTTCCCGAATATAAACGCATTTCGTCCCCAGGCGTCTTTGATGAATGGCGTTATTCTTTGTACTCGGTATACTTTTTTGAACTCCCGTGTACTTTTTCAACTGGATACTTCTTTTTGTTGATTTCTATCTTTTCATCGACCGCCCGCAGCAAATCGATGTCGAGCTTGTCGGCGAGACGAATGAGATAGATCATAATATCTGCAAGCTCCGTCTGCACTTCCGCTAGCCTCTCGGGTGACAATTCGCGGCTTTCCTTTTCCGTAAGCCACTGGAAATGCTCTACGAGTTCAGCCGCCTCCGCGATCAACGCCATGGACAGATTCTTGGGAGAATGGAATTGATCCCAATTTCGGGTTGCCGCAAATTCGCGTAATCGTTGTTTGAAAGTTTCTATATCATCCATACAGGTAGCTTTAGATTCTTCGTTAGTCCCGGCACCATGTTAGGCCGTGTTCAGTCAAACTAATATTGACTCCACCCCAATCATGCGTACCGTTTTTGCGTCTGCGCTTAGAAGATAGTCCGCTCCGTCGTGATCGGAATTGAGCTGAATGTATGGAATTACCAACCTGGTATTCATCTTTAGCTCAACCTAGTGTATCAACTAACCCAATGTCCGGAGGCATGCCATTGCCCGGTAAACGGTGTTTTCGAAGCAAGGCTGGTAAGAGGCGGCCCTAGAAATTCGTTTATCGTTGGGAGAATGTCAGAAAATCGCTCTGGGCCAACGACGCCAGTTTTCTTAAGAAAGCCTTTCCACTGTGCGTCTAGATTGGGATTTTCCAGGATCTCCGCGGTGATCTGCGAAATGTCAGTTAGTTGTGTTCCCCGATTAGCAAATGTGCGTTCGATTGCAGCCGCGAGGTCGCCGCCATTGAAATCGAATTGCCGCGCGAAAATCCAGACATCATAGAAATCCTTCATCCTGCTGTTGAGTCGTCCCAGATAGACCATGGCCTCTAATTTCTCCGCAACCACGCTTTCCCGCGAGTATCCCCTTAGCTCTGGAGCTTGCATATCGAAAATGGTTGGAAAGCGCAGGCTAACAGCGCGCGGATGCACAATGTCACCGAAACCTACATCGATCTGCATGGAGATCCTCGCGTTGCCAAGTCGTCCCGCGAATCGTACACGCACACCCTCATAATCCGCGTCTTCCTTAATTCTGTCGGCGTGTACCGAATCACCATCAAAAACCAGGCCATCTGGCTCTACTTTTGAAATACATATTTGTCGCACGGCATCGGCAATGTCCTCTGGGTCATTGTTTGTGAAGCCCAATAGGTCAATGTCCATTGTGGGGCGGCTATTTGCCGTGTCCCATACTTTAAACAGGAGCGCACCCTTGAGGACAAACTTGTCGGAAAACGGTGATTTCGAAAGTCGATACAAAAATCGCTCCATCGCGAAATACTGCAGAACTTCGTTGAATGGCCTGCCCGTGTCCCGAGCGTTGTTCAGCAGGCGCTGATGTACCGATGCGGCGAGGTTTTTAGGTTGCGAGACTGTCACAGCTTGGCCTCAACGTAGGGACGCATGACTTTCTCGACCCGGCAGATACGGGCATATTCCATTAGTTGTTTGAGCCGTGGTTTTTTTCGATCCCGATAGAGGGTCAGCGCTTCGAGCACGGTGTCCATTCCAATCTTGTTCCGGTACTTGAAGCAATCGGCAAGCGTTTTTTCGACGCTGTAGAGTCGAACTTTTACGCTGTCAATCTTGTGCGTTTCGACGCCAGCAGTAAAGGCTGTCGGTGTAAACCAAAAGATTCGCATTGGAGGATGAGACAGTCTCGGAGTGATCGAATGCGCCTTAAGCGCGACATACACTTCATGTGGAATCTGCGTCGTGATCTGATGGTAGGCAAGCGCTGAGATCAGGCAGATCACACCATCGGGAATTTTAGTCGCTACGGTGACGAGATCTGGATCAGTAAGCGGCGGCAGATCCCCGAGGCGATAGACACCGCGGGAGAGTCGATCGATGATACCGGAGTCCCGCATTTGGTATAGCGTCCGCGGGTGTATGCCAAGGCTGATCGCGTCCTTGGTCCTGAGGATGCCTCCGCGTTTGCGGAATAGGTCAGCTGCTATTTCGACGATTTCTGTGGAGACACTCATCTGGATAATAACATCGTTACTTATTCATAAGTAACGATAATTCTATCCTAACAGATAGCAAAAATACAGCTAACAATTCTACAAACGTTGCATAAGAACCCGTAAATACCGGATTTATGAAACTTTAGCCCCCTATCCTTTCATAACGATTGAGGGAGCGCATTCCCTGTCGCGCGCTCGGCGCCCTGCGGCGCCGCTACCTTTAATCTAATTTGACTACTATATCGGGCACGTAATATTTCATCGGTTATATGGTAAGCGACCAAGGATCGACACTCTTTTAATCTGAATCTTGATCATGGAAGCTTCGCGCCCCTGAGTTGAGAGGCGAAGCGATGCTAGAAGAAGAGTCG
>CAMYKK010000073.1 GCA_947258975.1 uncultured Gammaproteobacteria bacterium
GTACCCGGACCACCCTGTGTTACACAAACTATCCGCCGAGACACGACTGGTCGTCTCGGAGCCGCTTGGCGAGCTTGCCGGTGCCTGGAACGAGGTGCCGGAATCCAGCTGCGGCATCGTGCAGCAGGGTGAGGACGAATTACGCCCGTTCACGCCGCGACCTATGTGAGCCCCGTATTAAGGGGACAGTTTACTTAACTGCGCCTCCCTGTTGCATCGCAATTATATTCATCCCCAACAGTCCGAGAGTTTCTTCGGCAGTGAACCGTTTTTGTTGTCTGGCTTGATCATGAGAATTAAGTTGACTGTCGTCATAATATTTCTCGTAGGATAAAGGGCCGGGCCTATCGCGGTACGCAGGATCGACTTACCCAAAACCTACCACGTCGAGATCCGGCCGGCCGATGGATTAACGCCACAAAGCGCGTAAAATACGCGCTCGCCATAAGCCGTCCGGTGCACTATTTCCGTAAATTTGCCAGGGCGGTTTGCTTTATTCATGAATAATCCTGAAACGGGTTAGTGAACCTTAATAGAGCGAGGACAGATGTTTACAAGACGAATACTTGATGTTTTTTCATTGCATCGGCTAAAGGGGGTGCAGCAATGCTAACCGGGCATGGGAAATCCTTGATCGAAGGGAGCCGTAATGGGGCTTTTGCGGTTTTATGTTTCTTGATGTCAGCCGTGCCTTTGTCTTCGATTCAGGCGGCGCCGGCTGGTTTTGAGCCGGATGCCCCGACTCTCAAGGCGTCGTCACTGGTTCCGAAAACTACCTTAAAGGGGCCGAATCACACGGTTCAAGAAAAGGTCGTCAACCGCGGTTTTATGAACCATTACCGTATTTCGTCCCCCTTCGGAGAGTTCTCCGCTGACGGCGACACGATGTTGATCGTACGCGTGCATGAGATTTCGGCGATCGCCAAACTCAATGAAATGAGCAAAACCCAGGTGTTTGCCCAGGCCGCAGGGGACGCCGTGGGCAAGACGGCTGGGGCGATCGGAAGGGTCATCGATGACCCCAAAGGCACCGCCCAAGGGATATCCGCGGGGGTGGGCAGACTCTTCAAACGCACCAAGCGCCGGACACAGGATGCGTATGGGACTGCCAAGGACGCTGCGGCAGAGGAGAAGCAAGAGCAACCAGGTGGGCAGGGCGATACGGCGTCTCAGGTAACCGAAGGTGGCAAGCGGCTGGGCAGGCAATATTTTGGCGTTGACAGCGCGTTGCGCAACTTGGCTAGGGATTTGAAGGTCGACCCATACACCGATAACACCGTGCTACGCGCGGAGATGGACAGCATGGCCAAGGTCGCCGCCGCCGGCTCTTTCGGCACCAAGCTGGTCACGCCTTCGTTGCCGGTGGGTCTCAATTATCTGGACGACGTCAGCGATATGGTATGGACGATGAAACCGCTGGATCTGGAACTGCTCAACGAAAAAAGCCTGCAAAAGATGGGCGTAGACCCCGCGCTGATAAAGCGTTTGTATGCAAACCCGCACCACACACCAACCACCCAGACGCGGTTCGTGAAATCATTGGAGCGCCTGCCCGGGGTCAAGGGCCGGCCGGTGCTGGTTCGTTATGCCGCAGCCGCGGAATCACCGGAAGAAGCCCAGTTCACCACGCACCTTGTCGAGATGCTCGCCGAGTATCACAAGAGCCGTGGATCCATTGCCAGCATCGTGGCGACCGATCGTATCCCGTTTGCGGTAACGAAGAAGGGGACGGGTTTAGCCGCTGCGCCGCTCGATTATCTTTTCTGGACTCGATCGGCGGCCGACGCCGCCAAGGACCTGTTCAAGGACATTAAGCGCCATGCGTCTAAGCCGGCGGTGTGGTTCGAGGGACGGGTGTCGGATCGCGCGCGAAAAGAACTGCGTGCGATGGGGTGGACGGTGTACGATCGCAATTTCATGCAAGCCAAACGCTAGCGGTAGGCGGGTGTTACCGTGCTTTTTACGGCGTCTTTTCAGGCACCGGCCCGATTGAACTAGTAATCAAATGATTACTGGGTCAAAAGATCCTTCGTCGCACGCTCCTCAGGATGACAGCCACCATATTGTCATTCTGAGCGATCGCAGTGAGCGAAGAATCTTAGGACCATTCGTCAGAGTGCGGACATCTAAGATCGCTCCGCTGCTGTACGGGGACAAGTGCCGTTGCTCCCGAGGATGACGGGCATATATGTATCTCAATAAAACTGGAGGCAAGTTGTGAATGATTTCATAAGGGTTTTTACCACGCGTAGACTTAGATCTTGGTCAGTAAGATCCAAACTCTGGGCGGTTCTATTTTGCGCGGGTTCGCTGGGCGCTTTTGTGCCCACGAGCGCGCATGCTGCGGAATGGGATCAGCAGAAAGTTACCGAGATTGCCGGTCAGGTGCATACGATGCTCGGTGAGATCGTGTCCGACCCGGGTGCGAGTATCGAGCAGGACGCCACGCTGCAACGGAAAAAGCACAATGCCGCACTGGTGGATTTGCAGAGCCTGCAAGAGTACATGACAAAGCTTACGGCGGCGCTTAATCAAGGCAGGGGTCTGCCACAGACGGCGGCGCTTTATAAAAAAGTTACGACGCTCAGAAAGAGTGTGCGTGACTATGCGCAGGATTCAACGGTTAGCGAGGGTATGCGAGACAAAGCCCAGGCGGCCGGTGCGCTGCTCGATCAATTGGATGACTTCTATCAGTTGCGATAGATCCTTTATTTATGGCGAGTGAGATTTTCCGCTTCTCGATCGTCGAGTGGTCTTGTTGCGGCTTGCAGCTATCTGGTAGGATATATACTGGTATATACTTAAGTCGTGTTCTTACAGCAGGTCATCGGTGCCCTCGAGCGGCATGGCGTTAAATATGCGCTGGTAGGCGGTTATGCCGTTGCGCTGCACGGCGCCGTACGCGGAACCGTCGATGTCGATATCGTGATCGGTCTGTCCAAAACGGCGTATCAGCATGCGGAGGCGGCGCTGGCGGATCTCGGCTTGCGATCCCATTTGCCGCTTACGGCCAAGGATATTTATAGCTTTCGCGAGGAGTACATCAATAACCGCAACCTCTCGGCCTGGTCGTTCGTCAACCCCGATAATCCGCTCGAAATGGTCGATATCTTGATCACCGAAGACGTGAACAAGCTTCGTACGGTTACAAAAAGGGCCTTGGGCATGAACGTGCGGGTCGTAGCCATCCCGGATCTGATTGCCATCAAGAAACGCTCGAACCGCCCTCAGGACCGTGAAGACATCAGGGCCTTGGAGAAGCTCAAATGAAACCCGTGCAGTATTTTGATGATGAGTATCTGGAGCGATGTAAAGACATTAAGAGTGAGGCGATCCTGGAATATCTGGAAAGCTTCAGATTAATGAACAGCCCATCCGCGAAATCCAAATTGATCAGCATCAAGATACCGGAATCGCTGCTCGCCAGCTTTCGCCGCAAGTGCGAGCTGGAAAACGTGAAATATCAAACGCAGATCAAGCGGCTCATGAAGCAATGGCTTGGTAATAAATAGCAAGCGATACGATTGTGATCACTTGGGCCCGATTGTGCGTCACCGCTTTGACCTGCGTTTGCTTGCTATGGGGTGCTTCGGCGGGTCGAACGGACTGGATCAATCTTACCGGCGCCGAGACCTCGTCCAACATCGCCGAGATCTATGTGCTCGACGACCACGTGAAGCTGGTCCTGGAAATCTACATCGGGGATCTCGAGACGTTCGAGGATCTCGTGCCGGACGCTTGGTTGAAGGATGTGGATCCCAATCGCCCGAACGTCACCGAGCGCATGAGAGAATTTTCATCGCGCACGCTTCAGTTCGTGACCGAGAGAGGGGAACAACTGCAGGCCCGGTTGCAACTCGTCGAGCCGCGCCTGCGCAAGGATCGCCAATCGCCGTTTGCCGGCATGATCAATCCTTTTACCCGCCAGCGGGTGCCCGAGGCGCCGAAAGACAAGCGCGTGCTTTACGTGGAGCTGGTGTACCCATTCACGGAAAGGCCCGATGCGCTCACTATGATTCCTCCACTAGATGAAAAGGGTAGGGCGAAGATCACCATCGGATTTATCGCCTACCACAAGGCGGTGCCGATCATCGACTTTCGCTACCTGGGGGCGCCGGCGAACGTGGCGCTCAACTGGGATGATCCCTGGTATACCAAGTTTGATAACCCCAACCTCAAGCGCCACCACAAGTCGGCGTTGATGTCGTTTCTTTATGTCGAGCCATTTGAGGTCCGTCATGAGGTCTTGACCCGCGTCAAGGATCTGGAACAGTGGATGGACCTCGGTTTGCGCGGCGACGAGTATATCGAGGTGGAGGAGCTGGAGCCGCTCAAGCAGCGTATCGGCGAGTTCTTTTTGAGCAAGAATCCAGTGACCATAGACGGCAAGCGTTTGAAACCGATCCTCGACCGCACCAATTACGTCAAGGTCGCATTGACCGGCATTCAATTGATCGAAAAGCCCGAGCGCCTGGAGATCTCCACTGCCATTGTCGGCGTCATTCTGGCGTATATCACCGCTGGCATGCCGCAACAGGTGAGCGTCGATTGGGAGCTGTTCACCGATCAGATTCAAAGAGTACCGGCGACTGCCATCGATCCGGCCGGTCCATTGTTGAGCTACGTGGAGCCGCAGGAAAACGTGCACACGTGGACCAATTTTTTGAAGAACTACAAGATGCCGACCGTCGAGCAGGTGGTGGTGGACGAAGCGCTGACCACGATCCAACTTCCCGTCGCCAGCATTCTGTGCCTCATTGGTCTGGTACCGGTGGCACGTAAATGGCGGACGCAGAACAAGGCTGGTGGTCCGACCCGCATGCTGATTGCAACGGGTGCGCTGTTGGTCGTCGGCGGCTTGACGCTATACCCGTTCGCCCGGGTATCGGTCGCCAAACCCTCAGCCATGGCGCCGGCGTTGACCGATGTCGATGCCAAGCTCGTGTTGCAGGCGTTGCTCAAGAACGTCTATCGGGCGTTTGATTTCCGTGAGGAAGAGGACGTGTACGACAAGCTGGCGCTCAGCGTCGATGGCGATCTACTGGCAGATATTTACCTGCAGAGTCGCAAGTCCCTGCAGATCCAGAAGGCCGGTGGTGCCCAGGCCAAGGTCAAAGACGTGGAGGTGCTGGCGGCTAGTGTTGCCGGCCGGCCGGATCGATCTCGTGGGTATACGTTAAAGGCAAACTGGACCGCATTGGGGACAGTTGGCCATTGGGGCCATATTCACACGCGCAAGAATCTTTACGATGCCCTGGTTACCGTGGACGCGGTGGACGGCAACTGGCGGATCACTGATCTGGAGCTTTTAGAGGAGCAGCGCGTCGATCCCTACGGAACGAGCACGTCGCAGAGCGATGATCCAAAATTGACGACCGGAGGTCGTGGTCCCGCGCCGCAGAGGGCGGCACCCCGGTCCCAAGGCCGGGATACCAAGCCCCGAGCCCGTCCGTGATCCAAATTCAAGGCCTCGAATTTGGTTATCCCCACAGCGATTTTCATTTGTCAGTGCCGTCACTGCGGATAGCGGTGCGCGAGCGAGTGGCCGTGATCGGGCCCAGCGGTTCGGGTAAGACCACGCTGTTGAATCTCATCGCCGGTATTTTCGTTCCCAGTAGCGGCGAGATCTCGGTGGACAGGGTACAGGTCAACGCGCTTGGCGATGCGGGCCGCCGCGATTTTCGCATCACCAACATCGGATTTGTGTTTCAGGACTTTGAGCTGCTCGACTATCTCAGCGTACTGGACAATATCCTGCATCCGTATCGGATTACCCGCGCGCTCAAGCTCGACACGGAAGTTCGCGGCCGCGCGGTGGCGTTGGCCGAGCAAATGGGCATCGCCAAATATCTCAAACGACGGCCCGACGAGTTGTCGCAAGGAGAAAAACAGCGGGCGGCGATCTGCCGCGCGCTGCTGACCCGGCCGAAGTTGGTATTGGCCGACGAGGCGACGGGAAATCTGGATCCCGAGAACAAGACCCATATCCTGGACTTGCTGTTCGCAAGCCTCGCCGAGCGGGATGCCACGTTGCTGGCGGTGACCCACGACCATGACTTGTTGACGCGCTTCGACCGTGTGGTGGACTTTAGGCAGTTCCGCACCCCCGGGGCGGCAGATGATTGACAGCCTCTACATCGGCTGGCAATACGTCACCCACAATAAGGCCAAAGCCGCCACCCTTATCGCGTGTATCACCTTGATCGCGGCGCTGCCCCTGGCCCTGGAATCGCTCCTCGACGAGAGTGAGCGTCAGCTCACCTCGCGGGCGCAATCAACGCCGTTGGTGATCGGGGCCAAAGGCAGTGCCCTGGACCTGGTGATGAATACCTTGTACTTCGATGACGAGGTACCGGAGCTGATCTCCATGGCGGCAGCAGAACAGGTGATGGCGTCGGAACTTGCTATGCCGGTGCCGGTCTACGCGCGCCATCAGGCGCGCGCTTTTCCGATCGTCGGCACCACGCTGGATTATTTCGAGTTTCGCCAGTTGCGGATTGCGCAGGGCCGGCCGTTAGCGTTGCTCGGCGAGTGTGTGATCGGCGCGGCCGTGGCCCGGGAACTGGGACTCGAACCAGGAGACAGCCTGGTGTCGTCACCGGAAACGGTGTTTGATCTCGCCGGCGTGTACCCGTTGAAGATGAAGGTGGTGGGCGTGTTGCGCAAGTCCCACACCAGCGACGATCTGGCGGTGTTCGTGGACCTCAAGACCGCTTGGGTCATTGAGGGTCTGGGCCATGGCCACGACGATGTGACCAAGATCAAGGACCGGTCGGTCATTCTGGATCGCACCAGCGATAATGTCGTTGCCAACGCCAAGCTGGTGCAGTTTAACGAGATCACCGAGGTTAATATCGGCTCGTTCCACTTCCATGGTGATCCGGCGATCTATCCGGTCACCGCGGTAATAGCCTTACCCAACGACGAGAAATCCGGGACCATCCTCCGCGGCCGTTATCTGACAAAGGATGCGAACTATCAGATCGCCGAGCCCGACGACGTCATCGATGGTTTGCTTGAGAATATCTTTCGCATTAAGAATGTGCTCGATGCGGTGATAGCCGTGGTCGGGTTCGCCACTGTGCTGGCGATCATTCTTGTGTTCTCGCTGTCGCTGCGCCTGCGTCAACGCGAGATCAGCACCATATTCAAGCTTGGTTGCAGCCGCATGACGATTGCGCGGCTGTTGGCTTCGGAGATTGCGATCATCGTGTTGATCAGCGGGACTTTGTGTGCGACCGTTGTGTGGTTGACAAATGTGTACAGCAATGATTTGGTGCGGGCCTTGTTTATGGGGTGAGCGCAGAGCGGACAACGGAGCGCGACCAACACCGACGCCGAACGCCCACTACGAACCCCGAGCATCGAACGCCGGGTTCCGGGACCTAAGAACTAAGGAGAATGACGTGATTCGATTTATCAACTGTATCAAGAAGCGCGATGACATCTCGATAGAAAATTTTCGCAACTACTGGCAGAGCCAGGAATTCGAGGATTTGTTGCATCGCGTGATCGATATCACCAAGGCGCAGCACTTTACGAAAAATCTGACTTTGGATGTCGAAGCCAATGTCATGATCCAGGCAGAACGCGGCGGCGGTGAGCCGTTTGACGGCATCATCGAGTACTGGTGGGACAAAGGGAGTGAGCTGATGGATTTGTACGCTACGGACGAGGCTAAAAAAGTTCGTAAAGAGATGATGGATTATCAACACCAATTCATTGACTTGGCTGCATCGAGCGCTTTTTTTACTGAGTCTCAATAGTCGTATTCATGGCGGATCAATTCGCCACACTTGTGGGAGTGACATCCCGTCACGATAATCGCGGCTAGAAGCCGCTCCCACCAGGGGTTTCCGCTTCTACAGACGTCATCCTGACAAGCGTAGCGCGGAAGGATCTTACCCGCCTTAGACTTACCCCAACACGGACTTAGTTAGGTTCTTCGCTGTGCGTGTAAGTTTTTATAATCTGTAAGTCGCTTGACGAAGATCTGAACATGACGTATCTTGACACGTCATGTTTTTGTGGAGACGCTTTATGACCGCGATTAAGGTCAGTTCCAAGGTCGAGGAAAAGGTCTGGAACGAGTTGAAGGCATTGGCCCGGGAGTCGCACCGCAATGTGTCCGGGGTTCTAACCTGTCCATTGATGAGGTCCTCGAGATCCATCAGCGGCTGGTCAACCATTTCGGCGGTCCGCCGGGCGTGCGTGATATGGGATTGTTGGAGAGCGACTTATTCCGCCCCCGAACCGGCTACTACTACGACATTGTTGAGATGGCGGTGGCGCTGTTCGAGTCGTTGATCATGAATCACCCGTTTGTAGACGGCAACAAGCGTGTAGCGTTCTTCGCCACCGATGTTTTCCTGCGGTTGAATGGCTGGAAGTTAAAGGCCGATCCACAGGATGCACATGCCAGGCTCATTGAATTGCTCGAGAAGGGTGAGTGCGACTTCGCGCACTTGCTGCCGTGGATCCGCATGTCCCTGGTTCGCTGTTAATGTTATCGATCAAAAGTTGCTCGCATCATCCGGTGTCGTTGTGCCTGGCGGTTCTGATGATGGGTATATCTGTTGGCCACGCTGCCGAGCGCCAGCTTGTCGTCTATACGGTTAACTACCCCCTCAAGTACTTCGCCGAACGGATCGCGGGCAGCCATGCGAAAGTGGTATTCCCGGCGCCTCGTGATGTCGATCCTGCGTTCTGGACACCGACGCCGGAAATTATCGTCGCCTATCAAACCGCCGACCTCATCCTGTTGAATGGTGCGGACTATGCCAAATGGATCAGCAAGGCAACAATGCCCCAGCGTAAGCTGGTGAACACGTCGGCGGGTTTCAAGGACGGCTATATTACGACTGCCGTAACCGTCAGCCACAGCCACGGTCCGGGTGACAAGCACGCCCATGGTGCAACCGCGTTTACGGTCTGGCTGGATTTCCCCCAGGCGGCGCTGCAAGCCGAGGCCATTAAGAATGCCTTGGTGCGCAAGCAGCCGGAATCTGAACAAGACTTCGTCCGCAACTACCAAACCTTAGAGCAGGACCTGTTGTCCCTTGACAAACAGATGAACACAACATTGTCCGGCATGTCCCAAAGATCCCTCTTTGCCTCGCACCCGGTGTATCAGTACTTCTCCAGACGTTATGGTCTTGCTCTGAAGAGTCTCGACTGGGAACCGGACACGCCACCCAGCGAGCCACAGTGGAACATTCTGAAAGCGATGCGAGACAGCCATCCGGCCGCATGGATGATATGGGAAAATACACCCATCGTATCGTCGGTCCTGAGGCTCGAACAGATCGGGATCTCAAGCGTGGTATTCGATCCTTGCGCAAATACTCCGCCCGCGGGGGATTGGCTGAGCGTGATGCGCAACAATCTAAAGAATCTCAAAACCGCGCTCCGTTGATGCCATGGTCGCCGCAGCGATACGTCAACGACCACACTCGAGGTGGTTGTTGAGAAGGTCCACATTATTCCACACATATAGTTAGGCCTTTTTTCACTGGGCTAGGTGCGAAATAACAGGTAAGATTCTTCGCTCACTATGCTCGCTCAGAATGACAGTCATGTTTTTGTCATCCAGAGGTGTGCAACGACGCTTACCCCCGCCTGGTCCCCACATGGCAGAGGAACAGCAGGGGAATAGCAGGTGCCGGGGCGCCTTGGTACAATATGCGAGCGAAGCCTGCCTTTGAAATTTTCACGTGAAGCCCACACCTTAGCCTGTAAATTCGGCACAATCCGAAATCAGCGGCAGTCAGTCGTAATAAACAAGTGGTCCAGCTGTTAAAATCCGATACGCAGTGATCTCAGCACGTAAAATTGTCCTCCCCATAGTAGTTCTCGCGCTTGGCGTGGGCATGTTTGTGTATCTCAAGTCGACCGCGCGGGAGCAGTCGGCGGCGGAGATCAAGGAACGCATCTGGCGGGTGGAGGTGCAGGAGGTTGTGCCCCGCACCCTGACGCCGGCGCTCACCCTGTATGGTCAGGTGGAAACCCCCAAGCGGTTGAAGGCCGCCGCACCCGCGGCGTCGATCGTGAAGGACGTCGTCGTCAAGGAAGGTGACCGCGTGACCATACACCAGCTGCTGGTGCGGCTCGATGAACGCGATTTTCTGCCACGGCTGCGCCAGGCGCGCGCCGAAGTGGAGGAGCTTCGGGCCCTGATCGCCAGCGAAGACAACCGCCATCAGTCGGATCAGCAGGCGCTGCGCCATGAGGAAGAACTGCTTGCTTTGGCGCGGGCCGAGGTGGACCGCAACAAGGCGTTGCAAAAGCGGAAACTCGGCGCCGAGTCGGCCCTCGACAGAGCGCGCCAAGACGCTGCGCGTCAAGCATTGACGGTGACTTCCAGGCGCTACAGCATCGACGATCACCACGCCCGGCTCGAGCAATTGAAGGCACGGTTGACACGCGCCGAAGCCCAACTGCAGGAAGCGGAGCTGGAGTATGAACGCAGCAGTCTGCGCGCCCCGTACGATGGTATCGTCGCGTCGGTTGCGGTGACCGCCGGCGACCGCGTCAAGCAATCAGATATCCTGTTGGAGATGTACTCGTTGGACGACCTCGAAGTGCGTGCCCGCATTCCGGCGCCGTATCAGGAAGAACTCCTGCGTGCCCGGAGCGAGGGCACACGGCTCACCGGCAGCGCCGAACGGGGCGGCGGCGAAATCAAGCTGCGTCTGGACCGCATCAGCGGTCAAGCGAGTCCCAGCGGCGTGGATGGTCTATTCCGCCTTGATCAAGGTGCGGCGCTGCTGCGCACCGGTCAAGTATTGCGTTTTCAGTTGCAGCGTCCCCCGCAACACAACGCGGTCGCCGTGCCATATCAGGCGGTCTACGCAGGCAACCGGATCTATAAGCTGGTCGAGGGCCGTATGGAGGGGATCAACGTGGAACCGCTGGGCGCCTATTTCGACGGCCAAGAACAGTTGCTGGTGCGCAGCGCAGCGTTGCGTGCCGGTGATCGCATCGTGATCACCCAACTGCCAAATGCGATCAGTGGCTTGCGTGCGGAGGCCGTGCCGTGAACGGACATAAAACCGATCTGCTTGGTATTTTCGCTCACCACAAGGTCGCCGCAAACCTGTTGATGCTCATGATGCTTCTGTCCGGGGCATTGGCCCTGGATCGTCTCAACGTGCAGTTCTTCCCCAACTTTTCTCTCGACTTCGTGACCGTGCGTGTCGTGTGGACCGGCGCCAGCGCCGAAGACGCCGAGGACGGTATCACCAATCCTCTGGAGCAGCGGCTGAAGAACATTGACAATCTGAGCAAGATCACCTCGACGTCTTCCCAAGGCATCTCATCTATCACCCTGGAGTTCATAGAAGGGTCCGATCCGTTGATCGCGCTGGAAGACACGCGGCGCTTGGTGGATGAATTCCGCAACCTGCCGCAGGATGCGGAGCAACCGGAGATCGCCAACGTGAGCCGCTACGAGCCTGTGGCGCGTTTATTGATTACCGGTACCGACGATGCGAACGAATTGCGTCAATTAGCGCGCCGCTTTGAATCCGAACTGTTGGCACGCGGAATCGACAAAGTCGATATCATCGGATTACCCGAGCAGGAGATCGCCATCGAGATCGACAGCGGTCGGTTGCAGGAACTGGAGCGGTCCCTCGATCAGATGGCCGACCGGATCGGCGATCTCAGCCGCGATCAACCCGCCGGAATCCTGGGCAAAGGTCAGGCGGCACGCGAGCTACGCAGTCTCGACCAACGCCGCGACGAGTGGGGATTCTCACGCCTGCCGGCGGTCACTCAAGGCACCCAACGCATCGATCTTGGAACCATCGCCGACATCCACCGCCAGCCACGGGAGGGCCAGGTTACCTTGACGGTCAACGGCAAGCCGACGCTGGAATTGGTCCTGCGCCGCGCGGAAAGCGGTGATTCTTTCGCGGCCGCAAATAGCTTGGAGCAGTGGTTGCGGGACACGCTGCCCGGTCTGCCGCCGGGTATCGACGTCACGGTCTATGACGAATCGTGGCAACTGATCAAGGAACGCATCATGTTATTAGTCAAAAATGGTGGCGGCGGTTTGATATTGGTGGTGGCAATACTTTACGTATTCCTGACCGGCCGCGTGGCGTTTTGGGTGGCGGTGGGAATTCCGGTGTCATTTGCCGCCACGCTGTTCATCCTGTATCTGGCCGGGGGCAGCATTAACATGATCAGCCTGTTCGCGTTGATCATGGCACTGGGAATTATCGTCGACGATGCCATCGTCGTCGGTGAGGACGCGCTTACGCACTATCAGATGGGTGAGGATCCGTTGCTGGCGGCCGAAGGGGGCGCCCGCAGGATGCTGGCGCCGGTGATGGCATCGTCGCTGACGACAATCGCGGCGTTCATCCCGCTCACGTTGGTCGGCGGCATCATCGGCAACATCCTGTTCGCAATACCCCTAGTCATCATCAGTGTGATTCTCGCCTCATTGTTGGAGAGCTTTCTGGTGTTGCCGGGTCATCTCCGGCATTCGTTTTTGCATTCCACGCACGACGAGCCGACGGGCCTGCGGGGACGGCTCGACCACGGTTTCATACACTTTCGGGAGCGTGTATTCCGCCCGCTGGCGGTTTTGGCCTTGCGCTATCGCGGCACCACGATTAGTGCGGCGATCGCCATGCTGATCATCTCGTTCGGGCTCATGGCGGGGGGACGACTCAATTTCGTGTTCTTTCCAACGCCGGAGCCGCAGGTCATTTTCGCCAATGCGACCTTCGTTGCCGGGACGCCCCGTGAGCGGGTAGACGATTTCCTGAAGCATTTGCACGAAACGGTGTTTCAGACCGAGAAGGAAATTGATCAAGGCAAGTTGATCAATCTCGCGGTGACCCGCCATGGTACCGTGAGCGGGGATGACTCAGGCAATGTTGCCATCGGCGATCAGCTCGGCTCCATCCAAATTGAGCTGGCCGAACCGGACGAGCGTGTGGTGCGCAATGAACGGTTCATTCGTAACTGGCGGCAAAATATCCAGATGCCGGCCGGTTTGGAGAACTTCATTATCACCTCGAGGCGCGCCGGTCCGCCGGGACGTGACTTGACCATCCGCCTAACCGGGAGCGATGCGGACTCGGTCAAGGCGGCGGCGCTTGAACTTCTAGAGGCCTTGAAGGGAACGCCCGGGGTGAGCGAAGTGCAGGACGATATGCCCTACGGTCGTGAACAGTTGATCTATCGCCTTACCGTAGAGGCTGAGGCATCCGGTCTCACGGTGGCTGAACTCGGCAGACAGCTGCGCACGGCCTTCGACGGCCGCTTGGTACAGATCTTTCAAGACGGTCCCGAAGAGGTGGAAGTCCGCGTCAAATTGCCCCGCGCAGAGCGGTACCAGTTGGGCAGCCTGGAGCGAGTCAATATTCGTCTACCTTCCGGAGAATTCGTGCCTCTGGCAACGGTGGCCGGGTGGGACACCAAGCGCGGGTTCGAGGCCCTGCGCCATGCGGACGGACGGTTGGCGGCGGAGGTCACCGGCGATGTGGACACCAACGTCAACAACGTGGACCGCATATTGAAGGTGTTGCAGGGATCGACGCTTCGCGAACTTACAAGTCAGTACGGTATCGACTATTCGTTCGAGGGCCGCTCGGCGGATCAACGTGAGACCCTGGCCGACATGCGCAAGGGGATGTTCCTGGGATTGATACTCATCTACTTGGTGCTGGCCTGGGTGTTCGCCTCCTATGGTTGGCCTCTGGTGGTTATCACCGCGATTCCGTTCGGATTTGTCGGTGCGTTACTTGGGCATTGGCTGATGGGCTTGGATCTGACCATCCTGTCGATATTCGGCCTGTTTGGATTGTCCGGAATCGTAGTCAACGATTCGATCATCCTGGTGACCTTTTACAAGCGCCTGCGCGACCAGGGAATGACGGTTGACGAGGCGGTGGTGGAAGCATCTTGTCAGCGCCTGCGCGCGGTGTTATTGACGTCACTGACGACTATCGGGGGCTTGTTGCCGCTGCTGTTCGAGACCTCGTTCCAAGCGCAGTTTCTAATCCCGATGGCGACCTCTATTGCATTCGGATTGGGGTTCGCAACGGTGCTCATTCTGCTGGTAATTCCGTCGCTACTCTCCGTCCACGAGAGTATCCATGGCCGACTGCGCCGATGGTCGGGTAATGCTGAGCCGCTTCTGGACACCTAGCCTGCATATTGCACCAGTGACGGGATGGATTTCTTGTTCGCGAGATGACTGACGTCCGAGCCGCTATAAATTGGGACAACGTAAGGAACATCCTGGTCGTTCGGGACGACAGACTCGGCGATATGGCGTTGTTTCTAGTGGTCATTCAAAACCTCGCTCGCCGACTCCCGGACAAGCGGATTGATTTGCTCTGCTCTCCCGCTAATGCCGCATTGATCGAGAGCGATCCCGCAATCGATGGCTGTTTCGTGATCAATAATGGGGCACTCACCGAGGATGCCAAGTCATTTCTCGAATCACACCGACCCGACGTTGTTGTCTATTATCAGAGTTACGCGAACTTCAGTAACCTGGCGATATCGCTCAGAGCGATTAATCCACACGCGGTGTTTTGTTCCATGGTCAAGGACGATGGGGAGGGACGGCACTTCACTGCTACGTTCGTCCACCATGGAACGGGCTCAATGTATGAAAGGAATATCGGCTACGCGGCGTGGTTGCTGGGTATCGACAGCTCCAGCATCCAGCGACCCGAAGTGCATGTCGATCAGCGGGTATTGAAGGATGTGCGTGGCAAACTCAAAAGCCGTTTTCCCGCTGCGCAGCCCCTGGTACACATCAACCTTTCAGGTGGAAATTACAAGAGTTATCTGCGTCATCTGCGGCGCAATCTCAGCGCGGCCAACTACGTTCGTGCCATAGACGGGATTAAGCACCGGAATCCAAACATAAACTTTGTGATCACGGCGGCGCCGGAAGATGCCGGCATGGGAGAACGCATCAGCAATGATCTGGGCCGCGATGTGTTTTTCTACAGGGACACCAGTGTTCCGGAATTGGTATCGCTGATGAAGTCGTCCTCGATCGTCATTACGCCGGAAACCGCAGTGTCGCATATCGCATCGGCGCTCAATAAGAGGCTCGTCGCGTTATTCTTTGCCGAAAGGCAAATGTTGGGATGGCGGCCGTTCAGTGACCAGTATCGATGTGTAACGCCAGGATTTTTTCCGTTGGTGTGGACCATCGATGGAGGAAGAGTCGCGGATGCCGCGCTCGAGTTGTTGAAACCTGTCACAAGCAAAAGGCAGCAAGTCTTGCATTGACGCAAATTGCGCACGTCTCTTCTGCTATTCCTATTTCTGGTATTCTGTATTTTAGGGACGGCTCAACGCTGTCGTTTGGCATGGAAGTCTCTGCGCCTGCAGCGCAGGACACCCCTGTGCAATCGACCGCACTAGAGAAAAGATGGCCGAGACTTATCGACCGAGATCAGAACAGCTGAAACATGGATTTACGACGTCGCGACGGGCGCTCTCGATCCATCGCCGTCGTGCGGACTCTAATAACCCGAGTGTCCGGTAATCAGCACAGCTGCCGTTCGCTAGATACTATACGAGTGGAACGTAGTCGTACTCGCCAATGCCCTGAAGCACGAGGAACGTTGCCGAGCACTCTCCACCATTGGCGACATTTTAGGAGTAAGATGTTTGATCATATATGAAAGTCATCAATAACGCGTGAATCAAAAAGCACCATTATGAACAAGATTAAGCTGACGTATTTTGATATTGACGGTGGACGCGCCGAGCCCGCAAGGATTGCCATGTCGATTGGCGGCATTGACTTTGAAGATCATCGAATATCTTTTTCTGAGTTCGGTCAGATGCGAGCAAGCACGCCATTAAATGCGGTTCCAACCCTGGAAATTGATGGCACTGTATACACCCAGTCAAATGCAATGAATCGATATTTCGGGAAGCAAGCTGGATTGTACCCCGACGACCCATGGCAGGCCTTTAGATGTGATGAAGTGATGGAGGCTCTTGAAGATGTCATGCATTTCACGGTCCGGACTTTTGGCCTGCAGGGTGAAGAGCTCAAGGCTGCTCGACACAAGCTGGCTGATGAAACATTTACCAAGTGTCTTAAGTTTCTAGATGTTCGACTTGAGACTGCCGGTGGCAGGTATTTCTCAGATGGCCGTCTTACGGTAGCCGATCTAAAGGCGTTTGTCTGGATTCGAAGCCTGAAGACCGGTGTGTTGGACCACATTCCTTCCGATCTGGCGGACAGCGTTGCACCTAGGTTGGTACAACATATGGAACGTATCGCCGCAGAACCCGGTGTAGCCGCATACTATGCAGCAACTAACACGAGTTGATCTCAGCAATTAAATTTATTCAAAATTGATGTGCTCGTTTTGAGCATTGAGCGGTAGGTTTCCAAGATTTTGAAATGGCCGCTAATGCCGCTCGGAGACGAAGAGCAATTCAATCCAAATTGTTCCAGGACGAAAACGCCACTTTGTCTCTAGTCAAGATGGACCAGCTGTTCCCGCAACAAGCCCTGAAGGGTCGATTTTGACCGTCGTCGGACATTCGCCAGCCGCATCAACTCGTAACGCCTCTCCGGCTACTTCATTCGAGAGATCCACATTTCGTCCCCATTTACAACTAATGTCGCGCGGTGCTGTTCACGTTCGTGGAATATCTCTAGGGACTGTCCTCTGACCCGGTTTTCTCATCGGGGTGAGCGACGATCAATTTTTTGTGGACCACCCCAGGTTAACTCGTTTCCGTCTGGCAGGACAATAATGCATCGGATTGATTAACCGTGGTGAGGGTGCGCAGTCGTTAGGGCCTGAGGCTCGGTGCGTGGACGGGGGGCATCGATACATAACACCGTCACGGCGGGCGGGGGTGCGTAGACGGTTAAGGAGTAAAAAGGGGAGGTCACCCTATCCATGGTGACCTCCCACGGGCAGCTATTTAGGCTGCTTTCTTATTGACCTTCGCCAGGTTATCGGCGAATAGGTTCTGGGCTTCGCGTACGCCTTCCTGGCTGATCTCCGCGACCGCCTTGACGTCGTTGAGCAAGTCACCAGAGGTTTCCTTGATCACTTCGCCCTGCTCGGTAAGGTACTTTTGAACCCCAGGCAGGTCCTTGATCTCTAACGCGTCTTTCCAACTTGTGAGCACCACATTCGAATACTTGCGAGCCGCGTCGACCTGCAGGTTCACCAGACGCTCAGTCGTGTTCAACGCCAACTCGCTCAGGGCCGCTACCGGCTTCAACAGTTCCACAGGTACAGCAACATTTGTTTTGGTCATCGTCATTTACCTCAAATAGTTAAAGAAAATCAATAAAATAGTGAATTGTTGCAGTGCAGCATAGCAGATCTTATGTTGCAGCGCAACATTTTTCCGATGTCGGTACGACGGCAGGTGAACACGGCACTCAGCGCGGGTGATTCTGAGAGCAGAGATGTGTCCATGGCGCATTAAGTCCGCCCGGTTCTGAGGCGGGAGCGGTTGGAGTGATCCGCCGCTCTACTCACCACAAACCCCAATACGTTAGGACTATTTCAGAGACGACTGGGTAAGTGAATTCGTCGGTGACGGAGAAGAATTGCTAGCCGACGAAGTTACAGAAACTCTAGCCGGGCGGAATTGCGCAGTAACGCGCGCTCGGACAGTTTCACCTCAGCGATTGCATTGGCTACCGGACGGTGTAACGCACCTTGTCCGATTCTACGAGGGGCTGGGGCCGTACTGCTATGGTGGATACGATATTGTGGCACCGCCGGGAAACCAGGCGGTACAGAGAATACAAACAGTATCCTGTCATGGTGGGAGAAACCAGCCTACTCACCAGAGCCGCATGTACAGTTTGGAGGGCGGGGAGGACGTGAGTCCTTCCCGACCCCTATCCTTGGCCGAACCCGGAGCTTCGCTGCAGTGCCACAAAAACCTGCTCCCACAGCGAATGCTAAATGTGTGCTCCTGTGCAGAGAGTAAGAAAATTCTTCGTGTTCCACCCTAGTAACGCCCTCTCAACCGGGCGACCCACAAAAAACCATAATCTATCTATGATTATCTTTACATCCCTCAAAAATAGTCAACATTCCAAGCAATTACCCATCAATTCAGTAACCTTTGCGAGCATTACTGGAAATGTCAGAGCGTGGAAAGAATGACGTGGTTATTGATCTCCGCGGTACTCGTTGGCCTCATTCGGAGTTTAGCGAGTCGTGTTGGCCGGGGGTACAACGTGAAATCAAAAGGTAGGACTAATAAGGCAGTAAGAGAACACGATCCCAGAAAGCGTTGATTTAGAATATTTGCCTATTGCTATCCGACGGTCGATAAAGAAAACCACTGGCATGTACTACGGAGCGGATGTTCAAATATCAGTTTTGTGTTGAGACGAACGTCCGGAAGTGGTCAGGCTGACTATTGCACTGCAGTATCGTCGTGCGGCTCAGCAAGAAACTTTCGTCTGGAAGGAGAACGCCTGGAGCCGACCCGTTGCCGCCAATTGAGCTTCACCACCTAAGCGTCCGGTATGGGGTCCGTAAGCTGACATGGCAGACAGTTACGCTTTGATGGAAAAGCGCAGCGATTTGCGAATGCCCCAGATGAGAACCCGAGGTTTAGTTTCTTCTGTTAGCGAGACGTTGCACGAATGCTCGGAGTGTTGTTAGCGGACAGAATTCGAGAGCATCAGCTAGCAGATCACAAAAAAGTAAACGTGAAATCCGTCCACCCTGGCGGACACTGCTTGGCATCTACATTAAATGTCTGTCCTTCCGGATTCGTACAGGCACGATTAGGGAATGCGACACCGTCGGGAACGACTGTCCAGCCCGATGGACACACTTTGTCAAAAACCTGATACAGCGTTTGATCTTGATTCCTGCAGCGAACCCAGTCTCCCCCGCAAAAGGGGAAGCCGGGGTCAGAAATACGGCACTCGTCGCTGAATAGGTTACCGCCGCCGCTAGACGTGCCACCGCCGCCACACCCCGTGGCCATTGATAAACCAATAATGGGAACAAGGATGTGAAGCTTGTTGAATGCAAGTCGTTGTTTGGCAATGTGTTTCATCGCAGCTCTACCTCCATTTTGCGGGGCGGCAGCATCACCCGACATAATCAGACTCGCTGTCACGCGCCCAACCTGTTGCCTTAAGAGGCTAGAAGGTGGAGGGCAAGAACAATCCCCTCAATAAGCACTGATCTAGCGAATCGCTGAAGGACTCATTATTTAGGATTAGGAAGGACCACTTGGTCAAAATAGTCAGGTTTAAATGACCACATAGTTTTTTCCTTTGTCGTGGAGCATTTATATGATTTAAGTCACAAAGTCCCTGATCTGAGTCAATAAGAACCTCGGTTTACTCGTGGTTAGCCGGAACTTCGAGCCTGAGCTGCTCGGTGTTTCATTGGCGTTTTTCTTACAACGACGCGGCTATGTTCAACGCTCCATTTGGCGGATGAATCACAATCGTGCCGATTGACGGGTATTGGCACGCAGCAGATGGCAATCGATAGGCAAAAAACGACCCACTGCCGGTCGTATTAACTATGGATGAATGTCCGTTCACATCTATAGTGGACGTACCCGACGGCGTTTCAAAACCCAAATTTGATCACTCGGTATATTCAATCGAATGCGTGCAAAATACTCGTTTCCGCCCTTGGGTAAAACGAAAAAATCAGTGCCTGCTGCTGCGCTGCAGCATGCGGCAACCGGCCAGGAAGAGTCATTCGCGGAATTACAGTTAACGGCAGGTTAAATACGCAGAACAGGCGTTCCGATACAGATCGTAATCGGCAGCAGCCAATCCGTTTAGAATCTTGTGCGATATTCTACAATCCCAGAGCGCGATGACATGGTATTTGAATAATCGTGGTGGTCCTTGGACTACGAGGAATGGTTATGGTGGAGAAAGCCGGTGTTTGGCTAGCCCGAAAGGCCGGCCTCGTTTTTGGTCGGTGGCTGATTAGACTCCGCGTAGAGCGCAACCAGATTCGGGACGGTGACGGTGCGCCCTTTAAACAACGCGATGCCCTCCTCTTTGAGTGCCTTGATCGCGCGCGTGATGGATTCTGGGCGAGTCGCTAACAAAGCGGCTATGTCCCGCCGCAGTATCGGCAGCTCCAGTATGCAAGCGCCACCTTTTTCACAGTCTTCACTTTTTATCATCAGGAGAAGCAGGTTACAAAGGCGGATTCGAACGGGTATATGTTGACTGCGTAATACCAGTGCGTCGCGGGGACCGCGGTCACGAGCGAGTGCGCGCAAGAAACGACGGGTGAAACCCGGGAACTCATCGATCAGCTGGAGCACTGTGTCCTTTGGGTAGTAACACACATCACAACTGGTGAGGACCTGCGCAGTTGCCGCGTGCAGGTCCTCACCGAACAGGCTGCGATGCCCGATCAACTCGCCCGCCCCGACGATCCGAAACACGGTTTTGTATTTGAAAGCATCCATGTGCCAAAGCAGGGCATTCCCACTTTGAAGACAAAACAACCCCGTTGCTTTGCTCCCCTGGGAAAAAATCTTGTCGTTTCGCCGGTATGTTTGAACGACCATCGATTCTTCTAAAACTGTCACGTCAGATGCAGTCATATCGCTGTCGCGCATATGACAGTGCATGGTACAAGCTATACCCCCACATTTCCGGTGTGAGACCACCTACGTGTCAACTCTATTAGAGTGCTGAATGTATTGAAGATGAATCGGTTTTCTCGGTATTAGCGCGATCCATTTTACCCCTACCTAAATCATAGACAAGATTTGGGAACATTGATTCCTTACTTCGGCGCAGGAACACATAACGATCGATTGATAAGCCTATTTCAGATTCTAGCTCTGCTTGCACGCTCGCATTGCTAATGCATAAGGGAAATGTCTGGTCGCGGGTTGAGTCCCGGACTCTCAGGCGCTGAAGGTCGAATACCTGGAAGGGGTCGACCAGAAACAAAGGAGTGTTTTCACCGAGGAAAAATTCGGATTGATGTCAGCTTCGTCTCTGACCGGCAAGTCGCGGCGATTAACGCGATGCAGTCACAACATCTGTTTGGAGAACGATAAACAGATGGTTGCACCTAGCGTCACGGGTAGCTAGAGCACCGATGGACAACAATCACCGTTCCTTGGTTACTCCTGGATGTAGTGTATAAGCTGCTCAATCGTAAATTCTTGATCAGCAATAGTGCTCTTGACCAGATCGCCAATCGAGACCAAACCAACTAACCGGTTTTCGTCGACCACCGGAAGATGACGTATCCGCTTTTCAGTCATAATGGCCATGCATTCTTCGAGCGTCTGGTCGAGTCGTACGCAAACAACGCGGGTCGCCATAATATCTCGCACTGGCGTTTCAAGCGACGATCTACCTTCCAGAATGACATGTCGTGCATAATGCCTCTCGGTAAGGATGCCGACGATATGATCGTCCACTAACACAACCAATGACCCAATATTTTTTTCCGCCATTTTCCTAATGGCATCATATACCGAATGACGCGGATGAACAGACCAAACTTCATGTCCATTTTTATCCAGTAACTGTTGCACCGTTTCCATTTGTCTCCTCTACTCAAATAGTTTCGATAAGCCACAGTATATGAAGATCATGCCACTATGACGAGCGGCGAAAACTGCTACGCATGCTGGTTAGATGCGTAACTGCTTTGAGTGAGCGGTTGCTTTAATTCCCGAGTATTTTAGGAGGGTGAACAAAAAAACATTGGAGAGTAGAGTTTTTAACGACTCACCGAGTTGAGAGTGCATTATTGCGGTGCAGCACGAGCAAAATTGTGCCGCTCGTACTGGCCCAGCCAAGAGGAGGAAAACATGAAAGTCGGAGATGTGACCACGCAGCATTACGAAGAGCTGTTGACCTGCGGCCCTGACCACAACCTCGAAGAAGCGTCGTCGCTATTGGCGGAACACAACGTCGGCGTCTTGCCGGTTCGCGACGCTGCGGGCGGATTGCTAGGGATATTGTCGGAGCGCGACGTCGTTCGAGCGGTTGCGCAGCACGGACCGGCGGCGCTTGCTCTCAGCGTCGAGGACGTGATGACCCGAGAAATTGTGGTGTGTTCGCCGCAGGATACGGTGATGGATGCGATGAAGGTGATGTCGGAAAACAATATTCGTCATCTGCCGTTAGTAGAAGACGGGATCTTGAAGAAAGTCATCAGTCATCGCGACCTAATGAAGGTGACCATAAAGCAGTTCGGAGTAACGATGCGGTTCGTAGATGACTACGCGAAATCGAATGTGTAAATTAGCATGTAGTGGCTTCATCCGAATCTTTGCCGACAGTAGTTTATAAATCTAAGGGCCATGAACAGCGGAACCAAGGGAGGTCATTACTGTCGTGGAGAAAATGTTCTAGCGATCGGGACGACGGTGGGCGGAGCTTCCGGAGTGACGATATCCACATAGACAGTCTGTACATGGCGAATGATAGTTCAGGCCGTAAGGAGGAGTTGGGCTAGATTTCGACAGTACGTTTCTCAGCGGAAATTATGCGGGGCTCTTGCTGTTGTGCATTAGCGAAAAGGTCTGCAATGTCGGCTCGCTGAATGACTACCGGACGTTCAGGTGCTGGGCCTCAAATGGCCGGTGAGGATCGACTAGAGACTGTCCTGTTGCAGCGCAGCAACACGTTCTGATCTTCAACCGGAAGGTCCGCAATGCGCACAAAACCGAAGCACGGTTCAAGACTGATGTAACTCATGTTACATAATTTATGAACGGTGGCAACGAGGTGTACACCGGACCATCAGAACGATAGTTGTCCAACACGCGATGGTCTGGAATTGGTCAGGGTTATCGGATGCCCGCTCTAAAGTCGTCTCATTACCTCCACGTCAACTCGTCGCGGGCATCGGATAACCCTGACCAATTGCCGTCATTCGTAATTTTTTAAGCGGACACTCAACGCTTCACATCCGCGGCAGTAAAAAGCGGCGCCCCTCGTTCCTCATCGCTTTGCTTTTTGCTGCCCACTGGATATGTTCGTTAAGACATGATGCCTTTGGACCCCAAAAATTCATCAGGAACATCAGAATTTTTCCAACCTGCAATGGCAAAATAGTACAGTGGCTCTCCCTCAATTGATAACCTATGTCGATAGCGTTCAATGTAATAAACATCAAGATATTTCGAGAATATTAATTCTCGAATCATTTTAGAGAACCCTGACTCATCACTTATATCAAAGAAGGTGTCTTTGATATTAAACGCCACCCACGCCTCGCTTTTGATTATATTGAACGCCTCTATAAACGCCTTTGCCGGGATGTCACCGAAACCAAGTGCGGCAACCGTTACCATGCAATCACATTGCCATGAGATTATTTCTTCCCTTCTGTCATCACCTAGCTTCGTGAAGTCTTCAACGTAATATGCATCATATAGCCCTGGCCTATCTCGGATTGTTGCATCATAGGCTTCGGGAATTATGTCTACGCCTATTAAGCGCGAAACGCCGTGTTTTTTTAGCTCCTCCCCCATCATGCCATTGCCTGCACCTAAATCTAATATTCTTAGCTCACTAAAATTATCTTGATACTGTTTTACCGCTGATTCGAGTATTGAGGC
>CAMYKK010000074.1 GCA_947258975.1 uncultured Gammaproteobacteria bacterium
CAACTGATATTCCCAGTTTCTCTCGCCCTCTAAATGCTGGCGCCATATCCTGGTGACCCATGCCGAATTCAAAATACCATCGCGATCGACGCGTAGCGGATCGAGCAGGTCCTCAGCCCAGTCCCGCATGCCGGCGCGCAGCCACTCCCCGATCGGGACGCCGAAACCCATCTTGGGCCTGTCCACCAGTTCCGCGGGAACGAACCGGTACAGCAGGTTTTTCAAGATCGCCTTCCCGGAATTATTGTTGACCTTTAACGCCCCCGGTAATGACCAGGCGTACTCAACTACCTTATGATCCAGCAACGGGACACGGCTCTCGAGGCTCACGCTCATGCTGGCGCGGTCGAGTTTTACCAGTATATCGTCCGGCAGATACGTCATACTGTCCAGGTACTGCATGGTCTCCAACCGGTCGGCCAGCCGGGGCCATTGGGCTTCATCCGACAGCATCGTCACCGGTTCCCGCGCGCCCAACACGAGTTGTTCCGGTTCGTCACAATTCGACATCAGCATTCGATACACCAGCTCGAAGTGTCTTTCCGCAAGCACATCGGCGACCTTGATCAACTTTTCGCCCGGCTGCTGGACTCGAAAACGCTCCGGGAGCAATGGACGGATGGCACGCAAAATCCGGTCCCACGTGGACACCGGAAGCGCGTGTATTGCGGCCGCAAGCACGCCGCGCACGGGCATCGGCAGCCGGCGGATCGAATTCCAGATCCACATCGCCAGAAAATATCGTTCGTATCCCGCGAACAGCTCATCTCCTCCGTCCCCCGACAGAGACACCGTCACGTGTTGTCGTGCCAATTTGGACACCAGGTAGGTGGGAATCTGTGACGGATCGGAAAACGGCTCGTCGTAGTATTCCGGCAGCATGGGGATGACATCCATGGCTTCCTCGCTGGTCACGTACAACTCGGTATGGTCGGTGCCGATGTGCTCCGCGACCCTTTTCAAGGTGCGCACCTTGTCGGTACTCTGCGACTGCATCAGTGCGACCACCGTGCTGGAATCTATGCCGCCGGAGAGGAACGCGCCCAAAGGCACGTCGGCGATCATTTGATTCTGAATTGTCTTGCACAGTAGCGTCTGAAGCTGGTCAACCGCCTCTTGCATTGAATCGGGTCGCTTTGATGCCGCGGCATCCTCGGCGATCGTTCTGAGCGACCAGTACTTAACCGGGGTTAACAAGCTTTCGTCCGCTGCGATTCCGTGCGGATTGAAACCCTTGCGCGATCGAAGATCCTCCAGCGTCAACTCGATCATGCTTCCCGGCAACAACTTGAATATCCCTTTGTATATCGAATAAGGGCCGGGTATGTAGCCGTGACGCAGTTGTTGCGTGAGCACATCGCGGTCGAGCTCACCCCGCCACTGGGGATGGCGCGTCAACGCCTTCAATTCGGATGCGAACAAAAACATCTCACCGCAATATCCATAGTACAACGGCTTTTCGCCCAGGCGGTCGCGGCCCAGCGTCAGTGTCCTGTCGCGGCGGTCCCAAAGTCCGAAAGCGAACATGCCGTGCACCTCCTGGATCGCCCGGGACAATCCCCACTGACTGATCGCCGCCAGAAACACCGCGGTATCCGAACTGCCTTGAATCGCGATGCCCTCGCGTTCGAGCGCCTTGCGCAGGTCCTTGAAGTTGTAGATCTCACCGTTGTAGACCAACACAAACCGTCCACACGATGATTCCATCGGCTGCTTTCCGTGTTCCGAGAGATCGATAATCGCCAGGCGCCGATGCCCCAGCGCAACGCCTTCCTGCTCATCCACCCATGTTCCCTGATCGTCCGGACCACGGTGATAGAGGGCCTGCGTCATCCTGATAATTGCCTCACCAGGATCGCCCCCCGTGGGTGTTCGTGCGCATTGGATGACGCCGCTAATCCCGCACAAGGCGGCAAACCTCCCGATACGTCTGCGCATATCGTTGCGTCACGCTATCGATTGCAAAATTGGACGCGATCCGCTCCCGCGCTTTACGGCCACGCGCCTGTCTTCGTTCCTTTCCTTCGTCAATGAGCTGCTTCCACGCGTCCGCGAGCATGGCAGGAGACTGCGGCGCGACAACCTTGCCGGTGTCACCCACGATAATGCTCGAGTCCCCCACATCGGTAACCACACACGGCACTTCGCACGCCATGGCCTCGCCAATCGTATTGGAAAAACCCTCGCCGTAAACGGAAGCGGATGTCGCGATATCCAGACCGCACAGCACTCGATAGACGTCGTCGCGTTCACCAAGCAGCCGTACGTGCTCCGCGATACTATGGCGCTCGATGTACCGCCTCAATTCCGGGTTATCATCATCGACGCCCCTGCCCGCCATGACGAACTTCGCTTGGACGTTGCTACGCAGGAGAATTCCCGCCGCTTCAAGAAAATCCGGGTAACCTTTCTGCTGGTCGAATCGTCCAATGATACCCACGGCGACATCGTCGTCATGGAGTCCAAGCTCATCCCGTATTTGCGCCCGCGCGCCGGCGTTTGCGGCAAACTGCCGGGTGTCGAATCCGTTCTCGATAACCCGCATCGCATCTTCTTTGTAGCCCAATTTGACGTGCTCGCTTCTGGATGCCTCGGAACAGCAGATAATTCTCTTTGGCAGATAGGCCGACAGCTTGGCGCACAGGCGGGCGGTGAGGATGGTCAACCGTTTGTTTCCGGTTGGATCCAGATTGCTATGTCGAATGTTCCAGATCACGGGATATCCGCCTGCCAGTCTGCCGGCGATACCCGCCAGCAGATCCGCATGGTACATCCACGATTGAATGACATCCGGCTTAATACTCCGGATATACGCGACCAGACGCACCACAGCGATGGGATTGGGCACACCGCGCCGCATGCCCAACGCGATCACAGGTATGCCCTCGGATTGAATCTTCTTTCCGATTCTTCCAACATCAGTCAACGAGACCACTGTCGATTCAATGCCGTTCATGGAGAGACCGCCGAGCAATTTGTGCAGCGTGACCTCTGCACCTCCCACATTGAGGCCGGTGATGACATGTAACAAACGCAGGCGTTTGTCGTTCATGCCCCCCAACGTCACGACCTCGATCGACTCATTGGGTCAACGCGGTCGCGCCGGAGGGATTTCACTGCCGGCTCCGGCGCCACGCTTGCTCGATTGCGCCGATCACTACCGGCCCGGCCAGCACCAACAAAATCCAGTTCGTCAGCAGGTGATGCCGCATTGCCTGGCCGTAGTTCGCGGTTCCAATCGACCACAGCGCGGTCATCGACAGATACAGGCACAGTAACAACAACGCGTCGTACCGCCTTTCCCGCAGCGCCCTGAGGCTGACATAGGTCGACAACATCAGCAGTAACGCCCGCATCACCGCCTCGAAAAACGCGTAGGCGTCAGCGAGGTTCTCCACCTGCCACGGCAAGGGCGAAAAGAGATACTGCAGATACACGAGCGACCCTGTCTGGATCAGCCGGCCCCACGAACTGGTATCCAGCAATACCTCGTAGCCGGCGCGCCCAGCTTGTGCATTCAGTATCTCATGGTAGTTGGCGATATAACCCAACAAGTCACCCCGGATGACCGCGCTGACCACATCACCGCCGTAATCCGCACCGACGAATTCCGCGATGACCCAAAACCCCGAGACGACGATTATCAAAAACACCGAGGCTACCGCGGCGGTGCGACCCCAACGCACTGCTGTCGCGCTTTGCGCATCCCGGGGCCAGAGATAAAAGCCGGCGATCAGAATCACCGTGTACAGAATCAGCGCCTTGTGAAATAGGGCCATGGCCAGCGCGCACACCGTCATCATGGCAAAACTGCGATAAGAATCATCGTCTCGATATCGCAAGCCCCAGTACACGCTTCCCATAAAAAACAGCACCTGCCACGCCTCGCGCAATGTGGTCGACGTCACGATCAGAGTCATGGGCAACATGCTGTAAAGCAGCATCAATGGAATTGCGTATCGCTGTTGACCCAGCCGCACGATGATCGCATAAAAAAACAGCACGGCCAGCGTGAACGCGAGAATACTCGTTTCCGAGCCCAACAACCTGGACGTACCAAACAACGCGTAAACTCCACCCAGGAAATTCTCATAAAAGTCGGCGCCGATGCCGACGAAATACTCGCCGGACCCGGCCAGTTCGGCTGCTGCCTTGTGAAACACCAGGGCATCGCTTTCAGTTGCTTTGAGCGGCGAAATATAACTGCCGTAAACCGCCAGGATGTGACGCACGATTACAATACAATAGACGGTCGCCAAGACAACGGTGTTGTCGCGAACCGACTTTATCAGCAGCGGCAGCAGCAGTATGAGGACCACGGCTACCCATGCCGGTAAATCAGTGTTCATCATACAAAGCTAAGAAAGGACAGCGCGTTCTCCGTGCTACACGCCGGAATCTACGCGGGGCACACCGGGGAGCCGCGAATCTTGAACCGATCGAACACCAACACCATGAAATGAAACTGCAGCCAGGCCAGGATGTAGGTGACTTGAAACCGCTGCCGGGTATTCTGCAGAATCTCGACAACGGCATAAAAACCGATGATCACCACCAGATAGATTATCAACAAACGCGCGAGCCGCGATCGGTCCCACAAGTAACAAGCCCCGACAATCGCAGGTACGATAAATACCCAGTGCAACGCCGCCGGTAGGAACAGAAACGTGTACGCAGGTTCGAGCGACCAAGGACGCGGCGTGAGCGGGAAGCGGACGAACCCGGTCAGAAACTGTTTCACGTCCGCCACTACATCCTTTTCAATATGAAACTGAATTAACGGCGTAAACAGTATGATAGCAGTAACGACGATGCTCGCAGCCAACAGGAAATAGTATTTCCGAGCGCGCTCCATATGCAAAAAATAGTAAATCGACAGCGTGACGAGCATCAGTACCGGAATGTAAAATCTCAAGAAGGTCATCGCGTACGCTATTACCGCGATGCCCAGCAATGCCGCGATGTTTGCCGCGTCGAGTTGCGGCTTTCTTATCATCGGCCACATTAGAAAAAAGGCGCCGAGAGTCATCGTCATGACCAGACAGTCCTTGATACTGATCAAGGACGACCAAGCCAACACGTCCCAGTGAAACAGAAAAAACAGCAGCACTCCTTTATTGTAGCGCTGTGTAAATCCTTCCACGGCCACTAGTTGATACAGCATTGCCGCGGCAACAAACGTTAGCGCGACATTCATAAAGACCGGGGCATAATACACGCGCCCAAAAACGTACTGCGCCGAATACACCCACCAGGTATACAAGATGTGCCTGCTGCGGTCAGCGGTTTCTATTAATGTTTCGACACCCGAGGCGGTGAAAAGCAGGCTCACCGGATTCCATTGCGATGACAACAGGATACGCGCCTGTTCGTGATACTCGAAGTCGTCCTTGATTGTCCAAGTTCCATCATAAAACCAACCGAAATACGCCACCAGCAGTCCGATCTTCAGCGCGGCCGCTGCGGCTGCCCACTTCACACCAAGCGGACGGGCAACGATCGCTGTCGAAATCAACCAAGTCACGCCTGCAATCGTGAACAGTGCGGGGGTCAGTCCCTCGTGCATAGCGCGGCCTCGGTAGCATCTACACACTTGTCCACTGAATAACGCTTGACGATGCGCTCACGTGCGTGTTTACCGACTTCCGTCAAGTTCCCGTTGGTCAATAGTTCATACAGCCCGTCGCTGAACTCTTCGACATTTTTCGGCGCCACGACGCAGCCGTATTCGCCGACAATTTCGGCGGAGTCCCCGATGCGGGTGACCACACAGGGCGTTTCGCACGCCATCGCTTCGGCCACGACATTGGGAAATCCCTCACCAAAACTGGACGACAACACCAGGATATCAATCGCGTTATAAACCGCGGCCATCATCTCTGTTGGCCGCCGCCATATTACCTTCCCGCTGATTCCCAATTCGTCCGCCAACTGTTGCAACTGCAAGCGATAGTCATCCGGCCCCGCGCCGACAATCAACGCCTTCAATTCCGGCAAGCGTTTTGACACCTGTGCAAAAACTTTGAGAAAAGTCGAGTGATCTTTCATTGGGTCCAGACGGCCCACAATCCCAACCAGTTTTTCTTGTTTAAGCACACCATGTTGCATGCGAAATCTTTCACCGGCATCCGGATCGGGCGAGAAATAGTCGGTATCGATGCCGTTGGAAATCACGCGCAACTTCGATTTCGGAAAGGACTGCCGTTCACAATCTCGGCGACCCGCTTCGGAGTTCACAATAATCAGGTCACTGTACCGCGCGAGGATGCGTTCCAGTTTGTAAACCCGCCCCACCAGCGGCTCGTAACGTTCCAGTTCCAATCGCGTAGCGCGAATTCCGAATACAATCTTCGCGTGTGGAGCAAACCAGCCGAATAGTGCCGCCAGTATGTTCGGCAGGCTTAAAATTCCGTAGATAACATCCGGTTTACTGCACCTGAGTAACCGCATGAATCGAAATAGAAACGGCACGACATCCCATCTGCCGCTCTTTTTAAGGTCGTGTATGATGACCTTGGACCC
Organism: uncultured Gammaproteobacteria bacterium; assembly: GCA_947258975.1. Lineage (GTDB taxonomy): Bacteria > Pseudomonadota > Gammaproteobacteria > Arenicellales > JAANXG01 > CALZGZ01. The sequence continues at coordinate 6,523 of CAMYKK010000074.1, forward strand.
GAGCAGTTGGTCCGCGAACCGGCCACCGCGATAGAACACAGCGACATTGATATTGTGACCGCGGGCATGGAGCCCTTTTGCCAGCACCACCAGCTGCCGTTCGGCCCCGCCGACGTCTAGCGCCCTGGTAACAAAGAGAATATTCACGCCGGTGTGGAATTCGGCCTTTGGAAAACAAATTCGTTACAGCCGGCACGCCCGCCCACTGTACGCAGCCGCTGGAGAATGAAGCCGCGCGAAAGATAAAAATCCACGATCTCCTCCGGCGCAGCGGCCTCGAAAGGATATCCCCCCAACCAGTCCAGCATGTCGTGCCACAGGGACATCCCCCTTTCCAGCCGGTGCTTGCCGCTCAGAAATCGAACCATGCCACGCAAAAAATAGAAATACGGCATGTGCGTCAATACGATAACGATGCGATTAAATGCATTCTTGTTATATGCCTTCTTCACCACCTTCCAATAGCGAGTCTTGAACGGCTGCTTGTTATAGATAGCCACAAACAACTGCCCGCTTGGTGTCACGTTTTCGCCTACATTGGCCAATGCTCGCAACATGTCTCCGGTATGATGAAGTACCCCCCATGCATAGACGACATCGTAACGACCCAGAGACCGCATATAGCCCTCATCCAGGACTGAACCCTGTTCGATGCACCAGCTATTGGAATCGGCCGCATACCGTTTACGCACTTCCGCAGTGGTGGCTACGGACACTTCATCGTAATCGAACGATCGCACCTGTGCCCCCAACTGATGGGCCGCGAGACTGAACATGCCGCTCCCCGATCCAACGTCCAGAAAATGCATGTTATTCAGGCTGTTGTGTCCCAGCATGTGGATCAAGGAATCTTTGGCGCTGCTAATTCGCTCCGGAGTGATGCGCGCAATAAAGCGGTTCCAGTTCCGGCCGAACTGAAAGCGCCGTTCCGAGGTCATGTCATGAGTCATTATTGTTCTGTTACTTCGAAATACTAGAACTATTCATTGACGATCGCAGCATATCCCGCCCTACGCAGCCGTGCCGCTCGCGTGCCGAAAATGCCGGCCGGGACAGTCAGCCCGCGGCATTCGGCTCAAGCTGAAGCAGATTCTTCCATGTTGCGATCACAGCTTCAGGATCGGTCGCATCGACACAACTCTGTCCGGCTTCTCCTAACTGACGCCGCAGCTGCGGATTCGTGATGAGCTCCCCAAGTATGTTAGACAGCTCTTGCGGGTGGTCGACCGGCACCACCATGCCGGTCTCCCTGTGGACTATATATTCCAAGGCCCCTGACGACGCATCGCTGACCACCGCCGCCAGACCGCATTGCAACGCCTCCAACAACGTGTTCGGCGTCCCTTCGTAACGCGACGGCAACACATAAATGGAAGATCGAAGGTACAAGGGATACGGATCTACCTGGCCTTTCCAGATGATTTTCTCAATCGGGATGTCGAGCTCACCGGCCAACTTCCTGAGCGTTGGTTCCAACGATCCTGATCCAACGATAACGAGCACCCAATCCGGCGCGGTTCGCCGCAAGCGCGAAAACGCTTCCAGCAAAACGTCGTAGCCTTTCTGTCGCTCCAACCTACCCACCGCCAAAATCCAGTTTTCCCGACTCCCGGCCCGCCCCTTGCTCGACATCCTGGTCATTACATTCGGTACGTAAAGCAATTTCCCTGGTGGCACGTAGCGTGACAGCGACGCAATCGCCCCCTTGCTGTTGGCCGTAACAACGTCCGCGCGGCCATATACCAACCGACGCATGAAATCCCAAAAGACCCCGAGACTTTCTCTTGCGGGATCGTTGCGCTCCGAAATAATCACTCTCGCACCCATATATCGCGTCGCAAGTATCGTCAGAATATTCATTGTTCCTACAAAACTGACGATACACGCAGTTCCCATGTCCCGCAGCACGTTACGCAGCGACTTTATTCGTCGTACGTTACTGGCGATCGCGTTTATGAAATCCTGCGACGGCTGCTTCATACCGAGCGCTATGCGCTGGATTCTTCCGTCGATCCGGAAGTAGTCCGAGTCCGTAGAATCCACGGTAATCAGGGCGATTCGATACCCGTCGCTCGTGAGTCGATTGGCGAGGTTGACGAGCACTCTTTGCGCCCCGCCTACCCCCAGGTCACTGATCACGAATGCGACTTCGCACTCGCGCAATGTCGTATTGCCGTTGCTTTCAATGTGCATAATGGGACCAGGAACGGTTGTCGACGTAGGGCCTGGAGATCTGGGTGTCGCGATTTTGCTATGAAACGCGGCACACTCGTCGGCGCGTGCCGGGGTTGACGGGGGACATATTGATACGGCGTCCCGGCTGGTTTGAGAACGAGCGGGAAGTTACTGCTGCGCGGCGAGGGGTCTTGGCCCCAACTCGTTGCAAAGGTGGTCGGCGATCAACTCCGCAGCCAACCTGTGACCTGCCTGATTCCAATGTCCGGTCCCCAAGGTGGTGTTCCCGAAACCATGCAGGAACACGTTGTTTTCCTGGGCGTATGCCTGCATGTTCCGCGCCAGATTCAGCACATTAATCCCGTTGTCCCTGGCAAAACGGGCCAAGCGATCGTCCGTATAGAATAAATTCCTGATATTCAGCTCCTTTTTGAATTGTTCCACCGCGCTGTGGTCGCGATGCACCTGTTGCGATGTGCTCAAAGTAACCAATAGAAAATCGCTCCCCCGCTGTTTTACCTCTCGATCCATGGTCTTGATCAATCTTTCGGTTATATCCCACGCTTCTTCCCACGCGTCGTCCCCCGGTTCCATGTATATGGACGCGCTCAGCCCGTGCTCCATCTCGATGTTGTTCTGTTTTGTCTCCTTTTTGACTTCGTCCTGTAGGGGCGTGAGCGACGTCTTTTTCACGTGATACAGCAGTTGCAGTAAACGCGAATTATTGATCATCTTGTTTTTTGCCTTCACCCAGGCCGACATGGATTTCTTGAAGTAGGGTGTATCCCTGAAACTCACATCCTCGATCAATTCGTTGTTTTCGACGCGAAAAAAAGGTCTGTATGTTTTCTCGCTCAATGTCCTGGAGTTGTCCTTGACATCGTTCCCCTGGAAAAACGCCAGCAACACCAGGTCCGGGGAATACTGCCAGACATGCCGTCTGAGGGTGATCAACTCCTGCGCGGTGCCGTAGCCTGATACGCCGAAATTAATGACTTCGACCCGGTTGCCGGCAAACGCCGGACACCGGTCCAGATTCGATTCCAATCTGGACCAGAATGTATCGTGCACCTCCACCTGCGTTGCTTCGGCGTACGAATCTCCCAACACCGCTATTCGATATACGCCGTCGGCCTTGGATTCGACGTGTTCCCGATCCTGCAATCCTTTGGAGTTGATTCTGACGTAGGATCCGCCCTCCGTTCCGATCCAGCCGGCGGCCCCCGGCGCCAGGGATGCGCCCCGATGCCAGTCGCCCTGGTAGATCAACGGATACTCAATCCCGAGAACATGCAATGCCAGTTCACCCGTCACCAGGGCGACGGCGCAGGCCGTGATAAACAGCAAGAATGTCTTAACGCGCCTCAACGATCGCTCACGTTGGACTGGAATACTCGGGATCAGCATCATCGATCACCTTGACCTCTCCTTTCGTCTGAACGTATCCGGTCAACCGCCGCATCGACTCGCGGCGCCCTGGTGTGGTGTTCAGGCTAGACGATGCCAATGGCCCGCTCCCACCCCTTGAGCGCCTGCTCGAGGCGATTGCCTTTCAGCCGCTGCGCTGCCGCGGCGCCGAGTTCTTGCCGCAATCGCTCATCGCCGATCAGCCGCAAAATGGCATTACTCAAGGCGTGCGCGTCATCGACGGGGACTACGAGGCCACTTTTATCATGGTCTATGTACTCCAACGGCCCGGGAGAAGCATCGGTTACAATCGCCGGCAACCCATGGTTCATCGCTTCCAGCAGCGCGTTCGGCGTTCCTTCGTATCGCGACGGCAGCAGGAATATTTGCGCGCGCCGGTAGAATTCGTCGGGCTCCGCGCGGCCCGTCCAAATAATGCTGGCGCTTATCCCCAGGCTGTCCGCGAGTTCATGCAGTGCACCCCAAAGCGGGCCGTCGCCGACGATGACCAAACGCCAGTCCGGTCGTGTCCTGAAGACACCGGCACACGCCCTCAGCAGCAGATCATGGGCCTTCTGATGACGCAAATCCCCGACGGCTAGCAACATCTTGTCAGTCTTCCCGGTTGCCGATTCACGATCCACGCAGGGCATGGGATTAGGAACGAAGACAAGTTTGTCCGCCGGTACATAAGCGCGCATGGTCTGCAACGCGCCCCGTGTATTCGCGGACACCAGGCTGGCGCGGCGATACAGGACCTTCCTGAGGAAATCCCAACCGAACCCGAGTTTTTCCCGGGCAGGATCGTTTCTCTCGGATATCACCACGCGCACATTCATTCCGGTAGCCGCGAGGATCGTTAATATGTTGTTCACACCCAAGAAGGCGATGACAACATCGGGGGACGTGTTTTTGATGGCCTTTCGGATTGCCAATACGCGCTTGACCGTCATGTACAGTCCGTTCAGCTTGAACAGGCTTATTGTCGGACCACGCACATCAAGCACGACATGCCGCACATTGCCCGCGAGCTGGAAAAAATCGTCCTCGCTTCCGTCTATACTGATCACGCAGACGCTTCTGCCCGAATCCGCCCAGGAATTTGCCAGCGTCGTGAGAACCCGTTGCGCGCCGCCGGTGCCAAGATTGTGGATCACCAGCGCGAGCGTCGACCGCTGCGATGTTACGTCGACTTCCGGCATGCTCATTGGCGTTTCCTGGATTTCGCGTGTCTACATATTGCGGTGGCGCCGGAATCTCAACCCAATCCATTCACGGCATCCATGACCCGCTTCGCCCGGGCACGCCATGTATATCGCCGCTCGTACTCGCGGCGTGCGCGATCGGCCATTTCCTGTGCGGGCTGCGGAGAAGAGACTATCCGCCGCAGCGCATCTTCCCACGCCTCAACGTCATCAGGATCAACCAGCAGGGCATTGCGTTCGTTCACCAGCACTTCCCGGATCACCGGCAAATCCGAACAGACTATGGGGCGGCCGGCCGCCATGTATTCAAAAAGCTTGAGCGGCGACATCCACCGCGCGACATTGCCGGTGTTACCGTGGACCTTCACCGAACGCTGATACGGCGCCACCAGCACGTCTGCAGACGCCATATGCTGACGGACTGCGGTGTGGGGCATTCTCCCGAGAAACTCGAGATTCTCCGTGCCCTCGGGAAGCGCCCCGCGCCAGCCGCCGATTTCGGCCTGCGCACCACCAATGACCATGAATTGCGCCCAGGGGCAACGCGGGGCGAGCTTCGCCAGCAGTTCCATGCCTTTACCCGGGTACAGGCTTCCCACGTACAGCACCCGGAGCTGCTCCCGCCCGCTTCGGGCTAAAGGCGCCGATGAAGGCCACTCCGGCGCCGCATCCGGATCGACGATTATTCGCTTTTCCAACGTCGGATATCTTTCCACGAAGGCATCCGCGAGCGCTTTCGAAATCACCACCAACGCGCGGAACGCCGGTTGTTCCAGCAGCGCTTCGAAATCACGACGAAACCCGTCGTGATCCCGGTCCCATACCGGCATGTGGGTTTCGTGCACGGTGGGATATCCGCCCTGAGCGGCCACCAGGCAGTCATGAAGATGCCTGCCGTAAACCAGGTCCGGGCGCGACCGCCACATCGCCAGTCGCAGCAACCGGTCATGCAGCCATCCGCCGCCTCTCATCTGCGGCTCCCAGATGCGCAACGCGGTAAACGTCCCCTTGATCCCATACAGTTTGCGCAGCGCGTCAACGCCATTGAAAAAATGCAGCTCGGTCGTCGGCGACAGGAGGGTTACTGCATAGCCGATGTCCCCCAAGGCGTCACACATATGGGCAACATGGACTGAGTTGGCGGCATCAGAGGGCACCGGGCCACTCGCCAGGTAACAAATTCGTCGCAACTGTCAAATCCTTAGAACGAAATCAACTCCACTGCAAAGTGCCAATCTTCGCGGCCTATGTGGCGGCCGCCGCACCGGCGGGCTTGACTAGCAGTCCCTGGCCGGTGGGGAGCGATGCGATCTGCGCGTGTTTGCTTGCCGCTGCGGCGTCCATGGCGAGTTTTTGCGGTTTGTGCCCGCGATACGCGTAATCGTCCAGCAACACGAACGCCCCCGGCACCAGACGGTCCCAAAAATGGTTGAAAGCCGCCACCTCCGGTGGCGTGCAATTCATGTCGAGGTGCAAATACGCAACGCGTTCCGGCTGTACGGCATCCAGGGTCTCGGGTATTGCGCCGGCCACGATCTCGACGTTTTTCCATTGCGCGAAATTGTCAATCACAGACTGCGGATTATTCGTGTATTTCCCTCTTACATTCTTGCTCAGTATGTTGGCGGCGCGCTCTTCCTCGGATATGTAACGCTCGTCCAGTCCATAGAAGGTGTCCATCAGATAGAACGTCTTGTTGAGCTTATCCCAATCCAGATACTCCATTATCGAAGAACTCAAAAATCCCTTGTTAACTCCGCACTCAACGAAATCCCCCTCCAGCTTGCTGGCGGAATACGCCGCCCATAAACCAATGTGCACCCGCCAGTGCCAATTAAAATCCCTTTCGTTCGCCACTACTCCCCGTTGGTAAGCAACACGGAACAGAGGATCTTGCATAAAGTCATGGTTGTGAACGCTGCGCAATCCATCCTCGTCGTACACTTCCTCGCGCTGCTCCGGGTTGTCCGGGTCGATCTTGTGAACGGTGTACCCGCTCAACTCAATAATCTTGCGAATAATCGGTTTAATTCTCATAGGATGACTGATACTCGTCTTGGTTCTCGCTACTGTGTCTGCAACCCCAAGCCTCGGCGCTCGCGAACAGTGCCCTGTGCGTGATTCCGCGCCTTGCGACGCGGCTATCCAATCGCGATTTCTGATCAGGATCAGCCGGCGGATCGCTGCAGCTTGCGGAGATTCAGAGGGTGTACCCGAATCGCATCGGCGCGTCTCCCAGCTGCGCCGCAAACTCATCCCGTTCTTGCTGGCTCCACTCCCGGGCCGGCAATCGCTTCTCTTGTTTGCCGGGCCGCTTCTTCGCGATACGCGCAAAGGCGCGTTCGGTTAGCGAGGCTTGAATACCAATGAATGACGCGATCTCAAGGTATTTTTCGTGGTCCAGGTCCTCCAGCCGGCAGATCATCACCCTGGCATTAGCGATGGACTCGGCCTCCCGGGCAACGTGTTCGTTGACCGTTCTCCAGTACCACGCCAGCTTTCCAATACGGGACATTGCATTCCAGCTCGAGAATTCATCACCCATGGGCGCAATGCGCCCTAAAAAATGATGAAAGCCGGTGTGCCTCTGGACTCCCAGAGCCAGCTTCGGGTCTGTCTGAATAAATGGTTCGGCATACCAGCCGACCTGCGAAAGGTGCGCCCCCTTGCTTAAATACGACTCCACCACCGCACGCGGATGCCGGACGAGGTGTATTATGCGCGCGTCAAATGCTTCGATCAGATCCCGCACCGCAAAGGCGACATACGCGCTGGCTTCGAATGAAATTCGCGCCTGTTCGAGATCGCTCTCAATGTTGCGTCGTTTATATGCAATATAACCCGACGCATCCACCGGCAAACGGTACCATCTGCAATAACGATGGAACGTGTCCGTCAGCGGATCGCGCTCATGGCAGGACTTGACATCACGCTCTCGCCCCAGAAGTTCGGCGATTAAATGCGTACCGCAACGCCCGGTGCCCACGGCGAAAGCGGCTTTCAACGGCGTGCTATCCACGGCCTTCCATGCGACCCATGGCCGCCTCTCGATGGCAGTAACAGTTCCTCCACTCAGCGGCAACAGGGGTGAATCTGGTTGTTACAACCATGGGAAGCATCGATTTCCCTGGTTGAGTGCCGTTAGACATCCCGCACCTTTTCGGCGGACACGATGAGCGTGCTCGCCAGGCCGAACTTGGCCAATCCGTTTCCGACCGGCACGGTGATACGCCAAATCACCGGACTCATACGGCGATCTTCGCGCCGTAACAAGTGATAAACGCTCTTGATTTCATCGCTCATACCCTTCTTGTAGTTCACGCCCACTACTTTGAATCCCGTCTCGTTGAGAATCGTTCCCAACGTCTTTTGATTGAACAGATGCAGATGACGCGGTGTATCAAGGGCGTGCCAATATTGACGAAACAAGCGCGCACCGACACTCGAAATATTCGGGGTCATAACCCTGAGCGCACCCCCCGGTTTCAGGGCCGCATTAATGATCTTTAAAGTGCCTCTTGGATCGTGCAAATGCTCGATCACCGAGTTCATATATATTCGATCGAAACCGTTTTTAGGCAACTGCACCTTTTCCGCGCTACCGCAATAAACATGGAATCCCTTAGCTGATGCCGATTCACAAGCGGTGGGATTGTTGTCCAGGCCGGATATATCCCAACCCGGATGCTCCGCGCGCAGTGCCTCCATGTGCCGGCCTCCGCCGCACCCAAAGTCGAGGCACGAAACGGCTTCCGAATCCGTGGGGGACGCAAGGTCGCCTTCCTGTTTTGACTGCAAGGTGGTTAATTTTTGGCGGACTGTCTTCAACTGATTAGCGACACGAGGGTGGTTCTCAAACAAGTACTGCTTCCAATGGTCGAGGGTGCGCAGTAGCCGACTGTCTTTGAACACCTGTGGTGCCAGGTAAGGACTGTAATTTGACGGATAGTATCTTGCAATCTCGCCCAATGTCGGCTGAGGATTCACGTATACCATACCGCATTGCTTGCACTTGACGATCTGGTACTCAGTGTCGTCCACCCGCAACAAACGGTCTTTGCTGCGAAACAACTTTTTATAACTGTCGCTGTTGCAGACTATGCAGCTGACTGTTTCCACGTTTTTCTTTTACACGCTTTCTATGGCCTGTTTAATACGCGGGACAATCGCATCGTATGAATATTCATGTCGGACTTTTTGCTGCGCCTTTTCACCAACCTTCGCCACCAGCTTCGGATTGTTGACAATTTGCTCAATGATGGATACCCAGTCTTCCGTGCTGTCCGCTTGCCAGCCATCCACTCCATGTTCAATCAGGGTTTTATTGGCGCCCACCGGTGACACAATCGCCGGCACCGCACACGCCATATACTCGATCGCCTTCAAAGCGCATTTGCCTTCGGTGTTATCATCCCTGACCAACGGCATGACTCCGACATCAAAGCCTTTAATCAACCGGGCGATATTTCCCGGATCGGTCCAGTCAATGGAATCAATGATGGTGATATCCAGACCCGGCAGACCAGCAAACAGCGCGCGCATCGGCGCATGGTTCATGCCCCCTATCAAAATGAATCGAAACGCAATGCGTTTGTCGATGAGTGTCTTGAACACCGGCACCAGCAACCGCAGGTTTTTCACATGGTTCACGGCGTGCCCCGACCAGCCGATCACCAGAGGATTGGAAGCGGCGGTTGGAGCCCGGGTGAACTGTCGATACGTATCAAACGGAATCGCCGTGGGTATGACAAAAACGCGACGATTGCGTTTCAACGCCCACGCACGCAAATGTTCGTTCCCGACCACCACGGCGCTAGCCACCCGGGTCAGCCAGCGCGAACGATAACGGCAAAAGTCCTTCAAATAGATAGCGTCATCAAAGTCGAATATCACCTTGCGCCGCAGAAACACTCTGAAAAACATGACCACTAAGACGAAATCCAATTGGAATACGGTGCGCACCAGGTAAATCACGTCGCCGCTTTT
>CAMYKK010000075.1 GCA_947258975.1 uncultured Gammaproteobacteria bacterium
TTGAACCGGTGCGACGCGGACTCAACTTGATATCGATTACGCCAGATTTACGCCTACGCCAAACCTACGCCAAGGCCATATAACTAATTGATAAAACAAGGGGTACGAATCCGGCCCCGGGCACCAAACCGTATCAAGGGTAACCGAAAATTAGCGCACCGCCCGCAATAGGGCCGCACAGCAGGAACGAGAGCTGACCCGAAAAGATTCACAATTCCCACGTTCAATATACGCCAACACTGAGGTGACGGATGTCTAAATTCGTCAACAAGAATCTGTTCATCCTCATCCTCTTGCTCGGTCTAATATTTTTATTGTCCGTGATCGGCTATCAGTTTTACGGTGCCGCCATCTACAGTGTGACGATAGCCATGTCATCGGCGTTGGTGTGCGTCTTACTGCTGGCGGCACAAAGACGCATACGCGACGACACACGCGCGCAGGTGGGACTCGCGTATCGGCAACTCGAGGCTTATACAACGCTTGTTCACTGCCTCCAACCGAAAATGCCATTACCAAATCTTAGGGGTTGGTCCGCCTCTCCGGACTTTCTCGCGTTCGTCACTGAAAAAGTCTTGACCCGTGAGCCAACGCTTGTTCTCGAATATGGAAGCGGCACGTCTACGGTCGTGATCGCTTACTGCCTGAAGCGTATTGGCGCGGGGAGATTAGTTACCGTCGAACATGACAAGGCCTACGCTGATCAGACAAAGGCCACGCTGCGGGCACACGACCTCGAGCCATGGGCCGAAGTCAAATTGGCCCCATTGGTTAAACGGCGAATCGGCGATCAGCAATGGCTCTGGTATGACTTCGATCTCAATACCTTGTCCGCATCGTTGGACATGCTGATCGTTGACGGACCACCGCATCATGTACAACGCCTGGCTCGATACCCCGCCTTTCCGGTAACGGCTTCAAAGTTCAGTCAAGACTGGATCCTCATCATGGATGATGGATCCCGAGAAAGTGAACAAGCCATCGTTAAACTGTGGGATGAGGCCGATACAGAGATCTCGTGTCGCTATGTCGATTTGGAAAGGGGTTGTTTCGTGATATCCCCGAGTGCCGACTGAAGAGTGATGATTGATGTTAGCGTCGTGATACCGGCCTACAACCGGTGGCAGTCCGTGGAGAACGCCATCGCCTCGTGTTTTGCGCAGGATGGATTGTCATTGGAAGTCGTGATAGTGGATGATGCGTCCACCTGCGAGCCCGCAAGTTCGCAGTTTATCGACGACGGACGAGCCCGCATGATTAAGCTCAAACAACGGAAGGGGGCCAGTCATGCGCGGAATGTGGGCCTTGCGGCGGCCTGCGGGCAATACGTCAAGTTTCTCGATTCGGACGATGTACTGGTTACCAATACGTTGCAACGAGAAGTCACGGCGGCAAGGCGAACAGATGCGGATATTGTGGTCAGCAATTGGGGGACCAGGCATGTCGATCCAAAGTGGGAGCCGGTCCCCGGCAGTGACCGTATTCACGAGTGTCCAACATTCGACAGCGTGATAGACAATATATTGGCCGGGAAGTCGACAATAATTTCTGCGGCGTTATATCGCATGGGTCTTATGTCGCATCGGGAATGGGACACTGATCTCGAAAAATTACAGGACTGGGACTGGTTTTGCCAATGCGCGCTGCGCGCAAAACTCATCCATCGCCTACCGTTGACGACATCTTGGTGGCAGCATCATGCGCGCCCTAGAGTGACACAAGCCAGCGCATTGTTGCAGGCCGAGAGCCACCACCATGTTCTTCGTAAGATCGAGCATTTCTTGACCGATAGCGGTCAGTTATCGGCGCCACGGAGAAAACGACTCGCGCAGTACTATTACAAGGAAACCAGGACATTGGCCCGGTGCCGCTATCAAGACGCGGTTCGCGCGTTGGATCATATTTTTACGCTGGATCCTCAGTTTAAGCCGGTCGACGAAGAGCACAGCCGTTTTATCCGCGCCCTGACCCATTTGTTGGGTGTCCGGCGAACGATCCAGCTTTATGCATTGGTTAAACGTTAATGACGGACTTGCATATTTTTGACATTGATATTCTTGTGGGCGCAGTAATCGTCGTCCTGATGATTTCAATCGGTTCTCCCGTGTAGCGTAGTCCCATTTTTTGCTGCTTATGGGGCTGATGTCGCCGTATATTGCCTTGCAATTCAGCGAATAACGGCCATATTTAGTATGTAGTCACACGAATACAAATGATGTCTTTAGGGGGTGTGGTGTCATGGTGGTCAAATATGATCTGTGTTGTGAACTCGGTCACGAGTTCGAAGGTTGGTTCCGGACTGAAGACGAGTTCGTGCGCCAACAAGACTATGGTTTAGTGACCTGTCCAGCGTGTGAATGTTCGGGCGTGAACCGAATCTCGACGTGGATAGTGCAAACGGAATCGGAAGTCGATGAAGCAGGATACTCTGGCGAGTATCAACGTACCAAGACCTTGCTGCAACAAATCAATGAATTCGTTGATCAAAACGTCGACAGCGGCCCGGAGCCGCAATGTCCGGCGCCAAGACGGGAGTTGAGTAGGGTCGAACAGTTGCATTCCGAAGGAGCCGCCGCGGTGCCGCTTCCTTTGGACGCCGGCATAGACAAAGACAAATTAAACTAGCTCGTATATTGCGTATTGCGCTCAGGATCCCCGCGTGTTGACGAGGGGATCGAGCGGCGGGCGGGACGCCGCCGCGTTTGCGTGCGATACGCACAATGTGCTCAAGCGGCCCTGGCCAGGGGTAGAGAAACGGTGAATACCGCCCCGGGTTTATCGTTGCGGTTTATGGCTTGCACCTTGCCACGGTGAAATTCAGCGATCAACCGCACGATGTACAGCCCCAATCCCAAGCGGGATTGTTTCGCGTTCTTCTTGCCGATAGACACCATGGGGTCGAATAAACGGTCTCGCATCACCACCGGCAACGTCGATCCTTCGTTCAGCACGCTCAAATTCGCATAACCGTCGACGCGATCCAACCGCACCAGAATCGGTGTTCCCTGATTACCGAAATCAACCGCGTTATCTGCCAGTTTGTCGAGCATCTGCGCGATATGATCCGGCGTGCCGGAGATGCGCAACGGTGCGGCCCTGACATCCAACTCGAACGCGCGATCGGGATAGCTGAGGCGGTAACCTTCGACATAGCTGGAGACCAGATGGACCAGATCGAATTCTTCACGGGATTCCGCCTGCATGGCTTCTTCCAGATTTGCGGCCTCAGTCAAGTTGGTGAGAATCGACCCCAAGCGGATGATGCCGTTTTTGGCCCGCAGCATGTACTTGCTTTGCTGGGTTTGTGGGATCTCGTCCTGCAGATTGTCCAGCGAGGAATTCACGACATTCAGAGGATTGCTGAGCTCATGGGCAAGGGTGTCCGGCATCGCTTCCAAGTATCGTGTGTATGCACCCAAACGTCCCAACATCGCGGTCACACTCCGCGATAGATCGCCGATCTCGTCTCCGGAGTTCGCTTCCGCAGTGATCCGGTCTGTGCGTACCCGGCCGTCGGGTCCGATGGCATGTTCAGCTGCGTTGCGTAGGCGGCGAATGCGCATGGTGATGCGTGACGCGAACACCAGCAAGGCACCGGTCACTATGATCAACACCAACAAAGTCACACTGATCACGTTTTCTAGCACCTGTTTCTGGGGAAACAACACTTCGTTGCTGCTTTGTTCGACCACGACGACGCCGAGAACTTCATCGCCAGACCACACCGGATGCGCCGCCATCAATATCTGGGTGGATCCGTCCAGTGACGGTCGGCGCTCGGTTTGCGCGGACCCGGACAACGCCTTTTTAAATATCTCGTCGTTACGGTGCGAGACGTCCGTCGATACGTCCTGGATTTGGCCGGCCGGTGTTTCCAATATCAGGTTGTAGACTCCCAGCAGCACCCAGTCATACCAAGCACCCAACTGGTCGCGCCAGCTTTCGGGGTCCGATCTGTGCTCCGGTTCCCGCGATAGTTTTCCGACCACCGCGCGTACGCGTTGTTTATCATCCAGGACCCAGATTCTTGCTACCGGCCGGTCAAGCCCGCGTAAGATCTTGGCAATTTCCGGCGAGTGTATTAGCAGCCGGTTTAACGGCTCCGCCGCTGCGTCCTGCGATGCGTTCAGGACAAGCTGGTCGATGGGCTCCTGTTCGTCGTCGATATCCGCGACGCTGAAGCCAAGGCGGGTCTGAGAACTGACCATGAAGCGGGGGATTCGTAGCTCTACCACGTAGCCACTATCGGTGGGCAAAAACTCCGCCGCAATGTCATAGTTCGGGTCGCCAGTCAATGACGAGCGCCAGTCGGCGTCCACCAGGTAAACGCTCATCCGGCCGGGTTGACGTACGGTGAGCAAATACCGTTTTACCGGACCGCCGGGGTCTTGCATGGCAACCCGTAGATGATCGCTGGCATCCAAGCGCCGGCGCTTGAGATTCCTCGGTACCACCTTGTCATCCGTAACCTCGAACAACACATAGAGATAGGGACCGCGATACCCTATCAAGTGACGAAACGAAAGGGAGTAGGGGTCGTAGTCCGGCCCGCACAGCAGGCGGTCGGCACCGTCGTAAGCGACCGCTTGATCCAATTGCTCCCCCCAATCGCCGAGGCGTCCGTCCAGCCGTACGTAATTGGGCAGGGGATAGGCAAACATGTCATTGGGATCACCGATCAATTTGGATGCGCCGGTATCCGGATCAAAAAACTCGGGGCGGTCGTGTAGCACCGTCGACACGGCACGGGCAGTCAGATTCAGGGCGTTCTCTTGACCCTGCAAAAGGAAGGACTTCATCTCGCGCACGTACTGGTATCCCATCCAGGGAATCAGCAGTAACGCCACTGCAACCAACAGCAATTTGGTGCGAATACTGAGCCCGTGTGCCGAATTTGCCATATGCTAAAGGCGCTCGTTATTCCGGCTGCCAACGATATCCCACGCCAAAGACGGTTTGAATCATCGAAAATGTGGGGTCCGCGTCTTTGAATTTCTTGCGGACGCGCCGGACGTAGCCATTGATTGTGTTGCGCTCGACGTAATTCTGCTTAGTCACCTGCATCAGGTTTTCGTAGGTCTTGACGTGGCCCGGCCGGCGCGCGAGCGCCTCCACGAGCCAGAATTCCGTCAAGGTGAGATTGATTTCCTTTCCGTCCCAGCGCACGGACATGCTGTTGGGATCGAGCTGTAGCGGACCCAGGCGCAGCACTGCCTCCAATTCCGCTGTTTTCGTGTGCAGCGTGTCTACGATACGAAAAAGGGAGCTGACGCGAACTGATAAAAACTGAAGATTGACGGGTTTGGTGATGTAATCCCAGGCATCCAACCGCAAGCCGGAGACGCGGTCGACGTCGGTGTCGCGGGCGGTGAGAAAAATGATCGGCAACTTAGGGGCCAGGGCGCGCAGATCGCGGCACAGGTCAAATCCTCCGTCCATTTCATCCTCCAACATGATGTCGAGGATCGCCAGGTCGGGAAGATTCTGACGCATGCCGGCCATTGCCTCGGGGCGGTTGCCATAGGCGGTGACTTGATAACCATGGGCGATCAGGGCGTCGACATAGTTCTCGCGCTGATCTACATCGTCTTCAACTATCGCAATTGTTCGAGACATAAAATGAAGTAATCACTATAAAAAATAATTATAACAGATAGTTATCGATAATTATTCATGTAAATTATGATACTTGTCTGCCATCTAATCGCCATAGTTTCCACCTTTTTTAGACACGCCGATCGTCTCTAATTAAGTACAAAGAGTAAGCCAATTTATGGCGTGGTTGAGGTGTCATATGAGCCGGTATGTATTTGTACCACTGACGGACGAAATATTGTACGAACATCCAGAATTGATCAATGGGCCGATCGTGCCTTATCGTGCCGGCAGCAAGTGTTATCACTGGCTGTCGGTGGAACTCAATCCCGACGGCGACCCGCAGCCTATGGCAACGCCGCGCGTGACACGCGGCAGTTCGGTGTTTCCCTCGATACGCCCGCACGTCATCGCGCACTCGCACTGAATTTCCCGCAAGACTGTAAACGCCGAACCCGGCGGTGAGTGTCGTGGTTCACGCTGGTTTACGTCATTCCGGTTCGCATCGCCAATTCAGCCTGTGCCGGCCAGTAGTGGCGCATTGAATCCCGGCGTTCGCCGTTCCAATAGAAATCCAAGCAGGGCACTTGGGCCATTATTTGCCGAAACGACGACCGATCCATAATTTAACATAATATACATTATACGAACTAATTGCCATATGCCGCCGGCAACCATCATGGCCGGTTATTTTCCACCGGTCACATCGATGAACGTGCCCGTTGAATAAGCGGCCTCATCCGAGAGTAGCCACAAAATGGCGTAAGCCACTTCGTCGGCGTACCCCCCGCGTTGCATGGGCGCCGTGTGCTTGACCCGTTCCACGCGCTCCGGTTCACCACCGCTGGCATGAATGTCGGTGTAAATGAAACCGGGCCGTACCGCGTTGACGCGGATGCCTTCGGTGGCGACCTCCCGGGCGAGACCGATGGTCAACGTGTCCACCGCCCCCTTGGAGGCGGCGTAATCCACGTATTCGCCGGGGGAACCCAAGCGCGACGCCCCGGATGATACGTTCACGATTGCGCCACCCACACCCCCGTGTTGCGTTGACATGCGCCGCACCGCCTCGCGGGCACACAGGAAATACCCGCCAATGTTGGTGGTAAAAATACGCGCCAGGCGGCCGGCGTCCATCTCATCCACCCGCATTTGCGCTTCCAGGATGCCCGCATTGTTGACCAGCGCGGTGAGCGGGCCCAGTTCGCGGTCCACCACCGCGAACAGCCGCGCCACATCGGCCTCCGACGCCACATCAGCGGCTACCGCGATGGCCGTGCCGCCGCCCTCTTCGATGCGTTGCACGACCGCGTCGGCAGCCGCCCGCTGCGCGCGGTAATTGATACATACCGCATAACCGCGTTGTGCGGCCAGTCGCGCCGTCGCCGCGCCGATGCCCCGGCTACCGCCGGTCACCACGATCACTTTTCCCAATTTATATGCGCTCCCGCGTTAACGTTCAGATATCTCAGTCGATGTCGGCTCTAGTCAACGAAAATAGACCTTGGTGTTCTCATGTACGCCTGGGTCCTGCAGCAACGCCTGGATACGCCACCATCGCGCCTCCGCGTGTTGATTATCCAGTACCAGCGGCTTCTCTTCCGGCGGCCGGAATTCGTACGCCAACACGATGTAGTGAGTACTGATGTCCGGCGCGCCGAGAAAATTCTCATCGTAAAGATGTTCGAATACGCCGCGGAATCGGGCTCGGTCGAAGTCAACCGTGATGCCCAGTTCTGCCTTCGCGACACGTTCTACTGCGTCCCGTATCAGCTCGTTCTTACTGATCACTCCCCCCGGGGCGAACCAGTATCCCCGGCACGGACGATTCAGGCGCCGCCCCAACAACACCTCACCCGTGGCGCTCCTCATGAGCAAATCCACTGAAATCAGGGGCGTCGCATCGACTATTTTTAAAAATGCGTTTTTTTCGATCATCGCTGGAACGGCGTGCCTATCCGCGGCGGCGCCGCTGACAACGCGAAAAGTGGTGGCTGTTCGATCTTTGCCGGCCGCTCAAAAGTCGCGTGGTAGTATACGTGGTTACGGGACCGCCATGGCTGTCATCGCACATGCGCATCCACGGTCGCGCACCGGTGGGTCCCGCGCGCCGTCACCCCGCCGTCACGGTGCGATAGGCGGCTTGGCCCTACCATGCTATGTTTCGCTGCGTCATTGGATTTCTCGTGAGATACCGTCAACCACGCGCATTGGTTTATGGGAAATTGCTGATCGTTTTCCCGTCATCCACACAACGCACATCCAAACCGGTCAAGTTCGATGCCTGATGATGATTTTCTCGCCGCTGAATTCCCGTTGGATTCATCGGTCATTTACCTCAACCATGCGGGGATATGTCCGCTTCCAAAGCGCGCCGCGGATGCGGTGCGGCGCTTTGTGCACGAGTGCGAAACGCAAGGGGCGCGATACTACTCGCGCTGGGTGGCAATGGAGACCCGCGTGCGCGAGCAGCTGGCGCAGCTGATCAATGCCGGGGCGCCCGACGATATTGCGCTACTCAAGAATACCTCGGAAGGTTTATCGACGGTGGCCTACGGGTTCCCCTGGCGCCCGGGAGACAACGTGATCATCAGCGACGAGGAATTTCCCTCAAACCGCGTGGTGTGGGAGTCCTTGCGTGGCCGTGGTGTGTCGGTGCGCGAAGTGCCGCTGGCAAAGACCGATGACCCTGAGGACGCACTGGTCGCTGCTGCCGATGCGCATACGCGCATGGTCGCCATCAGCGCGGTGCAGTTCGCCAGCGGTTTGCGGCTCGATCTGGCAAAGTTGGGCGCCTTGTGTCACGCGCGGGACATCGCCCTGTGCGTGGACGCGATTCAGGCCCTGGGTGCGATTCACGTGGACGTACAGGCGGCGCACATCGATTTTCTCGCGGCCGACGCGCACAAGTGGTTGTTGGGCCCGGAAGGGATCGCGGCCTTTTATTGTGCGCCGCCATGGCGGGAACAATTGGCGCTGCATCAATTCGGCTGGCACATGCGCGAGAACTTCGGTGATTATGACACGCGTGACTGGCGACCCGCGCCGTCTGCACGCCGCTTCGAATGCGGCAGTCCGAACATGGTCGGTATCCATGCGTTGTCCGCGACCTTGGACCTGTTCGCGGAAATCGGTATGCCGGTCGTTGAGCGTCGTGTGCTCGCGCGCACCGAGCAGCTGTTCGCCGCGGTCCAGGAACGCCCGGATCTGGACTGCACTACTGACAATAAAACAGGGCGTTATGCAGGAATAATTACATTCCACTCGAAGTCTCTATCGGCGGATGACGCGGTGGCTCGGCTGCGCAACCAAGGCATTATCTGCGCCTCCCGCGGTGGCGGCATACGCTTTTCGCCCCACTTTTACACCCCCCGCGAACAGTTGGACCGGGCGTTGGCGGCGATTCCCGGCTGAACCGCGAGGTAGCGTATTGGGGTATCGATCCGGTTCAGCATGCACATGCCATTAACGGCTATTGATGCCCGGTGGTTACTGCCAGGAATCCCACATCGTCTCTTCGACTTGCGCCCGCTCGTCCACGGACAATGTCGGAAAGAAATTGAGCCCGGTTCTTGCCTCGATCGACGCGATTGTGACCGAGAAGGCAGATTCATCTAACGCCACGTACCCGGCTTCTTGCGGGATTTCCAACGCGAGAAACCTCACGTTTCGCACGTCGTCGTGCGGATACTTGACCGGATCCACAAGAATCGCAAAGAACGAATCCGCGATCGGTACACGCGCCCCACTGGCACGGTTAATGAAGCTCGGGTTGTCGCCGAAGATCGGACCCGTATAAACCCAGACGTGGTCGCGGGTTGCGGCATACTCGCCGACGATCCGTTTTTCGAGTGTCTGCCAGACCCCGCGATTCATTTTCCAGGCCTGTGGCGCGATGTTAGACATGAAAAATGTTTCCATCTGCGCTAACCGTCCGAACTGCGTATTGATTGCGAAGTTGGGCACCAGATGTCCCCTGTCGTAGCGCTCCCCGTCCACGCTGCCAAACCCCCAAGTTCCGATACGGTCCTCTTCGTCCAAGCGGTTGTCTTCGTAGAACAAATGAGGGCGCTCATAGTCGACGTCACGGCGCGCCTCCGCAACGCGGTATGCGGCCCAAAGGGGTTGCTTTCGGTACGGCGAAAATCCGATCAAGTAGCCGTGGTTTACCAACACGACAACTTCATGATCGGGATCTTCGTTCTCCGGGCGCCCCCGAAAACAGAACAGATCGACGAGATGACTAAGAGATTTAGACGCTTCCGCGATATGAGAATTGTCGGCCATTACAGGCTCCTTTTGGCGTCAACGCCAGTGCATATTAGTAAAGTGGTGAGCGACGGTGGATTGATCGCGTTGGGGATCAGTCGACAATTGGAAACCCTTCGGGTCCTTACGCCGGCCAGTATATTACGTGAACTCTCAAGTAATCACTGCCTCGCTAATGCCTCCCGCGACGGCACGGTGGGCTTGGCTGCTCCACCGTGCCGTATGCGGAACGGGCTGCGGTCAATCGCCGCGGTTACGCCGGCCGTACACTACCACTTTCGAGTCGGTGATGGCATGCAGGCGATCGTCGCCGTCACCGGCCGTGTAGTACACGCGCGCACTCACCCCGATCTCCGGCCACATCGACGATACGACCGCGCGGCCCTCGTCAAAGGTCAGCTCCGGGTTCGGAACCGCGTTCGTCACCGTCAATTCCCCTGGCAGATGCCGTGATGCGAAATCGACCGTGAACTGCGGTGGAATCGCAAACGCCGCGGTGCCGACCGGCGACGAGTCGTCCGTAAAACCTTTGAAGAAAGTAACAAACACACGGTTGATCAGCTTGCTCTGGTTGGTTATGGACACGACCGTGGCTGAACGCATCGCATCGTTCGCGGTCTGTGAGTTCATGTAGGTCACTAGATAGCGCGGCACACTCGGGATGCCCGCGACAGTGGGCAGCGCTTCGAGTTCATGGAGTTCCACCGCTTGCTTCAAGCGCTCGAGCGCTCGTTTCTCGGTTGGGACGTGGGGACCCTTGCGAATAAGCTCTTTGCTCATGACGTTCTCCTTATTGAGTGAATACAAACTTCATTCGAGCGACGTTGGCTGCTTGACCAAGCTGCCTCCGGCTTTTATGCCGATAGGGATTTTCGGGATAACTGCCCATCTATCGAGCACGGCTGCAGTTTATGGTCGTGCAACCCTTGAGGTCTGTGAAATATTGCTGCTCCGATATGCGGCATACTTCGCATACATGGCGGCGTGAGACGGCCCACCAATGCGCAAAACGCACGCAAAAGAGGGTCACGCAGCCGCTGACAGCGGTCGTGGATAAATCACAGGTGGAGATGTCCCATCTCGTTGCTCAATAGCGCCCGCTCTCGGCGGACGATAGAACTGGCTCGAGGACTGCGTTGCGCGGCCTCAGACTTCTTCGGGCAAGTATTGGCCACTAGGAGGCCATGGTCGTTCAACGCCCTCTTGTATAGACATGCGCCCATGGGCCCTGCTCGTCTCGCCACTTTACCCAGCCACGATGTCGGATGGACTGACCTTCGTCTCGATCGGATCCAGTACCAGTAAGATCCGGCTGCGCCACCAATATTTTCATCCAGTCGCTGCTTATGTCGAGCAACTCCAGTTTGTGATTAAGTCCGATTGTTGTCACGCGTCGTTGGGTGCGGGGGTATTACGAAGCGTACAAGAACGTACACGGTCTATATTACCCCTCCTCGATGCACGCCAACGCGCCGGCTACGGTTCTCCCGGACCGAGCGGAAGCCTTAGACGTGCTCCCCAAGCATCCGACCTTTCATCGTGCGCTCACAGATCCCGCCTTGCTCACAATTTTGCGAAACGTGGCGCGGACTCTAGGATACCGCGGTGTTTGCATGGCGATTCCTGCGTGTTGGAACACGGAAGACCCCTAACAAGAGAACTGCCCAGCGCATACTATTGAGGTCGAGGAATGGTAAAATCATCCGCGATCATTTGCTATGGGCGACCATTCCGGCGACCTATCAATGTCGTCAAGGATTATCAAAAAATGCGTAATAGTCGGGTTTTAATTGGGACCGTCATCTCCTTTCTATTGATTGCACCGGGCTGTGCCGATCGCGGAGTCAGCTTCTCGAAGGATGTGAAGCCGATACTGGACGAACACTGTCTACCGTGCCACCAGGCGGGGAAAGAAGGTTACATTGCAAGCGGATTAAGCGTCGAAAGCTACGACGATATGATGAGGGGGACGAAATACGGACCTGTCGTCATGCCGGGTTACAGCTTCTCAAGTACTTTGCAGATACTGGTTGAGCACAAAGCGGATCCTTCTATCAACATGCCCAAACGTCGAATGCGGCTGCCTCAGGACAAGATCGAATTGATCGGTAGATGGATCAGTCAGGGGGCGAAGAACAACTGATTCCGGAGCACGTTTGCCGCTCACGTAATCGTACCGTTGAGCTCGGATTAATCAGGCACGGCTGCAGATCCGCTTCGACGCTCGGTCGCCAGCTGGAATCTCCCCACATTACAGCTTGTATCAAAACACGTCAGGTTTCTATATCACGGAACGGTTCAACCGCCGAGCGTATTAAGCGTATTGTCTTCATAAATTGTTTGGCGCAATTGAACCGCGGGATAGGTTTGGCATTCAAAACGGGATCCTTACTTTGGACGTTTGACACACTCAGCATCTATAGGGACGTTATAAGTAGGTAGACACACCGGTCACCTTTCAGCTCTTGTCAAAATCAACGCGACGGCTGGTCTTGGCCATCTCGGGGACCAGGCCGCGGAGCTGACTAACCATTTGTTCGGCGACTTCCCGGTTTTTATAGGCCAGGTAGTTTGTGGCCAGTGTTCCCCCAAGATTGTATTTGAGCTCCGAGCAGACACCGCTTACTGCACCGATCCCTTTTCGGAGGCCCACATAGGGGCAGCCGCCCAAACAGTTGGGAAGGACCTTGCAGGAAACGCACTTGGGGAATTCGAAAGGGTTCCAATCCCGCCACTTCTCGAACACTTCCTGCATGGGCGCGGTCTGGCGGTTCGACGAGAGATCGAAAATCGCCTGATCGCGTTGGGTGACATCGTTCCAACACTTGAACACCAAGCCATTGGGGTCGACGACAATCCCCTGGCTGCTGTCTGCTACGCAGTGATGGGACAAGGAAGGAGGCGGGCTGAATTGTGCGAAGCCGTGCTCGAGCGCCTCGAAGTGCAGCCGCTTCTGCAGTCCCGCCCAGGGCTTTCCGAGGATGCACGACCCGGCGGTGTCTGCGCAGATCTCGGTATAGGGATAGACCGGTGCGAAATAGATCCGGACCCGTCCCCGCAGCCCCGCTTCATCCAGCCGGTGGAATAGCGGGCGAACGTTATCCGCGTTGTCCTGGTCGATGTTCACGCGAACAGCGATCTGCAGTCGCAGATCGGCGTTGGCGATGTTGCCGACGATGCGGTCAAATGTCCCGCCGCCGCCGCGTAATGAACGACGGCGGTCATGGCTTTCGGGGGCGCCGTCCAGCGTCACTTGGACGTGCCTCACCCCGAGATCGGCCAGCGCACGGCTCACAGTCGATGTGAGCAACCAACCGTTGGTGACGATGGCAGCCTGATA
This sequence comes from uncultured Gammaproteobacteria bacterium, assembly GCA_947258975.1. Taxonomy (GTDB): domain Bacteria; phylum Pseudomonadota; class Gammaproteobacteria; order Arenicellales; family JAANXG01; genus CALZGZ01. The sequence continues at coordinate 13,205 of CAMYKK010000075.1, forward strand.
GTTGACCTTTCCACCGCGGAGCCCCATGAAACGCTTGGACAGGCGCTCTATGACTTTCAGAGCGACAAGCGGCTCACCGCCGAACCAGGTCACGGAAAGTGCGGTAATCGTCGGTCGGTGTACCTGGACCAGGTCGACTAAGCGATTCTGAATGCGGGTCGACATGAGGCTGGGGGTATGATGCTCAAAGCAGTAGCTGCATCGGAAATTGCAGGCCAGAGTGGGACAAATGGTGAGGCCCAGTCTTTCCGAGCGCAGCGACCGTGTTCGCATGTATCTATCCATCAGCAGGTCGAGCTCGTTCCACTCCCGGGGCACCAGGATCCCTTGATCACACAGCAACTTTCGGAGCTTCGAATCCTGCGGAGCCCGCTCCGAGTTCGGATCGTGAAGCAGCACATCGAGTTCGTCTCGGCACCTATTCGGCACCTCGATCAGTCTACCTGCCAGCCCCCCGTAGACGAGGGTGGTCTCCGCCTGCGGCAGGTCGACCCGCGTGGTGTAGCGGGAGACCTTCCATTGACCGGCAGGTTCACAGTGCCGAGGCGGCATACATGTTCCTCCCCACGTAGTGGGCCACCGATTGGAACAGCTTTTTTGCGGATTTGACGCCAAGATAGTCCCGCAACTCGATTACGAAGGGATGATCCCAATTGGCCTCAAACTCCTGGATCAAAGGCTCGTAAGGACCCAGTTGACCGGGGTCGGGTACCACGTCGTAGGGTGACGGATATCCGTAGCAGGGACAGTCGTCTCCACCGCAATAGACAATGCAGGGGACCCGAAATACCGGACAGCCGATAGAACTGTAAGTGATGCACCAGAATGCGTCGTCGCCGAAATTAAACTCCGGCGCGGCGTGCAGGACACCGCAGAACAGGGTCTGACACACCTGCTCCTCAATCATCGGTCCGGTGCTAAGTGCTTCGCACATATGCGTTCCGCAAGCGAGTTTCCCCTCCTCGAAGGCCATGTTCCCAAAACCGGTAGAGATGGCGACCCGCTCAGTCAGGCCGCCGAGCACCCTGGGCTCCGCGACCACACCGGGCGCTGGGCTGGCTATCAGGTGCTCAACCGACCGCACCGGGTGTTGCTTCCATTTGCCGCGCCGCGTCAAGAAATCCCTCATGGTACTCAGCCAAATCGAGGGCAGCGGCGCATTCCTGGCCTTCTTCGAGAGCCGCAGCTTGGCCTGCACTCGCTTTTTGTTGATGCTAGTCCGCAGGGATCGTCCCAATTCCCGCTTTGACGCGGCACCCTTGACCGACTTGCGGTCCCGCTTGCTGGCGCACTTCGATGGTTCTTCGCTCTTCGTCATGACGTCATTCCTCCTAACGTTATGGATCGTTCATCCTTGATCATCATTTAATACCGAGTTCTCAGCCCAAGTTCTTGATGGGCGTCAAAGAAACGTAACTATTTAAAATGTCCGCTTACAGGTCGGATACCGGCCGCTTGGGCGTGACAAGTCGAATGACGGCAACGAGTCCAGACTGATGTAAAAACGCTGTTGGATATGCAATACAGATATCGCTGACGGAGCTGGATGCGTGCTCGATGGCGACCAGCGGCCGCGGCACGGGGATGGTGGGATACAACGTGCAGACGGCGGTGGATACCAAGCATCACTTGATTGTTGCGCACGAAGTAACGAACGTGGGCCACGATCGTGCGCAGTTAGCCCAACTTAGCGGATTCGCGACTTTGGAAGCGCCAAGTCATTGATCAATATAGAGCCGACCCCCAAAGGTCTGCACTACACGGGGGTAGCGGCGTG
>CAMYKK010000076.1 GCA_947258975.1 uncultured Gammaproteobacteria bacterium
CGCTTTGAATACGTATGATTGAAAATTATTGAACAAATATTTGTTAAAAACTTGACAGGTCAAAACATATCAGCCCGCATTTCTCACCAGGCGGCGCCAGACTCTAAATTCGTGTTGATGATTAAGAAGAAATGCCAAAACAAGAAAATACACACTGTGAAGGTAATCACGCCTATCCCGGCCCTGGCTGGTCCTCGCGCACCTGCGCTTGGACTTCACTCGACCCATAGCCCGCTATGGGTCTCGCTCCAGGCGCGGCGTTTATCCCCGCTCAGCAGGGGGCGCAGCCGCACGAGTCCTGTGCCAGCATCCGGGATCCTGGTGAGAAATGCGGGCTAGTGTTGCTTTCAAGCGGAAGGTGCTTGAGGCCGCGCTGGAAGGCGGGAAGTCGGTCTCAGTTATGGTCCGCCGTTTTGATGTTAATGCGAACCAGTTGTTCAACTGGCGCAAACGACACCGGGGGCACCGGTTGGAAGGTGCGGCGCCTACGGTGCCGATTACTGTGGTACCTGCTGCACCGGCAGCGGCGATGTCGGCAACGTGTGGTGATTCTCTCGATCCAGACGCACGCAGTGTGGAGACTCGATGGGCTGGTAGTTGGCGTTTCCGTGCACGCGCCACAAAACGTGACGTTAACGAGGGTAACGTGACGTTCAACACCCGGGGATCAAGTGGCCAACTCAAACTAGCTTATTCGAGATGAATCACTCCAATACGATGCTCCCTAATTCGGGACATCTTTTGTTCCAAACGCTGTCGGCGATGATCGTGTTCCCGGCTAACCGGTAGCAGGCTCGCGTAATCGAGCGCGGTTTCGTAATCGCGGCGCACATGTTCGTAGTATTTTGCCAGTCTGACCAAGGCTTCAAGATTGACCTGTTGCGCCAATTGTTCCCAGATTAGACACGCTTCGTCCCAGCGGTTTTGTCGTCGTAACAACCGTGCCAGTTCCAGCAGACCTTGGTCATCTAAAAGCGATTGGTATTGAGAAAGTAAGCGCAACGCGGTTTCATCGTCCCCCTGCCTGCGATGTACGCGAGCGACACTCAATACGTCAGCACCCAGATCAGCGGGTCGATTGTGCGCTTCGATCAGCATGGGTAAGAGTACGACCATCGATAACAGATCCCAAAGGTTGTGTTGGGTAACAGCGGGGAGGAGGCGGGCGTCGCCGTGCTGAATAAGGTTGAGCCAGACCCGGGGCGCATCAGAACCAGGCAGGTCGTTCTGTCGCCGAAATCCCAGTAGGTTTGTCTCAACCGTACCCAGACGACAATCATCCCATTGTCTGCTGAATGTTCGGCGCACAGGGTGTAAGAGATCAATGTGTGACAGTGCCTCGAACGGGTCGCTCAATCCCATCAATCGATAGCGTGCTGTCATCAGCGGTAAATCGAAGCTCTTGCCGTTGAAACTGACCAGAGCAGAAATGCCGCCCAACCATTCCGGTATCACGCGCAGCATCGACTCTTCCCCGGAGAACCGAGTCAACAGATACTGCCGGCATACCAGTCGATCTCCGATGATGCGTGCGAACCCAAATAGGAAAGCCAAGGTACCGGTCCCGCCGGCCAATCCTGTCGTTTCGGTATCCAGGAAAAGCAGTTGTTCCGGGTCGTGTCCTAGTGTCTCGGGCAGCGTGTGAAGCGGGACCTTCCGCAACAGATTTAAAGCGACCCGGCCGTGACGTTCAGTCAGGTCAACCTTCCGCTCGATTAGGATGACGCCGGGTTCCAGTACCCGACCCTCGACAAGACGCGCCACGTCCGAGTCCCCAAGTTCAGTTCTCAAGTCCGATTGCCCGGTCACCGAGACAGGCCGCAGGCGTTGGATGCGCGTGACGATATCGAGACCAACAGCAGCCGATTCAAGCGGCGTCTGATTATTTCCCTTCCGGAGCTTGGCTAGGCGGTTTTCAATAGACATTGTTATTGGAGACCGTCGGGTGATCGACCGTTTCTAGTTATGCAGAATCGTTACGGTCAATGCGTGTGAGTACCGGGATTGCAAAATAGGTCCAATACACTCAATGCCGCTGTCTTCGGCGAATAACCGCGATGTTCGTCGGAGGCCAGAATAGGACCAATACAGGTAGGACAACCACAGCGGCAGTGACAACCGGCGATCATGTTCCGGGCCTGTTTTGCGACCTCGATCCGGTAATCGAACAGGGGTGCCGACAAGCCAACGCCCCCGGGGTAGTTGTCGTATAAGAAGAGCGACGGACAAAAGCGTGGTGGTGCGAATGGGAGTACTTCGCCGCTTTCGAGATCGCGAATCTGACCGCGGCCGTTCTCTCCAACTGTAGCGAACCACTTCGCGTCACCATCACCCACGGCTCTGCCCAGATCATTGACTTCCGACATCATCACTAGTGCAGCGACATGATGCACGGCGTAGGCCGCACCAAGGAAACCATCCAATGCTTGATGGCGATCCGGTAATGCCGCTGCCAACGCGTCCGGCTGCACCTGCCACCAGACTGCCGTCGTGCGCATCTCCTGATCCGGTAGATTCACATTTCCATACCCCACATTCTCGTGTGTGTAGTAGCGAATTTTTTTGAATCCGGATACACGACACACCAGATGCACCTCGCCGTGGGCGACTTCTGCGTCGCCTTGTTGTGCGCGCTCGAAGTCGTCCAGGATCTTCAGGCGCGTGTAGTCGATGGCATCCGTGTAATAGTCGACGCGGGTTCGGCGCACAAAGGCCTTTCGACCCTCCCAGTCCAAGGTCTCGACCTGATAAGGATCGGCTTGGATGAGATAAATCGCCCCCTCATACAGGGTCATCGCTGCGCTGGAATAATCCACCTCGGCTATCACGTCCTGGCCACCGTTGGTGGTATCCACCACCACGAAGTTGTCTTCCGCCACCGAGCGCAGATTGACACTGCCGGCGGGATAGCTGTCGGCGATCCAGTGCCACTGATCGCCCTCGCGGTGGAGGACGCCCTCTTTCTCGAGGTAGCCCAAAATCTCGGTTAGGTTTTCGTTACCGAACTGTTCACCTTGCCGAAACGGCAACTCAAAGGCCGCACATCGAATATGGTCGAGCAGGATCAAGAGTTGATCGGGATCGATGCGGGCGTTTTCTGGCGAGGCCCCCATGAAGAATTCCGGGTTGCGGATGATGTACTGGTCGAGGGGCATACTGGTTGCTACGATGACGCCCAGGGAAGGGCGCTGAGTGCGCCCGGCACGGCCCAGGCGCTGCCACGTACCGGAGACGGTCCCAGGGTAACCATTCAATACAGACACGTCCAAAGCCCCGATGTCGACACCCAGCTCCAACGCATTGGTCGCTACCACGCAGTCGAGTTCTCCGCTTCGCAGCTTGCGTTCGGTCGCGCGACGCTCGGTGGGCAGATAACCACCCCGGTAGGCCGCCACCCGTGGTGGCTTGCGCGGGTCCTTGTCAAAAATGTCCTTGAGGTACTTGGTCAACACCTCGACCGCGAGCCGGGTGCGGGCGAACAGGATGTTCTTGAGACCCATTCGCGTCGCCATTCGCGCGATGCGGGTGCTCTGCGAACGCGCCGAAGCGCGGATACCCAGATCGGGATTCACCACCGGTGGGTTCCATAACAGCAGGTGTTTCTCTCCTTGCGGGGCGCCACTGTTTTCGACCAGCACCACGTCGTCCTCGATCAGGCGGGTCGCCAGTTCCTGCGGATTGGCAATCGTGGCCGAGGTCAGGATGAAAGTCGGGTCGGTGTCATAAAAACGGCACACGCGCCGCAAGCGCCGGAGCACGTTGGCCATGTGCGCCCCGAAGACGCCGCGGTAGGTATGCATCTCATCAATCACCACGAAACGCAGGTTCTCGAAGAACTGCGCCCACTTGGTGTGATGGGGGAGTACCCCTTGGTGAAGCATGTCCGGGTTGGTCACCACAATGTCGCCGCGGGTACGGACGGCCTTGCGCGCATCACCGGGGGTGTCGCCGTCGAAGGTAAAGGCCTTGACCCCTAACTCCCCGGCCTGGTTGAGCTCATTCAATTCCGCCACCTGGTCCTGGGACAGGGCCTTGGTCGGAAACAGGTACATGGCCTTGCCCCGTTCTCCGACGGCGGTCTGCAGTACCGGCAGGTTGTAGCACAAAGATTTACCCGATGCGGTGGGAGTCACCACCACGATATGCCGGCCTGCAACTGTGGCATCCCAAGCCGCCGCCTGGTGCGAATAGAGTCGGCGGACACCGCGAGCCGTCAATGCCTGACGCAGCCGTTCATCCAGGTCTTCGGGAAGCGAGGCAAAGGTGCCGGTTCGCGCCGGAAACACCACATCACCCGTGATGCGCTCGCCGTATTTGTGCCGCAGGTGTTGGGCGAGTCGCGTGACTGGATCGGTTTCCATTACGTGATCGTGCCGTCGAGCTGGGGTGCTCACAATTTGTTCTCCATATGTTCTATAATTCAATAGTATAGAACCGATAGAGAACGAGCAAGTTGAAAAACGGTCCCTCCAATTTGACGCGTCGCCAACGCGAGATATTTGCGTTTTTGCGGGATCACGCGGAAGCGCTCAATCACCCACCGACGCTGGACGAATTGTGTGGGATGCTGGGATTGACCTCCCGCGGCTCGCTGCACAAGCAGATCCAAGCTCTGATCGACGCCGGTTTGGTGGAACCGATGCATAAACAACAGCGAGGCGTCCGCCTGACGCAGCGTGCCATAGAGAACGAGTCCACGTTACCGCTGCTCGGTTACATCGCCGCGGGCAGGCCCATAGAGGCCATCAAGACTCCGGAGACGATCGAGGTGCCGGCATTTCTGCGCGGCGACCAATCTTGTTACGTATTGCAGGTCAAAGGTGATTCGATGATCGAGGACGGTATCCTGGATGGGGACTGGGTGGTGATCGAACAACGGGAGAGCGCAAACAACGGCGAGATTGTGGTGGCTTTAATCGACAACGAAGAAGCAACGCTCAAACGCATCGAGCAACATCCCCGCCGTGTCATTCTACACCCGGCCAATGCCGGCATGGAGCCGGTGTCCTATCGCCCCGATCAGGTTCAGATTCAAGGCGTGTTGATCGGACAGATGAGGAGGTATGGCTGAGTTGATCCGATTTTAATACAGAGTCCTTAGTTCGGTGATTTGCTCGCCCAGCTTATTGCACCAAATGGGCGGACAGGGCCCCCTTACAGTGGGCTCTAACGCAAATTAGACGCGAAAAGCGTAAGCGCTGATACACCGGAGGACGCCGATGGATTGGGCTTGAATCTTGGCCTGTATCATGGGGACCGTCGACCAAGAACTACTATTTCGGAATGAATATCTGTCGCTCGCGAACCGGATTCTGGGAACCCAAATCAAGGGCCGGTTACTGTTGTCGTACACAGAGAAGAGAACATTCGCCGACAGTGGTCACCGGCTCGGCGGTAAGTCGCTCGAGGATGCGGCGAACAGCACCAGGCCAGATACGAAACTGAACTGGTATCGAAGACTCATCGCGCGTCAGTTCGATGGTTCAACGGTACGCCGTTCCCTTGTAGGTGGGCTGCTAAAATATTACTACCGCGAGGCCGCATGAATTTTTGACTGTACGAGATTCGAAGAATCCTTTCCACGCCAATCGGACGGCATCCTGCCCCCTCAGGTTTGGGACAATGGAGCGCGATAATTGCCGACAACAAAACTCGTAACTGAATTATCGCGATATATCCGAATGAATCAGAGCGTCCCTAAGATTCCGTTGATGTATATCAAGGCGCCGAAACGGATATTCGCGTATAAAATTGCATGAAGGTGAAGACCTGCGTGGTCAGCGTCGCCTTAGCCCTCGTAACTGCGTGGTGCTTCCGAAGTTAAAACAACAAACCTTCGGCGATTGGCTGGATCGTACGGTTTTTTGAGGGTTGCTTGCCCTCCGTCCTCTGGCGTCCCAAAACAAGACATTGCGGCGTGTCGTGAATTGGTCGCCTTCAATGGGAGTCAACTCATGTCCGAACAGAGTCGAAACACGAAGCGTTTTTCGTTATCCATACCTTCCCAAACCAATGTTACCGCCTGTGCCTCGACTCGGCGTATGGGTACTCTGCTAGCGCGCCTCGGATCGGCCTGCGCGGCTGCACTATGGCTCATGTTATCGGTTGCCGCACCCGTTGAGGCGGATACCTTTACGGTCACCAACACCGACGATTCTGGGCTGGGAAGTTTGCGTCTGGCGATCCTGGAAGCGAATACAAACCCAGGCGCCGACATCATCGACTTTAACGTTACCGGGACGATTACGCTCACTAGCTCCGGTTTTGTTGTTACCGACTCTGTAACTATCGCGGGTCCGGGATCTTCCGAGCTCGTCATTGATTGCAGTGCTATTCCTCTTGACCAAATTTTTGTTGTCCAGTCTGGTGTGGTTCAGATCAGCGGGATAACCGTCACGAATACAGAAAATGCTCCCATCAATAACCAGGGTGCAGACCTTACATTAGTGAACAGTACAGTGAGTCACTTCGGATCGGGTGTTGAAAATGGGGGGACTTTAACAGTAACCAACAGTACTATCGGTCCCGGAGAGTCATCTGCAATTTCGAATGGGGGCACCGCAACGGTCACCGACAGCACTATCTACAACACCTATGATGCTGGGATCTCGAATGGCGCAACCGGAATCCTAACGTTAATCAATAGTACCCTTAGCTCCCACGAAGTATGGGGCCTTGTGAACTACGGAACGGCAACGGTCACCAACAGCACGATTACCGAAAATGGGTCTACTAATCCCACCGAAGGCAATATATTCAACAACGGGACCCTAACTCTGTCCAACAGCTTCGTCTCCAAGCAGTTCCATAACGATGACCAGCGTGACTGTGCCGGTTTGGGTGTTTTAAATAGCGGCGGTTACAACCTCGATAGTGACGGTACGTGTTTTACACATGGAGTGAACAACGACATCACCAGCGCCGACCCGGGCCTCGCGCCGCTCGGAGACTATGGTGGCTCTACCCAGACGCACGCCTTACAGGTTGGCAGTCCCGCAATCGATCGGATTCCAGCGGATATCAACGGTTGCGGTAACATGGTTGCAACCGACCAGCGTGGGGTAACGCGACCGCGGGATGGGGATGGTGACGGCACATCGGCTTGCGACATCGGGGCGTACGAGTGGGATAGATTCTTGGTGACCAACACTAACGATGCGGGCCCGGGAAGCTTGCGCCAGGCGATCCTGAATGCCAATGCCTATCCCGGCGCGGACATCATAGACATTAACGCTACGGGGACGATTTCGCTCATCAGCGGTGGTTTCTCGATCGGTGATCCTGTAACCATCATCGGACCGGGCGCCTCGTCGCTCACCATTGACGGCAACGGTACTGGTCTTTGGGTATTTGAAGCAAGCGCGGGTGTAGTCGAGCTTAGTGACCTAACCGTTACCGACAGCGGCTTTTGTAATTCCCAACCCAATGACCGGCATGCCTTCACCAACTTGGGGGCAGACCTAAAACTAACTCGTGTCCGGATGGAAAATAATTGCGGTCACGACATTGTCAACGATGCTCTTTTAACGGTGACAAACAGCACTTTTTACGGAGGCGGATGGGGAGGCATCGCAAATAGTGGCAGTGGTTCATTGACGGTGACGGATAGCACATTTTATGGCTCCTACGCCTCTGGGATTACAAATTATGGCACCGCAATCGTGACCGACAGCACTTTTTCTGAAATCTATGATTACGGCGTTTTCAATCGTGGCGTCGTAACGATAACCAATAGCACTATGAGTACCTATTCCGGTGCCTTGTATAACCATGCATCGGGCGCGGCGACGGTAATCAATAGTACCCTAAGCGGCAGTTGGGGCTGGGTGTGGAACACGACCGATGCCACGTTAACAGTAATCAACAGCACTATTTCCGATAACTTCCAGGATGGGATTCACAACGATGGAACCGCGACGCTCAATAGCAGCACCATCTCCGGAAACAGATCAAGTGGCATTCTCAACAATGGCACCGTAACGCTGACCAACACGATAATCGCCGCGCAGGAAGGGGGTGATCCCGACTGCAACAACACTGGCACCATCATCAGCAACGGTTACAACCTCGACAGCGATGGAACCTGCGTTACACATGGCGTGAACAATGACGTCACGAACGCGGCCCCGGTCCTCTACCCACTCCAAGATAATGGCGGTCCCACGCAAACCCACGCCCTGCATGACGGTCCCGCTATCGATGGTATTCCAGCAGGTGTCAACGGCTGCGGTGACACCCTTGTTGCCGACCAGCGCGGCAGCGTGCGCCCGCGGGATGGTGATGGCGACGGCACATCCGCCTGTGACATGGGGGCGTTTGAGTCGAGTCGATTCTTTGTGACCAATACCAATGATTCCGGGCCTGGGAGTCTGCGCCAGGCGATCCTGGACGCCAATGCGCAATCCGGAATGGAGGAAGTTGTTTTCGGGGACACCAGCGGCACGATAATGCTGACTTCGGGTGAACTCCTCATCGATGACTCTCTGGTCATCCGGGGTCCGGGGGCCGCGAAACTCACCATTGACGGCAACGACACGTTCCAGGTCTTCGGTGTCAACGCCGGTGTCGTGCGCATTGACGGTTTGACATTAACCGGGGGTGCCGGGCAGTGGGGCGCCGTCTTCAACCGAGCCGACCTCACCGTCACGGACAGCGCGATCCATGGTAATAGTGGTGTATCGGCGGGTGGTCTATACAACGAGAGTAGTGGGAGCTTAACGGTAGTAAACAGCACGGTGAGCGGCAATCAGGCCGGCGGTCTCGAGGGCGGCGGCGGAATACACAACGATGGCGGCACTACCACGATTTCGAACAGCACAATTAGTGGAAACACCGCTGCTGGAGGTCCCGTAAGCGGCGCTATCCGAAACGCGCGCGGAGGCGCGCTCACGATCACCGACAGCACGATTAGCGATAGTAATGGCGCCGGATTGGTCAACGATGTGCTCCAAGGTCCTTCGGAGGTCGTGTTGACCAACAGCATTATCGCGTCTCAGGCAGCGGGCCCCGACTGTGTCGGCGCTGTGATCAGCGACGGCTACAATCTGGACAGTGATGGCACGTGTAATCTGATACAGGCGACGGACCTGCCTGGCACCGACCCGCAACTTGGCCCGCTGGCGGACAATGGAGGTCCGACGTTGACCCATGCCCTGTCGGCAGGTAGTCCGGCGATCGATAGCGGATACTATCTGTTCGGAGATCAGTGGAAATGCCCGGACTATGATGCTCCTGAAGTACCACGGCTCCTTGACCAACGCGGTATGCAGCGCCCCCTGGACGGTAACGCCGATGACGAAGCCTGGTGCGACCGCGGGGCGTTTGAAACGCGGATTCTTGAGGGTCGGATTATCGACCCGGAACTCCAACTGGGGCTTCCGGGTGTCACCGTCACGTTGAACTCCGGCCCGGTGACCACGAGCGACGGTAACGGCGTTTTCTTCTTCGTTAATGTACCGGATGGCGACCATACGGTATCGGTATCGTATTCGAGTTCCGATTTTAGTTTTTCTCCCGTATCGCGCGTCGTCACCGTGGCGGGGACTGGAGAGCTTGATGTGAATCTGGATTTCGTGGCCCTGGGCAGTTTCACGATCTCCGGCAGCGTTAATCAAATCGTCAGCGGCGCGCCGATATCAGGTGTACGTGTATTTGCCGATACCGGCGCAAATGTACTCACGGCAAGTGACGGTTCGTACAGCTTGACCTTACCCTTTGGCATCCGCGAATTGAGGTTGTCCTTGCACGGTCACACCTTTAAAGATAACCCGAGAACGGTGCCGCTGAACAACAATATCGTAGATGAGAACTTCGTCGGCACCGACAGGTTGCCGATCGTTATGGTGCACGGGATCTTTGACAACCCAAGCGTATTTACGGATGAAAAAGCGACGCTGGAGGCCGCCGGTTACGTTGTTGCCGCACCGGCGTTACAGACATCTTTCCTTTACACGCCGCCCGTGTGGGTCAATGCGCAACGTGTCATGGATGCCATAGACGACGTAATACAGGCAACGGGCGCCGCAAAAGTCATCATTGTGGCGCACAGTATGGGGTCAATCGTCAGTAGATCGTACATAGAAGGAGGTCGATACAGGGGTGACGTACAGGCGTTATTCACATTTGGTGGACCCCATCAAGGAGTGCCTTTCGATCCACTGGTGGCGCTAATTGCCATACATAATCCTGCGTATGCGTTTTTCGCATGCAGTCTCCAACCCTGCGAGCTATCGCAGACGGGTATGTACTACTTCAACAATTTACATCACCGAAGGCCGGGTGTTGAGTACCATGTCATAGGGGGTGAAGTCCCTTCTGAGGATATTCGGCTATGTATTGGCATACCGATAGGTAATTTTTGTCTCGGTATTACGATTCGATACAAGGGCTATCCCACGCTTAGATTTCCGTGGGATGCCATGGCTACTTTGGGTGGTCCCAGCGTGCAAACCGATGGGTTCGTATCCACCGGGAGCTCCCTGGGATTGAGTGGCCGGCTGGATCGATGGCGAACCATCGAGTCGCACAGTCACGATCATGGCCGCGAACCTTACTTTCGTGCAGGCCTTGGCACCAGCAATCACAGCTTCAAGGCGTGCTTGGCGGGCGTATTGGTGCGCAAAGACCGCACCGCGTGCGGAACCGTATCGACATCCCAGAACCTGGCCGCATCGCCGCAGCACTTGGCGGCGCCCAGCGGGATGACGCAACCCGCGGCGGGCGCGCCGATGGCCTTGCCGACCGCGACCGATACGCCCATCGAGCTGAACCAACGCACTCCGTTGCAAAGCGGGGTCCTGAATACGGGCGAAGTGGCGACACTGGATATGAATGTAGACGGTGGTGTTACCGCGTTTGTGGCGAGCTGGGATGAAGGCACTGTGGACGTGGCGTTGATCGACCCGATAGGCCAACGCATCGATCCGGACTTTGTCGCCGATAATCCCGAGCAAATGCTCTACGAGCCTACACTCAATGGCGCGACGTACTACCTGGCCGACGCGGTCGGTGGCACGTGGCAGATGGAATTGTCGAACGCCGCGGGGATCCCCGTCGAGGGGACCGACTATCAGGCCTTGGCGATGTTTCACAGCGCATTGGCGTTGAGCGTCGGCACGGACCAAGACGTCTATCACCCCGGCGATACCGCGACCATTACCGCAACGCTATCGGACACGGTTGCAGCGGCCAGCGTGGTGGCCACAGTCATTTACGGCGACGGTACCGAACAGACCGTAAATCTAGCGGAGGTCGGCGCGGGTCAATATTCGGCGACGTACACCCTGGAAGACCTCATCGGCTACACAACGATCCAGGTCAAGGCGACGGGCACGCGACAAGACGGCAATCCCTTTGCACGCGAGGCGACCACCTTGGTGCAGGTATCTCCGGCCGATGTGCTGCTCACGCAACAATATACAGAAACCGCGGTACCGCGTTCGGACTATCCCGCGCTGTACGAGAAGCTGACCATTGGCGTACAGATCGACGCGTCGATAGCGCGGGAGATCGTGCTCTCCGCGGACTTAGTCGATAGCGCTGGGGATCCGGTTGCCCATGCTGTCATGAATACGAGCGTCAGCACCGGAATCTCGGAGCAGCTCCTGCACTTTGACGGGCGGGATATACTTACTTCGCAACGCGACGGGCCGTACCGGTTGACCAATGTGTTACTCGGCGATCCCGGGGCAGGCTATCTGGTGCTCGATCAAGCCAACGATGCCTACAACACCGCGGCGTACGGCTTTCGAGAGTTTGCCGAGCGTAATGACGCCCCCGATGTATTCGCTGGCGGTCCCTATACGGTGGTGGAGGGGAGCAGCATTTCGCTCCAGGCAACCGGTATCGATCCGGAGGACGACGCCCTGAGCTACGCGTGGGATCTGGATGAAGATGGGGTATTTGAAACCCCAGGGCAGAGTCCGAGCTTTTCGGCCGCGGATATCGATGCGCCGCATACGCGGATACTGACGGTGCAGACCATCGACGATGAGGGCTTTACGGCCATCGATCAAACCACGCTTGATGTTTTTAACGCAACACCCGTGGTTGATGCCGGCGACGATGTCGCAATCGATCTTGGCCAGACGTTTGTTGGCTATGGTTCGTTTACCGATCCCGGTGATGATATCTGGACCGCCACCGTTGACTACGGCGATGGTTTGGGAGCACAACCGCTAGCGTTGACCGGCACCAGTTTCGAACTTAGTTGGCAGTATACGGCAACTGGTGTCTATACGGTGACAGTGACCATCATTGATGACGACGGTGCGGAGGGAGTAGATACAATTACTGCGACGGTAAACGGGACAGGCAAGATCGGTGATTTTGTGTGGCACGACCTGAACGGTAACGGGATCCAAGACCCAGGGGAGCCGGGGTTAGCGGAAGTGACGGTGCGGTTGCAAAGTTGCGGTGGTAGCGTATTAGCGATCCAGAGCACCGATGGGAACGGCAACTATCTTTTTGACGGTCTACCTGCAGAAACCTATCGCATTGAGTTCACGATGCCAACGGGATTTGTGTTCAGCCCATTCATGCAGGGTCCGAAGCGTGGCGAGGACAGCAATGCCGATCCGGCCACCGGACTGACCAATTGTCTGTCGATGGCGGAAGGGCAGAGCAGGCGCGGTATTGATGCCGGTCTGATTCGTCAGGACGGCAGTGGGCAGATTGGTGATTTGGTGTGGGAAGACTTGGATGGCGACGGGATCCAGGACCCTGGAGAGCCGGGCTTGGGTGGCGTCAACGTCACGCTGCTGGACTGTGCCGGGAACGAGGTGACGATGACCACCAGCGATGCGAACGGGGCGTACTTGTTTGACGGCCTGTTTTCAGGGCAATACCGGCTTCGGTTTGATACCCCGATGGGCCTTGTGTCGAGTCCTGCTCGGCAGGGTACGAATCGTGGCAAGGACAGTGATCCTGATCCGGTCACGGGAGAGACGTTCTGTCTGTCGATGGCGGAAGGGCAGAGCAGGCGCGGTATAGATGCGGGGTTGATCCGACAGCCGGTTGGGACGGGCCAGATCGGAGACTTCGTGTGGCATGATTCGAACGGTAGCGGTATTCAAAATCCCGGGGAGCCAGGTTTAGAGGGTGTCACCGTGCGGCTACAGAGCTGCGGTGGGGTTGTGCTTGCGACGACGCAGACCGACGCCAGTGGTCAATATGGGTTTTCGCATCTGGCGGCGGGCAGTTACAAGGTGGAATTTCAAACGCCAGCGGGCTTTGTGTTTAGTCCCCAGCGCCAGGGTAATAACCGTGGTAAGGACAGTGATCCCGATCCCGCCACGGGGTTGACGTTTTGTCTGTCGATGCCGGAGGGCAAAGCTCGACTCGGTATTGATGTGGGAATGATCGATTAGCGAAGCGGAATGTATCGGCTATAGTGTGTGAACAATGTGTCTGCTTTCGTTTGCCGCAAACGGGACGATGGCAGGCTAAAGGCATTCATCAAGGATGCCAAGACCGGTGCCTTCGTTGGGTGATAGATTTCTACACCGATCTTGTAGCCAGACAGAGAATCCCGCTTTCGGCAGGGTTTCTTTTGCCTACTCACCTAACTGGGTGAAGACACAACCCCACTAGGTGTGTTACTGATAACCCTAGGGACTCGTATGGCTATAAATCGAAAGTCCAGAAAATCCTGGAAGCCTACGCAACTTGGTTCCCCGATCTACCCGAAATTGATTTGGTTACTGATCCGAATCTGATACGCGTGGTCGAACGAGCATATGAATACGCTCAACGAGTGCTCGAAACTATAAAGAATAAACGTGGTCGCACCATATCCTCTACCTACTGCAGCGCATGCTGTGATCTAACGACAATATGCACACCGCCGTCATAGTCTGCGGCAGCCCCGGGTCCGGGAAATCCACCTATGCCAGGAATCTCGCCGCCGTCAGGTGTGCCACCCTGCTAGACATCGACACGGTGACGGAGCGGTTGGTACGCCTCGCTCTTGAACAATCGGGACGCAGTCGGGATGATCGCGATTCGGAGCACTTCAAGCGCACATTTCGTGAGCCGATCTACGAGACGCTCTTCGACATCGCCCGCGAGAATCTGCCTGTCCAGGACCAGGTCATTGTCGGTCCGTTTACCAGGGAGGTCAGGGATCCGGAATGGCCAGCGAAGCTCGTTCTCGCCCTGGGAGGGCCGGTAGAAATCCACTACGTACTATGCGCCCCCGAAATCCGCAGACGCAGGCTTGCCCGTCGCGGCGATGCCCGCGACAAAGCGAAACTAGCCCGGATTATTCATGAACAGGTAAAGCAAAAGCCTCGATTGTGCGAAAATAGTGTTTTCTGACAAATACTTAAGCACGCAGGAGGCTTTTGCAT
>CAMYKK010000077.1 GCA_947258975.1 uncultured Gammaproteobacteria bacterium
GCCAGCCAGTTCATAAACTGTCCACGCATCCAAGGTTGACCCGAAAAAACAACTTACCAGGACCTAAAACACTTGACTGAACGACTCAGGGCGTGAAGCAGCCATTTATGAAACTAAGTTGAATTGGTGAAGTCAGTCCTGCCCGACCTTCGACACACTAGAAAATCTGCGTTTTGAATGTTCGCTTGCCCACCAGCCGCAGCGTAAGAGGTCAATTGGCTTGCGCGGTTCTCTCGCTCCGGTGAATCTTCCAGGCTATCAGCATGGCGGACTGCAGGACGACCCAGGTCACGAGAAAACACCAGGGCGCCGGACCTTCCGTACCCATCGTATCGATTCCGGTAACCTTTCCGAAGTACTGCCACGGCAGGATAGACAGGGAAGTCACAAAGATGGATGTGGGTGCGCTAAGCAGGACCGACAGGAAGCCCAAAAGCAGTGTTCGAGACAGTGCCACAGCAGAAGTCTCGATGCGGCGCAAGAGTTGGCGAAACACAAATATTGGCAGCAAAGCTAAATGCAGGATATATAAGTGCATTGGCGTCCAGATGACCCAATCGTTTTCGACAAAGAAAGACGTCAGCAGGAAGGCTACTATCCACAGGACCAGCAATCGAACGTGCAGACTGGCCTTACCCAGTCTGGGGGCGGATAGCGCCAGTGCACCCACCAGCACTAGCGCCAATACCGACGAGACCACGCCAACGACTACCCATAACGGTACTTTCTGCGCCAGAGCGGCCGGTGATACCAGCACCAACAACATTCCCGCAAGGCAGCGGTTTAACAAGATGCACGGCGGCCGGAATTCGTTCGTAAGGGACACCGGGCATGTTTTCATGGTCTCATCAGGAGATGTGTGGTTACCTATTGCTGTTGAGGGGCGAATAACGGCAAAGAGTATTGTTTCTTGGCAATCAGTTCAAAGAAAACTGAAGTTTTTTAGCTAGGTCGGTAAAGTGCCCAGTGCGGACTGTTGATCAAATACTCAATCAGGCACTAGTCGGCGGCGCTATAGCTGTCATTCAGAATATCTCGCCCACCGATAATGTAATGCATAGCTGAAAATTTATCCGTGCGGAGCATCTTATTAGGTTTTATTGTTCTGTACGACAGAGATTACGACAATTCCCAATCTTTGCTCAGTCTCTACTCTTCGATGAGCTTCGGCAGCTTGCTCAAGAGGATAGATTTTGTCGACAGTTGATTTGATTTTGTCCTCTTCAATCATTTTTTTAAGTGCGAGTAGCTCTTCCTCCTTTTCTCCAGCAAAAACAAATATCGCTGTCTTATCAGTAAACATAGACGTCAGGACAGACCTCAGCATGTCGGATATACGCGGATTTGCCATCAGATAGCGTCCCTTGGGGTTGAGTGCTTTAACGCATTTCGAATAGGAACTTTTGGCTACCATGTTAAAAATAACATCATAGGTTAGACCACTTTTTGTAAAGTCTTCTTTTGTATAATCGAAGAAATGATCAGCCCCAATTCGGTGTAACATTTTCTTCTTGATAGTGCTGTCAACAGCCGTTACCTCTGCCCCCATTGCTTTAGCAATCTGCACCCCAAAAGTACCAATGCTTCCGCCTGCACCGTTCACTAAAACTTTTTCTCCGGTTTTTATATTTGCTTTCCTCAAAAAATGAAGTGAATTCAGCCCACCCAAGGGTATGGCTGCCGATTCTTCAAAGCCCGCGTTGCATGGTTTTGGTGCTAGCGTGTAGCTGGCCGGTAGGCACACGTACTCGCCATATGCGCCCAACCTAAGCTTCGTAGACCCGAAAATCTGATCTCCGATCTTAAAATTTGAAACGTCTTTGCCAACTGATTCGACTTCCCCCGCAAAATATCCTCCCAATACAGGTTTCTTTGGCTTTAAAATTCCCATCGCTACTCGCAAAGGCAGCCAAAACCACTTAACTGCGAATTTGAAACTACGCAGTTCACAATCTGCCTTCGTTGCCTCTACAGCATAAACTTTTATCAAAATTTCATCTTCCTTGGGTATAGGTTTTCTTATCTCCTTGAGCTGTAGAACATCTGGCGTTCCGTATTTTGTATACAAAATCGCTTTCATAATTCGATCATATTAGAGCTAAATTTACTAAATCCAAATCTATAATTTAGTTGTCAAAAAATGTCCGTTTTGGGTTGCGTTCAGCCCATGATGTTAAATCCACGAATGGCGCTTATGAGTATGTTGCGCGCATTCGATTGAATGCAAAGACTGATCGAACTTGGGTCGTGTAACGCGGTCGGGTACGTCCGCTATGGAGGATGCAGCATACTCTCGTGACGTTTTATTGCGACCGGCAGCTGTGGATCGTTTTGGAGCATTGGTGTTGCTGCGCAGCAACTCGTTCTGATCTTCAACAGGAAGGTCCGCAAAGGGCGCGTTGCGGGCATCTCACGCTGATTCTGTTTGATGCAACGATGTTGCAACACGATAGGCTGAAGAATACTCATTACCGCCGTTCGGGGGTTTTGGCCTGGAATGCTAACTTACGACCCAGGTTAATGGAATGGTCGCCCCTCCTCTAACCGGCATCTATGTGCCAAAGTGGTGTAAAAAGTCGCCGAGATTTCGAACGACTGGAACATCGCTCCACTTTGGTTGTGGTATTGCTTTATACGCTTCCTTATTTCTCCATAGCCATCGTGTTTGCGACGAACATACGTATCGTTTTACCACCGGTTATTTTGATCTCGACTTTTTACACGGCTTGGACCCATTCCCGACATTCAGGCCTTGTCAATGGAAGGTCCGGGACAGGATCTTTAAGCGGACATTTGGCCTACGACTGCGTGGCGATATCTTCGCATTTGGATCAGATCATCCGTGACCACTGCACTTCGTGTCGCGATGAGCTATAGATTCATATTCGATCTGCCGACTTACGAGTGGCTGCCGATACGACTAAGCTCTAAGTGTCGCAGGAAATGTTTATTCCTTCGACGACAACTTGCGTTGTATGGGCCCCAAACGAAACATTGCCACGAAAACGGCAATCAGTTGGGTTACGAAGATCACACAAAACACGTAACACCAAGTTTGATATCCACTCTATATCTGTTCCCAATAATTCCCAGGCATTTCCAGACACATTTTTAGTGCGCCGATACTTCCGCAATATTCGGCATCGTGCACACACATGGCGTCTCCTCCCCCATACTCGACCAGACTTTTTTCTACGGCGATATCAATACCTTTGAGTCGAGAACCACCGCCGGCAAGAATGACGTTGTTACGCAGTTTCTGCTGAAAATCCGCATCAAACGTTCCCACCATATCCTGAATGGATTCACTGATCGGACTGGTCAATTTCAAACAACACTCCCGGAGAATCTCTGTGATGTCGTACTCAGCCGGTATTCCCAGCTCGGTGAGTGTGACTTTTACCGGGTCAGTAACGTCTGAAACGTAACCGTATTTTTCCTTGATACGTTTTATGATCTGAGGAGTAACCTGGACATTCGGATACTGATTAAGAATGCAGTTTGTCAGTTGTTGATCCAGGTAGTTCCCCGCTATCTTAAGGGTCATTTGATCCTCTACGTCGGGGATTGAACCGTGCATCCGGCATAGGTCTGTCGTCCCCGCGCCAATATCGACAATAAGACACTCCTCGAACCGGTCGATGGAATACGACACCGCAAACGGTTCGCTGACGATAAGCAGTTTATCAACAAAGTCCTTGGTAACGTCTATTATCTCCTGTTTATTGTGAATGCTGGCTTGAGCAGGCACACCGATGGCGACGTTTATTTGATCGTCTTCCTGTTTTTCGGGGATGCCCTCGGCGATAATGTGTTTAAGAAGAAGTGCGGTCGCTTCGTGCGATCTTTCATCATCGCGAATAACCCCGTCCGCAAGCGGCCAAATCATATTCAGAGCCAGCCGATTTTCTAACGCCTCTTCTCCAAGAAGATAATCTTTACCTAGCCTTTTTCTGGAGATCACATCTTTGGGGTATCCAACGCAAGTAACCGTGGATACGCGTTTCCCCGTTGATGTGGCAATGGAAGTTCGACTGGTTCCCAGATCGATACCAACGTAGAAAGTAGTAGCCATCACATCTCCCTAAAAACAAACCTATTCAAGAATTCGAAGGAAAGAAGTTTCGAAACATATTGTTTTCAATAATCCAAGCGTACGAAGTCTTGTCATGCTCGCAAGGCACGAACACTTTTTGAAGAATAAACCTGTTGCTTGTCGCACGCATCTATTGCTTACTCCCGCCCGACACCAATCTGAGCTTGATCTTCTTCCTCAACGCAACGTTATCGTCAATAATCTGTTTGAGCATCGCTTTCTTTGCGGATTCTTTCGTAGCCTTCGCGGCTTCATTAATAAAGGCGCCGAGTGGTGCATTGCTGATGGGTTGCGCACCATATGTGTTTTCTAGTTCTAAAATACTGTCTTGAAGCTGGGCAATCCTGCGTGACGCATCGCGCGTTTCGACTAAAAGAGTGGCCACTTTTTGATTAAGTTCTAAGAAACGCTCATCGTTATCTTTATCTTCCGCACTGTCTGTTCGCACAACGCGTATATCTGTATTAGTCTTCCACAATTCCCATACGACAATTCCTATCAATGCGAAAACGGAAAGTCCGGACAACGGACCCAATCCAATTACTCTCGAAAAACCTTGCGCGATCATCGGGTCGATACTCAATCTCGTTGGTTAAGATGGCATGTACTCAATCTAATTATTCGTCGCTTTGAAATGCCGTTATGTACAAAGAGTATAGATCGCCAATACGAATTTGTAACAAATATTTAGTCGGCGTGCGGGACAGAAACTTTAATATCGCCCGCCGGTCCGGAGTACCGTCTCGCCCAGCGCTAATGCGGCCGGCGTGTGACTCTATATTAGTTGTGCTCTGGTTGCGGCCGCGCGATTGGGGGGCTACAGTAAAATTGGCTAAGTTTATCCATCGCGGACTGATTCGTGCCTGGGCTGGTGTAGCACGGCTGGGACGAGACACCCCCTTGGGTGAGCGAACTGGCGGTTAACGACGGCGCTTATCGGCCCGGATGGAACGCGTAGGCGGTGGGGCAGACTAGATGCGGGTCTACTGCCGATTGCGGTCTGGTCGAAAGAGTCGCTGATACGCGTAAGAGTATTGACACAAACCCGTTGTGTCCTAAAGTAAATCTAAAGGCAGTTAAAGTAACCCTTTAACAATTGATCCAGGTTAGCCGAGCTGCGAGACACGCCGTGATGCGTACCTGAGATGCACCACGATATATCCCGTATGTGAGGAGAAACCAAGATGGCAGCTGGTGAAACGACGGCAGTAGCAGGCGGCGCGGGAAAGGCAGCTACGGCGGTAAAGGGAGCAGCAGCAAAAGAGATAGAGATTGAGATGGTCCGCGAGGCCGCCGGAGGCAAAGCCGCGGTGCTTGCGAAAGGTGCGGCCGCCGGCAAAGGCGCCGGCGGCGCGACCGCAAAGACCGCGATGGCCGGCAAGGGTGCAACGATAGTGAAGACCGCTACGAGCGGCGCAGACCGCCTCCGCCAGCACCGGGGTCGGTGGGGTAGTCAGTGCCGGCAAAGGCTTCGGTCTGGGGCTCGGTCTGGGCGTATGGGGGGCGGTTGCCCTGGTTGGCCTGGGCGCGATCGCCGTGTACGGTTATATGAAGAGCCGCAAGTCGTAAGGCAAGCGGAGCGATGAGTAGATCCAGCTGCAGGAAGCAGCGGGAACAGAATTTTAGATGGTGAGCGGACGGCCTGCCGTCGTGGCATATGGCGCGTTACTTGCTTTAAGTCTATGGACACAGTAGCCACAGAGACGTCAATACTCGGGGAAATGAATGGTTCGGTGAAAGAAAAAGCGGTGGTAGACAGCCCGGTAGAAGCGTCGGGACCGGCGGCAAAGGACGATAGGATATTCGAGGAGGCGGCGAAGCCGCCACCGGGAACAATGCCGTCCGCCGCGAACTCGTCGGCGGGCTCTAAAAAGAAGGGATCAAGCCAAACTACTACCGGCGCGCGTAGCGAACCGCCGCAGAACAAAACGGATACTAAAAAAGGCGAGGGCACGGCGGGACCGGGAGCACGCCGTCCCCAGGTCACCGCCACTAGGGCGAAGAAAAAGAGCACCACAGATGCCTCCACCCACAAGTCCACGGGTGCGGAACCGACCGATGAGTCGCCGGCACAGTCTAAGCCGGGGCAGACGATTGTCGTCGAGGACCTGTTCGAGGGTGTAGCGAACACGCTTGGCAGCGGCCTCGGTTTTGTCATCGACAAAGGGCAAAGTGTTGTTGGCGGCGTCATCCATACGGGGCAGCGTGCCGTGGGCAGCGTCGTTCATATCGGCAAGAGTGCTCTCGGCGGTGTGGTGTCTGGGGTTAGCTCCGGTGTCGGCTGGGTCGGTGGGCTGTTACGGAATGTCCGCGGTTCCAAGCCGGCCACGGTGGGAAAATCCACAGAGTCCGGAAATAAACGGAAATCGGATTAATAGAACATAAGGGAGGTTATCGAACTCTGTCTACCTTTTGGATGACGAGCTCAGTGTCAGATTTAAGTCCCAACTTCTATAGATTAGTGCGTCAGTTTGTACGTTATCATGGGCTGGCTACGTATTGTTCTAAGTCGCTTTCTAACAGAGATCCAGTACAAACATACAGCTTAATCTAAAGTCTCGAAAAAATGGGTCGATCTGGGTTCGATATCGTCCAAGATCTTCTTGGCGTTTTCCGTGTTTCCGTTAGCAACGTTCGCCACGGCCTCCCTGGGCAAGGTTTGAATTTGCGTGTGGAGCTGCTTCATTTCCTGAAACCCGGGTCCCGCGTCCATTTTCGTGGAACGCTTGAAGTCGAGGACACTGCAGAGCTTCGCCTCTAACTTCGTAATTTCCCCACCCTCAGCAGTGCTGTGACCGAGCACCACTTCGTTCACAGTGCCAGGCCACTCCAGGTAATCCACCTTGACCTTTGGCACGTCGAAGGGGGCGGCTCCGGTCTCCAATCCCTTGGAAGTCGTGGCGAGTGCGTCGCTGACCTCGTGCACGGCATTACTCAACCTCCCGGCGTGCCGGATCCAGGCGTTCATGAGGCGCGGCCAGAGGCAGCTCACGCTCTCGAACCGCCTCAGCTGCAAATTTGAGCGCTTCTTGAACGTCTCCGCGTTCGAGATCGGGATACTCGTCAAGTATCTCGGTCTCAGTCACACCATCGGCGACCATCGCCACAACTGTCGCGACAGGTATTCGCAGATCACGGATGCATGGCACGCCTCCCATCTGCTTGGGATTGACCGTGATACGCGTGAACTTCATGACGATAACCTCCGACACACGAGAAATCTTGCGTTTTAAAGGTCCGCTTTCCCGCTTCATTCTAATAGCGACCTGCTGGCGTGACGCATTACCGCAAACTGCTTTTAGTGGCGAACACTCCGGGGAATCGAGGCAGGTTCTCTGGGAGTTCAAACACCAGGGCAGCCGCCTCGGCGATGAAGTCCAGCGGTTCCAGGATGATGTGCGTGGTGCCGTGTCGATAGGGTGTCGTGAGCGTATAGCGCACATTCCCCTGACTGGTCGGAGCCAAGCGTTCAATCGATACCGCCGGGCGGGCGATGTACCAACACAGCCGCTCCAGCTTGCGCCGCTGGTGTGCTTGCGTTGCGACACCGGCATGCAGCGAGAAGCCCGATACCTTGGCCAGCCGAGAATCCTGGTGGGATTCCTCCCGCGGCGGGACCGTTTGTAGCGAGAAGGCCTTACGGCCGGCGTGGGGACCGACGGCGGTGCGGTAGGTGATGGAATAGCTCAACAGATCGTTCAGGGCGGATTGGTGCCTACTGACGCGCCCCAATTCGATGGCATTGTTCACGCGGGATCATCGGCCCGGTCATGCGGACTCCGATTACCGCGCACGTATACCCGACAAAGCGCGCTATCAAAATCGAACTTGATTTACATCAAACGCTCGGAAGCTGAATGTGATATATGTCACCATTCTTGGCACTGGTGATGGTCCCACACCTAACGGGGGATCTGACCGCCAAGACCACTAAAGGAGGGCAAACCACATGAGTGGCGCACTACCCGTACGCATCATCCCCGTTCTTTCCATACTCCTGCTCGGATGGAGCAGTGCAGCACAGTCGACCACCTTTGATCAACTATCGCTCGAGGCGCTCACGTCCCACAGCTCACACGTGGTACGCGGCCAGTTCATCAAGACCGAGAGTCAGTGGACCGAAGATAAGTCGACCATCTACACCAAGGTCTTCTTTCGCGTCGGCGAGGCCATCGCCGGAGACGTCGCAAACAGTGAGATCGTGGTCTACCTGCCCGGCGGCACCGTGGGGGACACGTCGACCTTCGTGATCGGCGCTCCCGAGATCACGGTCGGCGGCGACGCCGTCCTCATGCTCAGTGCGGTGCCCGAGACGTCCCCCAGTGCGCGCGTCGGTGGCGCGCAGGCCTTCAATATCGTGGGGCTTTCACAGGGGGTGTTCGACCTCAAGCAGGACCCGGAGACCGGTAAGCTGCGGGTCACCAGCCAAGCGGCGAAGTTCATGCGCGACGCCGAGCTGGAAGAAGGCGTGATCGCCGGGCGAAGCGGCGCCGAAGGCATGACCCTCGAAGAACTCACGCAACGCATCCGCGAGATCAGCAGCGCGGCCCGGAGGCCGGCGGCCGCCGAGCCGAAGAAGCCCGCGATGGACGAAGGCGAGGGAGAACAAGGCAACGCGCAAGAAGAGCTGGGGGAACCCGGCGCCGCGGATGGCGAAGAGGGCGAGAAGGATGATACGGCGCGTGAAGAGGGCTCGGCTTCCACCGAGGAAGCGGGCGAGGAAAGAACCATAGACGAAGGTGGAAAGGAGCAAGAGAGATGAGACCCCAGCAAACGAAGGCATTGTCTATCTCGGCCGTCGGCCTCACGCTCGCGGTTCTGATTCCAGCCCCCGCCGAGGCCTACCGGCTGATTCAACAGACCGGGGGTACCGGCACCTACACTGCCGGCAGCGCGGTGGCGCTCGGTTCCGGCACCACCGTACGCTGGATACCCAGAGCGATCAATTTCCGGGTCAATAGTAACGGTGCCGGCGACGGCGTAAATTTCAACCAAACCCGCAATGCCGTGACCGCGGGGTACACAGCGTGGCAGAACGTCCCCTGCGCGGCGGTCGCGTTCAATTATGCCGGCAACACGACAGCTACCCGTAACCCCAGCGACGGTAACCATACGACCTACTGGGCCGAGAGCGGGGCGTCGGAATACAGCGGACCGACGGCGATACTCGGTCCCGGGACTCTGGCCATTACCATCATCACCATTCGCGCGAACCAGACGACCACCGATGTAGACATCGCATTCAACGGTCGGGACTTCAACTGGGCGCTCAGCGACTCAGCGACCAACCGCGACATTCAGGACACGGCGACTCACGAGATCGGACACATGATCGGTTTCCATCACACCGAGATCACCGGCACGCCGCGCCCGACCATGTACGCCTTCGATCAATCGGGCAACGCCAGCAGGACCCTGGAAGCGGACGACGAGAATGCAGTTTGTTACCTGTATCCCCGGTTGTCGGGGGCGAGCAGCACGGCCACCGGTGATTTCAACGGCGACGGGCGCGCGGATCTGGCGGTCGGCGTTCCCAACGAAAGCGTCGGATCCATCCTCGGGGCCGGCGCGATCAACGTGATTTACGGCTCGGGTTCCGGCTTGACGGCCACAAATGATCAACTCTGGCACCAGGATGTTTCAGGCATCGAAGGTGGCGCCGAACAGTACGATCATTTCGGATCGGCGCTAGCGGGCGGAGACTTTAACAACGACGGGTTCGATGACCTGGCGATCGGGGTGCGGAACGAGAGCGTCGGCTCGACCGTGCGCGCCGGGGCGGTGAACGTGATCTACGGTTCGGCTTCCGGCCTTGCGGCGGCCAATGATCAAATCTGGTACCAGGATGTCACCGGAGTTCTCGGCGCCTCGGAAGCGGGAGATCAGTTTGGCTCGGCCCTCACCGTTGGGGACTTTGACGGCGACAATTTCGACGACCTGGCAATCGGCGTCATGGGCGAGAGCGTTGGTTCGGTACCCGGTGCCGGCGCGGTTAATGTACTCTACGGCACTGCCAGCGGCCTGTCCGCATCGGGTGATCAGCTATGGTACCAGGCTAATGGCGCGGTACTCGGCAACTCCGAGGCCAACGACAACTTCGGCGCTGCGCTCACCACCGGCGACTTCGATAACGACGGCTTCGACGACCTCGCCATCGGCTCGCCGGGCGAGAGCATCGGGTCCGTCGCCGGCGCCGGCGCGGTCAACGTGTTGTACGGCACCGCCACCGGGTTACTCGCATCCGGGGATCAGCTCTGGTACCAGGCAAACGGCGCGGTCCTCGGCAGCTCCGAGACCAATGACAATTTCGGCGCGGCGCTCACCGCCGGTGACTTCGACAAAGACGGTTTCGATGACCTCGCGATCGGCGTGCCGATGGAGAGCATCGGTACGATTGCCGGTGCTGGGGCGGTCAACGTACTCTACGGGACTGCCACCGGCCTTTTGGCGACAGACGATCAACTCTGGCATCAGAACGTTGCAGGGATCCTTGGCGGCTCCGAAACCAACGATAACTTCGGCGCCACACTTACCGCCGGCGATTTTAATAACGACGGCGCGGAAGACCTCGCTATCGGCGTACCGATAGAGAGCATCGGCACGATCCCGGGCGCCGGCGCTGTAAACGTGCTCTTCGGTTCGGCCACGGGGGGCCTTCGTGCCTCGGGGAACCAGCTCTGGCATCAAAACGCCAGCGGCGTCCTTGGCGGTTCCGAGGCCGACGATCAATTCGGTTCCTCGCTCACGAGCGGTAATTTCCGGGGCGGGGGGTTTGCGGCGCTCGCCGTGGGGGTACGCAACGAGAGCATTGGCTCAATAGCCGGCGCCGGCGCGATCAACGTGCTGTACGGATCGGGCTCCGGCCTCACGGCCACCAATGACCAACTCTGGCATCAGGACGTGGCCGGCATCGAGGGTGGCGCCGAGTCCAACGACGGCTTCGGGGCCGCTGAGTAAAAGTGTCTCGGGAGACAGTTTGCCCAATCGCACGAAGAGAACCGTTTTTTGAATTAGGTATACTGTCCCCGAATAGCACTTGTGGGAGCGCCTTCCCCCCTGCTGCGCGGGAACAAGCAAGCGCGTACTTAACTGTGGGAGCGCCTTGCAGGCGCGAATCGAAGTGCGGGAGCACTTTCCCTCCTTTTGCGCGGGGGCAGGCAGATTGAACAGTGCAGTCCCCCCGCAGCCATGAGCTCGGTCCCGCATAGGGGAATATGAGCGGAGTAATGGGGTCGGAGTGCATTAAAAAAATGCACTCCGACCCCATTCATTTGCGGTTCCGTGCCGCTCAACACGGTGGCTCGATCGGCGTTGATCAACCGGGCACGGTTCCGGGCGAAGTATTGTCCGGCCAGTCCGTGGGTGTTTTGCACCCACAAGGGAAAGCGCATCGGATCAGTTCGAAATGGATTTCTCGATGCGTGTGCGCAGGCTGGTATCACCGACTTTCGGATTCATGATATGCGTCATACCACTGCCGCCTGGTTGGTGAGCAGCGGCGTGCCGCTGCCGGAGATGCGCGATCTGCTCGGGCATACGACGGTGACCATGACGGAAAAGTATGCGCACCTGGCACCGGACAATGTGCGCGCCGCAGTCGCGATTTTGGATGGAAGTCGGTCACACTCGTGTCCGACAGGTATGGAAAGATGTTACGTAAGCTATTGATAAACTTGGCGGCTATGGGTGGACTCGAACCACCGACACCAGTATTATGAGGACGACCAAGTCCCAATAGCTTTTTATTTTTCAACCAGTTATGCACGCCGATCCCACGCGCTTGTGACTGGAAAGGCCACGAATGGTCACGTTCGGACAGCTTTGCGTCACATTTTCGTCACACCCATTTTTCGCAGATACCGCAACGTCCGGGAAAACATTAAAAGGTGTGCACGCTATAATCTAGCCATGGCTCTTAACACCGCGCTCATTAAGGAGATCGCCCAGCGACATGGGGCATCGAGGTTACGAATCTTCGGGTCGTACCTCCATGGCACGCAGAGAGACGACAGTGATATCGATTTGCTGGTCGACCTAGAACCGGGGCGTGATCTCTTCGATCTCATCGCGTTGAAACGCGATCTTGATCAGGAAATAGGGAAACACGTCGACGTCGTTACCGAGGGCGCGCTGTCGCCCTACATAAAGGAGAACGTGTTGCGGGAGGCCAAGCTTTTGTGAGCCGCGACGAGGTATATCTCAAGCACATCCTCGACGCCATCAACCGGATCATCGCATATACCGAGGGCGGCAGAGATTCGTTCCTCAATAACACAATGATCCAGGACGCGGTGATTCGCAATCTCGAAGTGATCGGTGAGGCAACAAAAGCATTTTCCAAGGATAACCCGCCGACAACATCAGAGCATTCCATGGAATGACATGGCTGGGATGAGAGATGTTTTGATCCATCACTACATGGGTGTCGATCTTGAGATCGTGTGGGACGTATCGCAGAACAAACTGGAAGACCTGCGTTCCAAGATACAGTCTTTGCTCTAGCTGTTTGAAAACGGAAGTCAGAGACAAATTAACGCTACTATGTAAGAAGAAATAGTTCTCTGACCCGGTTTTACCCTGATGATTTTGATCTGCTCTTTACTTAATAGGCCCCGGCGCCGGCGCTCACCGTGGAGGTCCACAGATGGCAAAACTAAAAATTAATGGCAAGCTCGTCGACATCGATGTCGATGGATCGACTCCGCTGCTGTGGGTGCTCCGCGAGCAATTGGGCCTGACAGGCGCCAAGTACAGCTGCGGCGTTGGGATTTGCGGCGCCTGCACGGTGCTTGTCAATGGTGAAGCGGTGCGTTCTTGTGTCTTGCCGGTCTCCGCACTCAACGCATCAACGGACGTCGTTACGATCGAAGGGCTGTCACCTGATAACAGTCACCCACTGCAGAAGGCATGGAAAGAACTGGACGTGCCACAGTGCGGCTACTGTCAGCCCGGCATGATCATGACGGCGGCTGCGCTGCTTAAGGCCAATCCCAATCCCAGCGATGCCGACATCGATGCAAACGTGACCAACATCTGCCGCTGCGGGACATTCAACCGGGTGCGGCGTGGCATTCACTTGGCCACCCAGATCAATAAAGGCATTAACAAGGGCGGGAGGTCAGGATGAAAAAAGAACGCATCGATGTTTCGCGCCGTGAATTTCTCG
>CAMYKK010000078.1 GCA_947258975.1 uncultured Gammaproteobacteria bacterium
ATCACAAAGCCCTCATGCTGGCTGAAACGGAGCCTAGAGTTCAGCAGAGCTCGCGCCGGATTTCTTCCATTAAGTTGTTGGCTTTATGCCCTTCAGCACCTTCATCCATTAAGTGGAGTGGTATTGCGCAGGTTTAGCCGCGCTCATGCACGTCGCCTGTCGAGGTCCGACTTCGAGTGGACGTGCCCTTTCGGGGTTTGGAGACATTTCGATGCTTGATCGAAGGTTGGCCTTGAATCCAATGGTTTGGTAGATCCATCCGCCTGCACGCCCGGCAACTTGTATTGGTTTATAGATCACGTGCCGCCGCCTCAATTGAAGAACTGGCGCGCCCAAGAGGACGATGTGCAGGATACACAAGTGCTGCGGAGCGCATGGACGTGCAAGAGCAGCCTCGAACCTCTGACCTTTGGCTCCGGAGAGCGACTCGCGCGCTATACATTTAATCAATCAGTTACGTACGCCGATCCCACGCGAATGTGACTGGAAAGGCCACAAATAGACCTGCTTGGCCAGCTTTACGTCACATTTTCGTCACAGTCTTTTTCGGTTACTACCGCTACGCGTTGGTTTAATTAGTTTGTCGGGTTTTGTATTACATATGATTCAGGTTCGCAAACAATTGAAAGGCGGACATACATAGAAAAGTAAACATGCATGACTTGGAGCCGACATATTGAGGGAACTAGGACGCGGCATAACAACGCCTTCGAGATCCAACGGCGTAAGGCGAGCGTTATGTTTCAGCAGGAGATCGCATTGTTGCTAAAACCGAGTAACTTTAAGGTCAACGAGGCATGGATTGCATTCAAGCTAAATGACGCACCTGTATGCACCGAAGCAGATGGTGACTTTAATGTAATCGCACTCATGGATGCAGCAAGTTGCTTTATTCTGAGCACAGAGTTCGTGTACGTTAATTCCGCAGAACCTTCGAAGTTAGAATCCAAGAGCTTGCTAAAAGGCGGGCAGTCTCATAAGCAATGCTTCCCGAAAAAGCTTTTTATTCCAGCCGATCAGGCAGCGAGTACTCTAAGCAGAGAAGCAGAGCGAAATGGCATAGCTGTAGTTCGCGTTCCAGAACAGGAGCTTTTGGTGTTCATAGGCGAAGCACGTCAGGGCTTTCAGGAACACGTAATCGGAGCTAGACTGCAGTGAAACATAATCAAATGCGTGGAGAGGGACGCATTTTCCGCGACGCCCTTCGGGTTGCACTTTAAAAGCGCCCCTCACGCAAAGCGTTATAATTCCTGTCATCCTTCTCACCCTGGGTGCGCTATAATCGCAAAATGACTGAGCCTCAAATCGACATTGAGAAACTAGATATCGAGCAACGCTTGCGCCTCATCGAACGTCTGTGGGACAGCCTTAGCGGCGATCCACAAGCGTTGCCATTGACGGCCGAGCAAGAGGCCGAACTTGGTCGGCGCCTGGATGAAATGGAGTCAGGGGATACGGAAGGGATACCATGGGAAGAAGTTATGAAGAGGATTCGGACCCGGTTGGGTTGATTCCCGTCGAGATTCGTCCTGCTGCCGCCGCTGATATCGAAGAAGCGGCGCTTTGGTATGACTCCCAGCGACCGAGTCTAGGTTCGGAATTCTTGGACGAGCTTAACTACGCGCGCCAATCGATAGTTGAAGCGCCGCAAAGATTTCCGGTGGTCAAACGGGACACCCGGCGGGCTCTATTGAAGCGGTTTCCTTACGCTTTGTATTACCGCATTTATCCGGACCGCATTCTTGTCGTTGCATGTATGCACGGGCGGAGGCATCCAAAACGGTGGCAGAGACGTAAATGACACCTAGCAATGCGCTCCCAGTCAGAGAAAGTCAACCTATCATCCCTTCGCCGTTGCTATAGTCACGCCAGCTAGCCCTGCTGCTGAGCTAAATCGTTAAATTAAACAAACGGCAGCCTTCCGAAGCTCCTTTGGCCGGTTTTGTCCGCGCCCAGAGACGTACATCACGTATCCTGGAGAATATTTCTCGCGTCACTGCGGACGCCAGTCAGTAGTGACGCGCTGCACATTTAATCTAATCAATCAGTTACGTACGCCGATCCCACGCGAATGTGACTGGAAAGGCCACAAATGGACCTGCTTGGCCAGCTTTACGTCACATTTTCGTCACAGTCTTTTTCGGTTACTACCGCTACGCGGCGGCCGGCCGCTTGGACTGCTCAATAGACTTCGCGAGTTCTTTGCGCGAGGCCCCCAGTGCCAGCAGTGATTTGATGAGCAAGTCGATAGAAACACTCGCATCGCCGGTCTCCATCTTGGCCACGCGGGACTGACTGGAACTTATTAACCGCGCCAACGCTGCTTGGCTCAGACCTTTCCGTTGCCGACGCTCCTTGAGGCTTCGACCCAAAGCAAGTTTCATCTCAATAAACGCCATCTCCTCGTCTGATAGTTCGAGGAAATCCTGCACATCACCAAATTTCCAGCCCTTGGCTTTTAGCTTTTTGCGTTTGGTGCTAGTCACTGTCGTAATATTTCAGTCGTTGTTTACAAATATCTATGATTTTCTTCGGCGTTTTGCCCGTCTTTTTCGGGAACACCTCTAAAATCACGATGGCATCCACATCAATCCGGTAGATAACGCGCCATGTGTTATCTACATCGTTGACGCGTAGCTCATGACAACGGGCACCGACCGACGGCATGGGACGCGAGTGCGGAAGATCCAGTTTCCCGCCTTATTGCAAACACCGAAGTAGAAACCCAGCCTGCAGACGAGCTTCGCGACTGAACGGCGGAGTCTTAACATGGCCATGCAGCCATGCGAGCGGCTTGTCATGGGCGCTCATTCAGTTAGACAGTATATGTCAGTTTTGACATATACACAGCGGTACAGATGATTGAAGCGAAAAACCGGGTCAGAGAACAATTTTTGCTTATATTCGGCGGTCGGTTTGCAAACGCCGTCGTGCCGGAGTGGATAGAAGGTAAGGGTGGCGCCTTGAGATCTCGTCCGCGCCGATCAAACGGGGGAAAATCAGCAGAAATCATTCTCTGACCCGGGTTTTTATATTGATCTCGACTTTTTACACGGCCTGGACCCATAGCTGCCGGTCGCAGTAAAAATGGATAAACGACTGTTCCCATCCATAGCGGACATTCTCAACGGCGTTTCAAAATCCAATTTCAACAACTCTGTGCATTCAATCGAATGCGTGCAAAATACTCATAAGAGACATTTCGGTATTTATCCGCTTGAGCAGTCCGCAACCCTAAACCGACATTTATGTATCCAGTTTAGTCTGCGGCAAGGTTCAGAAGCGGACACTTCACCATCTGGATTTGTAAATATCTTGTTGAACTCAGCGGTCAGCAATCCTGTGACTCAAAAGGACGCGAAACCTCAAGGAGTTCAAGTAAAATGCTAGCCCCGCGACGGCAGAGAGTTTAATGCCTGCATTAAAAAAGAGTAATAAAGCGCCCGATTGGGACGCTTTATTACTCGATGGAGGTTCAGCTGAAAATCGTTACAGCTTTGCTTTCACGCGGTTACCATAGTCCTTGTCGGCCTTACTTATGTAAGACAGCATGCGCTCTTGAACAGAGGCTGTTGCTTGTGAGAGTCCTCCGGCAATAGTGCTAGTCAACGCTTCTTTCTGCTGTTCAGACATGATGCGATACAAGTTGCCAGCCTGAGAGTAATAGTCTTCTTCGTCCTGACTGTGACGGCCTATCCATGCGTCTGCCTCGACCGGCATTGGCGGTTCGAGATACTTCGCGTCCGGAGCCGGGAGATCTTCCCTGTCGTTGGGGAAGAAGTTGACCTCACTGCCCTGGTTTTTATGCTCGTGTTTTACCGGACATACGCCTGTCATTGCACCGTCACGTTGATAGTGATGTACCGGACAACGCGGGGCGTTAACTGGGATTTGATTATGGTTTACGCCTAATCGGTATCGATGTGCATCCTGGTAAGCCAGTAACCGGGCTTGCAACATCTTATCCGGTGATGATCCGATGCCTGGGACAAAGTTGTTAGGCGCGAACGCCACTTGTTCAGTTTCGGAAAAGTAGTTGGTTACATTTTTGTTCAGCTCAAAGCGGCCAATTTCGATCAGCGGCGCTAACTCATAGGGCCACACTTTTGTCAGGTCGAAAGGATTTATTGGGAAAGTTCTCGCTTGCTCTTCCGACATGATCTGGACTTTCACCGTCCAGCTTGGGTAGTCGCCTTTCTCAATTGCCTCCACTAAATCTTTTTGTGCACCGAAAGGAGGCATACTCGCTGCTTCTTCATCGGTCATGGTCTTGATACCCTGATCTGTAATGAAGTGCCACTTCATCCAGTAGCGCTCACCTTTGTCATTCCAGAAGCTGAAGGTATGGGAGCCGAAGCCGTGCACGTGACGCCAACTCAGGGGGATGCCACGATCGGACATCAAAATAGTAATTTGGTGCAATGACTGGGGATGATTGGCCCAGTACTCATACATACGAGCGGCACTCGGCACATTGCTCATTGGATGTTTCTTTTGTGAGTGCACGAAGTCAGGGAATTTTTGTGGATCATTCAGAAAGAATACAGGCGTGTTGTTACCAACGACGTCGTAATTTCCCTGCTGCGTGTAGAACCTTAACGCGAAGCCGCGGGGATCGCGGGCGTAGTCGCTAGAGTCCTGACCGCCGCCTACTGTTGAGAAGCGCAGAAACACTTCAGTATTGCTGCCTTCCTTTTGCAGAAAGTCGGCGATCGTATAATTGCTCAGGCTCTTGGAGAGGGTAAAAGTACCGTAGGCACCAGCGCCGCGCGCGTGTACCACGCGTTCAGGAATTCGCTCACGATTGAAATGCGCCAATTTTTCGAATAGTTGGTAGTTGTCAAACGTCAACGGACCTCGTGCACCCACACTTACGCTGTTGTTGTCATCTGCGACGGGGCAACCGGCAGACGTAGTCAAAACTTTTCTAGCCATCTTTGAAACTCCTCTAAATTAGTTACAAGTTGACTTTAGGCCCTTATGGTTATAGTGCCTAATCGGTTATTTCTTATATTTGTATAGGGATTCCCTATGAGTGCCAGAAACCTGAGTTTTCGGGATTTGCAATGTATCGTTTCCGTCGCCGAGTGCGGGTCGTTTAGCCGAGCCGCGGATGCCTGCGCCATAACGCAACCGACACTGAGTGAGCGGGTAAAACGGGTTGAATCCATCCTTGGTGCGGAGCTGTTTGAGCGTAACAAACGCGCACTGAAGGTCACGCCAGCTGGCGAGGCCCTGATTCGCAAGGCTGGCGAGTTGCTGGATGGCGCGGGTGAGATGGATGAAATTCTCGCCTCCGCTAATGAGCCCTTGTCCGGGACGCTTCGCGTTGGCATCATCGCCACGCTGGGCCCCAATCTGATGCCCCACCTCTTGCCGCGAATGCGAAGAGAATATCCAGCGCTTGATCTAATTCTGCAAGAGGGACTAACAGAATCATTGCTCGCCACACTGCAGGCCGGTTCTCTCGATTTGGTCATCGCCGCCGCACCGCTTGACAATACCGGCATAGAACAACTCTCGCTTTTCCATGAGCCTTTTTGCCTGGCCTTATCGAAACAGCACCCCTTGGCAACACATGAGGTCGTTAAAGCAGCGGACCTTAGCGGTGAGGATATGGTATTGCTTGAAGAGGGGCATTGCCTGTCTGGTCAGGCGCTCGATGTCTGCCCTAAAACACGGCGTAGTAATCGGCATCGTTTACATGCCACGTCTTTGGAAACCCTGAGGCACATGGTGGCGGCAGGCGCCGGCTATACGCTGCTGCCCTATCTGGCCGTTGGCAAGAAGCCGCCGCTGACGGACCTCATTCGTTACCGGAATCTCGGTGGCAAACACCAATACGGGCGCACCATTGTTTTGGCATGGCGACAATCCTTTAACCGCGATAAGGATATTTCCTTGTTTGCCGAACTGATTCGTGACTGCCTGCCAGCAGGCGTTCGCAATAATTGGGGTCAGCGCAAAAACTAATTTACTCACGAATATCTGCTCTGGGTTTTTATCTGCAGCCTATTCAACAGGATGCCCAAATGTCGGCTTAGTGCGACTGCGGCCTTTTATAGAGCTTACGCGAATGGTTGTTCAAGGCACACAACAGAAGTGCGGTCAAAGACTGATGAAAATCTTTGTTGCAAAATCATGTATGACCGCAATGAAGTGCACACCGGACCTAAATTACCCAAAGTTTTTGACAACGCTACAGCCGTTGGTTGGTGAAGGGACCTCGACTGTGTGCCTACAGATATCTTTCGCGCGTCACTGCGAACGCTAGTCAGTAGTGACGCGCTGCGGGGATCACCGCGAATACCCAATCACAGCGAGGTTTCCAGAGGATGTACAAGAAAGATATTTAGTGACCAAGTTAATGATGGAAATAGATTTGGAACTACACCGTCAAAATTGGATGAACCACTTAGCTATTGTTCGAGGAGATAGAAAGGATTAATTTTAACCCATCGCTGCCAAGACTTTAGTGTCGGCGGTGATGTTAAGAAAGATTTCCGGCCCTACGGTGACCGGCGGCGCTCCTTAGAAAGCAAATCGGTCATCACAAAGCCCTCATGCTGGCTGAAACGGAGCCTAGAGTTCAGCAGAGCTCGCGCCGGATTTCTTCCATTAAGTTGTTGGCTTTATGGGTTTAGCCGCGCTCATGCACTTCGCCTGTCGAAATCCGACTTCGAGTGGACGTGCCCTCTCGGGGTTTGGAGATATGTCGATGCTTGATCGAAGGTTGGTCCTGAATCCAATGGTTTAGTAGATCCATCCGCCTGCACGCCCGGCAACTTGTATTGGTTTATAGATCACGTGCCGCCGCCTCATTTGAAAAACTGGCGCGCCCAAGAGGATTCGAACCTCTGACCTTTGGCTCCGGAGGCCAACGCTCTATCCAGCTGAGCTATGGGCGCCGATGACGGCGTCACATATTCTAGGTTAGACTTACGCAGTTTTACAACGAATACCGGGCCGGCGGCACGCCAGCAAATTTCAACAGTAACGCTAGTAAGGTTTAATTCAGCATGAGCGAACACCAAATGAGTGATGCCCATTTCGGGAGGCTATTCGGCGGAATGCTTGCGGCAATGGCGTTGTTAACCATTGTGCTGATCATTATTGCCAACGTCGTGGGCAGCACCTTGGACGATGAGATCACGTCACGCAAAAACGACGCAAAGACCAAAGAATTGATCGCGCGTATCGCGCCGATCGGTAAAATCGCATTCGGCAACCCTGCCGAAGCCGCGCAAACCCAGGCCACACCTGCGGCACCGGCTGAAGCCATCTCCGGCGAAGCCACTTATAACGCCGCGTGTGCCGCGTGTCACGCACAGGGCGTAGCCGGTGCGCCGAAGTTTGCCGATGGCGGGGCCTGGAACGAGCGCGTGGCCAAGGGAAAAGACGCCCTGTACGGCAACGCCATCAAGGGATATCAAGGCAAGGCCGGATATATGCCGCCCAAAGGCGGTAACGCCAGTTTGAGCGACGACCAGGTTAAGGCCGCGGTCGACTACATGGTCGAAAACATCAATTAGATTGTGGCGTCAGATAGAGACAGAGGGCGACTCCAGAGAAACACGGATCTGCCTTTTGTGTCATCCCCGGCTGACACCACGGTGTTGGATGAGAACACAACACTGGAAAGCTTGCGATCGCGATTTCCCCACCCCGGGCGCTTGGAGTGGATCGGCACGCGCCCGGCCAAGCGAAGTCCGATGCGCACGGCGGACACAGCGCCGCTTAATCCAAAATCCGGGCTCACTGAAGACTATCGTTCCCGCGGCAACCGTCAAATCACGCTCATCCAGGCGGAGCACCTGCCGGTTATCGCCGCACTATGCGGTTTGGGCAGCGTCGAACCTGGTCTGCTGCGGCGTAACCTGGTGGTTTCGGGAATTAGCCTGCGCGCATTAAAGGACAAACCGTTCACGATCGGCGCGGTACAGCTGTTGGGGACAGGTGAGTGTGTGCCCTGCTCATACATGGAAGAGAATCTCGGTGTCGGCGGCTACAATGCGATGCGTGGACACGGTGGCATTACCGCGCGTGTCTTGTCGGCGGGGCATATACGCATCGGCGATATGGTCAAAGCGGTCGTCGACGAAACTGCGTAATTCGTACGTCCACCCTACCAGTAGCACATTGCGTCCTGGTACAGCGAAACCAGTTGCTCCTCACTGACCGTGCATGGCGCAATGGTCAACAGACGCTGCTGTTGATAAGCACCGCTGACAAGTGCCGCGATGTCCTCTTCGGAATAGTTGAGGTCTCGCAATCCATTCGGTATATCGGTCTTGCGCATCATCGCGATCATTTTCGCCGCCAACACCTCACCCGCCTCAGCCGGCGTTACGTCACCTACATCAGCGCCTAACGCCTGAGCGGCCTCCAAGTGCCGCGCCGGCGCTGCCGGTCCGGTGAACCGGAACGCAGCCGGCGCATTGACCACCACCGAGATTCCATGCGGACACAGGGCGTGGTGCTTCGGCCATCCCGCCGGTGCATAATCCCGTATCATGCCAGCCACCGAGTAACTCATCGCGTGAGGTATGTGAACGCCGGCGTTGCCGAAGCTGATCCCCGCCATGGTCGCCGCATACATCATCGCGTTGCGTGCTTCGAAATCGCTCTCGTCTTTCACTGCCCGTACCAGATACTTGCCGCCAAGGCGGATCGCCTCGAGGCTTCCCAAGTCACTGTGCGG
This sequence comes from uncultured Gammaproteobacteria bacterium, assembly GCA_947258975.1. Taxonomy (GTDB): domain Bacteria; phylum Pseudomonadota; class Gammaproteobacteria; order Arenicellales; family JAANXG01; genus CALZGZ01. The sequence goes on from CAMYKK010000078.1 coordinate 8,702, forward strand.
ATTCGCGCCCTGATAGGGCGGGCGCAGGCTGGGCTCAGCGGGCCGCGGCCGCTGCGTGAACGGAATCGCGGTGTAGCTTTCGATCGCGTGGGTGAGCACGTCAAAGGCAGTAGACGCAGTCACCAATGGCGGGAGGGTATAGGTGAATTCGGGATCGATGACACCCAGGCTGGGCTTTAAGAATTTGGAGGAGATCCCGGTCTTGACCTGTTGCGACAACAAATCGAACACCGCGACGCCGGTGGATTCACTACCGGTACCGGATGTCGTGGGGCACGCGATATGCGGCATGAGCGGGCCGGGAACCTGACGCCCGGCCCCGATCGGCTTGTTCACGAAACTCAACAGGTCCACCGGATGGGTGGCGTATAAATTAGCCGCCTTGGCGGTATCGATGACCGACCCACCACCGATGGAGACAATGCCGTCGAACTCGTCCGCGCGTACGAATTCACTGGCGGTCATAAAAGATTGATCCGTCGGCTCGATGAGGGTGTCGTCATACATCGCGTATGCGATGCCGCTCGCAGTCAACGACTTTAACGCGTCCTGCGTTGGCACCAGGTTCAGCACCGACTTATCCGTGAATACGGCAACCCGCGACATCCCCAGCGCCTTAGCGTCCCCGCCCAATTCCCTGATCGCGCCAGGTCCGAATTTGATGGGCCGCGGATCCACGCTGAAGATGGTGTCTCCCCCCGGCTTGGGGGCATAATATCCGGTCAACATGGCTAATGCTCTCTGGATGTAGGTAGCCGCAGTTTGGCACAACAAGCCGGCGTTGTGCACCTGGGCCGGAAGTAACAAAACAGTGGATATCCTCTGTCTAGGACATCCAAGAACACGGCAGATGACGGGGCTGTACTCCCGCCCCGCCGCTATCCATTCGGTGATTCCAGGAGATCTCGAGCCCGTGTTTCTGGAATTGCCCTTCCTGGATTCCTCGCGCTGGCGGAAGAGCATAGCGGCGGGACACGTTGCCGCGGCATAACGCCCGTCACGGACCGCGGCCCGCATGACGCTTACTATGACCGAGCTGACACAAAAACAAGTGGTAACCTGCTTCCTGCGCAATCGCGGGGAGGTATTGCTGCTGCGGCGAAGTGCCAAGGTGGGGTCTTACCAGGGTCGATGGGGCGCGGTAAGCGGTTACATGGAGGACACACCGGAACGAACCGCGCGCCAAGAAATCAGCGAGGAAACCGGGCTTGACGCAGCCGTGTCTCTGGTGCGCCAGGGCGACTCGTTCACAGTGGAGGACGAGCATCTGTCAACACGCTGGGTCGTCCATCCGTTCTTGTTCGATTGCGCACATCGAAATCTGCAACTGGATTGGGAGACCACCGAGGCCGTGTGGGTGCCCGCCACCGAGATCCTCGCGCGTGACACCGTACCCAAGCTGTGGACTTCCTATGCCCACGTGGCGCCCTCCCTCGATACGATCCGCGAAGATCGGGTTCACGGCTCTGCATACCTGTCTTACCGCGCGCTGGAGGTCCTGCGTGACCGCGCCGGTTGCATGATGCTTCAACGCCACGACCGGTCCTCCCAATGGACGGCAATGCAGCAACTCGCGACGGACCTGGTTAAAGCAAGGCCGTCAATGGCGGTCATTGCCAACCGCATCAACCGAATCATGCACGCCTGCCGCGACAGCCGGGCAGTACAGGATGCGGAGCGGGCTGCCCGTGCATGCCTTAACCAGGCCCACGCGGCCGATGAACAGGCTGCACAACGATCTGCCCGCTACGCAGGTGGCCGCCGCGTGCTCACCTTATCCCGCTCCGGGACCTTGCTCGACGCCTTGTTGACCGCCGATCCGGTTTCCATCGTGGTTGCAGAATCGCGCCCCGGCGGAGAAGGCGTAGCCGTTGCCGAACAGTTGGCACAGCACGGTCACCCAGTGACGTTGATCCCTGACAGCGCCGTGGGTCACGTTCTGGACCAACGGTTGGCTGATATTGTCCTGGTTGGGGCCGACAGCATCCTGCCGTCCGGGGCCTTCGTGAACAAGATGGGCACCCGGTTGGCAGCCCTCGCCGCATACCGTTGCGACATTCCTTTTTTCGTAGTAACCGCCCTGGATAAGTTGCATGTTGATGAGAAAATCGAACTGGAGACTATTGAATCGCCGCAACTTTACGCGGGACCTCAGGCAATTGAGGTGTTATGTCCATTATTTGAAATTACGCCGCCGGAACTTGTTACCGGCTTTTTGACCGAGAACGGAGAAACGGCACCGGAGCGGATGTACACGCTCGCGAACGAATTTAAACGACTTGCGGTGTGGTGAATATTGCTCAGAACACCCTTCAAGCAACGGTGCTCGCGCGGCCGTGCATATAAGATATCGTGCCTGACGACCGAAACAGCTTTTCCAGACTTTCCAGCGGCATCGGCTCGGAAAGATAGGTTCCTTGAGCAAAGGGGCATTCCATTTGTTGCAGACGGGTCAACTGTTCTTTGCGCTCGATGCCTTGAGCAATCACCGAGATATTCAAGCTCGTCCCTAAGCTAATGATTGCCTTGGCCAAGTCTGCTTCACCCAGAGATTCGGTAATTCCGCTGACGAATAACCGGTGTATCTTGATGACATCAACCGGGAAACGATTCAGATAGGTCAGGGATGAATAACCAGTGCCGAAATCATCAAGCGCGATGCGGATACCGAGTCCCTTGAATTCATTAAATGTTGTCCGTGACTTGTGGATCGCGGTCAAAGCCGCACTCTCGGAAACTTCGAGTACCACTCGCTGCGGATCGATTCCGGAAATACCCAAAGCGTCTCGAAGGTCGTTGGCCGTCTGTGGGTCCCCGAGTCGGGACGGTAGCAGGTTCAAATGAATATCCAAAGATGGGTAGGGCTCGGTCACCAGCCCCCGGGCAGCCTCACAGGCCCTTGCGAATACCCAACGGTCGATATCGCCGACCAACCCGGACTGCTCCGCTACACCGATGAACGCGCTGGCCGGCATGACGCCCCGTTGCGGATGCCGCCAGCGCACCAGCGCCTCCAGGGCCACGATGTGCCCGCTCTCGAGCGAGAATATCGGCTGGTACGCCAGTTCGAACTCGCGGCGCTCCAAAGCCCGTTGTAATTCGCTTTCGAGATCGATCTTGTCAAACGCACCCAACTTGACGCTCTCGTCGAACACCACCGTCGTGCCGGGTTTTCGCGATCGTTTGGCGTTGCGCATCGCGGTATTGGCGTTGCGCAACAGCTCAGCACCGGTCTTTCCACCCGGACCCTCCAGTGCGATGCCCACGCTCGCGGTGAGGTGGATGGCATCTTCCTGAATACTCGTGAAGAATGGCTCGGACAGCCGGTCATGCAGGCGCTCAGCGGTCACCACCGCATCGCCGGTACAATGGATGCCTTCCTCCAGCACGGCAAATTCATCGCCACCCAAACGCGCCGCGGTGTCTGTCGCACGTAAACAGCTGCGCATGCGCCGCCCTAATTCCATCAACACCTCATCGCCCGCAAAGTGTCCAAGCGAATCGTTAACCTCTTTGAAGTCATCGATATCTACGAATAATAACGCCACCTTATCGTCACTGAGCTGTTGGCGATCGAGCGCTTGTTCCAAGCGATCCAGGAAATATACCCGGTTGGGAAGTGAAGTCAGCGTATCGTGCAGCGCCTGGTAAGCGCTTCGCGAGGCAGTGAGGCGCTGCTCTTCATAAAGCTGCGCGTTGGCAATGGCGGACGCAGCTTGCTCCGCGAATAGACTCATCGCACGAAGATCGTGCTGGGTATATTCACGTTCACGCGCAGCATCCACTTGTAACACACCGAGTAACACATCGCGGTGAATTAACGGCACACACATAACGCTGTGCGGAAAAGCCTCGGTAACGGTCTCATCGCTGCGTTTGGTATCGCCCGAATCAGCCGTGACTAACAACGGCTCCTTAGAATTTGCCACCCGTCCGGCAAGGCCTTCGCCGAATTGAATGGTCTTTCTCGAGTCACCGGTGACGCACCGCAGCCGGTCGTCGGCATGCACCATCATGATCGAGGATTCCCGGCATTGCAGCAAATCGACAACACACCGCCGGATGGTATCCAGTACGCCCTGTAGGTCAAGATTCAGATTCAACGCCTTGCCCGCTGCAACCAAGAAGCTGATTTCCCGCAAGCGATTCGTCAGTGACGCCGTAAGCACCCGCTCCGCGATCAGCAACCTGGTCAGGCGGCGTAGCTGTATCTCCTTCTCTACCGCGTAGCCCGCGAACAAAAGGACCAGCACCAATAATCCGCCTTGTAATATCCGTGGGCGAAGCCAATACGGCAAGGTCACACCGAATTCCAAGGTCACTGAAACCAACACCAATGACACCGCGGCGAGCAGCAGCAGTGCGGTGACCCAAAGCTGCATCCGTCTTCTTTCTACGGCCTCCAGCGTTGGCGTGTTGAAATCCCGCAACCCCGCTACCCGAGCGGTGCGCCGAATATCCTCCTTTGAAGCTGAGCCGATTTCCGCCATCGAGGACGGAGTGTGAACGCTGTTGTCTGTCATATGCCCGCGTCTATTCTGTAACTAAAGTGTAGTGCCAATCAATCAAAAGTCGACTGGATCCCCGCGAAGCGCCTCGAGAATTTGGAGGCAATCGCGGCCGGCACCCAAGGACTCGGCGGACGGCAAGCCGGCCGGGGTCGGGTGGCGGTTGCGGAAGGAACTTCCATTTGCTGCGCCAGTCTGAAAATCCAAGAGCTATGGATCGCAACCCGTACAGCCATCATACGTCATCCCGCCGCCATTTTCTGCGGGCCGGAGTCGCCGGATTGGCCTGGCTATCAGGGTTAAGGACAGCCCACTCGGAGGCGAAATTCGGGATACTGGATCAACTCGCGCCAGAGTTGACCGTGTCGTACTGGATCGATCGCGACGGCAGGCCCACGACCTTCGACCTTGCGTCGGCGCGTGGGAAATGGGTATTCCTCAAGTGCTTCCAGAATTGGTGCCCGGGCTGTCATTCCCACGGATTCCCGGCGTTGAAAAAAGTGACCGATGCCTTGGTCGACAATCAGCGTGTGGTGATAGCCGGTATCCAGACGGTGTTCGAAGGCTTCGCGTCCAACACTAAAGACGCGTTACGCTCGCTGCAACTACGCTATGAATTACCTATCGTCATGGGCCACGATCCGGGGGATCCGAAAGGCGAGCACTGGCCATCCACGATGCGCAACTATCGGACCGGTGGAACGCCATGGATGATACTGATCGATCCCCAAGGTTTCGTCGTGTTCAATGATTTCTACGCCGACCCGGATCGGCTGATCGCATTTCTCTCTCGTGAGACTGCATAATTCGGCCGGTGCGATCTTACTCCCTACTTGGCTCCACGCATCTGACGATCAGCCTCTGACCGACCTCGTCCCTGCCCACGACGTCATATTCGAGAACACCACTGTCACCCAGCATTTCACCACAGATCATCGCGGCAGTATTGCGACATTTGTCCCAACCGTCAGCACAACTGATACTGAATCCCTCCCCCACTGCGTCAGCAGGCAGCGGTGACGCAGCAACCTGATGATTCATGGCAACCGCTACAGTACCCACGACTACGACAATACCCAGGTATCTCATTTAAGTATTTTCCTCGCTGCTTGTGTTGTCTATCGGCGCTTACCGACATGTTTCACCAACGATCCCCGATGATGGCGAAAGGACTTCTCCTGCGCGTAGTCGCAGGGTCGGGCGACTGAACGCGGCGTTGGAGCGAAATGCGTAGCCGAAGCAGTCCGTTGAGTGAAACGCAAGTTTCAGACTTTCGAGACCGAGCCAAGGCCGGGACAGGCGCATACTCGGGCACAAAGTATCACACCGGCATTGATCAATTTTCTTATTCCAAAACGAGCTTAGCTCTTCTCTTCACCGCCTTGGTGCAATATGCGGGTAGGGCCTCCCAAACCATACTAGGTTCATGGGCGGACGGCGGACCGCATGGTCCACTGATTATTTGCAAAATAATTGACAGCTTAATTGATACGGCGGATACCATCCACAAAGATTACAAACGGCAATACGCGCCTGTCTTCCACCGGTAGATTTGCTCGTGCTCGAGTCCGCCTACGTGCCGTCAGCCCTGATTCCGGAAATACCGGTAGATGGTAATCAACTCGCTGGGATGAAACGTAATAATCACAATCTCCTGATTGGGACGCAGTACGTCCGGGTTTCTTCCCATGCGATGCTGCGTGAAGTTGTACACATAGGATCGAATGGCTTTTTCATAAATCAGCTTACCAAGAAACGAACTGGATTCATCGGCGCGTAGCTCGTCGGCATCAACTGGAATTTCGACCTTGAAGATATCCGTTGTGGGACCCGAGCGCACCGCAACACCCTCGGAGAACATACCGACAACACCATCTTGTATGATCCCCCAGATGCCTTGATCATCTAAATCTTGAACGGTATGTACGTAATAAAGGTCTTCGGGGTTCACCTGTTCCCCAATTTGCTCAAGAAGCTCGCCGACGCTCACCACATCGGCCAGGTGAGGACTTCTCTTAATCCGTGCAGTTTGATCGACCAGCACGCTGTCCGCAGTGATTTGCTTTGCCGTAACCACGTCGAGTTGTTTTTCCACGCTGCTGGTCTGCGCATTCCCGCCAATCTCATTGGTGAGTCTGACGGTTGTATCCCAATCGACTGTAGGCTGTTGTACGTGATCACCCGGGATGGTCTCTTGCGCGGACTCTCGTCGCGGCAACGATACAGGTTGATCTTTGGTCACAAAGCCATCGACCCGGTCGATGGCGATCGGTGTGGGTCGCCGCTTAGTGAGATTTTTCACAAACGCCTGCTCCTGTTTCGCGGCGTCTGGCAACTCTGAAGAAACACCTTTATTGTGAGGCGCCCCACTTGGTGGGGTCTGCAGGTCAGCGGGTATAAGATGATCGCGAAACACGTAGGCACCTCCGGTAAGCCCAGAAAGGAGTATTGTGGATAAGATCAGTGTGTTACGCACGTCAGTCATACGAGATCCAACCTAGATTCATGCTAGGCATATTGGAACGTGCCAACGTCTATGAAAATCAATCGCGATCCCGGCTATGAACCGTCACTAGCTACCGATTGCCAGACTATCCATGCTGCCGTGATTCTTATTGTACGCTCTCGATAACACGAAATCCGGTGCCGGTTGGATAAATTTGACCCACGCCATATTTGCGTACGCGATATGCCGGCGTGGCGCCGCAATGCGCAGACACCGCGTCCAGTCCATACTTATATGTTCTAGAATGCGGTATCCGTTGAGAAATCCGTATGCCGCCAAAGCAACGCATTTGGTGACATGTGTCACACCATACCTGTCTATATTCTTGCATCCACTCATCATCAGTCGCATCATAGTGGATTGACGCAAGAAGCAATGATCATCCGTTGGACACGGCGACGGTTGAATCACGACCAGAAACACATCGCCATTATTTCGTCAACCAACTGAGCGAGAACGGCGATGACTTATACTGCGTTGCGGTAACACTATAAAATCATAAAAGCTTCTAAGCGGTCGAAACGCCGATGCTCGAAAAAGTACTACTTCCACTGGATCACGCCGAGTTTGCAGAGAAGATCCTACTGCGTGTCGGTCAGCTCGTATCCGGTACGGATATCGAGATTACGATCATTCACGTAATGCAAGATCTTTTGCGGGCCGAACTTGCAAAGATAAATCGTGTCCTCGACGAAGCGCATCAACTGCTCAATCATGCTGTCGCCCGCCTTGGCGACAACGCCAAACATGCACACTGTGAGCTACGCATGGGCGATACGGTAAGCGAGATCTGTAAACTGGCTATGATATTGCCTGCGTCGCTGATCGCGATGCCGACCCATGCCCGCACCGGGCTTGATCGGGTGTTTCATGGGAGCATCGCCGAGGGTGTGCTGCGAAGGTCCACGGTACCAATGCTCATCGTTCCCGCGCGCGATACACAATCCAGCGACAAGCCCGACCCAATTCGCCGAATCCTATTTCCCCTGGACGACACCGACATGGCGCTCGAGTTGCTACCGCTGATCGAGCACATTGCTAAGCTTTTTGATTCCGAGGTGTTTCTTTACCACGACGTGCGTGGTTCCAAGGAGGATGCCGAAAGCGACGAGATCAGAAAACCGGAAATGTTGTTTGAGCCACTGCGTGAACGGCTCACATCCAACGGCGTGCGGGTCACGGTCGAGTGTTCCCGGCTACAGCCGGCGGCATCCGAGATCGTCAAGAAAACCCATGATCTGGACATCGACTTGGTGGCGATGGTAACGCATGGCCGGAGTGGACTGGAGCGCGGCGTATTTGGCTCGGTCACCGAGGCGGTGCTGCGTCATAGCCAATGCCCGGTGCTGACAAAACACACCGACCGGTATCGGAAACAATCCAACACCGACCGATTCGTTACCGGCTGAGCCGGACCAGTCCCCACAAATCGTTAACAAGCTCTCACGGCATGCCCGCGGCACAATTAAAACCAACTATTCCTGCGCTTGCCTGGTTGTTCAACGACCGGTGCGATAAGATTTCCGGCGACGTGGTTGCCGGATTGATCGTGGCGTTGATGCTCGTGCCCCAGGTGATGGCCTGCGCCCTGCTTGCGGGTCTGCCGCGCGAGGCGGGGCCATCCGCCGGCATTCTGCCATTGCTGTCTTATGGTTTTTCGGCGACGGCCGTGTGCTCGCCGTGGGGCCGGAAAAATATTCCTCGGCACCGACGAAGCGATGCGCAGACTCAAGTACGTATAGATCAGAATTTGAATCACGAGATCTTGACCACCGGAGGTTAAATCGATGGAGAATTTCACACCTGTTTCTTCCTTGATCGGCGGAATAACCATTGGCCTGGCGGCCTCGCTAATGCTGTTTTTGAACGGACGCATTTGTGGGATAAGCGGAATCTTCGGTGGTTTGCTGCACTTCAAAAAAGGCGAGACCCTGTGGCGATTCTCGTTCGTGGCAGGATTGCTTTGCGGTGGCGTGTTGTTGCTGTTGTATCATCCACGATCAATGGTCATCAACATCCCCTACTCCGGCCCGACGGTAATGCTGGCGGGCCTGCTGGTAGGCATCGGCACCCGCATGGGCAGCGGTTGCACGAGTGGTCATGGCATTTGTGGTGTGAGCCGTCTGGCGCCCCGCTCACTCGTTGCCACCGTCACGTTTCTCGCCAGCGGTGCAATGGCCGCGATCGCCGTTAATCAGTTCTGGGGCGGACAGGCATGATGGCCCATGTGCTCACCTTTTTGTCCGGCTTGCTGTTCGCTCTGGGTCTGGGCGTTTCGCAGATGACTCAACCGCAGAAAATCACCAATTTTTTGAACTTCACCGGTGACTGGGACCCGAGCCTGCTGCTGGTGATGGTGGGCGCAACCGGAATCTATTTCGTCACCCACCAACTGATCCTGCGGCGCCCGGTGCCGATGATGGGGAAACGGTTTCAACTACCCACGCGCCGCGAGATCGATCGGCCGCTGGTCATGGGCTCAGCTTTGTTCGGGATCGGCTGGGGGATGGTGGGATTTTGTCCTGGGCCGGCCTTGGCTTCAATTGTGACCGGCAACGAATCGGTGTTGATCTTCGTGCTGGCGATGGGCGTGGGTATGTATGCCTTCGAGGTGCTGGACGTGCGCTTTAGCATGGAACCGGACGGGGGAGCAGGCTTATTGCCGCTCCAGCCGAAGGGAAAGTCGTAGACAACGATGCGCCGCTTGCCATCGCACCGAACAGTGGCGCGCAATACAGGAGAAGAGCATGATATGCAAAGAACTCAACCAATCGAAATGCAAGACTTATCTCGTTGGCTGCGACGATACTCGCCGGGCCCTGCTGATCGACCCCCTGCTCGAAAACATCGATCGATATCTCGCCCTGCTGGCCTACAAACAACTCGAACTGGTCGCGATCTTGGACACCCATACCCACGCCGATCATTCGACGGCGGTCATCACCCTGAGCGACCTAACGGACGCCGACATTGTCATGCACCGTAAGGCCCCTTCGCCACGGACGACGCGCCACGTGGATGACGGCGCCGAAATCAACATCGGCAACGTCTCTTTCCAGATCCTATACACGCCGGGTCACACCCCAGACAGCATCAGCCTATACGGCGGTGGTCGCGTGTTTACCGGCGATGTGCTGCTCATCGGCGGGACGGGCCGCGCCGATTTCGCCGGTGGTGATGCCGGCGATCAATACGACTCCATCACCCGGAAGCTGTTCACGCTGCCCGACGACACTATTGTGCTTCCCGCACATGACTACCGCGGCAACACCGAAAGCACCATCGCCGTGGAAAAACACACCAATCCCAGAATCGCGGGCCGGTCGCGGGAGCAATACATCGACCTCATGAACAGTCTGGAGTTCCCCCTGCCGCAGAAGATCCAGGAAGTGCTGCAACCAAACCAGACGGCGATAGACGATGACAAGTTGCAGTTTCCCACTTTGACGCAACTCAATGATGTGCGCCAACTGGCCCCACAGCAGGTCTGCATGGAAATCGACGCCGGCAATCCGCTGTTGCTCGATGTCCGTGAGCCGGAAGAATTCAGCGGAGAACTTGGGCATATTCCGGGAAGTATATTGATACCGCTCAAGGAGCTTCCCGCACGCGCGGAGCAGGAACTGGATACTTACCGCGACCAACCTATCGTCGCGATCTGCCGCGCGGGCGTGCGCAGCACGACGGCGGCGGCGATATTGATCGCACTCGGTTTTGAGAACGTGTCCAATCTCAAAGGCGGCATGCTGGATTGGAACGACCAGGGCCTTGCGGTTAAACGCGGATAGATCCTGCGCGGCGATGCGCCGGAGGATCAGATATCCATCGCATCCCAAAACGTCCGGTCACAAGTCCAGCAGTGTACGAAGACAATCGCGGGCTCACCCCGACCCGCCGCATCATCGGCGATGGTGGTCCGGCACTGTCAAGTTAAGCTACCCCCGGCAAAGCCGGGGGCTTATTAGGTGAGCGCCTCAAAGGCGCCGTAACGACGTGAGCCGCCCAAGGCGGCTTGGACTACATTCCG
>CAMYKK010000079.1 GCA_947258975.1 uncultured Gammaproteobacteria bacterium
GCTAGAATGACCGGTGGTTAAAGGCGGGTATCGTCATCGAACATAATGTATATGAACTGTGACTTTAACTTACGGACAAGAAATTCACGCTTGACTTAACCTTGCAAAATCATAGGAACGTCAAAGGCATGGACCGGACGTTCAGAAAGGCTAACTCACCTTCCGTTCGATACTCGTTGCTGCCATTGGCCAAAGCGAAAAAACTATCGGCGAGTGATGCACTGCATCATTCGGCAAACGGCCAACAGGAGTCAATCGCGGCTAAGAAAGCGGACATTCTGACCTGCTCAAGTATTACCTTATCTATGCTTCGCCAAGAAAGTATCGGACCGAATCAATTGACTAGCGGCTAGTGTGGATCGTTGCTCCTTCCTTGCGCCGTTCACTCGTTCGCTACTCTTCGCTAGCAAGTGGCGCTTCCAAAAGTTTCTTGACACCATATTGGAGCGATAGGCGCGTCATGCGCAAGCGAATTAGTGTGTACCTGAATAAGGCATAAAACTGGGAAAGTGAGAATTTTCACGCCATGCGTTTTGTCCGCTAAAGGATACTGACTTCAATTTGCGTTGCACTCAGCCCTACATAGCATCTACCACGTTAGTCACGATCGCTCCAACAAATACTCCGAGGATAACTATGTTGATAATCAGAACTCGAGACAATGCGAGGTTATCATAACCAAGTATAAGTTTAAGACGACCCCCCATACGGTAAACAATCCAGAGCGCGAAATTAAATAACAAAGCTACAATTATGCTCACTTGGCTAGAAAAACCAATGGCTAGGCAGGTTCGCCAAATAAGAATAGTTATTAAATACGGAAACCAAACATCGAGATATCTGAGAAGCGCCTCAATACGCATGTCTTTATTATTAGATTCCTTACCCATGCCTTCGCTCAATCGTCCCCAACGTGCTGCGTATATCACTACAATCGCAAGCGAGACAAGAAGTAATCCGGCCTTAGCCTCGTATCGATAGATATACCAATATGTTGAGGCACTGAAGAAGTAAATAAGTATTTCCCAACCCCACCAGCAAACGCTAGTTAATACGCTATTCATATACAGTGCCAATACTTAATTTCCGTTTGGGCGATTCGGCGTCCTTCCAAAACACCGCCTAGATATACACTTAGGTAATTTGAACAAATCTATCACCTCTGTACATATGACGGCGAGAAACCACTTGGCTCTCACATCCAAAGTAGCCGAGAAGACTGTCAAGTCCTGCTAAGATTACACTAATGAAGAATGGTATGAAGAATGAAGCTAGACCGCCGGTCCACACTGCTAATCCAGTGAGGACCACAGTTGCTACTACGACACTGTAGATTGCAAACCGAATCATTTCTTTTGTTGATTCATCAAAGTTATAGGTTTCTAAGTCGTCCAAGGCCGAGACCGCACTGTATAATGCAGTTATCACTGTCGCTACTGCCCCCAACGCTCGTGTCTTTTTGATCGCAGTTAATGTTCCTAAAACCAGGGCTACTGCAGCCGCATGGGACGGATCAACTGGATCACAATCAACTGTATCGTTTCCGTTCGTACCACCACTAATCTTGTAGGCACCCGATCCGGTACGAGGATCTAGCATTATATATCCAACCCCTTTCCAACCACGATGCACAATATTGTTTTCCGATACTGTGATATTGAAACCAGAAATAGCTGCGAATCGGATTTCCTGAACAATGTCTGGATCAATGTTCAAGCGTGGAAGTGTCACGTCCATATTATTGGCTGTCACTTGATAGATGCGTTGTCCCTCAGTTACAGCAAGAGACAAAGCTTTCACCGCTGAAATACCTTCTACTGGTTGATCTGCCGTTCCGATCAATTTCTGAGGAACGAGGTGTTCATATGCTGATAGTCGAAGACCGGTCATCTGTTTATATCTAACAAATTCTTCATGATCATTATTCTTCGCGACAACTGTCGTCCGTAAAGCATCGATGTCCATGGTCGACCCGGACAGTTTTACGTCTCTCGGTATACCAAAGAAATAGAGTGTCTCAAGAGAAGTCGAGAATGTGCCGTATGATGGGAGTGGGTGCGTAACAATCGAGGAAGCCCGAGACGACATCCTTTCTTGCATGAAGTTGGTTGCAAAATATCCAATAATTCCGCTTTGCATCATGTTGCCAGTAATATCGTGTTTTGAAAGACTTTCGAGGTCGTCCTGTTCAAGCTTCAGACCAGCGGCATTCAGTTCTGCCTTAATCTCACTTAGCTGAGATGCATCTATTCCCTGCATATCAAGGCCAATAGCATGGTATTCACCGACAGTAATCTGGTTGTTCGTCATCTGCCAATTGTCCTTTGGCGACCACACGCCCATGACACTCTCTAGCTCCGTGCCCATTGAGAAACTCGAAAGCGCCGTACCTACGTTATTCCCGTCGAGAGTCCATTCTGGCTGCATCTGGATTAGGTATCCAGGGACTATGCGTTGGGTGCCGAGCGTTGCATCCGATAGGCTAGAGATTATGACGTCTTCGTCAACTTCCGAGTAAGGTTGAAATGAAAGAGCCATCTTCTTACCTGCCAATTTAGGCATGCTTTCTTCAAAACTGAACACCTCCAGACCGAATTCATCGCGCAAAACAAACTTGAACTTGTGACGCAGACTAGCCTGAATTGAGCTTTCGGAAGTACCCCTGACGACGATCGTATATGACAGGCCTGAATCAAGAATTCGTTGGGTACGTTGGATAATCCGTTTCGTACCTAATAATTCTCCCACCGTGGGATCAATTCCCGCCATCGTTAAGTAATTGTCTATTCTCCCTCTATAATCAACTACCGTCTGTTGCATGTACATCTGATCAATATTTCTTACCCACTGCTCGATCTCGTTGAATTCACCAATAGACTGAAGCTCAGCAGTAAACTGTTCTGCGTCGAATGCCACCGCTCCACTTAGGCCGAGACCAGCCGTATACTCATAACGTTTAAAACTCCCATCCATCGGCACCCAGGTGTCACCTTCAATATTTTTGGCTCCACGGCTCGGGATAAAATCCACCCACGCCTCGACCCAAATGTGTTCCATGCGAATCGCGACAATCTTGCCGCCACTGATCAGTCCGGTGTTTGGAATGCCTCCCTGCGCCAGGAGTTGCTGCGCTGCTTCCGGCTTCTCGACACCGCCAACCCAATTCATGACTTGATCCGCTGGAATCTCAACGGTTCCGTAGACATAGCGGGCCGGAATATTCGACGCCCGCAATAGGGCTATCAACAGGCTCGCGGTATCAAAGGCGTTGCCCCGTTTGGTTAACAGGGTCATGTTCGAACCCTGGATCGATCCGTAGGTCGGCAGGAATTCGATATTGTTACGTACCCAGTTGTAGATCTCTACGGGGTGGTTGTTTAGCTCGGCCGCTTTGTCGATGATGGCCTGGGTGATCTGCACGTCTTCCGTGGGTTGCAAATGCTCTGGCTGCGGTAGATCCTCGGCCTGGGCTAGCATGAGGGGTGTTAATTCGCTGGCCGCAACCTGGATCGGTTTTTCTTGAATTATGCCGAGATGCTGAAATTCTTCTTTGGAGGTGGCTGGTTTTCTGACTTCCGGTTTCGGTGTGCGAAACGGGAGATTGTTGGGGTCGAGGGGCTGATGGCGCTTGCGTTTCTGTTTTGCCTTTAGATGATCCTTCGCTTTCTTGGCCTTGACCTTCTTGTCATCGGCGATAGTCGCGGTCTCAACGTCTTCGAGATTGGCTTTGAGCGTAGCCATCTCCTGGGTGTATTGCGCCACGGCGGCGGCGTGCCGCTGCTTGATGACATCCGGCAAGTTCTTATCGACGAGGTGCTGCTCGATGGCAGCAAAGCCGTCGAGGGCCTTTTGGTCGAGGATCTCGAGTTCCGCCTTCAGCGTCTGCAGTTCGATGTGCTCGGTGCTGGTGTCCTCGTTCCTCGTGAGTTTGTCCTCGATCTTCTCGAGCTTACGCTCGATTTTGAGGATGGTCTTGGCGAGCTTGGCCTCGTCACTTTCCGGGGCGCTGCTTGTGGTGTTCGGATCCGGAGTCTGCGCCAGGGCGACGCCCAAGGGCTGCAGATTCAAGGTCACAAAGGTGACTAGAACGATCGTCGCAATAGTTTTGAAGACCCATCGATGCGGACGCAAGTGCCGTATGAGTAAACGATCCAGTGGGGTGTCGGTCATACTGTTCATATTCATTGCTTCACGTCATGTTCGTCACAGCTGTTGTGCAACGTTGCGGATCGCTTGAGCCGCCAAGCTACGCAGCGTGTCACTCTCAGTGGTGCCGATCTTGATCAATTCGTCGGCGGCGCGTACCAAGGCACCGAGCGCGAGTTCATAGTCACCATTAATAATGTCTTGCTGCGCCCACTCGAGGTATTTCTCGACGTGCTTGTAGGCTTTGTCGTTGAGCGCGAGGACCGCATTCAAGGCGTCATCCACGCTGGCGAGGACTTGCGGCGCGATGTTGAGCCCGACGGTCACGTGATCGACCCAGTCCGGATCGATACCGGTCTGCACGAGGGCGTCGATGTGCACCTGTGTTGCCGGCAACTCGAGCCAGGCATTGAAGGTCAGGGTTTCGGCTTCGGCCAGATCAAAGCCCCAGGTGAGAGTATGGGTGTTGCTGTCCACGACACCGCCGCCGGCGTCCACCACTGTCACCTCGGGCGGCAAGGTGGCGACCACCTGTCCCGGGGTGGCGATGCCTTCGTTGACCAGAGTCAATCGAATCGGATACACGCCTCCGGCCAGTGGCGTAAGGAGATCCGGATGCACGAACTCCAGGGCGTGGAGCAGCAGCGAGGCGTAGGTGCCTTGGTCGTCATCAGCGAGCGTGGCCTCGGCGAGCAGATCCAATCCCGCGTACACCGATCGGCCCTGGCCATAGGCGTAGGTCGTCACCGCCGGTTCGGCAGTGATGCCGTTGATGTCGTTAAAGAATCCTGCCGCATCGGCGCCTTCCAATTGCGCCCGCAGCTGTTTGTCTGTCAATGCAAATAGGACACTCGCTGGTGGATGCGGCGTAAGATCGGTCAGGCTGACGCCGAGCATGTTTGCGTGTTTGCCCAGGAACTTCACGCCCAGCGCTTCATCAATGCGGCCTTGGCGCTGATCGTGGCTGCCGGCCTCGATCAGGCCTTCGCCGCGATACACCGCCTCGCGCAGCTCCTTTTGCACCGGCTCATCGAGCTTGACGTGCTCGGAGAGCAATAGATACGTGACATACCCGCCGGTGCGCAGCTCGCGGGTGAAATCCTCGTCATTGGTGACGATGGTGTATGACCAACCTGCGTTGGTGAGTAACTGCTCCAGATAGGCGCGTTGCAAGTTCAGGTCCGGGATGTGGTTCGGGCCCAGGGGATCGTTGGCGGCCGGTTGTGCGGTGATCTCGGTGACACGGAAATCGCCGAACGCGTTGCCCACCGTCAGTGTCGTCGCACAATCGGTCGGTACCGCCGTGCTGTCGAGCGCGAGATTACCGGTACTCTGGGTGATGGTGGCGATGACCTGATAGCCCGAGTCGAGTTGTCCAGCGCCGGTGGCGGCGACATGGACCGCGAGGTGAGCGGCGCTTAGATCATCGATCACCAGGTTGGCGTCGCTACTACCGGAATTGAGGTCGATAGCGGTGTTATCGAGCGGCGCCGTCTCACTGTCGAGCAGTGACCCGCCCGGGCCGTATAGATCCACCTGCACGGTCGCATCGGGGGCCAGCGGCGTGGCGAAGTCGGACTCCAGACCCAGCTCAGTGAGACCCGAGCACTGTTGCGGCGCTTCATCCAGCAGGATCAACACCCGACCCCGATCCCCCGGCGTCAGCGTGGCGTCGATGCGGATCGGCGGCTCGTTGATGCGGAACACATCGTAATCCAGGGTGATCCACTCGTCTTCGATCTGGGCTTGCAGCACACAGCTGTAGTCGCCTGCGTCCACGCCACCGGTATCGAGATTGCGAATCAGGGTCTCGGTGGCGCCGCTGGCCACGGAGAGGGGGCCGGTTTGCGAACTGATCTCAAGCGCCTCATCGATGCGGGCAAAGGTACGTCGTACCGGCAGGTCTTCGATGTACAGCTCGGAGATATTGGTGATGTGATCAGTACAGATTTGTGCATCCCCAGCGTGTATTTCCTCCCACTGGGCCTCATCGTCCCCGACTAAAGAAAACATCAAATCGTGTTGCACGTCATACAATGTCTGGTCATTGGCGAGCACCTCGTTAGTGATCGCGTCGCGCAGCACCCCGAACACCGTATACAATCCGGTGGGTGCGCCCTCGAAACGGAACGGCAGGGCGATCTCGCGCAACGCACCCGGTGTCAGTTGACCCAGATTGAGGGTTTGGTCAAACACGGTTTCACCTGCCGGATCGGTCACCAGTACCGTCAACGCCGCGGATTCTATGACCGTGTTGGTGGTGAGATTGCGCACCAGGTTCTGCAACTGGGCGGTGTCGGTGGTGTGATACACGGGCCGATCGGTGGTCGTCCTGAGCGAGGCCGCCGGGTCTGCGGCCAGCGTATGTTGAATCACAAACGGGGCGGTGTCTTCGTCCACGACGGCGCCGTCCAAGTTACGCAGCACGCCGACGAGGTTGTAGGGACCGGCGAGAATGGCGCCGGTATTGAAGGGTTCGTTTAACGATTCTGTCGTACCGCCGGGAAGCGTTGCGGTCGTGTGCGGCGCGAAACGCGTTACCAGCGCGCCGCTGGCATCTTCAATACGAAGCTCGGCCACAAAGCTGGTATCAAAGTTGCCCAAGTTGGTGACCTCGGCACTTAAATCCATCGCTTGATTGGGCCCATAGACCGGCGCATCGGTCGCGACCTCGATATCTCCCAGTAGTGCCGCGTTCTCGAACGGGATGGACACCCGGTTATTGGTCTCGTCACATTCATTAAGTTGCTGGCCCGCGTCAGCCACTGCAAACAGCGATTGCGTGCCGCTGATTGCGGCGATGCCGTCGAGTTGGGTGTCAAGATAATCGCCCGGGGCCAACGCCGGTAAGGTGAGGGTGCCGAGCAGCACGCCGCCGGCATCGGGGTCGCCGTCATAGAATGCCACATCCAATCCGTTTGGGCTCTGCAACAACCCGGCGTTACCGATGCGCACCTTGAGGCTCAACGGCTGGCCGGCGCCATTGTCGATCAGGCCGAGCACCGATGCGGTCAAGTCGGCAGAGTCCCGGGCGTCACGATCCGCGAAAGTGTTTAACCGAAAAGTGTTATGTGACAACCAAGACGGCGTTGGATGTCGAGGAATGCTCAGATCGTCATTGATATTATCGATATGGTACGCATGTTGATTCCAGATATGACGCGTCGGCATCCACAGATCATCGATGTTCTCAAATACACGTATACCGGGGGGATTATTCAAATCGGCGACGACCAAAAGTTCCGCATGCCCATCGTTGTCGATATCGGCAACAACCGGAGCTTCCGTTGCCGTGGCGGATCTGTTGGGAATACTGAAAACGACAGTGCCGGTCAAACCATCGTAAACCCTCAGATAGTACTCATCCCCGTAGATGACTTCCGCGCGACCGTCCCCATCAAAATCGAATACAGTGCTACCCGTAATTCTGGAGCTCAAATCTCGTGTCGTACTCGACCACAGAATCGATCCGTCGTGGTTGAACACGGCGTAACGAATACGACCTGCCACACCAATTTCCGGCAGTCCGTCGCCATCCATATCCGCCACCGTCGGAGCGCCCGCTCCTCCGCCTGGAATCGCTGTGGTCCAAAGTATTTCACCGTTATGGTCGATTACCGAAAGCTGTCCCCCATTATGGGTATAGGCGATTTCTGGAAAATCATCGTCGTCAAAATTTGCTACTGAGACCAAGCCTGATGTTGCAATGTTCGAGTTGTGCCAGAAGGGCGTTCCATCTACGTTGAACGCGAGCCCGCCGACTAAAACTTCTTGTTGTCCGTCTAGGTCGAGATCAGCTGCGAGTGCGTATCTCGAGTGACCGAGGCTTACGGGTATCGCCGTCTTGACCGAACCATCGCTATTCAGGATGTAATTACGCGCCAAGATTTCTACTAACCCGTCTCCCTCTATATCGGCCAGCGTGATAGAACCGTAGTTGTACCGTGAATGGGCACGTCCCGGCGCGCTCGTTTGCCACTTTACTGACCCATCGTTATTTATGGCAGCCACACCGCCGTCGCGTTTGTACATGACAATCTCAGGTATCCCGTCACCGTCGATATCACCCACGGCCGGATGGGCGCTTCCTTCCGTTTTTGGGCTGTCCAGCGACCATAACAGTTGCCCAGTTTTGCCGTGAAGCACTCTCAAGGTTGCCCGAGATCCGTCAACGAAACCAAGATGAGACCCGACAATTACATAGGGGTCATCCAACTCATTAATCTGTGTGTCCCCATTCGTATCGATTAATGGCGCAACCAGAGGAACGGTTAGAATCCTCTCGTTGCTCCAATTCCACTTGAGTACAGGGCTCAAACTACCCGCCGGAAGAGGATCAACCCGGCATAGCACATCGGTCGAAAAATAATTGTTTGTCTCCTTACCTTCGGCGACCGCTTGCGTGCTGTCCACCCACACAGTGATGGGGGCGTCCCGAAACGCCAGCATGCCATCGATCGGAACGGACACTCCGATCTGCTCTCCCGAACCAGCCGTCAACGAAGTCCCGGCGACTCCCAACAGCGTATCGAGACCTACGTCATATTCGTCGTTTTGATTCTCGTCGACGAAAGCGGCCAAGAAAAAACCCGAAGCGCCCGCGCTACCGATATTTACGACTTCCACGTCGAGGATGCCGCTGATGTGCAGCGTGCGTAGATCCGTTGTGGTATTGGATTTATCCATCGACGCCACGATTAAGTCAGGTTTGAGATCTGGTGCCGGCACGCTTGTCGTATTGTTGTCCTCGCGGCATTCGGTGACCGCATCTTGCGGGTCGACCACCACAAAGATTGGCTGGCCGCCTGTTAAGTTGGTGACATCGGCCAAAGATACGTCCTGGAAGCTGTCGGCACTCAGTTGCGGGATCGAGACTTCACCCAGCAGCGTGCCGCCCGTGTTCGGATCGCCCTCATAGAATGCCACGGTGACCTCGGAAGGCGCCGGCGCGGCGCCGCCGTTGCCGATGGTCGCCGTCAGGCGCAATCCGCCGGTACCCTGTTCGATGACTCGCAAGAAGCCGGCGGTCAAATCCGCGGAACTGAGCGGATCGCGATCGACGAACGTGTTGAGCCGGAACGTGTTGTGCGTGAGCCAGGACGGCGTTTGAACTGCGGGTATGGTGCCGTCGTCGTTGACATTATTAATGTGATAGGCGTGCTGGTTCCAAATGTTGCGGGTGGGCAGCCAGTCGTCGTTGACCCCTTCAAAGGCGCGTACGCCGAGCGTGGATCCCATGTTCCCGACCACCAACATCTCGGCATGGCCATCGTTATCGATATCGGCCACCACCGGGAACTCCAACCCGGTTCGCGAGTTATTGAGCAGCAAGAGGCGCTCATCACCGGTGGCGCCGTCATAAACGCGCAAGTACTGTTCATCCCCATACACCACCTCCGCGGCGCCGTCCCCATCAAAATCAAACACCGTCGATCCGGTAACCCGTGAGCTGGTGTCTTGGGTGACCGCACTCCACAACAAGCTGCCGTCGTGATTGAACACCGCGTAGCGCGTCGCGCCGGCAACGCCGATTTCCGGCAGTCCATCGCCATCCATATCGGCAATGGTCGGGGGACCGCCTTCGCCACCACCCGGCAGCGTCACCGGCCCCCAAATGCTCTGTCCCAGATGATCTAATAGATAGATGTTTCCATTCGTGACCAGCGCGATTTCCGGGAACTCGTCTTCGTTAAAATTACCGATACCCGTAAAGCCGTCGCCAAGGCCAGCATTCCACAAGACGTTGCCGTCTTTGTCGTACACGGCGCTACCGGTGACGATATCTAGGTTCCCATCCAGATCGATGTCCACAACCGGCGCGACCGCGAAATTATGAGCCGGAAACGGATTGTTCGATCCAACGTAAGACACGCTCCCGACCCATCTCACTGTCCCATCGTGATTGACCACCGTATTACCGAGCACGATTTCGACCAGTCCATCTCCTTCCAGATCCGCCAGCGATACGCCACCGGAACTGCGTACTGTTGTCGCGCCAACCGGGCCTAGCTCCCACAATACGGTGCCGTCATGGTTAAAGGCGATGAATCCACCCTGGTATTTGAGGCCGACGATCTCAATGACGCCGTCACCGTCGATATCGCCGAGGGCGAGATGGGAAAACCCCCACAAACGATATTGGGGATCGGTGATCGAGAGGATGTCGCTGCCGTCTTCGCCGCTGATAATCCGCAGAATTCCGTCTGCCTCTGCCGCCAGCTGGTCTGCGTAACTGACAAACACGACATCGGGGATGTCGTTGGTATCAATTTGACCGTCCCCGTTGTCATCAGTGGTCTGCCCCACCATGGGCGCCATGACCACGTAGCGGGACGCTGACGCAGTGCTGCTCGACGACCAGTGCCATTTCAACGCGGCGTCCAAGGTCCCAAGGTCCGGTACGACCGTACACGCGGTGGTAGATCGCGCGACGTTGTTGGTTTCATCCAACTCGATCACGGTTTGTGCGCGGTCCACGAAGATCGACACCGGCGCGTCACGGTAGGGCATATCACCCTGAACATCGATGGTGACCAGTTCGCTGTCCCCCACGCCAAGATCGGTAGTCGTAGCCCCTTGGCCAAGGCTAAGGTCAACACCGGCGTCGTATGTGCCATCTTGGTCCGCATCGTAAAACGCCAGCACATCGATTGAGCCAACGGCGGCGCTGGTGCCTTGATTCTCGACGTTGGCGCTCACGTGACCGCTCACGGTGAGCGTGTGTGAATCACTGAGCACATTAGCGGCATCGATATCACCGACAATCAAATCAGGCAGCAGTTGCGCCACATCTTCCTGGCGAAGTCGTACTTGCCCGATGTCCAGCACCGTGAGCGGCACTAACGACACGCCAAACGTTGTGGTCACATAACCCGGGTGGTCGAATTGCAGGGTGCCCGCGGTGTCTGTTAGTCCAGTCAAGGTAAAGCGGCCGTCGCCGTTTGTCGTTAGGGTATGGACCGTGGCGCCGAATGTCGCCGAGATCCCCACACCGGTTAAGGGTTGATTCGTGCCGGAATCGACGACCACGCCGGTCACGTCAGCGGTGTTGCTGTCCGCTGGTGTGGTCCCGTCGGGATACAGGGCGGGCGAGAAGATGAGAATGTTGTTCTCGAACACCGTGGCCGTTGCGGTTACGCCGTCGTAGTCCGCAGAAGAGGCCACGATGGTGATGTCGCCGGGCGTTAGATTTGCGATCAGGTAAGTGCCGAGGGCATCGGTCGTTGTGTTTGCGGTGGTAGACCCGGTTACCGCAATACTGGCATTCGCCAACGGTTGTCCCGTATCGCCATCCGTGACCGTACCGCGCAGTGCGGTTTGGGGTGTCGTGACGGGTGAAAGCCCTGCTGAGAAAATGAATAGACTTCCCGCCGTGAGATTCGCGGTGCCGGTAGCAGTGGAATATCCGGTCTTTGTCGCTTGAATGGTGACGGCCCCCGCCGCCACGTTGGTAAATTGGTATTCCCCATTCTCATCGGTGACGGTACTGGTACTCGTGGCACCAGACAGAGCGACGGTCGCCCCAGAAAGAGCTTGACCCGTATCTGCATCCGATATCACACCGCGTATGGTTGCCGTTGTTGTATTGTTCTCCGGCAATAACTGCAGCGTACCAAAGTCGATGGTCTGACCGGGTTGGGCGACGGTGTTGCCTGACACGCTCCCATACCCGGTAAGCTCTGCTTGCAGGGTATAGTCACCGCTGACCCGATCGTGGAAGCGAAAAGCGCCATCCGCGTCGGTAACGACGCTATCGGGGCTGGGTCCGGTGAGGATCACCGTGACCCCCGCCAAGGGTAGATTGGTGCGGCCATCGACCACGGTACCGATAATGGTAGAGAGCCCCGGATTGGAAGGCGGCGCTTCGGCCAGCTTCAAGGCACGCAAGGCTAATGCTGTCGTGTAAACATCATCCGCCCAACTGCCATTGGCCTGTTGCGCCGCGCGCAGGGCCGCCAGGCTTTCAGCCACCGGAGTGAGGTCGTCCAAGGTGTTGACCAGAGAAATCAATACAAGCGCCGAGACGAAGGTTTCTCCCCAATCGTGACTCGCGCCGCGCTCGGCAAGCAGAAGATCGGTGGCGGCGGACAGTGCAGTTTCTATGTTGTAAACCTGCCGGTAAGGCGCCAGCGCGTTAAGCGTCAGTGCGGCAACGAAAACCGAGGAGCTATCATTGGGGGCATGTCGCGACAGGCCCCATCCGCCGTCGGCGTTTTGCTGGTTGAGCAAATACCCGACCGCGAACCCGGCCTGGGTCGAGTTCGTTTGTCCGGCGAGTGCCAACGCCTCCACCGCCAAGGCGGTATCAAAGATCGTTGCGTCATAGCCGGGCCGGTCCCCGAAACTGCCGTCGGTATGTTGATGACCCAAAAGCTCCGAAACCAGTGCGCCTGGATCGAGTGCCGCATCGACCTCGGCAATGATCTTGCGCGCCAGGTATTCGGTGTTGTGATGGGCTTCAGCGTTAAGGAAATCACGTGCCGCGGTCGCAGCGGGATCCGATACGTCAAGCACTTGAAAGGCGCGCAGGGTCTCCGCTGTGGCTTGCGTCGGCGTTGCCAGGTCTTGGGATCCGGCAATACTGCCGTCGGTTTGGGTTTGGTCGAGCAGCCAGTTCACCCCGGCGGCGGTGTCGGCACGTGCACCGAAGGAGGTGAGGAAAACCAGAGAAAGGAGGACGGGTACCAGCGCGCGAAGGATTGAAGAAAGAGGCAACCCAATATTGCCTCTACCGCAACGATGCACCGCCATCCACGGTCTCGCTACCCCAAACAATCCAGTGAGTCCTCCCATCACCGCGGTGCCTTGGATTCCTGTTAATTGTTGTTAATCCGAGGTGTATTTCAAAAAACGGTAACGCTATGTATATTACGGTTTGACAAAATAAAGCCCGTACTTAACGGGCTTCTCGCGACGATCGAAATATGCCCGCGCTGTGGAGACTGCAACGCTAATAAGTTTGCTGCTCAGGGAGATCTTGAATATTAAGCGGTCCCTAGCTCGCCCGACCTCTCGTCGATCTTTGGTGGTACGTCGACCCCTTCCATGTGCACGTAACGTCGTCCGGTGAGGCTATCAAACGTTCCTGCGAACTTAGATTCGTATCCTCGGTAGATTAAAGAACACACCGTGGATCAATCGATTGAGTGTTTTTATCGAGGTCACTGTACCGGCTGGCGGATGATCGTTTTCAACTTGGCGGGATCGGTCCGTCGCGGATCGTTGAGATAGATCTCGTGGTGCTTGCCACAACGCTCGAGGCCTTGGTCCGCGATGAATTGGTGTAGTCTCTCGATGGTGGGCGCTTCGTCGGCATAGGGTCCAATATGCAGCACCTGCGCGGCCTTACCTTCTTCAAAGGATTCGAAACGCAGGTCCGGAAGCAACGGGAGCGCCTTCTTCTTGGCCGCTTGTTGCCTGGCGTCGTGCACGAGATCAGCCGTCACCCACTGCGGCTGCATGATTAGGACGGTCCATTTCCAGATGCCCTTGTTGTTCGGGCTAAACTGCGCCATATCGTCGGTCCACCACAGGCTCTCCAGGGGCAGGACGCCATAATCGATGGCAAGGGGGCCCTTCTTTACCATGAACTTCGCGGTATAGGATACGGAATACAGGGCTTCCACTGCATCTGTAAAAGCCTGGGTAGTATTGGGATCTCCCTCGCCGTCTATCATCAGGAAGTTCAGCGCCGGTACCTCGACCAGGGCGATCGTTCTAACCGAGGCACCGTAGAGATGCTTGAGCTGCTTCTTTGGGTCAACTTTCTCCATGGCGATCGTCGATAGCTAGTGAACGGATGGGAACGCTGGGCGAACGTCGGCTTTACGGAACATACGCCAATGACGGGATTGGGTCGTCCGGAGACTGCCATGTTGCAGCGCAAAAACTCGTTCGGATGTTTTCCGGGAACGACGGCTACGGGCACTGAAGAGCCGTACAAGGATTTCGGCCGAGTGGCTGCTTTGTGTGACTGTTAGCAGAGGTCGCGCCCATCATTTTGTCGTGAAAGAACACAT
>CAMYKK010000080.1 GCA_947258975.1 uncultured Gammaproteobacteria bacterium
TTATCGAGCGAAATATCAAAATGGTAGCGAGAATTTATCCGCGGTTACGCGAAGGTAATGCATTTATCGCAGTTGGCGCTCTGCATTTACCAGGTGCTAGCGGGATGCTTGCACTACTTAGGAAAAACGGATTAAACGTCGAGGCGGTCTATTAACCCATTTCCGCCAACATCCTGGATACAGGCGCAGGATTCGCGCAGCTGAGCGCCGTGCCTGGAGCGAGACCCATAGCGGGCTAGACAAGTTCTCGATTGAGTAATCTCATCACTCGCGAAAATAATGTAGTAGACTGACGTCTGGCGATGCGCGTCTGCTGCGGCCGGGGAGATAAATTTAAATCAGAAACGTGCACACGCACTCGCGCTGACTGACCCGGCTGGTCCCAACGTGTTCTCGCTGAATACACAATATCAGGAAATTGAGATAGAGCGGTCGCCTGACACACACCGGTTCCACGGAGATTGGTCCCCCTGAGATCGGTGCCCGGATATTGCGAGCCCCGCATCTTAACGGACCACATGTCGGCCTCCGTCAGATTCGCGCCGGAAAGATTTGCAAAACCAAGATCGGCACGCGACATAATGGCGCCGCTTAGGTCCGCCCAACCCAAGTCAACTCCCGTGAGATCAGCACCCGTAAGGTTCACTTCCTCCAACGTCGCGTGGGACAAGCAAGCCTGATGCAATTCCACGCCGAATAGATTCGTTTTCGTCATGTAGGCATTGTTTAAACGGGCTGCGGTAAGGTCTGCTCCATCCAGCTTGGCACCGTCCAGCTTGGCACTGCCAAGTCGGGTGCCAATCAATTTCGCGGCGAAAAGATTAGCCCCGGTCAACCTGGCCAGCACGAGATTCGATTGCGACAGATTTGTGCCCGCCAAGTTGGCCCCGCTCAGGTCCGCCTCATACAGATTCGAGGATTCCAAGTTTGCGCCGGACATGGACACACCGCGCAAGCAGGCTCCCGACAGGGTCGTGCTAATCAAAGACGCGCCGGCGAGCTTGGCATCAGTGAGATCAGCTGATGTCAAATCAGCGTTGGAAAGATCGGCACCGTATAATCGCGCCCCACACAGTTTCGCTTGATAAAGATCGGCACCGGTAAGATCCGCTCCTGAGAGATCAGCCTCGGTCAGATCCGCGCGCGACAAATCAGCGCCACGAAAATTCACACCGCATAAACGAGCACTGGAAAGATTTACACCGGAAAAGTTTCCATTCGCCAAGCACCGCCCGGCGAGACTGCTCCCCGACAGAGATATTGCACCCAGCAGATTTGCGACGATCATAGTCACTCGCGTCAACCACCTGATCAAATCAACGACATGAGGCCGCCCCCTGCAGCGGCTGCCCAATCAGTATAGCCCCTATGTATCAGGTTTACGACTGCTCATCGATACGTCGCCATATACAGGGTGCTTCGATCTCCCTTTCGAGCCGCTGTATCCATGATTCGTGCGCGGCCAACTCTTCTGCCGAGGGTGGAATCACCGGCAGTGCTTCGTGTGTGTTCACGCGGCTATTTGTGTTTCCGGTGGCTCCTTTTGCCCCTGCTTCCATACCATCGAGTAGCAAAGCGGTCTGGCCACCGGTCATGGCCAGATATACATCCGCCAAAATTTCCGCGTCCAACAGCGCTCCATGCTGGGTACGTTGCGAGTTGTCAACGCCGTGGCGCTTGCATAAGGCGTTCAAATCGTTCCTCTGGCCTGGGTGAGCATGGCGCGCCAACGCCAAGGTATCCAAAATCGTGCAATAGTCTCCAATGACCCCCAGGTCCCTACCGAGCGCATCAAGTTCTCGGTTGATAAACGCGGTGTCAAAGGCCGCGTTGTGAATAATCAATTCCGCATTCCGGACATAACCCAGAAAATCATCGACAACATCTATGAACCGGGGTTTGTCAGCTAAAAAGTCGTTGTCGATGCCGTGTACCTCGAGAGCGCCTTCATCTATATCGCGTTCCGGGTTGAGATATTGCTGAAAAGTGTTATCGGTGCGTCGCCGGTTAATGAGTTCGACACATCCGATCTCAATGATGCGGTGTCCAAGGTCGGGATCGAGACCGGTTGTCTCAGTATCCAGTACGATTTGCCGGGTCTTCATGATTGATTTTTAGTCATCAAAAGTTTGTCGATTGCCAAATTGGCCAATTCATCGGCGCGCTCGTTCCCGGGGGTTCCAGCATGACCCTTTACCCAACGCCACGTGACATCATGTCTGGCGGATAACTCTTCCAAACGCCGCCACAGATCGACGTTCTTGACTGGCTTTTTGTTCGTCGTTCGCCAACCCCGTTGTTTCCACCGCGGTAACCATTCGGTTATACCGTTTTTCACGTAACTGGAATCGGTATACAAAGTCACGCGGCACGGTCTTTTGAGCGCCTCTAGTGCCTTGATCGCGGCGATCAATTCCATGCGGTTGTTGGTCGTTTCGCGAGCCGCGCCTTTGAGTTCCTTTTCGAATTCACCACTGTTCAAAATAGCTCCCCAACCCCCTGGGCCCGGATTCCCCCGGCAAGCACCGTCGGTGTAGATTTCTACATGTGTCACGCTCAACTGTTTTTTGTTACTGGCTCCGCCAGGCCGGGCGCCAGCTGCTGCTTCTTCTTCCAGCTCGGTGTGATCGGCGTAATGCCGATCTCACACTTTCGCGCAATCAACATATAAACCGCCGCCATTAATGGCCACCAACGATCACCGATATTGTCAAGAAACATAAAGCGCTTATTCAATTTTTCAGACGATGCTGGAGGCCGATAATACGCCATTGCCCCCAAACTTATCTCGAAACCCAGTAGCTGCAACCAGTCCTTCACCCGGGATAAGCGATAATACCGTCCGTTCCAAGGATATTCATCCCCGCCTGCCACCAAGTTTCGCAGTCCCCACAAACTCATTGGATTAAAGCCCAACAATACCAAATGACCTTCCGGAACCAGGACTCGATTTGCCTCTCGCAGCACTTGATGAGGATCTTCGCTGAACTCGAGAACATGGGGCAGCAAGACCACACCGATAGACTTGGCATCGAACGGCAATGCCTCAGCCGTTGCCGACACCGCAACTTTCCCATCCACATTATCAAATTGATCATCTACATACACATGCGACAATGCTTCGCTCGCATCCAGCATTTTTGGATATCGATTGCGCGAGACCTGGAGTGCAATGGGTCCATAAAGCCCGGGCAATAAATGCGTCAAACGCTCACGCTCCGCCGCAACCAGGGAACGGCCCAAGTCGGTCGTATACCATTGTCCGTCAAAACAGTGTACAGATTTCATTAACGGGTTTTTACACATCGATCGCAACAGATACAAGCTCTGGTCTACAATTGACTAAGAACATGTAGAAACGTACCATTTAGTTCCCAAGGCCATCTATGCGTAATATAAGAATAAAGACATTGGGGATTGTACTGGGGGGCGTGTTGCTCGGCGGATGCGCGATCCAGTCGCTGTCACCCGGAAACCCCGCTGATCAGGCGCATCGCGATACTGTTGCAGACTCGCAACAAATAGACCCGGCGGGAACAACGGTCAGAAAGCCTGGGCGCGGATGGTCAAAACCTCATTTGAGCATAGCCGAAGCGGCGGCGCCGGTGCATCGAGATCTGTGGGACCGGATTCGCGCGGGATTTTCCTTCCCCGCCCTCGACAACCAATACGTGCAACACTACGAACGCTGGTATCAATCCCGCTCCGAGTATCTACACCGCGTCGTGGAACGTGCCCGACGGTATCTTTTCTATATCGTCGAAGAAGTTGAAACACGGAACATGCCGATGGAGATCGCGTTGTTGCCAGGTATCGAGAGCGCATTCAAGCCGAACGCTTATTCCCGGGCCCATGCCGCGGGCCTGTGGCAATTTATTCCGTCCACTGGCCGGCACTACGGCCTCAAACAAAACTGGTGGTACGACGGGCGCCGCGATGTAGTACGGGCAACACAAGCGGCGTTGGACTATCTCCAAAAACTGCACAAGGAATTCAACGGTGACTGGTTTCTTGCGCTCGCCGCTTATAACGCCGGCGAAAATCGTGTGCACAGGGCGATTGCCTATAATCGCAAACGTGGTCGCGACACCAGCTACCCAAACCTGCGACTCAAAGCAGAAACACGACGTTACGTTCCAAAGTTAATCGCGTTAAAAAATATTATCCTGGATCCCGCCCGTTACGGACTACGGCTCGATCCAATCGTCAATAAAAAATATTTCGCCGAGGTCGATACGAAGTCGCAAGTGGATCTTTCCGTGGTCAGTGAGTTGGCGGGCATACCGAACTCTGAATTGCGCAATCTCAATCCGGCATTCCGCCGCTGGGCTACCGATCCAGATGGTCCACATCGTTTGTTGGTGCCCGTAGCAAATTATCCGCATGTACAGGGCAAGATCGCTGCGCTCACTCCCGACCGGCGGATGCGTTGGCTACGGCACCGTATTAAGCGTGGCGACACACTAAGCACCATAGCCCGGCGCTACGGCGTAACGGTCAGTGCAATTAAAACTTCCAACAAAATACGTGGATCATCCCTTCGTGAAGGACGCTACTTGTTGGTCCCTGTTTCACACCGGCGTTACGCCTCGGCACGTGAGACCAAGCGTCGCATAACCAAAAAAAGATCCACCGGCGGTCGCACGATGGTCTATCGGGTTCGGTCCGGGGACACACTGTGGGCAATCGCTCAGCGCCACGATGTCGTTGTGAGACAATTAGCCCGGTGGAACGCTATTCATGTCAATGACGTCCTGCGCCTGGGGCAAAAGATTCTGATATACCAAAACTAGCCCGTAAATATCAGTACAACATCTTTGCCAGAACCAGCGCGCCCTCCCGCTTCCCTCCGGTTGCGGGATAGTAGTCTTCGCGACGACCGACCTCATTAAAACCCATGCCGCAGTAAAGTTCGAATGCCCTCTCGTTAGATATCCGAACTTCCAGAAACGCAATACGGACTTTGTTACGTTTTGCAATGGCGGTGAGACGATCCACCATCAGCCTGCCCAGTCCCCGGCTTTGATGTTCCGGCGCCACACAGACGTTGAGAATATGGCATTCTCCGTTGCCCACCGACATGATGCCATAGGCCACGATATCCGACTGATTCTCGAATACCCGGCACACGTAACCAATCTTTATACAGTCTTGAAAAATGCCGATTGTCCACGGGAATTCATAGACGCGGCGTTCTATTGCGATCACCTTATCGACATCTTGTTGCTGCATCGCACGAAAGTACGGTCGAACAGCTGTCGGCAGCGCGCTCATGTCCGGTCCAGCACCCTCTTGGCCAGAGTCAGATCTTGCCACGCTTTTCTCTTATCGAGTGGATTACGCAATAAATATGCGGGATGGTAGGTGACGATTAATGGAATCTCGGAGCCCTCGAACGTGAACACGTGTTGGCGCAGCTTGCCGATAGGACGCGTGGTTTTTACCAAAGACTGCGCCGCAAATCGCCCTAATGCTACGATGATCTTCGGATTAACATGGGCTACCTGTCGATGGAGATATGCCTCGCATTCGCGAACTTCCACCCCCAATGGATCACGATTATTGGGCGGCCGGCATTTGAGAACATTCGCAATATAAACCTCCTCGCGGCGCGCACCCAACGCGACAATCATCGCCGTCAACAACCCTCCGGCGCGACCAACAAATGGAAGTCCCTGCCGATCTTCTTCGGCGCCGGGGGCCTCCCCCACAAACATCCAGTCCGCCGACTCACTGCCCGTACCGAACACCGTTTGTGCGCGGGTCTTGTGAAGCTCACAGCGAACGCACACAGCCACTTCGTGCTGAAGAGACCGCCATGGGTCTCGGGGCGGCGTTATGCATAGAGATTGATCGGAGACGTTGACCGGTTCCTCGTGTTCTCCGACATCAGTATTGCTGCGCGCCTCCCACATCTGGATATCCATGACACCGAGACAATGTTTTTGACGCCGGCTCAAACGATCCATGGTTTGATACATCGCGCCGCAGTCGGCGAATCCATACATCGCCCCCAGGGACCCGGATGATGGCGACGGGACCGGGCACCCGGAAGCCGCGACGACACGCCGTATATCGCCGCGGCCAAAGGTCGGAGGAAGTACAGCTTATGGCGTTCCTGACCGGGCCGGCACCAAGATAGCGCCACCACTAGTCCAGCCGCGAATTCTGGAAAGTCAAATGCCTTCATTTCTCGGACGCGACGCTGCGGCGATCCCTTCTGCGTGACATGAACAGAGCAGGCGAGACGCGCTGCAATAGGCAGTTGACACAACGGCCGCTGATCAATCACTTTAAATAGGCTGACTGTGTTGCGGGTGCTGCCGATCGCTTTGGGTCATCAGCTTATTCAGCGCCATGATGTAAGACTTTGCCGAAGCGATAACAATGTCGGTATCGGCACCGTGCCCATTGACGATACGGCCACCTCTTTCCAACCGCACTGTGACCTCACCCTGGGCATCCGTGCCGCTAGTAATGTTGCTGACAGAATAAAGCTGCAGTTGGCCGCCGCTATTCACGATTTTTTCCATGGCTTTAAATGTCGCATCCACCGGGCCGCTGCCGTCGGCGACTGAGGTGCTCTCGACACCATCGACCGACAAGGTTACTGTGGCTTTCGGGGTTTCCCCCGTTTGCGAACATACGTGCAAGGTGACAAGCTTGAAGCGCTCCGCCTCTTGGTCGAGACCCTCTTCGGTCACCAAAGCCTGCAAATCTTCGTCGAAGATTTCGTGCTTCTTATCGGCAAGAGATTTAAAGCGCGAAAACGTAGAATTGAGTTCCTCCTCGGTCTTGAATTCCACACCCAGCTCTTTAAGCCGGGTCCTGAACGCATTACGACCAGAATGTTTACCCAGCACCATCCGGTTTGCCGCCCAGCCGACATCCTCGGCACGCATAATTTCATAAGTTTCCCGTTTCTTGATCACCCCGTCCTGATGTATCCCGGACTCATGCGCAAAAGCGTTGGCGCCGACTACCGCTTTGTTGGGCTGCACCGGAAACCCGGTAATGTTGGACACCAGGCGGCTCGCCGGAACGATCTGCGTGGTATCCAATTTGCTATCACAGGGAAACACATCCTGGCGTGTACGCACTGCCATGACGATCTCCTCCAGAGACGCATTTCCGGCACGCTCCCCCAGACCGTTCACGGTGCACTCCACCTGCCGCGCTCCGTGCATCACCGCTTCCAGGGAGTTCGCAACCGCCAGACCCAGATCATTATGACAGTGCACAGAAAAAACCGCCTGGTCTGAATTTGGCACACGGACTATTAGCTGCTTGATCACATTTCCAAATTGGGAAGGCACGTTGTAGCCCACGGTGTCCGGGATGTTGATAGTGCCCGCGCCGGCGGCAATCGTGGCCTCTACTACGCGGCAGAGAAAATCTAAATCCGATCGTCCGGCGTCTTCCGGGGAAAATTCGACATCATCCGTAAATTGACGCGCGTACTTCACTGCCCACACTGCCTGCGCGAGCACGTCATCGGGTTCCATGCGCAGCTTCTCGCGCATGTGTATTGGCGACGTGGCGATAAAGGTATGGATGCGTGATGATATGGCCGGCTTGACCGCCTCGGCGGCCCGATCGATATCGTGCTCCACGGCCCGCGCCAAACCACACACGGTGCTGTCTTTGATGTGCCCCGCCACCGCCGCCACGGCTTCGAAATCTCCCTCACTGGCCGCCGGAAAACCGGCTTCGATAACGTCGACCCGCATCTTTTCAAGAACTTTGGCGATGCGGATCTTCTCCTCCTGGGTCATAGATGCGCCCGGACTCTGCTCTCCATCTCGCAAAGTTGTATCAAATATTATCAGCTGCTCTTTCATGGTCTTGCTCCGAAAATCAATCATGCTTCAGCTTCGCTGTTGAGGCGAAACAATAAATATTCGGCTTAAGAGAGGGATGGTATCTATGCGCCTAGCGGCGCAGCAGCAGGGTGGGAAGCCGCTCATGCATGCGCACGCGCACGCCAGCGCAACGGGCGCGGTTAACAGCTACAGCAGCATTGCAGGGTGAGTTCATGGCGTAAGTGTAGCCTCGTCGCGCCGTTGAATTCAAGTGCTACAAGTCTGATCAAGATTCCTCTATTGTGGGACGCCGTTTGCGCAGCCTGGCCACAAGCCCGGTGACCGGGCCGGATAAAAAGTAGCCACAGAAGAGTACGAATAACACCCGCGGCGGATCAAAGGCAATCAGTACAAAGACCAGAACCACAACCAGTAAGGCCACGAATGGAACCTTGCCCTTGAGATCCAGATCCTTGAAACTGCGGTAACGTATATTGCTGACCATCGCCGCCGCGGTGGCGAATGTCAAAACTAAGGCCAGCCCTTGCATGCCCCGGCCCTGTAATCCATAGGTGTCCATGACCCACACCGAGGCGGCCAGCAGCGCGGCCGCGGCCGGACTTGGCATCCCCTGGAAATAGCGTTTATCGTTTACCTTCTGCGTATTGAAACGGGCCAGTCGTAAGGCAGCAGCTGCAACGTACAGAAATGCCACCAGCCATCCCAACTTACCGGTATGCATCAATGCCCATTCGTAAATCACCAGTGCCGGAGTGAGCCCGAACGAAACCATGTCCACCAAACTGTCGTATTCGACGCCGAAATCGCTGCTGGTAGAGGTTAGGCGCGCCACCCGGCCGTCCAAGCCGTCCATCACCATGGCGATAAATATCGCAATTGCCGCAGTCTCGAATTGACCCTTGGTGGCTTGGACAATGGCATAAAATCCCGCAAACAAACTCGCGGTTGTGAATAGATTCGGCAGGATATAGATGCCCTTGCGACCGACGCGTTTCGCCGAAACATCGAGGGGCTCGTGAGGTTTAAGTTCGTGTTTGGCGGTCATTGCGGAAATTCCGGCTCATTGCCAGCTGCTAGGCTGCGAAATGTCCCAGCACGTCCGTTCCTGCGGAGACCCAGTCACCAAGCCTGGCCGAGGATCGAAAGTGCTCGGATAAATACAAATCAACCCTAGATCCAAAACGGATAAACCCATACCGCTGGCCACGCTGCACGTATTGTCCAGTATCGATGTAACTCAGTATACGCCTTGCGATCAGTCCTGCCACCTGCACACACACAACATCTTCGCCGTTTTCGGCCCTGAGCCATACTGCGTTACGCTCGTTGAGCTCGGAAGCCTTATCCAGTTCGGCATTGAAAAACTTCCCCGGCGTGTACCAGATCCTTTCTACTTGTCCGGTTACGGGTAAGCGGTTGGAATGGACCGAAAAGACATTCATGAAGATACTAACCTTGACCGCAGTGCGATTTAAATACGGATCTGTGGCGGTTCCCACGAACACCACTTTCCCGTCCGCTGGCGCGACGACTACGTCCGGCAGATCCGTAATCTCGCGTTTAGGATCGCGAAAAAACTGGATAACGAAAACCGCTGCCAACCAAAACGGTAACGACCACCAGAATCCCGCGATAATAGTCACCATCGCCGCCGCGATGACGGTCAGTGCGGTATATAACCATCCTTCCTTTGCCAACAGAGGGTGAGAATCTACATTCACGGGATACACGCTGGTGACGTCACGTTACCGAGATCACCAGTTGCAGTGTTCGACAATACTTTGCGCAGTATTGATCAGTTGACGTTTTTATCGACGACCTTACCGGCCTCGATCCATGGCATCATGCCACGAAGCTGCGCCCCGACTTTTTCGATGGGCTGCTGCGCCGCTGATTCACGTAACGCCTCGAACCGGGGTTTGCCCGCTGCATTTTCCGCCATCCATTCTTTGGCAAACTGGCCGGATTGAATCTCCGCGAGGATTTTTTTCATTTCCGCTTTGACATTATCGTTGATAACGCGCGGGCCACGTGTCAGATCCCCGTATTCTGCCGTGTTGGAAATGGAATAACGCATATTCGCAATACCGCCTTCATAAATCAGATCGACGATCAACTTGAGTTCGTGTAAACACTCGAAATAGGCCATTTCCGGCGCGTAACCAGCTTCGACCAGGGTCTCGTAGCCGGCTTGAATCAACGATGTCGCACCGCCACACAGCACAGTTTGCTCTCCAAATAGATCGGTCTCGGTCTCTTCCCGGAACGTCGTTTCGATCACCCCGCAGCGGCCACCACCGATACCGGCAGCATATGACAAAGCCATGTCACGGGCCTGCGCGGAGGCGTCCTGGTGAATAGCGATGAGACATGGGACACCACCGCCTTCCTGAAAGGTGGAGCGCAACAAGTGACCGGGGCCCTTAGGCGCCACCATGAATACGTCGATACCTGCCGGTGGATTGATAAATTCGAAATGGATGTTGAATCCGTGCGCGAATGCCAGTGCGGCGCCCGATTTCATGTTCGGTTCTATCTCGCTGGCATACAGTTCAGCCTGTCTTTCGTCAGGGACCAGTATCATGATCACGTCAGCCTCGGCCACTGCTCCTGCGACCTCCAACACGGTCATACCCGCGTTCTCCGCTTTACGCCAGGAATCGGATGACGCCCGGAGACCCACCACCACGTCGACACCACTATCTTTGAGATTATTGGCATGCGCGTGACCTTGCGAACCATAACCTATGACGGCCACTTTCTTGTCACGAATGATGTTCAGATCTGCGTCACTGTCATAATAGACTTTCATTACTACCTCGCTGTTGCTCGATCAGATAGATTCACGCGCTCAGCGCGCGGTCCCCACGCGATATGCCGGTGACTCCCGACCTGGCGACTTCGATAATTTCGGTGACGTCCAATGCCTTCACAAAGGCATCGAGCTTTTCAACAGTCCCAGTAAGCTCCAGCGTATAAGTGGCATTGGTAACATCGATGATGCGTCCGCGGAAAATTTCCACTAATCTCTTGACTTCCTCCCTGGCGTTGTCAAGCGCTTTTACTTTTACCAACATCAACTCACGTTCAATATGCGCACCTTCGGTGAGGTCCTGCAATCTGACGACATCCACGAGCTTATTGAGTTGTTTTACTATCTGCTCGATGATCTCATCCGAACCAAAAGTAACCACCGTCATTCGCGACAGCGTACGATCGTGGGTCGGCGCGACAGTGAGCGATTCGATATTGTATCCGCGGGCAGAAAACAAACCTGCGACCCGAGATAGAGCGCCTGCTTCATTTTCAAGCAGAATTGAGATTATGTGCCGCACTATGCCAGTTCCCGCTCTGGCGGAACCTCGCCATCGGTGGGTTTGAGGTGCATCTCATTGTGTCCTTTACCCGCCGCAATCATCGGGTACACGTTTTCGGTTTGGTCGGTTATGAAATCCATGAACACCAGCCGATCCTTCAATTCCAGCGCTTCCTGCAAGGCGCCTTCCACTTCACCCGGTTTTTCGATACGCAAACCTACGTGCCCAAAACTCTCCGCCAACGCGACAAAATCGGGCAGCGCATCCATATAAGAATGAGAATATCGACGATCATAGAAGAATTCCTGCCACTGCCGCACCATGCCCATATATCGGTTGTTGAGGTTTACCAGTTTTATCGGCAGGTCATACTGCTTACACGTGGAAAGTTCCTGTATGCACATGATTACGCTGGCCTCACCGGTCACACAAATTACGGGCTCTTCCGGGAAGGCCAACTGTACGCCCATTGCGGCCGGCAAACCGAAGCCCATAGTCCCCAATCCACCGGAATTTATCCACCGCCGCGTTTTATTGAATCCATAGTATTGGGCCGCCCACATCTGATGTTGGCCGACGTCTGACGTCACGAAGGCCTCGCCATTGGTGATTTCGAAAAGTTTTTCGATGACGTACTGGGGTTTAATCAGATCGGAGTTCTTGTCATAGGACAAACAATCTACCGACCGCCATTTATCGATCTGCGTCCACCACTGTTTTACCGCCTCGGAATCGGGCCCCGCGTCACGCTTTTTTATTTCCTTGAGCAAGTCCTTCATCACCAACTTGGCGTCACCAACGATCGGGATTTCGACCCGCACGTTCTTACCGATCGAAGACGGATCAATGTCAATATGTATAATTCGCGCGTGAGGGGCGAATTTGGCCAACTCACCCGTGATGCGGTCATCGAAGCGGGCACCGATCGCCAGCATCATGTCGCAGCCATGCATGGCCATGTTTGCCTCATAGGTGCCGTGCATGCCCAGCATGCCCAGGAACAACGGATCATCTGCAGGATACGACCCCAATCCCATTAAGGTATTGGTGCACGGATAACCAAGGGTTTGCACCAACTCGACCAACACATCCGCGGATTCAGCCAATACGACACCGCCGCCGGTGTAAATAACTGGTCGTTTCGCCTCGAGGATGAGATCCACCGCCCGCTTGATCTGTTTAGGGTGACCCTTGTTCACCGGTGCGTAAGAACGCATCGTCAAGGACTGGGGATAAACGTATTCCGTTTTATGGGCCGTGACATCCTTCGGAATATCAACGAGCACCGGACCCGGCCGGCCGGTGGTGGCGATGTAAAATGCCTTTTTGATAGTCATCGCAAGATCATTGACGTCCTTGACCAAGAAGTTGTGTTTGACGCATGGCCGGGTGATTCCAACCGCGTCAACTTCTTGAAAAGCATCGTCACCGATCAAACTGGTGGGCACTTGGCCGGAAAGCACGACCAGAGGGATGGAATCCATGTAAGCCGTCGCTATCCCAGTCACGGCATTGGTGACGCCGGGCCCCGACGTCACTAATACCACACCCGCCCTGCCAGTCGCCCGCGCATAACCATCCGCGGCATGGGCGGCACCCTGCTCATGACGCACAAGGATGTGCTTGACTTTATCTTGTTTATAGAGCGCGTCG
>CAMYKK010000081.1 GCA_947258975.1 uncultured Gammaproteobacteria bacterium
TCGTAAAACACCCGATCTTTCG
Organism: uncultured Gammaproteobacteria bacterium; assembly: GCA_947258975.1. GTDB lineage: Bacteria > Pseudomonadota > Gammaproteobacteria > Arenicellales > JAANXG01 > CALZGZ01. The sequence continues at coordinate 23 of CAMYKK010000081.1, forward strand.
CGTCGAACTGTCCGATCAGACCAGAATTCGGATTGTCGAGCGTGCCCCCGCCCGGGCCCTCAAAAACGTCGACGCCGGCGTTTACATGCCAATTCTGGTTGATCTCCCACAATATCTGCGCCCGCAACAGCCACTCGTTACGGTCGACATTGCGCAAGTAAAACAATTGGGGCTCGACATGCGGGTGGGGCGCCCGGGTGCTGAAGAACAGCGATAGGTTGCTCTCGGTTTTTTCCTGGGTCATGGTGGGTATATGGTCCGGAATCCATTGTTGAATAAATTGAACATTCAGGCGAGTATCCTTGGCAAAGACGAAATCCAGACTCAGCACGTAGTCGAGCTTATCCTTTTGGATCAATCCATCGGGATTCGAGAGGTGGTTCACACTGAATAACCGATCCTTGGTGTATACAGCTTCCGCCTTGAACACCGCAGGACCGAAGTCCTTCGTGAGCGTACCACCGAGTTGGTGGATGCGTTCATGGATTGGGCGGAATGACAACGTCGACGGTGACTCCGCAGAGATGCTCCGCGCGAAGGCGGGCGAACGATCCCTACTTCGGTAATAAAATAGCGAGGAGTCCCAGCCTTCATACAGATACGATGCTCGCGCCCCGTACGCAGAATCGGACAAATCCTGTGGCTGGTCTTCATCGAGCACGCGTACACCCAATCCCGGTGGCGGCGGCAACTGCAGGGGATAGAATTCCGCACCGAATACGCCGATATCGTCGTAGGTCATGTAGGGGATCCAGATAGCTTCCGCGTGAAAATCGCCTTTAAAATATTCGCCGCGGGCGGCCCATTGAGGGATGCGCAATTGATCCAGGTCGGTAGCGCGGAAATCCCGTAAGTCCCGCGCCGAGACCACGTCTGCGACAAAGACCCCAACCACCTCGCCCCAGACGATATGCTGACGGCCGAGGCGAAAATCGAGTGTTCCCGCGATATCAAGAAAAGTCTCGCGAACCTGGCCATAAAACCCCTGGTCGTCCTTTACGTCGTCTGAGTAAAAGTCATCCAGGTCGTAGATAGGATCGTAAACAACTCGTGCGCTTGCCTTCCACGAGACGCGATCACTAAACCGACCCTTAGATCCAAGTTGCAGGGTGTTGCGCCACTTGGAGTAATGACTCGGATCGAGGTAGGTGTAGGCCAGTTCGTTTTGATAATAGCCGGCGATACTCCATCCCCGCTGTTCTTTCCCTTGTTTATCCTCATCCTCCAAACCAAACAGGTCTTCCCTTGATTCGCTCTTCGTTTCATCGCTCGTGGCTTTCTCTTTGGTTGAGAAAAGATCCTCCATTGATTTAGGTTCTGATTGATCTGTACTGTCAGTTTTCTGCGACAAGAGCTCAACAGCACTTTGAGCTACGCTGGTTGTGTCCGCATGTTGTTGTGTTGAGACATCATCCGCGATAATTACGACACCTGAGTTGTTATTTGAATAACGCCAGCTGTTTATGCCCGTGCCCGACCTTGCGAGAATGTCAAGAGTGTCAAAGCCGGCCATCGCGAAATCGATTGATTCGACGCTGTTGTTAATGCTTTCGGGTATATGCTCGACCCACTGAGTTTCAATCGACGCTATCGGTAAACTTGTGTGATATTCAATATCGGCCTGCGCGGTAGATGTAGCCCAGGCATGGACGGCCCATGGTACGCACAAGGCCAAAAACACGCTGCGTCTATTGCACCGCACTGCGCAGAATATTCTCATCTTTTTGTTTTCTCCGGATTAATTTACCGTCACGAATGTAGATAATCTGGTCGGCCATGTTCATCACGCGGACGTCGTGCGTCGAAAAAATGAATGTCGTCCCTTCTTCCTGGTTGATGATCTTCATCAGCCGCAGGATGCCGCCGCCGGTCTTTTGATCCAAGTTTGCGGTCGGTTCGTCGGCCAGCACGATACTCGGACGGCCAGCCAGGGCTCGGGCAATCGCTACCCGTTGGCGTTGACCGCCGCTGAGTTCGTTTGGCTTGTGCTGGGCAAATTGGCGCAGGCCTACGATTTTGAGATAGCGTTTTACCCGTTCGCGTCGTTCTTGCTTGGTGAGTTCCTTCCGGTTTAGCAGTGGATATTCTATGTTTTCCCACGCCGTTAGGACCGGTAGCAGATTGAAAGTCTGAAATATAAATCCCAAGGTCTGCGCGCGCAGATCGGCGAGTTGGTCGGGTGTCCTGCGACTCACTTCTATGTCCTTGATATAAACCGAACCTTTTGTCGGGGTATCAATACACCCGATCAGATTGAGCAGTGTGGTTTTGCCGCTGCCCGACGGTCCCGCAATCGCCAGAAATTCCCCCTCGTTAGCCACCATGGAGACGTCTCGCAGCGCCCGCACCTTGCGTTTGCCCAGTGGATACACTTTGTAGACGTTTTCGACCCGGACGACGCTCATAACACGCTTTATACTAGTAGAAGCTAGTTAAGAGAAGTAGGTAATTGATGGAAATGTCGTCGGTTTTGCTGCGTTCGATAATCCCTACCTTGCTGATTGTAGGATTTTTGCTCGGTTCGACTGCTATTCAGCATGCAGCCTCCGCAAAGACGGGGCCCGCGCAAATCGACGCGAATCGTATCGTGCAACTGGCAGATCGTATTCGCTTCCCCCAACAAGGTTTTCAGGTCGACGTGACCATCACCACCTATTCACCCCGTCGCCAACCTGATGTGAGAGCGTATCGCATCTTATCCAAGGGCAACGAAAACACCCTGGTAATGACTACCGCGCCGGCAATAGATCGTGGCCAGGTCTTGCTGATGAAAGGACACAATCTCTGGGTTTTCCTTCCAAAGGTAACCCAACCCGTGCGGCTGCCGCTTTCGCAGCGTTTGACGGGCCAGGTCGCCAATGGAGACCTTGCACGAGCGAACTTTGCCGGGGATTACAAAGCCAGGATTCTGCGAACCGAAAACATCGACGGACGAGAGTACTTCACGTTGGAGCTCATAGCAGCGCGCCGAGGTGTGACTTACCACCGAGTGCTGTATTGGATCAATCGCAGGAATAGTCGGCCCCTTAAAGCAGAGTTTTACACGCGCTCCAATCGGCTCTTGAAGACCTGTTATTATCAGAAGTTTGAGGAGATGGAAGGTGAAATACGTCCCACGCGACTAGTGATGGAGGATGCTTTAAAGGAAGGCGAGCGCTCAGTTATGGACTACGGTACCATGACTATACGAAAGTTACCCGCCAAACTCTTTACTAAACAGTACCTCAAGAAATTATTGTAGCTGGTGCGACCGCGGCATTGGCGAAGCAATTGCTACTCTGCGCACGGTTGCTTTAATTGGTATTCATACATTTTGCTGTAGCGCATCGGCAACAAGCATGCGTGCCGCCCGTCGCGCCGGTAGGATCGATGCCAGAACGGTAGCTGTCAAACCCACCACAAGAGCCAGACAGATCACCGTTGGCACAATGCGGATATGTGCGGTATAGCCGCTGTTCGAATTCGGAGGTGGGGGCATTGGAATACCGACTGCGGAGATCAACCACGCTGCTAACACCCCGGTCAAAATTCCGATAACGGCACCAAACACGCCGAGTATCGCGTTTTCCGTTAATATCAGCGCGAAGACATTCTTGCCGCGGCTGCCGAGGGCCATCAATGTCCCGAACTCACCGGTCCGCTCATGGATTGCCATGTTGACACTGCTAGAAACACTCAGCAGTACCATCGCCAGAATGATGAACTGCAAGATACCGAATTGGCGTTCATAAAGTTGAACGGTTTTCCGGTAAAAATCCGCTAGCTCGTGCCAGGTCTTGATGTCGAACCTACCTCCGCGTAAGGTTCTTCCCGCTTCCATCGCTACGGTGGTTGTGTGCTCGGTCGCATCGAGTGCGATCACAAGGCTGTGGATAGCCGTGGTGTATAGCAGCTCCTGAGCCGCGGCCAAAGGAATGCGTACGGCGCGGTCATCAAAGTCCTTAGAGAAGCTGCGGAAGACACCAACGACCTTGAGTTCCAACGTATTCAACGCACCTTCAAGTGTGTTGACCATCAATGTTAATGCGTCTCCTGGTTCGATCTGCAACGCGTTGGCTACACCTTGACCAACAACGATGCCGAACATGTCACTCTCACTAAGTTGTTGCCCTGAAACAATCGTTACAGCGGTGCCAAGGCGTGCCTCTTTTTCGGGCTCTATGCCTTCTCCGATGATGGGTAACTGGGAATGGCCCGTATTGGCCAGACCGGAAAAATTCAATCGTCCCATCACATCGACAACGTGCGGAATGTTACGAATGCGTTTCGTCACCGACTGAGGCTCATCGATCAGATAACGAAAAGGCTCTTTCCTGGCAGCTTGTAGGTAACCTTCACGGTAAACTTGAAGGTGTCCGAGTCGCGAGTGGATCGTCGCCTCACGTAACTGCATGAAGACATCCTCTATAAACCCTCCGCTCAATACCAGGCCGGTGACGCCAAATACGATCGCCGCCAGTGTCAACGCGGTTCGCGTTCGGTGCCGGAATATATTTCGGAATGCGAGTTTGAGCATCAGAGCGGTCGTGCAACTGGCTTGTTACCAACAGATCTAATGCACGCGGGAATTCGCATGTTCTCGCTCGAATGGTCTATCGGTTATGACGCAGTGCGTTCACGACCTCTAGGCGAGAGGCCTTCCACGCCGGATACAGTCCGGCGAGCGTCGTTGTGATGGTCGCGAGCAAAAACGCTTTGAGTACCAACGACCATGTGAGCTGAATCTCTCCGGTGTAGCCTTTCTCCATGCCTGGGGGGGGCGGCATGGGGATGCCGATCGCAGAAATTAGTTGCGCGAGGATAAAACCTAGCGCCAGCCCAACGGTTGCCCCAATGATTCCTAGAATCACGCCTTCAGATACGAACTGCTGCAAGATCTTTCTGCGTTTCAGGCCAATGGCCATAAGTGTCCCGATTTCCCCGGTCCGTTCCAACACATTCATAACCAGCATGTTAGATATGCTGAGGATAATGATCAGCGCAATAATAATTTGTACGACAAACATTTGCCGCGAGAACAGCAAGACCGTCTTATTATAGAATTCCGCTCGTTCATACCAAGGCACGAACTCAACGTTGGCCTCCGTTTTGGGGAAACGAGCGCGCAATTGTTTTATCATTTTGGCGGTATCATCGGTCTTATCCAACAGAATCAGCCAGGCGTGGGAGCCTTGCAAGCGTAGCAGTTCTTGTGCCGTCTCGATGGGAACGCGTAACGCCGAGTCTTCGTAAGCCTTGCTTGCGGTTCGAAATAGGCCAGCGACCGACAGTTCGACCGCATTGATGCCGCCGCTTGTTAAGTTGACCAAAAGCACCACCGTGGCACCCGGTTTTATGCCCAAATCTCGTGCTAACCCGCGCCCTAGAATTACTTCACTGTTATTCTCAATCAGGCCCCGGCCAGCAGTAATGCGAATACCCGTGAAATGGGACTCCTTAGTGGCGTCAACTCCCGCGCCGATGAAAGAAACGGTGGTGTCGTTGTGGCTTATCAGGCCGTTGAACGCGAGACGTGGGGCAACGGCCTTGATTCCCGGAGTACTTTCAACTGTGCTTGGGATCGGTGATTTACCGGGGAGCAAAAACGCAAAGGGATCCGCAGCGCCGGCCGACACATAACCCGGTCGCACAACTTGAATATGACCGAGTTGGGACTGAATGGTAGCTTCCCGCATTGCCCAGAAAATCCATTCGATGAAACCGCCGGCAAGCAGGGTGGCTACGACGCCAAAGCCAACTATTACGAGTGCAATCGAACTGCGCTTTCGATTGCGTGCCAGGTGTTTAAAACCCAACAACAGTGCGTCCATAAGTACAAAAGTTAGAACCAAAAATAATGCGATCAGGCGATCCGGATAGGCTGGTGTTCCATGGTGCCATCAGCCGGGGACGATATTGGGAAGCGTAGGCCTTTGCAGTGGTTTTCACAAGTTGGCCGTAATTGAGCGGATCTCTCAGTCAAGTCGCGATGACGACTGAGTCATATCGCTTACAAGTCCGTACGACCGGCTGTCTTTAGTTCACAGATAAAGCCGCGCTCGGAAATTACCCCTCTGGGGTGAGTAAACATGCTGCCTGCAACGGATGTATGAACAACAAATTCGGTATCGCGCAAGCTACAGACTATTTCCTTACATCACAGATACACTTTAATTTCGCCGCTACCAAACACATGTCGCAATCCCATAACGCGATCACTGAGCCTGCAGTCGCGCCAATAACTGCTCAGCTTGCTTCCGTTCGGGAAATGTTTGCGCCTTGTCTAGCACGGAAACGAGTAAGTCCTTGGCTTCTGAAATGCGCCCGGCCGCTTCGAGGATCATCGCCCGGTGATACAAGATGGATAGATCGCCGTCGCTTTTTTCAATTGCACGCGCGCTTACCCGTAAAGCGCGCGCGATGTCACCATTTTTCATTAACATAAATGCAAATGTGTCACTGATGGCTGCTGAGTTCGGATCCAAGGAATTCGCTTTTTCGGCGTGTTGCAATGCCCGCTTTGGCTCCGAGTCTTGCAGAAGCCACGCCATATTATTAAGCGCGACGAGATTGTCTGCGGACTGTTTCAGTACCGTTTCGTATTGGGCAAGGGCAGCATTGTTCCGCTGCAGGTTACCGTACGCGTTAGCGAGCCACAATCGTGCGGCATTATCATCCGGATGCGTCTCTATCCAATGCTCGAGCAACGAGAGGGCCCCTTCCTGGTCACCCATGCCCCATTTCTGATTTGCTAGCGTCACCAAGGTGGTCGAATTGGAAACGTCCTCGAACACCTTGGTGTAAATATCGAGCGCTTGCGCCGGATCTCCACTGGCTCGGGCCAGCGAGGCTTCAAAATACAATACTTGCGGATCGTCCGGAGCACGCTCTTTGAGTTCCGCCAACTGTCGTTCGGCTCCTTGTATATCCCGCAGTAACAGCAATAGCCTCGCGAGTCCGAGCCGCGCGCGCAGATGGTTGGTATCAAGCTTGATGGTTGCTTCAAGTTCTGACCTGGACGCTTGGGCATCGCCGAGTTGAGCATGTGCTCGTGCCAACAGGTGGTGAGCCTCGGCCGAATCCGGTTGCAGCGCTACTAGCCGACTTAAGGTCACTTGCGCGGTCTTACTTTCGCGCTGCGCGAGCTGCGCCCGGCCGAGCACGTCTAGGACCTCGGGATTGTCGATTTCGCTCTCTCCTAGCGTACCGAGTGCGGCGACCGCCTGTTCAGGCTCGCCCTTTGATAAATGGTGCCGGGCCAGTGAAGTGCGCGGTTGAACCGAATTTGGGTATGCCGCGATGGCCTGTTCCAGGTGTTTCACCATGTCCTGCTCACGATTCTCGAGCTCATCAAGGATCGCTAATTTCATTAATGTATCCAGATGGTTGGTGTGTTGCGCTAGAATTTCTTCGTACCGCTGCCGCGCGGTCGCGTAATCCTTGTCGCGAATCGCCAGGGTCGCAAGGTTTTGCTTGGCTGAAATATAACCAGGATCAATCTCAAGCGCCTTCTCAAAGGCCTGTCGGGCCGCCTCCGGGTCTCCCATGTTAAGGTGCACCCCTCCCAGCAAGTTGTAAGGTGGAGCTAGTTCGGGGAATTTCTCTTGATAAGCGTGTGCAGTATCGAATGCATCGTCATAGTCCTTACGCCGAAGGTGAAGCAGTGTGAGCATCTCGTAGGCCTGTCGGTTGTTAGGATCGAGCATCAGGGAGTTCTTAAGTTGCGCGATCGCCATACCGTCATCACCTTTCGCGATCAAGCCGGTGCCGAGACGGGTACGAGCTACTGCCGATTCGGGCTGCAGCGCGACAACTTTTTCCCGCAGTGCCACTCCTTCCTCGGTCTTGCCCTGACCCATAAGCGCCTCGGCCAAAAGGTTAAGCGCCGCGACGTCATCCGGTTTGGCGTGCACCACCGATCGCATGAGACGTTCCACTATCGCGAAATCACCTTGCTGCAAAGTGGCCTCCGCCAGGAGCTTTTGCCCGGTAATGCTCTGCGGGTTTGCCGAGACAAAGCGAGAGAGATACTCAACCGCTTGTGCCGGATTCCCCAACAGGTAATGGGTTGCGCCGAGATAGAATATTGCAGGCAGGAATTGGTTGTAAGCATTGACAGAGTGTTGGAAAGATTCCTTGGCCTGTGAGTATTGCTGCCGGTGGAAATGCACCAGACCCTGCGCATAGTTCACCTCGAAGTGTTCCGGCACGCGTTGTTTGAGGCGATCGATATCGGCTTGGGCGTCCTCGTATTTCTTGAGCTGTATGCGGATCAACGCGCGCTTAAGGCGGTCATTATCGTTGTGTGGACGATGTTCAAGGGCCTGAGATAGCGCCCCTTCCGCGCGCTCTAGTTGTTGATCACGATGATATACGTCGCCCAATAAAGACCACGCAGATGCTTCTTCAGGGTGATCTTTCAGCAACGTGTCTAAAATGCCTCGGGCCTTTGCCAATTCGCCCCGCGCCATGGCGAGCCGTGCTGCTTCGATGAGCACAGCGGGTGAGTCTGGGTGTCGGGAAATCCCCTCGGCGATCTGGACCTCCGCTGCGTTGAGCTCGCCTAGCGCCATATTGGCGGTGGCCTGCATTGCCAGCATCGCTGCCTGAGTCTTAACAGAATAACCTCTGTTATCGAGTTTAAGCACATCTTGGTATTTGCCCTGCTGCAAGAACGCACGCGCCAGTAGCAGAACAACAGCTTCGTCTGCAATCCCTAGTTCGCGGGCTCGTCTCAATTCCTTTTCCGCGGCGGGCGCATTGCCAACCTCCAGGTGGACTTTGCCTAATAACCAGCGGGCCTCCATATTGTTGGAGTTCTGCTTGAGGGCGTTTTTTAGCTCGATGGAAGCCGAAGCCACGTCTTCCTTGTCGAGAAAGTCCTTAGCGCGCTCGACCAACTCATGATCTGTCAAATTGCCGCTGCATGCAGTGACAAGCAAGGCAGTGACTACGAATGTCAGAATTTTCAACACAGTCATGTTGTTCTCTCTAGAATCAGACATCAAAGGAGGGGCGCCCGTGCATTTGTCAAAGATCGATCATCGGCGCGCCATTTTTACCTGCACAGGCTATTTTAACCGACCGCGAGCCCATCTGTTGTGGGCGACGCCCATACCATAAGATAATAGATATTGCCGCGACAAGCGTGCAACGACTGAAATTTTTTGGCTAGTTGCACATTCATCAGTAGCCGCCCAGCGATGCCTGTATTCGCAGGATCCGTGTTGGACGTGTTGCGCAAGTCCAAAAATGCGAGTAATTCCCAGCAATGTCGGTTTTTTTTCCACTTTTTTGGTCCCTGGGTGTGGGCGTGTTATTTGATAGAACTGCTTTATTTATCGTTAAATTTCGAAATCTTGCGCGATTGTGGCGGGTTAAGCAGTTTCGTTGAACCGCGCTAATACTGTCGAATAATTTTACAATTTGTTCCGCGAGGATTTTATCGAATGCCTCGAAATATCGGTATCTCATTGATTTATATATAACTATAGAAAGTTGGCATGAAATTCGCTTGGACAATAGCATACGTCACGCAACGAATAGTCATGAAATTCGCGTTGCTGCAAGAAAGTGGGTCAGTAAGACCTGGTATTTGCTAACTTTGTAGGAGTAAAACTAATGAATTACAAACTAAGACCAAGCTGGCTCGCTACTCCCATTTTACTGGCCTTTAGTATGGGAGCAAACGCGGCGACTATCGATTTATTTACAGTAAGCGACTTTGCAAATGATGTGGTAAATGGTGGCACAGGGACATCCTCTCAGGTGTCAGACGCTGCGATACCTTCCTCTATTTTAGGTGGCCAGCGCGATATCAACGCCAACGCCATCTCAAACGCGGTCGACGGTTCGGTGATCGGCGTTTGTGACGGCGGGGATCAGTGTTCAAGAGTAACGATAAGTGGAGGAAACCTGACCGTTTCTAACGATGGAACCGTTATCGGGGTAACAACCGTTCAATGGGACGGCGCCGACGCCAGCGCGATACGCGACACCGGTCTTGTCGCGACCGGCCTTGGCGGGATTGACCTGAGAACAGATGGCTCGAACGCCGTGACTTTTGAAGTACTTGCCGCAGATTTGGGCTTCAATTTCATTGTCGAGGTCTATACTAACGCCGGGGCGTTCAGCAAAGTGGAAATTCCATCAGCCGGCGGGCCTCTGACCCGGACGATACAGTTCGCTGCCTTCGAAAATGCCGGCTTCTGCGGGAATCCTCCCCCGGGTATTGTTTCTTTTACGTGTGGCACTGGCAATACAGTACCGGTGAATATGAGCAACCTCGGCGCGATCCAGCTGGTCATCAACACTACCCAACCGGGGACAGCTGCTGTTGATTTGCGGATCGGCCCGATTACTACGATTCCTGAGCCCGGTGTGTTGGGCCTGATGGGGGTTGGCCTGTTCTTGACTGGATTTGCGGCCATACGTCGCAGAAGGGAAACAAAGACAAACGAAGCCTGAGCTTGTCCTGGAAAAGTGCTAAAAATTAAGCGCTAGGATGACGTCCGTCCTGGAGATGATCAGGTAAAGTCAAAGTGGCTTCCCCCTTTTACGGGGGGGAGCCGTTTACGTTCTGACCGTGTGTTTTAGCCGAGGGCACTGGTTCATCGAGTGCGGAGTCATAAAAAATCGATTATCTTCGATATTCTAATGACAATTATTTATAGCTAATGATGGCGTGTGCTAAAGGGTAGGGTGTACTGATGAAGCTGCAACGAATTTCGAATCCAAAACGGGTTTTTTCATTATCCACATTGGTATTGATGTGCTCACTTATGGTGCTGGGACTAACCCAGAAGGCCTTGGGCGCAACTATCGATGAGTTTACCGTCGAGAGTTTCGCTAATGATGTCGTTAACGGTGGCCCCGGAGCATCTGCGGATATCGGTTCCGGCAATCCAGGGGTTCTGGGCGGGTCGCGTGATATCAACGCCAACGCCCTGGCAGGTGCAGTCGAGAACGGTGGTGTTGTTGACGTTTGTGATGACGGGGACGAGTGCTCCAGGCTGACTGTGCGCGGGGAGGAAGTAACCTTTTCCAATGACGGCTTGGTTGTGGGCATAGCCACACTACAGTGGGATGGCATGCCGGGCTTCACGTCACCGCCGGACACTGGCGTTTTGACCGTCGATTTGACCGACGGCGGTGTCCTAGATTCATTCGAGATCACGCTGACGGCAGCGGATCACCCGTTTGAGTTTACGCTCGAAGCATACTCTGGCGCGAACCTGTCATCCGCGGCAATAACTCATACTACGCCAGTGCCCGTGCCAGAGGGCTCGCCGATAACGTTCACAATACCGTTCGCCAGTTTCACTGGTACGGCTGACTTCACCAATATCAACGCCTTGCAGTTGATAATCAACTCCGCTGCCGATCCCGGGTCGTCTCCACCCCTCGACGTAACATTGGAAGGTTTTAAGACGGTTGGGGGACCAAACATCGAGATTGAGAAGTTCACCAACGGCTTTAACGCCGACTTGGCGAACGGAGGTGGCAACGCCGATCCTCGGAACGATGCCAGTGTAGTACCAGAGATTGCACCGGGGGCGACTGTGACCTGGAGTTACGAGGTCACCAACACCGGAGCGGTCGATATTCCGCAGGCTGATATCACGGTCAGCGACGACATCCTGGGTGATTTAGTGGTCAACGGTGTGAATCAGACGGGCGTCACCGGCCCGCTTAGCGACGCAGGTAGTGATGGTGTGTTGTCGCCGGGCGAGACGTGGGTCTACGAGGTCGACGGAATTGCGTTGGATCTTGAGCTGCCGCCAGCGGAGTTGCCGGCGGGGACGGTGATTGTTCCGGGGTGTAATGCCGATGTTAATCAGGGCGAGGATCCGCGGAATACCTACGAGAACATTGCGACAGTGAAGTTGGTGGACGAGGTGAAGGACACCGATCCGAGCCACTACTGCAACGAACCGCCGGAGATCGAGATCGAGAAGTTCACCAACGGCTACAACGCCGACTTCCCGGACGGGGGCAATGGCGCGCAGCGTGACAACGACAGTCCGGTCCCGGAGGTTGTTCCGGGGGCGACGGTGACCTGGAGTTACGAGGTCACCAACACCGGCACGGTCAGCATTCCGCAGGCTGATATCACGGTCAGCGACGATATTCTGGGTGATTTGGTGGTCAACGGTGTGAATCAGCCGGGCGTCACCGGCCCGGGCGCTTCCGACACCGGTTTGCTGGGCGTATTGGAGCCTGGCGAGACGTGGGTCTACGAGGTCGATGGGACCGCGTTGGATCTTGATCTGCCGCTAGTGGAGCTGCCGGATGGGACGGTGATTGTTCCGGGGTGTAATCCGGACAATTCCACGGTTCCGGGTGACCGGAATACCTACGCGAATCGCGCGACGGTGAAGTTGATGGACGAGGTGAAGGACACCGATCCGAGCCATTACTGCAACGAACCGCCGGAGATCAAGATCGAGAAGTTCACCAACGGTTTTAACGCCGATTTCCCGAACGGGGGTGGCAACGCCGATCCTCGGAACGACGCCAGTGTGGTACCGGAGATTGTTCCGGGGGCGACTGTGACCTGGAGTTACGAGGTCACCAACACCGGCACGGTGAGCATTCCGCAAGATGACATCACGGTCACCGACGATATTCTGGGTGATCTGGTGGTAGGCGGGGTAAATCAGCCCAACGTTGGCGAGACGTGGGTCTACGAGGTCGACGGGATCGCGTTGGATCTTGACCTGCCGGCAGGGGAGTTGCCGCCGTTGACGGTGGTTGTGCCGGGGTGTAATGCCGATGTTGGTCAGGGCGAGGTTGAGCGGAATACCTACGCGAACCAAGCAACAGTGAAGTTAGTGGACGAGGTGAAGGACACCGATCCGAGCCACTACTGCAACGAACCGCCGGAGATCGAGATCGAGAAATTCACCAACGGCTTTAATGCTGACTTCGCGAACGGGGGTGGCAACGCCGATCCCCGGAACGACGCCAGTGTGGTCCCGGAGATTATTCCGGGGGCGACGGTGACCTGGAGTTACGAGGTGACCAACACCGGCACGGTGAGCATTCCGCAAGATGACATCACGGTCACCGACGATATTCTGGGTGATCTGGTGGTAGGCGGGGTAAATCAGCCCAACGTT
>CAMYKK010000082.1:0-6972 GCA_947258975.1 uncultured Gammaproteobacteria bacterium
GGGTATTGCAACATTCAGGAACCATCCCACATCCGGTTCGGTTCAGTGCTTCCTCGAATGCGTCATTCGCAACACAGGTGCCGCACCAAAATACCTCATCTGCGACAAGGGTCCGCAGTTCTGGTGTGACGTATTCAAGACTTGGTGTGATCGCAAGGGCATCAAGCCCCGCTTCGGCGCTGTTGGTCAACACGGGAGTATCGCGGTGATCGAGCGATTCATTCTGACGCTGAAGAACGAATGTACGCGAATGATCCTCGTGACATTTCGCAGTGACGCTTTCTGCCGCGAGCCTACCTGGCATACCGGCTGGTACAATCAAAGTCGCCCACATTCAGCGCTCAATGGCAAGACGCCCCACGAGGTATATCATGAGCTGCGGCCCGCGTGTGAACGTCCTCGATTCGAGCCGCGGGCACGGTGGCCGCGTACCGCACGATGCGCATCTCCGCACGCGCCAATCGCGGGCCACTGTGGTGCTCGCATTCGGCTTGATGTGCGTTATTATTGGGGTCGGAAGCACCTACCGATCGTTGCATTGAGACGCGCCGCGTAGCCCACTCGCTTCGGAGCTAGTAGGCATCGACGGCACTCGTTCGTGTCGATTGCACGCTGGCTCGTTCGTTGTGTCCAGATGTCTGAGAAGGTGCCCGATATTGAGGCTCGGCGCTGCGAAGATGGCGGACTAACGCCGGCTTGTTGTGGTCAATTGCCGTGCAAGCTTGGGAGCAAACTTTCGCTGGACCAGGACACCGGATTCCGATCTTCGTCTCCTTAGGTGATGCTTTACATACTTTACATATATGCAACGATATGCTACTGTAAAGCACAGAAGCACTACTACGGAGAGGCCGATGTCAACTGCATATGACACCTTGGCAAATGACGACGAGCTCAAGAACCCCGCTGAAGCGGCGCTGATGGCGCGCATCCAGCGGTACTTCCGTGGCGCGATTCGCTCCCTACCTCAACAAGACAAGGCGAAGGCGCTGGCTGCCCCCAATGATTTCTGGACGCTCATGGAGACGCTAGCGCTCGCGCCTGTTAAGGAATCGCCGGAGCTCCGTGTACGACTACGCGGTGCGATCGCTCGCCGCGAGCTCCTCGAGCAAGACGGCGGCGTGCTGAGCCCGGCTAACGTGGCGGAGTTGCTTGGCATTAGCCGACAAGCGGTCGGTCAACGACGCAGCGCCGGAAAGCTCCTCGGTATCGAAGGCAATCGGGGCTACGTCTATCCGGCGTGGCAATTCGAAGGGAATGATCTCCTCAGGGGCTTTGCGGAGATTCTTGAAATGCTCGCTGACGACGATCCCTGGCAGCAAGTGGTCTTTTTTTTGAGCAAAGATGACGCCATCGGCAACAGGCGCCCCATCGATCTTCTCCGCCAAGGAAAGTTAGACCTCGTTCGCAGAGCTGCGCGTATGCACGGTGAGCACGGCGCAGTTTAGTGACTTTCTATGGCAGGACCGAAGCGCTTTCCTCGTCCGACTGCAGCGTTCAACGAGACAGCTCTCGCACTCATCAGGGTCCCTCGATCCCATCGATGGGTCCGCCTGTACCGGTCCAAGCACTCTCCCCTGCACTTCGGGTCTAGCGGCGAGAACCGTTTCGATGCGCCCGACGGAACGTTTGGTATGTTGTATCTGGCCCGCCAGATCAATGGCTCTTTCGTTGAAGTGTTTTGTCGTCGACCCGGACGCCGCCTAAGCGAAACGCATATTCGTCAGTTTCACGTCGCCGAAATACAAGCGTCCCGAGGACTGAAGCTCATTGATTTGGCCGGTCGTGGTCTAGTTCGCATGGGCTTGGATGCACGTTTGTGTTCGGGCAGCTACAAGCGCGCGCAGGAGTGGTCGCGGGCGTTTTACGAGCACCCGGATCAAGCCGATGGCGTTCTGTACCCGTCTCGCCACGACCCAAAGCAACAGCTTGCAGCGCTTTTTGATCGAACTGAAACGCTCTTAAAGGTCAGGGAGTGTGGTCCATTGGATGACTACTTAGGTAAGGACTTCTTTGCGCTGCTGGACCACTACGAGATCGCGCTTTTGTAAGTCGGTGCAGGGAATATGGCCGAGTCCACCATCGCACTCAGTCTCAAACTCCTCATGGGCCGATACGTGTTCGACGGTGGATCGCCGGAGGCTATTGCTGATCGTCTTGAGGTATCCGTCGACGAAGTCCACCACGCTTGGTTTGAGTGCCGCGAACGACTGTCTCGACATTTTGCGCGCGTCGAGGAACGTGAGTATCGCGTGCTGAATGACAATGAATTGCAGGCACGCGTCTATGAAACCTTGAAGCTACTCCTGGAGTGGCGCGAGTTCGAGTTACAACAAGAGAGATTGCTCACGACGACAGCCAACGGGACCGATGATCCCGACATCGAAGACGATGGCGCGGCCGATGACAAGGTCCCCGGCTCCGGTTCTGAAAATGGTTGAGCACCCAATCTCTCTGGACAAGGCCAAGGAACTCTTGGCCGGTGACCTAGGTGACGTGTACCGGCGCCTCCTGACAGATTGCTGCGTGCCCATCTATTGGTTTCGTCTCGATACGAAAGACGTGACAATCGCACACAATGGCACGCTGACTATAGTTCAAACGCCAAAAACGCTTCTCGGTGTCACCGCGGCACACGTCTTCCACCAATACCAGAGCGACCTTAAGGGCGGATCAGTTCGGCTCCAACTGATGAACGAGGTCGTCGATGATTTGTGCGAGCGTGTGATTGACGTATCCGATAGGTTAGACATTGCGACCTTCGCCTTGGATGATAGGCTTGTGAAACGATTGGGACGTACACCACTCGGCGTGTGGCCGCCGCGACCACCTCAGGAGGGCAAAGGCATCTTGGTCGCAGGATATCCCGGGGCGGAAAGGACTTCACAGTGAACTTTGGGCTAGTTATGGAGAGCGTTAAAAAGTTGGGGGTGTTAGGCAATTCGAGCTAGGGTAGCGATATGGTCAAATCCGCTTCTCCTGAGCCTTGGTGCATGGCTCCGCCTCAGATCCGGCTTTCGTTTATGATATGGAGACGTTTTCGTGAACATTGGGCATGACATGGGACATCGATACCCGAAACGCAGCCAGCTGAAGTATAACAAGCAACGATATCGCGTGCGGAATTGGCGCGAGTATGAAGCCGGACTGCGAAAACGGGGCGACCTGACCCTGTGGTTTTCCGAAGAGGCCATCGCGGCGTGGCGGGCACCGACCGGCGAGAAGCCAGGAGGGCAAACCGTTTACTCGGACCTCGCAATCGAGGCTGGATTGACGGTTCGGCTAGTGTATAGGTTGGCACTCCGGCAGACCGAGGGCTTCCTTCAGTCGATATCAACTCTATTGAACTTGGGCCTGCGCATCCCAGACCACACAACGTTGTCTCGGCGCTCCAACGATCTCAAGGTTCAGATTCCCGTGTCGGCTAACGACGGCCTGCTCCACATCATGATTGACAGCACGGGATTGCGCGTCCAAAGCGGTAACACTCCGGGTTCAGTTCCACCGCCGAAGCGCCGCGCGTGGCGCAAGCTGCATCTCGTTGTCGATGCCGACACAGGTGGGGTCCTTGCATCGGCGCTGACAACGCACCGCGCTCGCGATGCGGCTCAGGTCCCTGGCTTACTCACTCAGATTAACGATCAACTCGCCTCAGTGATGGCCGATGGCGCCTATGACACGGCGTCGGTCTATGACACAATTGCAGCCCATGGTTCAGACCCGCCGACCCGGGTTCTGATCCCGCCACGATGCGATGCGAAAATTAAGCGCGAGGCCAACGTTGTGGCCATTCAACGCGACGCGACCATCCGAGCCATTGATGCCGGTGGCCGGAGACGATGGGAGCATGAATCCGGCTATACACGACGCAGCTTGGTCGAGACAGCGATGTCTCGATACAAAGCGATCATTGGCGATTCGATGCGGAGTCGCACCGTGGCGTCGCAGAAGATCGAGGTGGTACTTGCGTGTGCGGTCTTGAACAGAATGACGCGGCTAGGCATGCCGGATAGCTATTGCATCGCGTAAGGCCAACGCTGCAGCGGCGCGATCGGCTATCCACTGTGCCATGCAACAAGGCTGTTATCTGCTCAAATTATGACGAACGTAACTGCCTTATAGCAGACATTGCAAACAAAGGACGTGAATGCCTCCTACTGGCCGAAAGCGCCAGCTCAAGAAAATACCGCTAATGACAGTAATGGGCACTGAAGAGTCGTACAAAGATTTCAACTCAGCGGCTGCTTTTGTAGAACTGTCAGTTTAGCGCGCTCGTCACGTTATACGGGGTTTCACGTTCCTGCTCTCCGACCCTTTGTCAACTGAGCGGGGTCACAACAGATACGTCTTCGGTTCTTCATCGAGAAGCACGCGCATCATGTCCTCGTAGCCAAGCTGCATCAGAGACTGTGATTTCCGGGCGCAAAAGTTCAGGGTTCCAAATAGGAATCCCCCCAGTTCCCGGGACGGCACCACCGGCAAAATGCGGACATCCCTTTGGTTCCGCTGCCCTCGAATGTCCAACGGAGCGGGCGGCTCCTGGAGCGCGGCTGCAAACTCGGAAAAGATGTCGGAGGAGAGCGCGTTTTCTCTTTTGGTCGAGAAGCTTTCGGCGCGGGCGGCGCGGTCTTTCATATCGCGCATATCGTCCAGCAGCGTATCGACACGCTGTTGGGCCTCAAGCCAGATGACAATTGCGATGTCCGTCTCCGTTGCTTCCAACAGGGGGAGGAAGGGGGTGTTGTCTGCAATGCCGCCGTCTACGTAGGCATTGCCTGAAAGAACCTTTCTGGCGAATATCTCAGGCAGGGCGGCACTCTGCAGGATGAGTTTCTTCATATCTTGCTCGGAGTGATCTTGGAGCCGGAAATAGTGGGGCACGTAGTCGAGCCGCTCGGGTGTGGCTTCTGGGATGGAGACGAGCTCCTTTTCTGCTGATGCAGGAATGGAAATGAAGTCCTTGTTTTGCGATTTCCGGTTACCGGTTACGTGCTTTTGCCACCATCGCGACAGCCATGATTTGGGTGGTGCCGGTTCCTCGTGGTTTTCCGTCGGCCCCGGGGTTGTTGATGCTTCCGGGGCGGAGGGAGTAGGAAACGCCGTTGTATCGAGTGCGGGATAATCTGGTGTCGGCCCGGATTTCGGCGAAGCGATCTTGCGCAAAGTGGCCAAGGTCACAAATACCGGTGCCGCGCAGTTGGCGATCAAGGGTGGATCAACATGTTCTTCCAGCATCTGGGCCAACGGATTGTTGGAGGCGATCGGCACCGTAGTCCCGATATGGTGATCAGCCTGAAGCAGCCACCACCAGAGCACGACAAAGCAGCAGAGTAGCGAGGGCACGGCGATCAGTACTTTTGTGAGGAATTTCAGTTCTTCCGGGAATTCCACGGTAGTGCCGACGATGACCGCTACTGCCCAGAAAAACAGTAACTGGAAAAGCGTATCGGACCAGAAATGGCGGATCCGCCCCCGCAACAGGTGCTTGAAAACAGCCTGATACAGAGCCAATCCCCAAATGCCATGCCTTTGCTGCTCCTCGCGGTAGAAATAGGCGGCTTCCCAAAAAGAGGGGACCAGCCTTTGTCGGTTCTTTTTGGAATACTTGAATAGATAATAGGGAATCAGGGGTACCCGGACAAAGAAGGATTTCGCCGTCGCGAAAAATTCCGCAGACAGAACGTCTCGCAATCGGATCCCCGCCCAGATCGATTCGGCTGCCTCGAATTTGTCTTGGGCAACCAGGGCAGCGTTGAGAGCCCCCACCGAGGTCCCGGCAATGCCGATGAAGTCGTTGACGCCCGCCTCTCGCAAAGCCTTCCAGCAACCGATTTCGTAGGCGCCTTTGGCTCCGCCGCCGCTGAGTACCAGCGCCACGTTTCGTTCCGGTGGAAACAAGTCGCGGGCCTTGTGTCGAAGCAGGTCACGTTGCTCCTTGGTGGGCGCAGCCTCCGGTGGGCGTCGCAAAAACCGACGCTCTTGGATGATTTCTCTGCCTAGCCGCCAGAGGAGCAGTGCCAAGAAGAGCCCAAGGATGATGAGAACCAGGAAAACAAACAGGTCTTTCATTCTGATCGGCGTCTGTCGCTATCGGTTTAGTGGCGCCGCCGGGTCTAAGGCGGGTCTAGCCTTTGCGCTCCCCACCTTTGCCTTATCGTTTAGAAGTAATCTGGGCGGTGTCGGCACAGCACATCTTATGCATCGTATTGCTCTACTATGCAATATGCGACCTGCTCGACGTCCTCCTTTCCGTCGATACTGGCAACTACGCAGCGCTTGGCCGTATCGCGGCTAGCTCCTTCCCGGCCTGCTTGCGCGCGGTGCGTAATTCATAGGCCGCTTGAAGGTTCATCCAGAATTCGGCGGACGTGCCGAAGTAACGAGCCAGTCGCAGCGCCGTATCCGCAGTAATCCCTCGCCTGCCTGCGAGAATGTCATTGATACGAGGGGCAGGAACGTGCAGTTCACGCGCTAACGCGCTGCCACTCATGCCACGTTCGTCCAGCTCGTCACGCAACTGTTCGCCGGGATGTATCGGACGCATATTGTTACGTATCATCTCACCTTTGGTGTTTCAGTGATAATCCACAATTACCACGTCGTGTGGACCGTCCTCGCGCCACACAAAACGGATTCGCCATTGATCGTTAATTCGTATGCCGTGTAACGCTTCCAAACGATTACCACGAAACGCCGCAAGATCTCGCAATGTGACAGCCCGGTTCAACCGACCCAAGCGTAACTCCACTACTTCCCCTAATCACCGTTACAGGGCGTAAAGTGGAATCTTAAAAAAGTGTAAATATTTAGTTGACACATGTAAACTTATAGTTTACAGTCTGGCAATGATCCGGTCGTTCAAACACCGGGGCCTGAAAGAGCTGTTTGAGACCGGCCAAAGTCGCCGGGTCCGTACCGATCTTCAACGGCGCGCGATACGACGACTCGATGCGTTAGATAGTGCGAGTGGGC
>CAMYKK010000082.1:7039-20641 GCA_947258975.1 uncultured Gammaproteobacteria bacterium
CTCGAGCAATATCATTGATGTAGAGAGCGTTAAGAGTATGACTGAATTGAACGCGAGACGACCGCAGCGAGAACCCACGCATCCCGGGGCGATTCTGCGCGAGGACGTGATACCCGAGATGGGGATCTCCGTGAGCGAGTTTGCCCGACGTATCGGTGTGTCGCGGCAGACGCTACATAAGATTCTGGCGGAAACCGACTCCATCACGCCCAATACGGCATTACGAATTGGAAAACTGATCGGGAATGGACCAGAGCTCTGGCTCACCATGCAGCAACGTCACGATCTCTGGCGTGTGGAGCGAGAATTACGACACGACTTAGAGCGAATCAAGAAGTATCAAGACGCTTAGATAGAGAGCGTTGCGGCCCTCATACTGCATAGTTTTACTGTACCATGTGTAAACACGCAACACTCGGTTCCGGCTGGCGGCCAGGAGGCGGAAACGATGACGAAGAAACGCAAACTGTTTGACGAGTTGATGAAAGGTGTTAAGGCCATGCGTAAGCAGCGCGAGGGCAAGGTTACGTTGCGTACGCATAAGGTCCCGGATCTTCGTCCACTTGAAGTCGAGGCCGGGTTGATTCGTGATACACGCGAGCGTCTGCATGTGTCGCGAGCGGTATTCGCGCGCCATTTGCGCGTCTCCCCCCGTACCCTGGAGAATTGGGAGCAGGGCCGCGCCAAGCCCAACGCTCAGACCGCTGCCCTCATCCTGATGGTGCGGAAGTATCCAGACACCTTCAAGCGACTCAACTCACTCGATGGTCAAGCGGCTTGATCGAAAGTCTTAGAGGATGCCCATATATGGGAGAGCGTGACGAACCGGGGGCTACGCGGCCTCTTGGGCGAGACGAAAACCATGACGGTTGCGTCGTTTGAGTCCATATCCTGGTGTGGAACGATTCCCTTTTCTATCCGATGAGAAGCGTGGCGACCACGAGATACTTAACGGTTACCATGGCAAATGGCGTCAGGAACAACACGCGGGCTAATGTGGGGGCGGTTTTCATGATCTTCCCTCCAGAGAAATTAGGTGTCTGCTTCAGAAATAGCGTCCTCGATCGCGCGACGTTAGATGACTGCGGCGCCGGCGCCAATTAACAGGACTAACGGGGAGTACACCGCGGCGATTACCCACGCCATGATCCGGCGGTCCGTGTGCGAGTAACGGGATGTCTGCGTCGCGGTTTCGTAATTTGTCGTCATCGTTTCTCTCCTATTGCGAGTGGTTCTTTAGCGTTGGAGAGTACGATACGGTGCGTAGCTTAATTCCACCTTAAGCCCGAGGGATTGAAAAAGGATGCGGGTATTGTGCGGTGGACGATAAACTCGAAGCGGTAGGATCAGTGCTTATCATTGACGCTTCCTCTGTAAGCCGCGGGACCGCGATCGCCGGTGGTGTTCCCGCTGGTCATCGTGTAAGTAGATCTCTGTTGTGACCACGGAGGTGTGGCCGAGGTTATCGCGTACATCCGTGAGCGGCATGCCGCTGCTCACCATGGTCGTGCCGCAAGTTTGGCGTAGCCAGTGCGAACTCGCGAGCTTGAGCCGTTCCGCATGCTCCAGGTTTTTCGAATCCCTTGTTGATTCCAACCAGGTCGCGGCCTTATCCAACGTGCCGTCAATAAGGTTCGACAAACGCCGAGCCGCTACCGGTTCTTTGGGGACGAACTGTCCTGCCGCATCCAGTTTGGGAACCAGCGCGGTCTTTTCCGTGGAAGAGGGGAAGGGTGTCTTGGTGCCGAGTCTGCGACGAAAGGCGACCAGTGCATCGAGGAACTCATCGGGCACTGGAATAAAGCGTTCTTTGTCGCCCTTGCGGGTGACGCGAAAAAACCACAACTCCTCATCGTGGTCTTTATCCTTCACGAAATGGGCCATACGGTTTTTGGCGACCTCGGAGATCCGCAGGCCCAGGGAAAAGTAGACCTGGAGCAGAAACGTGGCGCGGGCCAAAGCATTGGTCTGGGCTTCCGTTTTTGCCTGTTTTTGTAACGCCTCGAGGGCCGACAATGCCGCCACCAGGGTATCGACCGGCAGGTGGCGATCGCGAAACCGGGGTGTATAAGTCCGTTTCGTTTTCGGCATCGGGTTCACATCGGCGTAGCGTTTCTTGACGACGAATAGAGGGCGTAGATACGCCCTCTCGCACCTATACTCAGCCCTTGCTGGACTCGAGTTCGTCACTCCTACGTGATCTCAGGAGGTCGAATTCTGCCGTACTGACGTTTTCTCTTACGGTTAGGTGTTGTGTTTCGCGGTCACGGTCGTCGAAGTCCAAACGATGGATGTTGGCGGTGATGTCTAATGACCAGTATCCGCACGACATCGTCATCAAGAATTAGGTAAAGAACAGAAAACGGAAATCGCCGAACGAAACAGCGTCGAATAGAATTTCTTACCAACGGATATCGCCCAGGAGACTTCGCAACTCGCTCAATCGTGCGATAAATCTCTTTCCGAAGCTCCTCATCGAGACCTTCTCGTCGCGTCTCGTAGTATTCCACTGCTCCTTTTAAGTCCGCGACGGTTGCGGGATGGTACTCGACCCTCATTCATCGCCGCCCGTTCGGCGGCGAAATTCTTCCTCACTGATTGGGACAACAGTCCCGCGCTCTAGCTCCGCATCCCGTTCAGCAGACAGCACTATACCGTCCGGGTCAATAGCGGGATCCGACATTGCAACGGCGTCGTTCGCCAAGCTTTCCCAAGCCTTCACGGCGAGTCGTTCTCGTTCAACCGGCGGCAATCCGAGCAATTTACTTTCGATTTCAGTTATCGAACCCATGCCTCTATTTTAGTCCACACTATGTCACGAAACATAATAATCTAACACGATCCTACCGAACGGCCGCCACTTCCTAAAATCGCAGTAACTGGACATAATATCTATCCATAGTATTAACTACTATGCAATAACAAGCTTTGAGTGCACGATCTCTTTGACGACTCGGACACGTAGAAACGCGCTGCTTACAGCTATACGGTAGCCCTTCCGTCACTCGAGATCGTCGCGTCTGGGCGATCTCAGAGCGCCGTTTTCAGCCGGATTATGCGCTATACGCTAAATTGAGCCACGCTTCGAAGAATTTTGCGACCATGGCACATTTCTCTGTTTACGGTTATTTAGAAGCAGTCAGGCCGGCGGCACCTCGATGTCTCCAGAATAGATCGCGCCGGCTATGCGCTCAAGCAGACTCGCGAAGTGGTGGAACCCGTCGAATTGGGCGGCTAAGGCATTCACGCCGACCTCATCGGTCTCGTCCATCAAGCGTTTGCAATCCATCATGTAGTCCAGCATGTTCATCAATACCGCCTCATCACCGCCGTCGGCGAGCAGCCGTTGGATCTCGCTATCGATGTGTCGAGCGATGTCGATGTGTTCGTTAGCGAGCCCGGTTCGTCGCAGTGTTTCCAGACCCAACTCGACATCATCCATTTCCAGGATCTTATCGATGGTGTGATCCTTCATCTCGGCGCGCAGGGCCAGAATCTCGGTGGCGGCCTCGCGCCACTTGGGAAGAACTTGCTCCAGACGAGTAATCTCCCTGTCCTGCTCTGACGTCAACCTGTTTTCCCGCCGCCAGCGGGTGAGCTGTTCCTGATGGATGTCAATGTCCTCCAATTGCTCGGTATAGAGTTTATGAATCCGTTTCATGATGTCATCGGACAGCAGGTGTGGCTGGGAATGCCCTTCCCGTAACAAGCCCAGCTGGTTGTAGCTGCTTTCGGCATTCTCATCGATGAGTCCGCCGATGTAGAACAATTCCTCGATTGGCTGCCAGCGGGGGATGAGCTTCTCACTGTCAGAGTGGCTCACGACGCACGCTATACCTGGTTATGTTCCAAGCAAAACATGATACCAAAATCGGGAACCCCACCATCGTAATCGTGCTCAGCCGTGAGCGTTCTCCTCCCTGTAATATTTAAGTGCAAAGGCTGGAAGCGGCCAACACCTGCCACTGGAATTTCGAAAAGCTGCCGTTCGCTTGGACTTTAACCGCGTGACTCACCCGAGGGGGCTGTCCCGAAAACCCAATGAGCTACAACATATCTTGATCGCCTTTCAGGCGCAGCCAATTATTATGGCTCAGCCCAGCCGCTTAAATCCGTTCGACAACAGGTGCGACTCAAGAGCCTTACGACAATTCTTTGTTGGGCCGCCGTCGTCCCATAAGACCAAGGCTAGAAGGTCTCTCACATAGATTACCCGATTTCGTCGGGCTCTACCGGTCGCCTTGCTCAATGTGGTGTTGTTTTCAAATCGCAGCCCCCAGATCCCGATCTCGGTAATTCGTCGAATAGATTCAATTGGTTATCAAGTTCGTGATCTTCCATGTTCCGGTCGCACCTGGTAAGCAGTTGATCTATAGGAATTGTTTCGAAAACGGTCAGACTCAAAATCTGTAGAATCGAATAGAGACTGGCCTTGATGTTGAGGCGCTTTTTGACGATAGCGATCAAAACGTATGCTGAGACGGCAATCCAGACCTGTGTCTTGACGGCGTTCTCTGAGGTGCCGAAAAACGACTTGATGCGCAGGTGCTGTTTTATCCATTTGAAAAACAGCTCCACCTGCCAGCGGTATCGATAGAGTTCGGTGATGGTCAGTGCCGGGAGGCTGAAGTTGTTGGTCAGGAAGACAAACCGCTTGTTGGTGTCGGCGTCGTAATACTTGATCCGGCGAAGTTTGTCGGGATAGTGCTGGGCGGAATAGAAACCGGTGAGCACCACCGTTTGGTCGCAGCGCAAGCCGGTGCTCTTGTCTATTGAGTGGGAGTAGACTCTGCGGCACTGAAGATTGGACTTTGCGCGAATGACAAAGAAGGCGGACGCTTGGCTCAACTGATACAACCTTTCGAAATCCAGATAGCCTCGGTCCATGACGTAGAAGGCGCCAGGCCCTGGGAAGAGTATATCGAGTACGTTGACGTCGTGGATTTTGCCTTCGGAGATGTGGATAAACGAAGGAATATTGCCGCGTAGATCGAGCAGGGTATGCAGTTTGACGGCCGCCTTGGTTCGCCGGAAATGTGCCCAAGGAAAAACGGAAAGGCACAGATCGATGGTAGTGGCGTCGAGGGCATAGATCGTGTTGTCGAGTTCTAGCCCAAGATCCTCGTCGGCATACAGGCGACGCGCGGTCTGTATCAGTGACTGGGCGAAGTCGGCATAGATACGCCAGTCGCGTTTTTCGTTGGCGTCGGCCAGCGTACTGCGAGCAACTTTGGAACGAATACCCATATGGTAAAGTTTGTTGCTCTGGGCGTTGAGACAGGCTTCGATATCTCGCAGGCTCTCTACGGTATGTGAGCTGAGCGAATGCCATGCAGCGATACTGATCCTGACAGGTGAAACTCTTGATATGATGATTGCCATGGTAGCGCTGAACACAACGTCGGAAGGTATGTGAAGGCAGATGCTCCATTGCTTGCGTAAAAACAAATTTTCCTGTGTACATCGACGGATCGCTCCAACCCAGAATGCGGGGTTAAAGGGTGGCGCCGGTGTGTTTGCCGGTTCAAGTCGGTGACAGGCAAAAAAGGCATTTTTTTGTTTTTACAACATGCAGTTAGAGAGAATCAGACCAAGTTTTTCCGGACACTAGTGCAATGACCATATAATTTAGAATCTGCTCGCCAGCCCCAACTTCAGCGTGGCGAGCGATTCGGAAAACAGATAGGCCGCACGGATACATGTCACAGATTTTGCCCAACGGAGTCATGCTGAACGCCTACCCAGACAGCATGGGCTGTAAGCTCTCAGATGCGATTGAACTGCTGAAAAAGCCCGAGTTCAAGGACGCTTTTTCGCTATTTTATATACTCCCGACCTTCTTCCACAGCGACCTTGATCGCGGTTTCTCGATCATCGATTACGATCTGAACGAAGAACTGGTCAACCCGGAGGACCTGGCCACGCTCAAGCGTCTTGGCATCCAGATCAAACTGGATCTCGTGCTGAACCACCTGTCAGTAAGGTCGCCACAGTTCCAGGACCTGCTGAACAAAGGCAGTGACTCTCTTTATCGGGACTTTTTCATCGATTGGGACGAGTTCTGGAAGGGCCACGGAACGGTCGGAGAGGAAGGCGAGGTCACGCCGCACCAGGAGCACCTCGACAGGCTGTTCATGCGCAAGCCGAGCCTGCCGACGCTGAAGGTCCGGTTTCCGGATGGCAGTCTCAAGACCTATTGGAATACGTTCTACCAGAAGGTCGATTTTGCCGAGATAACTGCACTCGATTTCGCGCAGATAGAAGGGCTCGATCCGGACGAGGCACAATCGCTGGCGGACCACGTCAAGATCGTGATCAAGGAGAAGGGCTACCTCGAGGCGGTGGATCTGACCCATGTCGCGCACCTGAAGGACGACATCATCCAAGCGATATGCCATAAACGCGATTATCTGGGCCAGATGGACCTCAATGCCCGCTCCGAACTGGTCTGGGACTTCTATGACGACACGCTACGGAAGCTTGCCGGCTATGGGGCCAAGGTGATCCGCCTGGATGCGTTCGCCTATCTACACAAGGAGCCCGGCCAGCCGAATTTCTTCAATCGCCCCGGCACCTGGGATTATCTGAAGCGCCTGAGAGACATCGCAAGCAGCTACGGGCTGACGATCTTTCCGGAGATCCACGCCGAATACGGTTCCGGCATCTACGAGGAGATCGCCCGCGAAGGCTCCCCGGTCTATGACTTCTTCTTCCCGGGGCTCGTCATTCATACGCTGGACCAGGGCGACAGCGGGGCCTTGTGCCGCTGGGCCGAAGAGATCAAAAAAAAGGGACTGCAGACGATCAATATGCTCGGCTGTCACGACGGTATCCCGGTGCTGGATCTGCGCGGCAAACGGGTCGGTGACGTCGACAGGCTCGGCCTGCTCAGCGACGCGCAGATCGATGCGACGATGCAGCGCATCATCGACCGGGGCGGCCTAACCAAGAACCTCTATGACGCCGAAGGCAAGAAGATCGACTACTACCAGGTGAACGCGACCTTCTTCAGCGCGCTAGGTGATGACGAGGACAAACTGCGGCTGGCGCGCGCAATCCAGATGTTCATGCCGGGCGTGCCGCAGGTATGGTATCTGGACATTTTCGCGGGTACCAACGACTATGCCGCGGCCAGGCGCGGACGGACTGCGGGGCACAAGGAGATCAACCGCACGACGCTGAAATGGATCGACCTCGAGGAAGGGTTGCGCCGTCCGGTAGTGCTGGATCAGCTGGAGTTGATCCGTTTTCGCAATGTATCGCCGGCGTTTCGCGGTGAGCTGACGGTGCACGACTGTGAACCGCACCTCCTGCACCTTTCCTGGCGGCACCTGGATGCCACGGCCACGCTGAAAGCCGACCTGAAAAAGCTCAGCTTCACCGTGACCGGTGGCGCTGCCGGCAGCGAAACGGTGGTTCTGGCGAAAACGCCAAAGAAAGACGCTCACGATTCCCAGCAACTGGTGAACCGACAATGACAGCCACCAAGATCCTGGCCACCGATCTCGATCGGACGCTCCTGCCAAACGGCCGCTGGCCGGAAGATCCCGGCGCCATCGAGCTCTTCAATACGCTGACCGAAAAGCATGGCGTGTGCGTCGTCTACGTGACCGGTCGCAACCTGGACCTGACCAGGGATGCGATCGATGAGTTCGGCGTCCGCCATCCCGACATCCTGATCAGCGACGTCGGCACGGCGATACGCCGATTCGATCGCGCTGGCTGGGAGGCGGATACCGGCTGGGAGGCACATGTCCGCAGAACGAGCCCGGAATGGGACGCCGAGGCGGTACGCCGCGCATTGAAGGATATCGACGGACTGGTCGAACAGGAACGTGAGCACTGCGGACCCTTCAAGCAAAGCTACTATGTCGACCACGACGACCGCGACGCGATACTCGAGACCGTGAATCTGCGCGTGAAAGGCCGTTTCGACGAGGTCAGCATCTACAGCTTCGATTCCCAATCCGGCGATGGCCTGCTCGACCTGCTGCCGCAGAGTGCGACGAAGCAGACTGCGCTCGAATACATTGCCGATACACTCGGGGTTGCAAGGACCGAGGTGGTGTTCTGCGGAGACAGCGGAAACGACATTGATCCATTGACCGCCGGTTTTCGCGGCGTGCTGGTCAGGAATGCCGACGAGCAGCTGGTCGCCGGGGTCAGTCAGCAACTCGAAAACAATCCGGACATGGTCGTCTACTTCGCCAGGGGCGGTTTCAAGGGCCTCAACGGTTACTACACCGGCGGCGTCATCGAAGGCGCCTACCACTACGGTCTCTTTCACGATAACGACAGCCAGTGACCGGTTAACCGCCAGCGTGCGCGGACCAGATCGTGGACACCCATATTTTGACCTGCTCTGTTATCACCGTCTTGGAGCATCGGCGTCACACTCTCGTCACAATGAACTCAGGAGGCCAGGGAAGACGTTTGCTAAGCTATTGATAAACTTGGTGGCTATGGGTGGACTCGAACCACCGACACCGGCATTATGAGGACGACAGAAAAATCGTAACGTTCTGTTTTAATTAACTTGATTCTGGACGCCCGTTGCTTAAATTGCCCTATTTTTCATAACGGTGCAGGACTCACTCCCGCAAAAGTCCCGCAAGGAATCAAAAACAGATCGTATAACAAGAAGTTCTATTACTTTCCAGAACAGTGTTCGGATGAGCGTACAGGATTTAGCTGGAAGACAAGATAGTGGATGGCTTCGCGGCTTCAATTGGGAAATCTTGTAACCACGCACGTTTCTAGTAGCGATAACATCGGCCTTACAAGCTAGCGCTGCCGCGACCTGCATCGCATCTTCGAAGTCTCTTAGCCGCAGACGTGCCGCTACCAGTAAATCCGATGTAGTGGTCTTGGCGACTGAGATAAACTTTACTAGATCCACTACAAAGTTCTTTGTCGACACATGACCGTGACCCGGCCGGACGAGATAATAGAAGTTCGCAATACTGTGCCACGCGACATGGCCCGGCCGGGGTCCTGCTCCAACGCATCAAGAAGCGCTGCCGCTGGTTCGGCAATTGGAGTCCTGTCGAGAGCAACGTCGACCAGTACATCTGTATCGAGTAGTACGATCACAGATATTTATTAGACAATTGCTGGTAGCGCGCATCTTTACGCTCAGCAGGATGAAACTTACCTCGCCAGCGCAACGAAAACGTCCGTCGATCCTTATCCGTTGCTTTGCGTAAAGAATTCTCCACGAGTTCCGATAGAGACATATTCTGCGAACGTGCGAAGCGCTTTGCTTTCGGTAGCAAATCCTCGTCCAACGTTAGAGTGACTTTACTCTTCATCGCGGAATACGTATACGTGTACTAATGCGTAGTATGCGTGTTTTCGCACAAGAACAACAACGGGTTGATGTGTAAGTGTATCGATCAAATAAGGTAATTCACTTCGCCACGGCTTAAATATCTTGCGCTGGCGACAATGCTTAAACATAGTGACAGTTAACTTATTTTTTTACGGTTCTTCGGAACCTAGATTTTGGTTTCGATTGCGAATTAAGTTAACTGTCACCATAATTCCCACGAATTAAGTTAACTGTCACCATAATTCATACGAACACTGACGATTCACCTTCCCGGAATGTGACGACGCCAGAAAACCGATACGGTTGCACTATGTGGGTTAACATAGGCCTTTCTCATCTATAAAGAATAGGAGATTCAGATAGAACAATGAGTCGAGTAAAGGCGCTGATTTTCGATGTGGACGGGACCTTGGCTGATACTGAGCGTGATGGGCATCGGGTTGCCTTTAACAAGGCCTTTGCCGAAGCAGGGCTTGATTGGGAATGGAGTGTGGAGTTATACGGTGAACTGTTAGCGGTCACGGGCGGTAAGGAGCGCATCCGTTTTTATCTGGATAAGTACAACGCCGAGTTTCAACGTCCTGGTAACTTTGATGAGTTCGTTGCTGGACTCCATGCCGCCAAAACCACCTTTTATACGCGGCTGTTATCGGATGGCGAGATTCCCTTGAGACCAGGGGTAGAGCGGCTGCTGCGTGAAGCCAGGGAACAGGGAATTCGTCTGGCCATTGCTACGACTACCACGCCGGAAAACGTCTCGGCCCTTTTGACCTATACGTTGAGTGAGTCGGCTGTGGACTGGTTTGAGGTGATCGGCGCGGGTGATGTCGTACCGGCGAAAAAGCCGGCACCCGATATCTTTCATTACGTCTTGGAAGCCATGAACCTCGCCCCCGAGGAGTGTGTGGCGTTTGAGGACTCTCGCAATGGCATCCTCTCTTCTCGTGAAGCCCGGCTGGCCACAATTGTGACTATCAATGACTATACACGGGACGATGATTTTACTGATGCGGCCATTGTGCTTGACCAACTTGGTGAGCCCGATAGGCCCTTCAAGGTCCTGCAAGGGGATGCCCGAGGCCATCATCTTGTAGATGTCGCCATGATCCGAATGTTAGTGGGATAATCAATGGCAATGATGGCAACCTTACGTGCTGTTTTTTATCCATCTTGAGAGCCGTAAAGTCGAAGTTGCCGGGTTCACGCCCCATCCCAATGAAACCTGGTCGAAGCAAATCGCCAGAAACGTGACCATGAACGAACGGGGGTTTGTGCAAAAATACCTATAGTGATGTTTCGAACGTGATGAAAAATGTAGACTTTTATTCAATCGATAGAGGCTTATGCAAAGTCTCTGTTCCAAATCTAGTCAAGCCCCGAACTCGAGCGCCTCTTATTATGGTGTCTCCACTTCGCCAGTACCACGATAACGGAGTTACGAGAAACTGACTTGTGACGCTATCGGCGCTTCCTGCAGAAATCCTAAAAGCGCTGGTGCGACTCTAATGGGCGCAAACCGCAACGACTGAAACGCGACAGCAGCGTCAACCCCGACTGGCGGCCCTCTGCCGGACCCTTGAGCGACACCTCCGTCGCCAAAGCCGAGCGATGCCTGTCGAGCTTTTTTGGATTCCTGGTCAAGAAACGCTACGCCGACGTCAATCCGATGCCGAAAACGAAACGCATCTTCGCGCCACGGTTTCGCGATCGGCAGCTACCGGTCGAGACCTTGGTGGCGGCTTTGTCGGCCCTCGAGGCGTTGCAAAAAGAGGCTCAGACGGAAACCCAAACCAACGCCTTGGCGTGAACCACGTTTCTGCTCCAGGTCTACTTTTACCTGGGTCTGCGCATCTCCGAAGTCGTCAAACACCGCATGGCTCATTTCGTGAAGGTTAAAGCCAACGATGAGGAGCTTTGGTTTTTTCGGCTTACCCGCAAGGGCGACAAAGAACGCTAACTGATGGGCAGTGTCCGCACCGATCCTACTCTATGCCCAATAGTGCGAATTAGTGTGTTACAGAGCAATGAGCAGGAATACATCCCTCATCTTCGGGAAGATTCGCGCAGGATATCCTATAACGGCAATATTGTGTTATCAGCGGTTTTCGCGGCAGAATTAGGAATTCGAAATCCACAGGACTTGAGAAATGATTCAGACGCTGACCGCGGGCACGAGACACACGCAGGGCTCCCCCTGGCAGGGGCAGAAGTGGCGTCCAGCCATGGTGCTGGTGGACGTGGACGGGACCATGGTGGACAGCGTCCCTGACCTGGCGTTCTGCGTGGACCGCATGATGGAGGCGTTGGATATGCCCAGGCGGGGCGAGACACACGTGCGCAACTGGGTCGGCAACGGGGTCGAACGGCTGGTGGCTCGCGCCCTGACGAACTCCCTGGATGGGGAACCGGATGATGCTTTGTACGCGCGGGCCTACCCCGTGTTCCTGGACCTGTATAGGGAGAACACCAGCAAGCGCAGTCACCTGTATGCGGGGGTGCGCGAAGGACTCCAGTTCCTGGCCGCGCGGGGCTATCCTCTGGGCTGCGTCACCAACAAGGCGGCCCAGTTCACTGAGCCCCTGCTCGCCGCGCTAGAGGTGAAGGACTTCTTCGCCCTGATCATCAGTGGCGACACCTTACGCCAAAAGAAACCCGACCCTGAGCCCCTGCTGCACGCGGCGCGCGAGTTCCAGGTGCCTCCAGAGGACTGCCTGATGGTGGGGGACTCCGTGAGCGACGTTAAGGCGGCGCGCGCCGCTGGCTTCCACATCGTTTGCATGAGCTACGGTTACAACCATGGTATGGACATCCGCGACTTCCACCCTGATGCGGTGCTTGACTCCATGGCTGAGCTTGCCAAGCTACTCGACCTAAACGTAAACGCAACATAGCTGCGAAAAGCGCCATCTGGTGGATTTACCTTATCATTGCTTACCTTTTCTTCAGGAACCCCCTATACCTGGTCCTGTGAAAAGGTTAGGGCTATTCCGGGGACACCCATTAGCCAGCCTGTGTCAATAATGCGATCAGATGTCTGCCGAGTTTCCAGCATATTCTGTTAACGCTATCCATCGTTGTTACGCTCATCGCACCCGTTATGTCTTAGTCTTTGGCATCGGATCGCAGCGATCCGCACCAGTCACCCATCTGGATCAAGGCGCCAGTCCCTCGGTGCGCCGCCCCTGGTGTGTGTACACCCCACACAATCTTCGGTACCAAACCGTGTCCACAAGATAATAACAGAATCAGTGGTTCAGCCTTCGCTGTCCAGTCCCGCAATAGCTCACGATTTGGGCGAAACGCAATAACGATGGTCGAGCGGGCGGTCCAATCAGTTTAGGTGGTTACGCCACTCCCCAGCCTGGTTCCTCCCGCTCGCCCAATCTAGCTACCAAACATCAACTTCGCCTCATACGGTGTTTGATGTTTGAGCATCATAAAGGTGGCTCTGGCCAACTTCCTCGCCACCGACCGAATCGCAATCCTGCCATTGGTCTTCGCTTTCTTGCGCTCATAAAAGCGTTGTGCCAACGGCTCATATCGCACCGCAAAATGCGACGCCTCAGAAAACGCCCACGATAGATATTTATTGCCCGCCCCCTTCTTTTTGCCATTGCACATCCGTTGACTGTCCACGCAGCGACTATACGAAGCAAATTGCCCAGCACTCGCAAAACGCCCAATCTCACCCACCTCCAACATGATCGTCAAACCCAGCACCGGACCAACCCCACGGATGGTTGCATATTCTGGCCGAACGTGAACACTGATTCTGGTTTAACGTGAACACTTTTCCGGTTTTTCCGGAATTGGTGTTCACAAGGAACGGGAATGTTATGTAACGCATTGTTTTTCAAACTATTTGATATCCTCTCCAAATTTTATTGGGGGAGCGATGTCGACCAAGAGGATTACAATGCGAAAGATTCGAGATGTATTACGTTTACGGTGCAGTACCGGATTATCCATACGCCAAATTCGGGCGAGCACCAAACTCAGTGTGGGCGCCATCCAGAAGCTGCTGGCTCGAGCCGATGTACTGGAACTCGGCTGGCCGCTGCCACCTGATCTCACCGACGAGAAACTGGCCCGGCTGTTCTATCCTGGTGCCGATACGCGGGTTTCCAGGCGCTTTGAAGTCCCGGATTGGTCGACCATCCACCAGGAGCTCAAACTCATCTTCTACAGTGGAAGATCGGTCTCCAGGGAAAAGGCCAATAAAATCAATGGTCGGATCTTGAATTCTGCTCAAGTGTAGTGCCACGTATAGA
>CAMYKK010000083.1 GCA_947258975.1 uncultured Gammaproteobacteria bacterium
TAGCGATCTCTTCAAGGGCTTTGCGACCAAGCCGATGACCAATTTCGGCAAGTGTGGCCCGCTCAGCGTCTGACAGTAATAATCGTCCTCTTAGCTGAGCCCTGAGAATCCGATTCTCGGCGGTGAGATACTCGTTGCGCAATAGCAGTTCCTGATCAACGGTCCCGGTGATGTAAGCCAGCATCCGCATCCAATCCATAAACCTTCCTCCATAACTTAGAGTTTCTTCAATATCGCGGGATTCTAAGCGTGGTCTTGCGTTGGATAAACTATGATTTCTCAATCAGTTGGAGTTTTTTGACCAGACGGGCAACTGGTGGGGTCGCCCGCCTACCGGACGCGATTCCAAGTACCTCTTGAGCGGCTTGGCCCGTTGCGAGTGCTGCGGTGCCACCCTCTCCGTCCACGGGTACATGTCCGGGTCACCGAAGCGGCGCAAGCGGTCGTTCCGTTACGTCTGCGGTTACCACCACAACCGTGGCAGCACCGTCTGTGACAACGGGATGCGCATCCAGATGGCCGACTTCGACACCCAAGTCATAGACGCGATTGAGCGAACGGTCCTCACGCCTGAGGTCGTCACGGCCACGATCCGTGCCGCCGTGAAACAGGCTAAGGCGCAGCGGGACCGGCAGCCTAACCTACCCGGCAAGATCAAGGCAGAGATCAAGAAGCTCAAGCGCTAGCTATCGCGGTTTTACGCGTTCATCGCCGAGGGACAACCCACCGACGGACTGAACTCCGAGATCGTGCGGCGCGAGCAACGCGTGAAGACGTTAGAGCAGCAACTGGGTGAACTGACCAGCCCCGTCCCCGATGAGGTGGACAACAAACAACTTGAAAAGATGTTCGGCGAGCTGATCAACGACAACGTACCCAGGGCGCGTCAGGCGCTGCGAAAGCTGCTCGAAGGGCCGATCTGGGTGAAGCCCGAGGACGGAAAAGGCTACGCGTTCAGGGGCGAAACGAAACTGGGGGCGTTGCTGCCCCCGGATTACGTAACGTTGGCGTCCCCAAGGGGATTCGAACCCCTGTTGCCGGCGTGAAAGGCCGGTGTCCTAGGCCGTCTAGACGATGGGGACGTTGTAATTAGATGGTGGAGCCAGGCGGGATCGAACCGCCGACCTCTACAATGCCATTGTAGCGCTCTCCCAGCTGAGCTATGGCCCCTTGGCAAACTCGGCACCGAAACCAAGCCGCAGTGAGTATTACAAAGCCTCCACCCAATCGGTTTACCCGTAATTTCGCGTGCGCTACTTTACGTCGTGGAAATACGCCGGTCAAGGGAGCGGTTTGACCCCGATTGGATTACCCACGTAAACTTGACCACCCGTTCCGGGCGATTAGCTCAGTGGGAGAGCGCTGCCTTCACACGGCAGAAGTCGCTGGTTCGAACCCAGCATCGCCCACCAAATTCCCGTTAATTTTCAAACAATCACGACCACTACCGTGACATACTTTGTTGAAGTTTCAGTCAACGTGAAACCGAAACCCCTTTTCGATTCTCATCTAACATCTCGATCGCTGCTCTCACCGTTGCCGGTGCAAGGAGTGCGTACACCTGGTCGGTGATGCGTATGTCGCTGTGTCGCAATTACGCACTCACCGCCTGAATCGGTACACCTTATTCGGCTGAAGATCGAACAACCGGCGCGGGCGGATGCGGTATGGGGGCAGCAATATACAAACACAACGTTCGCCGACATGCCCGAGGCGCCGTACTACTTGTACCTGGGCGAATCAGCGGCGCTCAAGGCCACAGTCACGAACGTGGGCGTCGGCCATGCGTTGCCCAGCCGGCACCACCGACATCAACGAGGCGTGGGTGGCAGTGTCCGCCGTAATTCGCAGTTTGTTATTGACGATGCGGTTAACAATGGAAGGCGGCACATGCAAACCCAGAGCCAGTTTGTTTTGGCTCAAGCCATATTCCGCCATAAATTCATCGCGCAAGATCTCTCCGGGTGTGATCGGTTCCAGTCGTTTAGCCATAATCAAATATCTTGTTCAATGGTAGTCAACAATCTCAACTTGGTACGCGTCGCCATGCTGCCATATGAAACATATTCGAAACTGATCGTTGATGCGTATACTGTGCTGCCCTTTCCGGTTACCTCTCAGCGGCTCTAACCGGTTACCCGGCAATGCCCGTAGATCATCCAGGGTCCTCGTACCGTTGCCGGTGCTCGAGCATATTGAATTGTATGGGGTTCACTGTTTAAATCGAGTCTGACCCTATGGATCAAACGCGGCGTCCAGCGGTCCGATCCCTGCGCCAGCATTCGGGATCATTGGTGCGATATGCGGGCTAGGCTCAGAGAGGTGACGGAATCTTTGATCGCGTGCGCATCGTTTATTTTAGAAATTTTCGATCCGAGATCGCCAACGTGTTTTTGTCGATCCGGTATCTTGTCGATTGTCCGTAGGTAACCTGCATCACTCCCTGTGGCTTGCCGTTAACCAGGCGTGGTAGCAAGAGTGCGCGAAACAACACGATGTAGTGCCGATCGTTTTCGGTAAACCCAATCCGGTAATGTTTCAATTCTTTTTGTTGCGACGTCAGATCGTCAAGCGACGCAAAATCCCGCCGAGCAACTTCCCAGGCTTCGAAATAAGCGCCCGGAACCAGCCGTCGCTCGGAGTCGGCGGTGAGGAAATCATCTTCTGGCAACTTCGCGCAGACGTAACCGTCTGTGTACGTGCAGCCCCCCGATAAACTGCTCACGTATTCGATGCTGCGCAATACGTCTTCTTGCTGGGCCATCACGTGATTGCAGCTCATAATCAACAAGAAACACCATGGTACCACGCGCATCCTAGTTCGCGATCTCCCGAATGGTGCTGATTTCTCCGGCTCGCACGTTGTAGTATTTCATCAATCCGGCCGGGGTACCCAAGTACCCGTCTACCTGGAACACGCGGTTTGCGAGGATGTCCTGGGGCGAGAAATTCTCGTTGTCGAATCTTGGGTCAAACGCTGCGTGGGTGTGATAGGTCGCGGTTGCGGTGGTCCCAGCGGGGACTGCGCCCGGAGGCCCTATGTCGACGCCGGCCGGTGCGCCCCGTACCGGACCGGTGTGGGCAAAACTTCCGTCCGCGTTCCGGTACACCCAACCCCCGTATTCGCGATTCTCCCGCACGGATGTCGGGTTGATGCCGTTCAAAGCGACAAACGCCGCGTCGTGTTGGGCCGGAAGACGGTTCGCTTCGTCCTTGCTGCTGCTGCCCGAAGTCGCAATCAGCGCCGCTGCAGCGAGACCGCCGCCGATCAATAAAGCCTGCGGATATTTTTTCGGCTGTTCGGTCTGGTCCGCGTCGTTTTGATACAACACAGGATTCTTCGAACCGCCCCACGTACCGCTGAATGTGACCATTAGGCGCGTGTCCTCCGCATCCCGATAGAGCGGATTGACGCTGCGCGCGAGATTCAATCCCAAGGTTGCACCGTGCTGCGTGTCCCAGCCGAAAACGACGCTCTTGTAGGAAGCCCCGTTGGTGCTCGTGAGTTGTCGAATAAAGCCGCGGAAACGATGAGCGGCGAATCCAATATCAAAGCCCCGAGACGCGGTCTGATTGTCTCTCTGAACTTCGACGAGGCTCCCCGAGAAGGCCCTCATCGAAACTCCGGCACTTATTCCCAATCGATCGTCGACGCCCGGTGACCGCACTCGCGTCGCGGCAAGTGTCGTCTCAACCTGATCGGTTACTGCCTGGGTGACGCTGAAACCCGAGAACGAGTATGGCAGACGATTACCACCGTGGAACAAGAAGGGATTAACGCCGCCGTATGCGTTTTCCGTGCTGAGGTAGGTCTGGCCTTCGCCATTGGCGTACATAAGCGTGGTCTTTCCCAAGGTTACGCCGGTGTATCTCTGGTGTTCGGCGTGGCCGGTAATGCTTGAGAAATGCAACCAGCCCCAGGAAGTGCCCTGGGTGAGGCTCAATCTGCTGGAATACTGCTCGGGACCGTCTTCTGGGTCCGTGAGTCGAAACGGAGAGTAGTGTTCCGAATGTCTAATCTCAAATAAGGAGTTCTCGTGCGAGTTGGTGAGATGAATTTGTTTGCCGAAAGAACGGTCTTCATAGATAGCGGATACTGAGACCGGTGATTGGTCGATTCGCTCAACCTGCTGCGCCGGCGTTGGGTTCCATACGCCCCAATCTTCGATCGCGTCCGACGCGGACACTGTATTACAACATACGTGTACACCAACGATGAGGATCCAATGCCAATTCATGGTTTGAGCTTTATGATCTAGGCTTAATCGCATAATAGTCGCGACCGGCGAGGGGGATTGCAAAACAATGTCAAACGATGGCGCTGGGTTGTGGTCCATGAAATTATCAGATGTTGTTTATTTGCTCGCGGTCGACTGTAACGCGCGGTCGCCGCTGCCCCAAGATGGCATAGCCGTTGTCGCTGAGCCTGTCTATTCGACTCCATATCGCGCAAGCTACTACTCCCGGTCCACTGCCCCAGTATCAGTGCAATAAGAAGATCATAAGGCCGGAAATCGTCAAGCCCTGCCCTGTTGTAGGGACTTACGTCCTAATCTACACCTTACGGTTGTCCGACGAGCCTGGCGCTACACCGTGAACACTATCGCATTGCTGCCTACAGAGCCTGCGAAGATGATTGTTCAGGAACCACAGGAACTGATGGCTTGTGAGGCAAACAGCGGCACTTCTTCCGTACCATCGTCATCGGATTCCCCTTCTTCGGCCACCAATTCCAGCCCGCTCGCACCGGACTTGCTCGCCGCCGCACCACCCTCTAGCATCGCGGCCTTCACTTTGATGTTGTTCGGCGAGTCGGCATTACGCAGCGCCTCTTCAAGCGCGATGCGGCCGGACTCATAAAGCTTGAAGACCGCACTGTCAAAACTCTGCATACCGAGGTGCTCGGATTTCTCCATAACCTCCCGTAGCTCTGAAATCTCGCCCCTACTAACGAGATCCCGCACTCGTGGCGTACCCAACAGGACTTCAACCGCCGCAGTACGTTTATCGTCGTTTGTCGCAACCAGTCTCTGCGACACGAAGGCCCGCAGGTTCAACGACAGGTCCACCAGGAGCTGATGGCGGCGTTCCGCAGGGAAGAAGTTGATGATTCGGTCCAACGCCTGGTTGGCATTGTTGCTGTGCAAGGTTGATATAGCCAGATGTCCAGTCTCCGCAAACGCAATGGCGTGCTCCATGGTCTCACGGTCACGAATTTCGCCAATCAAAATAACGTCCGGCGCCTGTCTTAGCGCACTCTTGAGTGCGTCCCCATAACAATCCGTATCCATGCCGATTTCGCGTTGATTGACAATAGACTTTTTGTGCGGATGCACAAACTCAATAGGATCCTCGATGGTAATGATGTGCCCGGCGCTGTGCGTATTACGGTAATCTATTAAAGAAGCCAATGATGTTGATTTTCCGGATCCAGTCGCACCGACAAATAGGACCAATCCACGTTTCGTCATAATGACTTGTTTCAGGATTTCAGGCAGCCCCAGCGATGCCATATCCGGGATATCGATCTTGACATTGCGCACTACCATCGCGATGTCGTTGCGCTGCTTGAATATATTGACACGAAATCGACCAACGCCTGATTCCGAGATCGCTAGATTCATTTCCGGCTTATTTTCAAACTCATTCCGTTGTTCTTCATCCATGACCGCATAGGCAATATTCTTGACCTGCCCCACCTGAAAAACCTCTTTCTCGAGCGGCACGAGTCGGCCATTGATTTTTATGCTTGGCATGGCCCCGGTTGAGAGATACAGATCGGACCCATCCTTCATCACCATAATCTTCAAGTAATCCTTGAATTGCACGAACACCCCCCCAACATTTTGTAGACTAATGTTCGCCGCGAACTGAACTGATCAGCTCGAGACACTCCATAGACCTCAAGATTTAAGTATAGGCCATGGAGATGTGGGCCGTTTCGCCGTAGTAACAAATCGAGCCCGCGGATCTGTTTTTTGGCACATTGGGCGACTGTGGGCGTATTCAGAGTCAGCCCTGTTTCACTCGCACATCCGAGATATTCGTCTCGTGCAGTACTCCGGGCACCTCTAGTCATCTCGATTCACGTTCGCGAGGGACATGACGTACATTACTAGTAGAAATTAATAAATCTTTTACAAGACAGATGGATTTGCGCGCCAGAAGTCGCCGATTCGAACCCCGCATCGCCCATCACTTGATTCATCGACTTATCTCCACTCTTAGACTTCTACCTTCTCGTGAACGTGACGGACTTGCCGCCTCTACTGCTTCCTGAGCATCCTCAGGCGATAGACGAGTGTCACGCATCGTCGCACGAATGTCGTTGTGTCCAAGCAGTTCCAAAACTCTTGTACTCCGACATGTCTATTTCAGTTAAAGGAGACAATAAAACCTGTGATCATGAAAATATAACCAGCAACATAGGGTAGCGCTATTTGCCAAGGTTTATTACTGGCAAGATCAGTCTCGCAACTAAACAGCTTGCCGCTTATGATCATTTGAATTTTTGCAATTAGAAAAAGCGCAAAGCCCACGCCGACAAGAGGCAATGCCCAAGACTGCACTTTTCCAGATGACACAAGATTGTATGCGGCACCAAAAAGAAGTCCTACCCATAAAACGGTTGCTACAGGATTATAGATCCATCGATCAATCAAACTCTTCTCGTAGATCTGCTCGTGCCACATAATCGTTCGTATCCGTGCAAGCACTTAATCGTGGGTTATATTCGAAAGTAGTGTACCACTTGATTGAAAAAGAGCGGTGTATCAGGTTGAAATGATTGTTGCAACACAGCCAAATCAAGCTGGGACATGCGTCGCCATGGGTAAGAACAAAGATGTTGAGTAGTCGGGCCGAGGGAGCCGAGACGAGTTGACGGAACTGATGTGCGCAGGGGCCCGAAAGCTGATCACGCAGGCACAGGAAGCGGAAAGTATTCGGGGATCGCTTGCAGGGCGATGTGGAATGCCTGAGGTAGAGCAGCCGTTTGTTCAAAGGACATACTCGCAGGCTTGTTGACCATCGGCGCGGTCTCCGAGACGCGCACAGATTCAGCAAATGCATCGAAGCGTTCCACCATCCCAAAGACCCTCTTTTAACTACATCGTAATTTGGACGATTACGTTGATAATATTTCCATCGACATGGATAGAGATCAGTGCGAGTAAACTACCACCCAATACATCCACAGAACATCAATCTGTCCCGGGAACTCCCCGCGTAATCTATTCACAGCTAAGTAGACCGTTCAGGGGAACTTCGGATCCGGAACTGCTCAATCCACCGCCGGGACTAGAAAAAACGGGCCGGCAGTGGCCGGCCCGTTTCGGAACATCAAATCAAGATCGGGTTATTTCTGTTGTGTGTTGGGAACGAGGTTGGTCGAGCTGGAAGGATCAAACCAGTTCATACCGCTGCCGCCGGCGTCCGTTATGCCGGGTATCGCATAAGCGGCCGGGTTCATCCACTGCATGTAGGTCATCGGGTTCATGAACGCCATGTAATTGGACGGATTCATCGGCTGCATGTAGGTCATGGGATTCATGTATGGTGCGTAGGCCGCCGGGTTCATCATCTGCATGTAGGTACTCGGATTCATGAACGCACCGTATGCGGCGGGATTCATCCACGCCATCATATTGTTGGGGTTCATAAACTGCGTATAGAACTGCGGGCTCATGAATTGGCCATATGTCGCCGGATTCATGAACATGCTATACGCGCCCGGATTCAGGAACGTCGCCCAGCCCGAGGGATGCGCCAGATTGAGTTGCCCCTGGGTGCCTCCGGCCATACCCGGCATGCCCATGGGAGCACCCCAGCTGGATGGATCAAACGGATTCATAGCGCCTCCAGCAGGTGCCTGACCCCCACTCATCCAGGACGTTGGATCGAACGGATTGACGGCTGGAGCAGCCGTACCCTGGGCCTGCTCGGCCGCATACGCTTGTGGCAGCACCAGACTCGCCGCAAACACGATAGGAACTAGGATTTTCTTTAACATGAGCTTTACTCCTTAGGGGGTGTTGATTGATATGATGTGATGAGTATTCGAATATAATAATACACTAATTCTCCTATTTCAACTATTTTTTGCTCCCCCCATCTTCGGCCTCACATCACGCTCCGGCCAGGGACTCTTGACTTGATCCATTCTCGACCAAATCGCGTCTGTTCACGGCCGTGCCCGCCACTTTCCTCCACACCAGCGCCATCACCGTGGGTAGACGACGCGGAACGAACCACTACCGCCCGCCACCCAGCCCTCCGTGCAACCGGTTCGATTCAGCTAACCTAAAACCGTGCCTTTGCTGGTCGCGCAACGTTATGCCCTTTCCGGCCGATAACAAACTCACCTTACTATAGATTCCATTGAAATATTTCCGATTGAACACGCTTGCCTTGGCCAGGATTAGAAGGACATCGTGGCGTTTTGTCTGTCAACGGCACGATCGCTGGAAAACGCGGAGTCAAAGCAAGTACCTCCCCACTGTGGCAACCGATCACGTACCGACGATCGAGGGTTCGGGCCGGATACATTTCGTAATGTATTATGGTGTCAACAGGACGTGCAGCCATTGCGCCACACCATGCGCATCGCTGTCCTGCTTTGTCCAAAGTACTTTCAAATCCGCATCGGTCAATTGTTGCAGCCACCATTGTGGAGGGTTAACGGTCAGGTGTAGCGGTTCTTGAATCAACTCCGGGCCGAACTGATCCGCAAACAGCGCAATGGACAAAAAACACAGGTTGTTCGCGCAGCGACGGAAATTGGCCAATACGGCCGGTATATGTTTTGTCGGGATGTGCTCCAGCACGTCGGTACAGATAATCGCGTCATAATGCACCGCGAAATCGGCGGCATCCCATAGACAGCCGACGGTCAACACCTCATGCTTGAGATCGTCGAACCAGGAATCCAGGCAATTCGCCGAGATATCAAATCCGTGCACCGCAAAATCCTCCGCGTGGTCAGTCATCAACCACCGCATCAATTTTCCCGATCCACATCCCGCATCCAGAACTGAGCGGACTTGATGGTCATGCAGGTGGCGCACGAGTTGCAGTCGCTTGGCCGCCTCGAGGCCCGGAGAGAAGTCGCGGTATCGATCGAAGGTCCAGACTTTTTCGTATTTTTCCCGCTCCCGCCGGTGCGTCGACACCAAGGGCGGTGTACCGCGTTGCTCACGAATTGCGCGGTCACCTGTCAGCGAATCAAACTCATCAGCCAACTCATTGAACACACTCTCCCAGTCGCCGAACGCGGGCTGCCGGAACAGCCGCATCGACGGATACCAAGGCGTATCCTTGCGACCGAGCATCCAACGCCAATCCGGTGAAAAGGGCAGCAAAGTCCACACCGGTTTGCCCAGGGCGCCGGCCAGATGCACCGTGGAGTTATCGATCGAGACGATCAGATCCATGGCTGCTACCTGTGCGGCAAAGTTGTCCAGGTCCTGGATAGAATCGACCTCAGGGTCTTGGTAGATGTCTACGCCCAGTTCGTCGCGAATGCGCGCGAGTGCCTGGGCATTATCCCCGTATTGAAGGCTGACGAAACGCGCCTCTGGCTGCCCTAGAATCTGGTGCCACAAATCGAGATCGGCATTGCGCTGCCGAGCGCGCGCCTTGTTCGCGGTGCGCCAGGACACCCCGACGACGGTCTTATCGCCCGCGGGGTTATAGCGCTGGCGAAACTGGTCGGTCAGCCGTTGATCGGCTTTGAGATACGCATGTTGCGCCCGAGCGAAGCTCGCCTCGTCCGGCCGCAACCACAGACCCAAGCTGCCCATGGCACACTGAAAATCGATGTCCCCGGCTTGGATGCGGGGCTGAGGCGGGAAGGTCTTACGCACGAACTCGGCGCTGGGGAAAGAGCGGGACATGAGGGCCAGCGAGCGGTGGTCGCATTCGATGACGCAGCGCCCGGTGCGCTCTACCACATCGGCAAACATACTGGCGAACATGAATTCATCGCCGATGCCTTGCTCAGCCCATATCAGCAGCGTTCGCCCTCGCAGGGATTCGCCTCGCCACTGGGCTTGTGGGAACTCCGCTTTCCTGGGTGTGGATCG
Organism: uncultured Gammaproteobacteria bacterium; assembly: GCA_947258975.1. Classification (GTDB taxonomy): domain Bacteria; phylum Pseudomonadota; class Gammaproteobacteria; order Arenicellales; family JAANXG01; genus CALZGZ01. The sequence continues at coordinate 10,083 of CAMYKK010000083.1, forward strand.
GGACATTTCCGCGACCGGGACCTGCTGCCCGTCGGGCGTTAACCTAACGCCCTCATTGCGCACCAACTCGAGTCGCCATTCGTGCTCTTTCCAACCGGAGTCGTAATTTCCCATCATGAGCAGCGCCAGCGCAAGATCCGAGTGAAAATCGGCGTTACCCGGGTCCATACGCAGCGCCTTTCGATACGCCTCGGCGGCCCCTTCGAGCCGGTGGACTTTGCTCAGCGATAAGCCCAAGTCCGCCTGGAAGCGGGCGTTGCCCGGCGCCCCCGCGATGGCGCGGTCGTGGCTGGCGAGGGCGTCGTCGAATTTCCCCAGCCGGCACTGCACATCCGCCAGGCGGTTCCACGCCACGGCAAGATCCGGCTGCAGATCCAGCGCCCGTCGCAGATGCCTTGCCGCCACCTCGGGCTCACCCAATTCACACAACACCACGCCCAAATTATAGTGCGCGTTGGCATACTCCGGCCGCAGGCGGACCGCTACCTCGTAATGTGTCCTGGCCCGAGACAACTCGCCGTTGGCGCGCAGGGCATTGCCGAGATTGTTACGCGCCACATGATAGTTAGGATCGTAACGCACTGACTGCTGGCAACTGTCGATTGCACCCGGCACATCCTCCAGCGCGAGCAACACATAACCGAGGTTGTTGTGGGCTCTGGCGTAGTCGGGCGCCAAGCGCCCCGCCGAGCGGAAGTGGCCGGCCGCTCGTTGCAGCTCATCTTGTTTCAAGCAGCGCAATCCGTGGTTAATTTCCGCGTCGGCCGCGGCCTTATCCGGCACCTCAAAGCCGGGCGCCGCGACCAATGACTCGGCCGGTTGTGGCGCGATGAGCGCGGCGCGTTCGATGGTGTCCTGCTCGAACCCGATTACGGTCGGGAACCGGACACCGGACAGTATCTGCACATCGAAGATCTCTTCGACGCTGTGTTCAAACTCCAGCCGGCCGATAATGTCCCCGTTGCGCAGATCCACGACCGCCACGCCGCAGGGGCGTTCCTTCGTTTCATCTGCGACGGGCACGCCGCCGAAGATCGCTTTCTCCCGGATCTTTGACAACCCGACAAAGGCAAAGCGGCCGCAAAACGCCAGGCCACGCGGGTAGCCGTCGAATCGCACAACGGTGTCGAACCGGCCGTCGCACGGATCGACACACACCAAAGTGCCGTTGCCCGAGTCCAACACCCACAAGCGGCCGTCATGCACCCGGGGCGAATGCGGCATGGACAGACCCCGGGCGACGACCTCGTTGCTGCCGACATGCATGACCATACCGCCATCGCGCTTGTGTTCGCGCCAACCCTGAGGACTGTCGGTTTCTGCAAACAGGGTGACATAGGCCGGTGCACCGTCCACCATGGCGAGTCCATTCAGATGACACCGGTCGTGCCGCGAGAGCTGGGTGACAAAGGGCGGGCGCCAGCGCGGCATGAAGCTGCACTGATCGTCGATGGTGCACAGGCAGGAAAACAAAGTGTTGACCAGCCACAGTTCATCGCCGCCCCAGGCGATCTCATGCACGTCGATGTTGCTGGTGACGTGAGACCGTCGCGGGAGATAGCAGGCATCATACGTGTCCCGGGGTTCGATCTTGGCGGCGATGACCGGCTCATTGCTTAAGAACCAGATCTGGTGTTGCGTCGCCACCGCCATGCGGGAGCGGTCCGCCGCCACGCCCATGGCCCTTTTGAACGTGCGCGGCAGCATCTTGATCCGACCGGACCTGGATCTGAACGTGCACAGCTTGCCCGCCTGATAGGTCGAAACCAATAAGGAGAAATCGAGTTGCTCGAACTGTTCACCCAGCCCTTCCGAGTAGATGTATCGGAACGCTCGTTCTTCGCGCATCGCCGATATCTGTTCTTCTCTTTGCTCGTTCATGACTTCTTTTACCACAAAGCACACACCGGCGTCGGCGAGCGGTTTGTAGGCATCGGCCAACCATGACGCCAAGCATTGACCAGTCCTGCGAGAAGATGAGTTAGTATCGTTTCGGCAAGCGCCGCCCTGCTCCAGCGGTCTCGGAGCCGTCTCGTATACATCAAATTCCGCGGTCAAAAAATCGCATACGTAGGCGCGGGCAGCGAATTAATAGAGACCACCTCTAAAGGAGGCTATGGATTTGTGGCCGTCGCCTCCGTGGAGATTACCCGCAGCTTGCCGATTTACTCCACGGTGACCCGGTCCAGCTTAACCCAACTTAGCGGATTCGCGACTTTGGAAGCGCCAAGTCATTGATCAATATAGAGCCGACCCCCAAAGGTCTGCACTACACGGGGGTAGCGGCGTGGGC
>CAMYKK010000084.1:0-12246 GCA_947258975.1 uncultured Gammaproteobacteria bacterium
CTTTGCGTAACTTTGTATATATGACAAGATAAGTGACGTATCAGGCAGCACGAGAACTGCTATTTGCGGATGGCACATAATCGAACGTTTACGTTACGAAAGGAGAACCATCATGCTTATAGGTTATATGCGGGTTTCCAAGGCGGACGGTTCGCAAGCGTTAGATCTACAACGCGACGCGCTGCTCGCTGCCGGTGTAAAGAGAAGACAACTTTATGAGGATCTTGCATCAGGTCGGCGAGACGATCGACCAGGACTCGATGCCTGCACGAAGGCCTTGCGGGAAGGCGACACCCTGGTAGTTTGGAAACTCGATCGCCTCGGTCGAGATCTGCGGCATCTCGTCAATCTGGTTCACGAGCTCACCGGCCGCGGGATCGGACTCAAGGTGCTGACTGGTCACGGTGCGGCGATCGATACGACCACCGCAGCCGGAAAACTTGTGTTCGGAATCTTTGCCGCCCTCAGCGAGTTCGAAAGGGAGCTTATTGCGGAACGTACCCGCGCCGGTTTGGCCGCAGCGCGAGCGCGCGGTCGCAAAGGCGGGCGTCCGTTTAAAATGACGCCTGCCAAACTTCGCCTCGCCATGAGTGCGATGGGAAAACCCGAGACCAGCGTTGCAGACCTTTGCACAGAACTCGGGGTGACGCGGCAGACACTTTACCGGCATGTTGACCCTAATGGCGTATTACGACCAGACGGAAAGAAACTTCTTGCACGATAATTGAGGTGACGACAGTCCCGTGGACTCACAGATTCCGGAATACTGCTTCGCTCGACAGGTATTGTGCGGCGCAAACCAGTGCGCTCGACTTCTAGATGTTAAGAAACCCGATAGTGAAATACGTTGGAGTCCTAGAGAATCGCAGCTGCGGCGCTTAGAATTGACTATCCTAGCAAGTAGGTTAACAAAGTGGGGGGGCGTGGCACTAGCCCATCACAACGAGAAGGATGAATAAAAAGAATCTCTCAGAACGAGATATCTGCACGAAATTCGTGACACCCGCGCTAATTGATGCGGGCTGGGATATGACTATGCAGATCCGGGAGGAAGTCGCGCTTACGGATGGCAAGGTTCTCGTGCGCGGTAAAAAACATAAACGTGGGCCGCGCAAATTCGCCGACTACATTCTATATCACAAGCCCAATATCCCCATCGCCGTCATCGAGGCGAAAGACAATCGCCATACGGTCGGCGCGGGCATGCAGCAGGCGCTCCAATACAGTGATATGCATGGTGACCTTCCATTCGTTTTCAGTACGAATGGCGATGCCTTTTTATTTCATGATCGCACTAAGACCGAAGGCGATGTCGAAACCGAGATCCCGCTGAAGTCGTTTCCAAACCCCAAGGTCCTATGGGATCGATATTGTACTTGGAAGGTCCTTGACGACAGCTCGAGGAGCATCGTCGCCCAAGACTATTTCCTAGATCCAGGTGGGAAAACGCCCCGGTATTATCAAATTACCGCTATCAGCAAAGCGATGGAAGCAGTCGCCAGGGGGCAAAAACGCATCTTGCTTGTCATGGCCACGGGCACTGGCAAGACATACACCGCCTTTCAGATTATCTGGCGACTGTGGAAAGCCAGAAAAATGAAACGGATTCTATTTCTCGTCGATCGCAACATACTGGCCGATCAAGCCAAGACCAACGATTTCAAACCGTTCGGCCAGGCGCTCACCAAGATCCAACACCGCCAAGCGGACAAGTCCTATGAGATCTATCTCGCGTTGTATCAAGCGGTCTCAGGCACAGAGGAAGAGAAAAACATCTACAAACAATTCTCCCAGGATTTCTTTGACCTGATTGTCGTCGATGAATGTCATCGCGGAAGCGCTAAGGAAGACTCCGCCTGGCATGAAATCTTGACCTATTTTTCATCAGCCACCCATATTGGTATGACCGCCACCCCCAAGGAAACCAAGGAGGTTTCTAACATTCATTATTTTGGCGAGCCGGTCTACACCTACAGCCTGAAACAAGGCATCGAAGACGGCTTCTTGGCCCCGTACAAGGTGATCCGCATCGATCTGGATAAGGATCTTTTTGGCTACCGGCCCGAGAAGGGAAAGCTGGACAAATTTGGTCACGAGGTCGAGGACCGGATCTACAATCAACGGGACTTTGATCGCACGCTCGTACTAGAAGAGCGAACCAAGGTTGCAGCAAAGAAAGTCACCGAATTCTTGAGAGCGACCGATCGCTTCGACAAGACAATCGTCTTTTGCGAAGACATCGATCACGCAGAGCGGATGCGCCAGGCATTGGTCAACCATAACGCCGACCAGGTCAGCGTTAACTCGAAATACGTGATGCGCATCACCGGAGATGAGCAGGCCGGCAAGGCGGAACTCGATAATTTTATCGATCCCGAAAGCCCTTATCCCGTTATCGCAACCACCTCGGAGCTTTTGACAACAGGTGTGGATGCGCAAACCTGTAAACTGATCGTGTTAGACGCCTCCATCCAGTCGATGACGAAATTTAAGCAAATCATCGGCCGCGGCACACGTATCAATGAGGCATTCAAAAAATACTACTTCACCATCATGGATTTCAAAAAGGCGACCGAGCTCTTCGCCGATCCGGATTTTGATGGCGAGCCAGTACAGATCTATGAACCGGTTACCGGAGATCCCCCGGTGCCGCCTGAAGATGAAGAAATCGTTACCGAAGGCGAGGCGGAACAACAAACTGGCGAAGACTGGCTTGACGATGACGGCGAAGAAGTCGGCCATCGGGTCAAGTACTACATCAATGACGTCCCCGTTTTCGTCATTGCCGAGCGTATTCAGTATTATGGCCCCGACGGCAAGCTGGTCACAGAATCTCTAAAAGATTACACCCGCAAGACGGTGCGAAAGGAGTATGCTTCTCTCGATCAGTTCCTGGGAGGCTGGACTGACATCGGCCAAAAGAAAATTATTATCGAGGAGCTGGAAAAGCAGGGGGTGTTATTTGAGGCCCTTCAGGACGAGGTCGGCAAAGAGTTCGATGCGTTTGATCTCGTCTGTCACGTCGCGTTTGACCAGCCGCCTTTAACGCGCAAGGAACGTGCTAATAATGTCCGTAAGGACAATTACTTTACCAAGTATGGTGATCAGGCTCGTTTAGTGCTGGAAGCATTACTAGAGAAATATTCTGATGAGGGCATAGCGGCTATCGAGGATCTAAGTATCCTTAAAGTGCCGCCCATTAACCAATTAGGTACGCCGGTTGAAATCGTGAAACTGTTTGGAGGCAAGGAACAATATCTGACTGCCATTCGTGAACTTGAGGGGCAGCTCTACCAGGTTGTATGACTCGACTTTTTTAAAAAAGCGCCATGCTCAAATTCGATACTACTAAAGCTAAATTCGAACCGCTAAAGCCAACAGAATTGAAATCCGAAGACGTTCTAGAACGCTATGATTTACAGCAAGCAATAGTAACTTCGTGGGATTTGTTTAAGAATGAAATTGGGTTGCCTGCCGCATATTTAATTGGTCAAGAAGTTACACCCGATAACTCCACACAGAACAGTATCGATTTGCTAGCGTATGATCCTGATGATTCTTCTCTTATAGTCATTGAGTTAAAGCGCGATAGGCATAAACTTCAGTTGCTTCAGGCATTATCCTACGCAGCGATGGTGGCTAAATGGGACACAGATGTCTTGATTTCGCAGATTCAGCGGCAATACAACCCCGATCCTGAAGAACTGATTGATCTAATTAATAGCAACGAGATAAATAACGACATCAAAATAATTCTAATTGCAGAAACTTACGATCCCGAAGTAATCATTACCGCAAACTGGTTAGAGAGCGATTACTCGGTAAACATAACGGCATTTGCGATCGCATTGTACTCAATGGAGGACGAAATGTTTCTTTCTCTAGAACAACGCTACCCGCTTAAGGAACTCAGCGATGCCTATGAAATGCGAGGGACAGGGAGAAAGACCAAGAAACAAAAAGATGAGGTTGAATGGAGCGACGTACTTCCTAAGTTGCAATATCCGTTTGCCGAGCGTGGTATTGAACTCTGCCAAAAGATAAAGGCGGGGGATGCATCACGAAGGCGATTTGGTCTGATCCGAAGGAATTACGATGGTTTCACCTGGATAAGTCTCAATTTTCGGCAGAAATATATAAACGTCTACTTAAAGGGTAAATTCGAAGGAGATCAAGACTTTCTAAAAAAGAAGTTTCGTGAACCTGTCACCATGAACACCTGGCGCGATGGCCTAAGTCTTCTCGTCACGACAGAAAGCCAGTTTGAAGATTTGGTTAAGTGGTTAAAGCTCGAATAACAACTACGTAATAATTTACGAGGCGCGCCCAATGTCCGTTAGTACCACCATAAAATCCATACAAGACATCATGCGTAAAGACGCCGGTGTCGACGGCGACGCCCAGCGCATCGGTCAGCTCGGGTGGATGTTGTTTCTTAAAATATTCGACGACCAGGAACAAGAACTGGAACTTACTAAGGACAATTACCAATCTCCGGTGCCTAATCGGCTGCGCTGGCGCAACTGGGCAGCGGACCCAGAAGGCATCACCGGCGAAACCCTACTAGAGTTCATCAACAACGATCTGTTCCCCACCCTAAAGCAACTTAGCACCACCACTGGCGGCCAGAACCCGCGTGGCGACGTCGTGCAAAGCGCGTTCGAAGATGCCTTCAACTACATGAAAAACGGAACCCTCGTGCGCCAGGTAGTCAACAAACTCAACGAGATTGACTTCAACCGCTCCTCGGACCGCCACACCTTCAACGACATCTACGAGAAACTGCTCAAAGACCTGCAAAGCGCAGGCAACGCCGGGGAATTCTACACCCCGCGCGCCGTCACCCAATTCATGGTCGACATGATCGACCCCAAGCTCGACGAACACGTCCTTGACCCCGCTTGCGGCACCGGTGGCTTCCTCACCTGCGCCATCGAACACAAGCGCAAGAAGTACGTGAAAAATCTTGAAGACCGCGAGCTGTTACAAAAGTCCTTTCGCGCCATCGAAAAGAAACAGCTCCCCCACTTACTCTGCACCACCAACATGTTGCTTCACGGCATCGAAGTGCCCGCGCAAATCCGCCACGACAACGCCCTGGCCCGGCCACTCAAAGACTACGGCCCCCAGGACCGCGTCGACGTCATCATCACCAATCCGCCCTTCGGCGGCATGGAAGAAGACGGCATCGAACAAAACTTCCCCTCCAGCTTCCGTACCCGTGAAACCGCAGACTTATTTCTAGTACTCATCATGCGCCTGCTCAAAGACCGCGGCCGTGCCGCCATCGTCTTACCCGATGGCTTCCTCTTTGGCGAAGGCATCAAAACCCGCATCAAAGAAAAACTGCTAGAAGAGTGCAACCTGCACACCATCGTGCGCTTACCCAACTCCGTATTCGCGCCATACACCAGCATCAGAACCAACCTACTGTTCTTTGAAAAAGGCAAACCCACCAAAGACATTTGGTACTTCGAACACCAGCTCCCCGAAGGGTATAAGGCCTACAACAAAACCAAACCTATGCGCGTTGAAGAATTCGACGTTGAAAGACAATGGTGGGGTGACAAAAGTCGCAAGGGTAGAGAAGAAACCGAACAAGCCTGGCGTGTCGAGGCAAAAGACATCATCGCCAATAACTACAACCTCGACATCAAAAACCCCAACACCGTAGAGGCAGGCCACGGCGACCCGGATGAACTGTTGAAAGAATACAAACAACTCTTAGCAGAAATCACCGAGACCCAAAACCAACTTAAAGACGAACTCGCCACTGCACTGGCAAGCGCCGCTGGCGGCGACGCGAAAGTCACAAAACTAAAGAACAAGAAGGCGAGTTAATAAATGGATACCAAGACCTTTCTTGACAATATTAGAAATATAGTAGATGCGCCTAATGGAATCGCGGAACTACGTGAGCTAATTCTTCAGTTAGCGGTAAAGGGGAAACTTGCTACGCAAGATGGTAATGACATTCCTGCCTCCGCGCTTATAAAGGATATAGCGAAGGAGCGAAAAACGTTAATTGCTGATGGATTGATTCGAAAACAAAAGGTTCTGCCGACTATAGAGGAGACAGAAAAGCAACACCTTTTACCGAAAGGATGGGAGTGGGCACGAATTGGCCATCTTATTACTCTGGAATACGGTAAAGGGCTGCCCGCAAAAGACAGAAATGACGAAGGTGATGTCCCAGTTTATGGTTCAAATGGTGTAGTAGGAAAACATGATGCCTTTATAGTAGATAAACCATCTATCATAGTAGGGCGAAAAGGTTCTTCTGGCGCGCTGAATATCGCACGAGAAGCGTGTTGGCCAACAGATGTGACTTACTATGTCATACCCCCAAGAGCTATTGACTTAGATTACTGTTTTATATTGCTACAATCGTTGCGTCTTGACGCATTCGGTAAAGGGATAAAGCCGGGATTGAATCGAAATGAGGCATATATGCTTGTTGTATCATTGCCACCCCTAGAAGAACAAAAACGCATCGTCGCCAAAGTCGACCAACTCATGGCCCTCTGCGACCAACTCGAAACCCAACAAAAACAAAAAGCCCAAACCCGATCCGTACTAAACAACGCCGCCCTCGACAAACTCCTCACCGCCCAAAACTCCGACGAATTCAACCACCACTGGCAACGCATCGCCAACAACTTCTGCCACCTCTCCGACAATCTCGATAATTTAACGAAACTACGCGGGTCGATTCTCGATTTGGCAGTGCAGGGCAGAATTGTCGAACAAGATGCAAATGAAGAATCTGCATCTGTTTTACTGGAAAGAATTCTAAAAGAAAAAGAGAAATTAGTTCAAGACGGCGTGATAAAAAAACAAAAAGATTTGTCAGAGGTGTCTGATGATGAAAAGTTATTCGATATACCTAATGGTTGGGAATGGATAAAATTCGGGTTATCAGCTGAATTTATCAATGGCGACCGTAGCAAAAATTACCCAAACAAAAATGAGTATGTCGACGAAGGTGTGCCATGGATTAATACCGGTCATATTGAGCCAAACGGCTATTTGACCACAAAAGATATGAATTATATTACGCGCAAAAAATTCGATTCCCTTCGGAGTGGAAAAATCCAAAAAGCAGATCTGGTTTACTGTCTGCGAGGAGCGACGTTCGGAAAAACGGCATTCGTAGAGCCGTACGAAGAAGGAGCAATCGCATCATCTTTAATGATTATTAGGCCGTATGTGAAAGAGTTAAATACCTATATTTATAGGTATCTAATAAGTCCATTTGGTAAGCGTCAACTCTATAGGTTTGATAATGGTTCCGCACAACCTAATTTGGCGGCAAATAGCGTAATGTTGTATGCATTTCCATTGCCGCCTTTAGAAGAACAAAAACGCATAGTCGCCAGAGTAGACCAACTCATGGCCCTCTGCGACCAACTCGAAACCAAACTCAAACAAACTCAAGCCACCGGTGAAAAACTCGTTGAAGCAACAGTACGATCTTTCGCCGCGGCGTAAGTGAAAAGCGTCTATACCGTTGGTCGTTACTTGATAATTGGGTCCGTTCCGGCAAAGGTACCAGATAACTCGGGGTTTCCGTGTACGGGTCACAAATAGTGCTTTTAGTGGCCCCTATAATATAAGGCATTTATGGGTATGAAAAGAGAGTGTTCAAAACCTGGGGCTATATGCAACGCACGAAACAAGACACACCGATTCCGCTACTAATGCAGGCGTTTGGACATGCGAGTCAGCAGCAGACTCTGTCGTATCTGTGTATTCAGGACGAAGAGATCGAATCCATCTACACGGCGCTGGAACTTTGACTACCAACACTCAAACTTCAAATTCTGTTCGAGGGGACACACCTCCATATCGTGTTCTGAGCGTTGACGGAGGTGGATATCTAGGACTCGCTACTGCAGTTTTTATCCAACAGATCGAACGTCATTTCTCTACCAAATTTTGCGATCATTTCGACCTTTTTTGCGGGACCAGTACAGGTGCGATTATTTCTGCAGCCCTTGCTATTGGAAAAACCGGCGACGAAATCGTAAGTCTATACAAGGACCTTGGGTCAAAGATATTCGCTACCAAGAAGTCGCGCGGGTTTTTTAGGTCGCTTTACGCCATCGACAATCTCAAAGAGTGCTTGCAACCGTACTTTCTCAATATGCGGCTGGGGGATTTGGCGACGAATAATCGACGAATACTGATTACTGCCTTCAACAGAACCTCTGGTACACCTAGGGTTTTCAAGACTGACCATTCGAAGCGGCTTTCTACTGACAATGAACTGCTGCTCCTCGACGTTGTGTTGGCCAGTGCGTCCGCGCCAACGTACTTCTCTTCAGTCACTATCGAAAACCCATCTACAGGGCTCACAGATGTCTTTTGCGACGGCGGTGTCGCATGTAATCACCCTGCACTACTCGGGTTCACTGAGGCAGCGTATGAACTCAAGAATCCACCAAGCGCCATTCGATTGTTGTCTCTATCGACACCGCGTCAATCGCTGGCGGAAGGCTTGGATGCTTCAACCAGGCGCGATTACGGAAAATGGCAATGGAAAAATTCCCTTCACAATATTTTGATCGATTCAAACTCGTCTCTCGTTCACGAATCTCTAAGGCGCATAATAGATGTGTTCGGAAACAAACGGCCGCTGTACGTGAGAGTTGGCCTTCAAAATGATAGCGGGATTAAGATTGACGATGTATCGGAGACCGCCACCAAATCACTCGTGGGTATAGGATCACGAGCAGCAATAGACCAGGAAATCAGGACTGACATCGGTGCGATTATACAGAGCTAGCGAGCAGAGGAATTAGTTATGGCCGACGTACAAAAGCAGTTTGAAAAATTTCACAAGAAAATACGTGTTGACTATGACATGTCTCATACGCTTCGCGAAAAACGCGACATTGTTGTTGAAAAAATCCGAAAGTATATGAAGGACAACAAGCAGCCGGTTCCTAGCCAACTACTTCAGGGCAGCTACAAAATGAAAACCGGGGTAAAACCGCTTGCAGACATCGAATACGATATCGACATTGGCCTCCGATTCGACATTCATGAGGACGATTATTCGCCAAGTGAAGTTAGAGGCTGGGTGCTCGATGCGATAGGAACGCACACTAAAAGAGTTGAGTCTAAAGGTCCATGTATTCGGGTGTGTTACGAAGCGGGCTATCACTTAGACATCGTTTGCTATGCCGTGTGGGAGGATACGGCTGGATCGACACAACATCGGCTCGCCCACAAAAATGACTCCTGGAGACCGGCAGATCCGCCGGCACTGTTAGACTACGTGACCGATGCGCGTAAGCCTTTTGAGGGTACAGAGGATTCGGCAACACAAACTGACCAGTTTCGCCGTTGCGTACGCTCACTTCGTCGCTGGGCCGACGAACAACGTCCAGTTGATGATGATGACTGCAAACCCAGTGGAATCGCTTTGGTCCTGTTAGCCATTCAATATAATCTGACGGCCACCACGCATCTAGATGACCGGCCGAATGATCGAAGTGCCTTGGAAACGCTATCGAGCAATTTGGCCAACAGCCTGAGTAGACTGCAAGCGAACAAGCCGACACCCGAATACGAGGACGTCTTGGGTGATTTCTCGGAGAATGAGATGGATCACCTGAAAGCGGAATTCGCAGAGCTCAATTCAGCATTGGTTTTTGCCGGTACAAATGCTGACCCTGTGGAGGCTTGCGAGCGCCTTCAGGAAGTGTTCGGTGATGACTTCCCGGTGCCGGATCCTGAAGACACGGCGAAAAAGACGGCGGGACCGGCAATTATTACTTCGAGCAACTCCGCTTGACGCGATGGTCTGATGCCTTAGAAGATGAACGTGCGAAGGCTGTTGAAGAAGCGGCCACCGCACTGATTGACTGCGGTTTCCGCGAACGATCGAGGGGCACGTGGCTGGGTGGTCTACGCCTTCCAGACCATGATATTTCCGTCAAAATAACCTTGCCACCTGAGTTTCCGGACAAGTTACCGGAAATATTTCTTTTAGATCCGGCCAGCATTCAAGTTCAATCACACGTTGAACGAAGTGGGAAGATCTGCATCGCTACGGCAAGCGGGAATCTTCTCGATACCGATCGCCCTTCCGCCCTGATCAAAGAATCCATAGATAGAGCTAAATCAGTGTTTACCGCATCTGAGGAGGCGCAAGCGTCTGATGTGCAATTGGAGTTCGTTGCCTACTGGCCCGAGGAAAGCTCTGATACCGACATATGGTCTATCGCAGATCCTGCCTTAGCGGGGCATGAAATAGTGTGCGCTACGATCCGCCTCAATGGCACGCGCTTACTTTTTGCGGAAAGCGAAGATGCGTTGAAAAACTGGACCGGTCATGTCGGTGCGACCTGTGCTGAGATCAGCAAAAGCTACTTCGCGAAGCTTGCGCGGTTGCCAGACCCACCGAGGTTTGAAGAATCCATCAGCACGGCAGAACTTGAGCATATCCTCTCGACTCACATGGATGAACACGAATACCAAAAGTGGAAACAGTGGGACGGCAATCGAAGGCCGCCAACGGCAATTCTAATGGCCTGCGAGTTGCCGGACGGCTCATCCACTGTATTTGCGGCAAGATCAGCTCGACTGAGCAATGATCAGGAACGCGCAATTCAAAACCCGTACAACCGTAAACAGCCGCCGGCAAAGAAAGTTAGAAAAGCGCTACAGGAAAACGCGATCGGGCGTCGAGGCGTGACTCGGCTTGACTTTAAGCATCTTCTCAACCGGACGGGTGGCGCGTTAGAGCTGGACGACGCGAGCATAGCCGTCGTTGGATGTGGTGCAGTGGGCTCACAAATCGCCGTGGTAGCAGCAGCGTCAGGAGTGCGGTTTTTGACTCTGATCGATCACGAGCTGATGAATGCTGAAAATATTCATCGGCATGCGCTTGGTGCGAAAGATCTAAAACGGGCAAAAGCTACAGCCCTTGCCGAACATATTGAGCAACGGTTTGCCCATACTGAGGTGAATCCAAGAATCGAGCGGATCGAAGAAGTATTCGATAAGTCACCCGATATCTTCAACGAAATTGACCTGTTTGTCTTCGCGCTCGGTGACGAGACTCTAGAACGACGGATCAATTCGTACCTAGGCCCTTCCGTCATGCGCCTCCACGCTTGGGTTGAGCCACTCGGGGTCGGCGGACATTGCCTTACGATTCCTGGGGGTGAGCAGAGAGGCTGCTATGAGTGCTTATATGCGCGGGATGAGGATCTCGTTCTATACAACATGTCGTCGCTTTGTGCGCGCGGCCAAATTTTTCAACGCACAACTGGCGGGTGTGCCGGGACATTCACGCCCTTCGGCTACATGGATACACTGGACGTAGCGTCGAGAACCGCACGTGTTATCTCTCATGCTTTGACCGACAATTTGATCAAACACGCACTGCTTTCGTGGATCGGGAACGAACGCGCCTATCTTGAGGCGGGTTTCAGATTGTCAAAGCGTGGTGAGTCACTTCTGTTATCAAGGGAGTCTTATAGAGACGATATTTTTCGAGCGGACTGCAGGGTCTGTTCAAAATGGTAGTGCAATTCGAGACTCAGCGCGGGGGTATCGTGCAGTTTTCGCAAAACCCGCTTGATGTATTCAATAGGTTTCGTCAGCTGACAGACGACAGCGATGAGGCCGGAGGAATTTTGATTGGTCGGATGTTGCTAGACGGCGACGTGGTTATAGATCGTGTCACTTCACCAAGCAAAGTTGACAAGACAACCCGGTTTTCATTCTTTCGACCGATTCGAATCGCACAGCAATTCGTTGTGAATATTTGGCGTAGTAGCCATGGGACACAGAACTACCTGGGTGAGTGGCATACGCATCCAGAGGATATTCCCCACCCGTCGCGCACGGACATCGTAAACTGGAAGAGAATTTGGCGTAAATCAAAAGTGGAAACGAACGAACTATTTTTTGTCATCGTTGGTAGGAAGACGATCAGCGTATGGAGCTTGAAAGAGGAAAATCAGGAACCGTCACCTCTGAAAATGATAGATACCTGACTTGCCCAACTTTTGCCCAATAATTAGGTGAGTACAGCTACCCCGTAGTATCCAAAAATTCAATCGACGCTTCTAGCTTGCAGAAACCGGCCTTTGAGTAGACTTGGGGCACAGATAACACGGGTCGGACCGTCGTAGTTTGTTGAATCCTTTGGTTTTAGCGTCGGAACTAGCACTGTTTTTGAGCTTAGAAGCAGCTTTTGACGGATGAAATGCGGGGATTAAGTTTGGC
>CAMYKK010000084.1:12281-18516 GCA_947258975.1 uncultured Gammaproteobacteria bacterium
TCGAGCGCAGAATGGCCGCTCTAAGAGATGTGTAGCCCATGATTGAAGAGTCGACCCTCGCATATTCAATGCGTTGTTATGGTCCGACCCGCTATTCCTTAGTATATCTAGGGCATCAAAAAGTGATGAGCAAATGTTAGAGAAAGCTGGTTTAGTGCTGATTGGCGTAATTTTATCTGTCATCGTATATTTTCTAAAAAGATGGATTGAAAAAGCGCCACAAAGGGAGACTCTCGAAAAACATCAAAAACTCCTAGATATCAATAAACAAATGAACGAGCAAGGAGTAACCCCTGAAGATTTAATGACGCTTGAGGCAGTGCTAAATGGAAAAGCCCATTCCGTTGAGAAATTAAGAACAAAGATGGAAAGTGAAACAAAACCATTGCTTATGAAAGAGGAAGGTGAATTTATTACACAAGCAGAAATGAATATTAGGGCTAATGAGAATTTTGAAATAGCCAAGAAAAACATGGAAAATATTCTCAATGAATTACAGTCAAATCTAAATAGAGAAGAAAGAAAAGCACTAGACGAGGCGCAAATAGCATGGGAGAGTTATAGTATGGAACAAGCACAATCCGCAGCTATCAGTTATCAGGGAGGCTCTATATACCCTCTTATCTATATGTCAGAGCTTGAATCAACAACCATTGATAGAGCAGCAAGATTGCAAGCAGAACTAGATGAGTTACGTAGGCTTGGCAATTAAAGCCCTAACAAGTCGCTCGTTCCGACATGTTGCCCCGACGCGGCAACATGCGGTGCAGCTCAAACGTTATGGGGCGCGCATGCACGACGACTAAATGCCGACCCAGCGAAGTAATCAGGAGGGCCACAATTATGACCACTGCACTCTACTACCCGCACACACATGTGCAGAACAAAGGCCTGTTAAAGACTGCTTTGTTGCTCTGGGATTCGCTAGATCGAATCGTCCCACATTCTCATTTCCGTGAACCAAGCACGTATTCATCAAAAGTTTATGACGAAGCTGCGGAAATCGTTACTCGGCCTTTGGTTCCAAGTCGCAAAGAAAAAAATACGGCACATAGGCAGCTAGTGGAGTATCTAGAAAAGTATCCGCATCAGTTTCTTACGGCCACTCCACAATCGCGCAATAGGCATTACCGACCAGATTACCTTATATATCCCGATAAGTTCCTACGAAATACTTGGAGTTTGCTTCAGAGGCATGATCTAGCGCAGTGGGACAATAGAGCGCGCGACTACGGCGTGCCTCCAGCGATGGGACTGTTAATGATGTCCGTTTTGGCCGACGCCTGTGCCGGAAAACAGCGACAGCGAGTCACGGATAGAGTTGACGCGTATTCATGGCTTCAAGAGAAAGAAGCGCAGCACCTTGGTGCCGAATATGTAACTGGACTGGATGCAAGTGAGTGTGCTCCAAGTTACGACCGGCTAATTTCCATGTCATTGGAAGTTCTTGATGCAAAGAGGGTGTCAATAAGGAAGCTCATCGCGTTTAGAAAGCGAGAAGCCAGAACCTCGGGTTCCGACTACTGCGCATTTCGCAAACGTTACCGCAAGAGACTAGCAACTTGTTTGGACAATATCAGGAAAGAAGCTAAGACCAAACGAGACGTCAATGAGATAGAGCGTCAATTCAAAGCCGATCTTCGTGATGACTTGCGAGACTTGAAGCAAGAGCTTGGGCTAGCGTCACAGAAAGCCTTATTCTCAACAGAAGTCGCGTTGTCAGCCATTGCTGTGGGAGGCGCACTCGTTGAACCGATATCTGGAATCACTACTCTCGCTACAACAATGAAATCGATTGGTATCGCTCCACTTCTAAAGACACGCGCAGAGTACCGTGCGGCCAGGAGAAAAGCTCTTCGAAGTCATGATATGTCGTTACTCTATCTCGGAAAAGGAGGCCGCTTAGACTGGCGGATATAGATAGACCAATGCCCCATAACCAGCGCAAGCAGTTTGCGGCCTACCGGCCGGCCCCTGTTGCGGGCGTTATGTGTCTCAATAACCCTTTGGGGGTGCTCTATTGAGATTCTCTGAGCAATTCGACATTGTTCGCGACGAAACGGATGACTGGTTCGACGCGGTTCTTGTTCTCGACACAAAGCTATTTATCGATCCATTCCTTATATGGGGTTTCCGTGCAGAACCTACAAAAAGTGACGTTAAGGAAGGGGAGCGGTTCAAATGGTGGGGTATGGGCCATTCGGGTTGGTAGCATTTGGCGCATAGCGCGAACATAGGTAGTTTCCTATTGCGTCCGGAGGCACCATGAAATTTACCATTTTGATCCAATGCGGCGATGACGTGACCACCCCGATGGTGATTGGCCAGATCGAGCGAACTGACCCATTGCAGGCGAGCGCCTTGGGGTTGACGCTATCGGAATCGAAACGCCTACTCTCTCGAATACAACAAGAAATTGTGCAAGCACAAATCCGACACCACGCCGAATCCCAGCGGATCTGTCCTCAGTGCGGGGTCCGGCGGGCGCTCAAAGATCATCGGAAAGCTTGTTTTAAGAGCCTGTTTGGCAGCGTGAAATTGATGATTCCACGCCTATTCGAGTGCGGCTGCGACGGTGTCGATCCCGGAGCGCGAACACTACGGCTCGAGGGCATGGTGAACTGGGTAGCTCCGGAACTCGAATACATCCAATCTCACCTGGCGGCGACGGTGCCCTATGCGTGTGCTTCGAAGTTATTGGCCTTGCTCCTGCCGATTGACGCCAACAATGCGGTCTCCACCGTGCGTCGTCGAGCTCTGTCCGTAGGGCGCCGACTGGAAACGGAGCTGTATGAGGCGACAGTCGAAGACAAACCGTCAAGCACTCATGTAGATAATTGTGCAACCATCTCTATTGGCCTCGATAGTGGTTTCATTCGTGACTGTCGCCCACAATCCGAGCGTTCTTTCGAGGTGGTTGTGGGCCGGATTCTTGGCTCCGATGCCGGTTCCCGAAGCATCGGATTCGTGCGAACGCTGGAGGACGACGAGCGAGTTCGCCATCGACTGAGGCATCGCGTCGCACAACAGGAGTTAACCACGGAACAAATGACGGTGTTTACCGACGGCGACGCCGGGTTGCGTTGTCTGCAGCTGGCCGTGTTGCCGAATGCTTCTCACGTTTTAGATTGGTTTCATCTCACGCGACATCTCACCATCCTGAAACGGGTACTGCACAGCGAGGAAGCCATTGAGAAGGTTCCAACCCGGTACCACGAACCCTTGCGCAAAGCCCTCGAATCACTGAAATGGCGCCTTTGGCACGGGCAATACTGGCGCGCTCTGAGGAGGCTAAAGGAAATGTTGTTCACGCTCCGCTTGCCGACGATTTACAGTCGGCGAGTCGCTAAGCGATTGCGTCGACACGCGAAGAAGTTACTCGAATACCTCAAGCACAACGCGGACTCCCTAGTGAACTACGGCAAGCGTTACAGAGCGGGAGAGCGTATCTCGACATCGTTCATCGAGTCGACCGTTAACCAACTGATCGACAAGCGGATGTCGAAATCCCAACAAATGCGCTGGTCACGGTATGGCGCTCATTTGCTGCTTCAAGTCCGCGCCGACCTAGTGGATGGTCGCCTGGCTGACAATTTCCTGCGGTGGTATCCTGGCTTCGGGCGCGGTACCGTTGGATCGAGTGCCACGTGACACCCCCACAGATGAACCGCTCCCCTTCCTTAACGTCACTTTTTGTGGCCTGTGCACGGAAACCCCGATGACTACAAACGGCTAAGGAATGTCTACGCACCCGATAAGATTCGGGCGGTCGTTATAGCGGAGTCTCCGCCAGCAAGAGGCCTTTATTTTTATGATATCTCAGGGAAAACGTCAGAGCCTTTGTTTGCTGCGTTAACAAAAGAATTTCTCGGCCGTAGTTTTGATACCAAGAAAGACGGGTTAAAAGCGTTTTGCGATGGTGGATACATGTTGATTGATGCTACTTACAAGCCGGTCAACAAGCGTCGTGATCGAGACGAGGTAATCGAAGCGAACTACCCGAATTTACTCGAAGACCTAAAAAGTCTCTCAATTGATGCCACTGTACCGCTAATTTTAGTTAAGGAAAACGTGTGTCGACTATTGGAATCAAAGCTTACTGCCGATGGTTTCTGGGTCGCCAACCGTGGTCGCGTGATCTATTTTCCGTCGACGGGACATGTAATTGAGTTCCGTGATCAAATCCGACCTATCCTATATGAACTGGGGCTATCGTCATCGGCCGAAGATTCCCCGAGAGTCATCGAGAAACAATCCAAATCCGATATGCCTCCCAGAAAAGCAATCGTAGTCGACGCAGGTCGACATCCCCAGGGTGGTTCAATCTCAGCGGTTGCGAAAGACATGAATTGCTCGACTACAAATGTCAAAAAGCAAATTAAACAATGCGAAGACAAGTACGGATCTCGCTGTCGGATCCAAGGTGACCGATTTTGGATTTTTGACTAACGTAATTGTAATTGCGGCCGAGTGTTTCCATTCTAGGTGAAAAATTAGTGGAGTATCGATTGGAGGGAGCACAAAAGCTTTCGCTGGAGAAGTTTTTGCGGGTTGATCATTTCTAGCCACTATTGGAGAACCGCAGCATGACTTCGAGTAGACGACTGGTTACACAGCACTTAGAAGGTGTCTCGTGGCGCGTGCTGGAAGATTACCCGCAGGTGGTAAAAGAAATCATTCAAAGGCGTGCGGGTGTTTACGCGCTCTACAAAAAGAATAAGCTCTATTACGTTGGGCTTGCGAGCAACCTGATGGGTCGCCTGAAGAATCATCTGAGAGATCGGCATCATGGCGCATGGGATCGGTTCAGTGTCTACCTCACTTTGCGCGACGACCATATTAAAGAGTTGGAGTCGTTATTGCTGAGGATCGTGAGTCCCGAAGGTAACAAGCAGCAAGGAAAATTTGCTCGGTCCGAAAATTTACACCTTCGGTTAAACCAATTTATCAAAGAGGACGATGCGGATCGGCGCGCTGAGCTACTTGGCGGAAGTTTGGCTAAAAGACGCGTCCGAGTTAAAGGAAAAAGGGCGCGCGGCAAAGGCGCGCTGAAAGGCTTAGTAAAGACGCGTCTTACCTTGAAAGGGTGGCGCGATGGGTGGGAATATAGCGCTTCGTTGCGTATAGATGGCACCATCCGGTATGGCGATGAGGTATTCGAAACACCCGATGCCGCGGCGCGCGCAGCGGTGGGCAGACGTGTAGGAGGATGGGGATTTTGGCATTATCGTAACGCGAAGGGCGAGTGGAATCGTTTGCGCACGCTGAAGACAGGATAGTGACTAATGGAGAGTAGTTACTTGTTGAGGCCTAACAAAGACCGTATGTAAAGCAATAAGGGGTCGGTTCCGGCAAAGGTACCAGAAATCTCACGGAGCATTCTTATGTCATTGAATATAAAACATTTACCCAAGATTCTTTGTCTCCATTATTGTTCATGATTCTAGCCTAGAAATAGGGAATCATGTCGATTGCGTCATAGCGCGACTGCACGACACATTATAATAGTGTTATCCCTGCATCAGACCGGCACCAGATGTAGACTTCAGGACGATTTCACGAGATCGCCTCAGGATAATCTGCGAAATCGTGTTGCCGAGCGAACACCCTAATCTGTTCGCACGCGTTATGAGACTTTTCGTACCTTTGCCGGAACGGACCCGACTTCACCGAGTTTCTTTGTGTTCCAGTAGATAACGATCGCCGCGAGCAGTTTCATACCCGCAACGCGGTAATGCTGACCTTCGGATGAACGGTCCCGGATTTCGCCCCTGCGATTGAAGCTGATGGCGCGCTTGAGCGAGTGATGGGCTTCGCCTTTGTTCAGACCCATTTGAACGCGGTGTTGCAACTCGGCATCGATCAGCCAACGCAACATGAACAAGGACCCTAGTTCTAATTGAACGTCTCTTTTCAAGAAATCAGAGTGGTCCTGGGAAGCGGACGCTCACGAAATTAAATTGATCGTCTCTAACGTGCCCGTTGGTTTTGCCCTGAATAAATGGACCGTTAGGAAAGACTGATTGTCTGTTTCTCGAATTCGTCCGGGCTGACGTTACCCAGATAGCCATGTCGTCGCTTTCGATTATAAAAGCATTCGATGTATTCGAACACGGCCGCCCGTGCTTCGTCCCTGGTTCGGAACCGAACTCGATTTACGCACTCCCTCTTGAGTAGCCCGAAGAAACTTTCCACCACTGCATTGTCATAGCAGTTGCCACGGGCACTCATACTG
>CAMYKK010000085.1 GCA_947258975.1 uncultured Gammaproteobacteria bacterium
TCATCGCCGCCGTCAACGTCGTCTTCCCATGATCTACATGACCAATCGTCCCCACATTCACATGCGGCTTCGTTCGCTCAAATTTTTCCTTAGACATGGCTCTTTACCCTTTGTATAAATGTTGTGACACGTTTGTCTTTGGAAAAGCGCTAACTCGCTTTCTTCATAACCACCTCAGTGACATTACTGGGGGCCGGTGCATACTTCTTGAATTCCATCGAATAGGTGGCGCGTCCTTGGGTCGCGGAACGCAGCGATGTCGCGTACCCAAACATCTCGGCGAGCGGCACCTCGGCACGAACAACCTTACCGGCCGGCACTGCTTCCATGGCCAGGATGATGCCTCGACGCGCGTTTAAATCACCATTGACTGCTCCCATGTATACCTCCGGGGTCACCACCTCGATTGCCATGATCGGCTCGAGCAGTACCGGTTGCGCACGCAACGCTCCCTCCTTGAACGCCATCGAGCCCGCCGCCTTGAACGCGTGCTCGGACGAATCGACCTCATGATAGGAACCATCGTATAAAGTCACCTTGACATCGATGACCGGATATCCGGCTATCACCCCGCTTTCCATTGCATCTTTCACGCCTTTTCCCACAGCGGGTATGTACTCCCTTGGCACTACGCCGCCTTTGATTTGGTCCACGAACTCGAACCCCGCGCCTCTTTCTTGCGGCTCGATGCGCAGATAAACATGTCCATATTGCCCGCGCCCGCCGGTTTGCTTGGCGTACTTGTGTTCTTGGTCAACGGGTTTGCGTATCGTTTCGCGATATGCAACCTGTGGTTTGCCGATATTGGCATCGACCGTGAATTCACGCTTCAACCGATCGACGATGATCTCTAGATGCAATTCGCCCATTCCGGAAATAATCGTCTGCCCCGATTCCTCATCGGTTCGAACTCGAAACGATGGGTCTTCCTGGGCCAACTTACCAAGCGCGACTCCGAGTTTTTCCTGATCCGACTTGGTCTTGGGTTCAACCGCCTGAGAAATCACCGGTTCCGGGAACTCCATACGCTCGAGCGTGATCACATCGGCCGGATCACACAGCGTGTCCCCGGTTGTTACCTTCTTGAGGCCGACGGCAGCTGCAATATCGCCAGCCAACACCTCCTTGATATCCTTCCGCTCGTTGGAGTGCATCTGCAGAATTCGTCCGATACGCTCCTTGTTTTGTTTGATCGGGTTGTAGACGTTGTCCCCGGACTTGAGACTGCCCGAGTAGACTCGGAAAAACACCAGTTGCCCAACGTAAGGGTCGGTAGCAATTTTAAACGCCAGCGCGGCAAACGGCTGGTTGTCATTGGATTCGCGGAATATCTCAGAGCCTTCTGCGTCCTCCGCGACACCGCGCACCGGTGGCACATCGCAGGGCGACGGTAAATAATCAATGACCGCATCAAGCATGGCCTGAACACCCTTATTCTTGAACGCTGAACCGCACAAGACACAGACAATTTCGTTGGCCAAGGTTCGCTCGCGCAGCCCAACTTTAATCTCGTCCGCAGTCAACGTGCCTAGTTCGAGATACTTATCCATCAACTCCTCATTGGCGTCCGCAGCCACCTCCATTATTTGTTCCCTGAACTCCTGGGATTTGAGGTGCAATTCCGCGGGGATTTCTCTTTCCTCAAAGCCAACGCCTTTGGTCTCTTCATCCCAGTAAATCGCCTTCATCTTGATCAGATCGACAACACCCTCAAAGGTATCTTCGGCACCAATTGGTATCTGGATCGGTATGCCGTTAGCGCCCAAACGATCCTTGATCTGCGCAACAACACGCTCGAAATCGGCTCCGGCACGATCCATCTTGTTCACGAATGCTATCCGCGGCACTCCATACTTGTCCGCTTGACGCCACACGGTTTCCGACTGTGGCTCCACCCCGCCAACCGCGCAAAACACCGCACAGGTTCCATCCAGTACCCGCAGTGATCGCTCCACTTCGATCGTGAAATCAACATGGCCCGGGGTGTCGATGATGTTGATTCGGTGCTCGGGGTAGTGCTGATCCATACCTTTCCAGAAGCATGTGGTCGCCGCAGAAGTTATGGTAATCCCCCGTTCTTGCTCCTGCTCCATCCAATCCATGACCGCGTTTCCATCATGGACTTCACCGAGTTTGTGCGATAGGCCGGTGTAGAAGAGGACGCGTTCGGTAGTCGTGGTCTTACCCGCATCGATGTGCGCCATGATGCCGATGTTTCGATACCTTTCGATTGGTGTTGAGCGTGCCACGATGATTTACCTAGATCGCTGAGCTAATATATCCGATTGATGTATCCAATTACTTGCATCTTTTAAATAACCACTGTCTTAAAAGCGGTAATGAGAAAACGCCTTATTCGCCTCCGCCATCCTATGCACGTCCTCGCGTTTCTTTACGGCACCACCTTTTCGCTCGGCGGCATCCATTAATTCGGAGGCCAAGCGTGCCGTCATCGATTTTTCGTTCCGCTTACGCGCTGAATCTACCAGCCAGCGCATCGCCAACGCCATCTGGCGCGCCGGCCTCACTTCAACCGGTACCTGGTAGGTCGCGCCGCCAACACGGCGGCTCTTTACCTCCACCGACGGACGTACGTTGCCCAATGCGTCATTAAACACATCGAGCGCCTCCGGCTTCCCGCGCTGAGCGATCAACTCCAAGGCACCATATATGATGCCTTCGGCGATGGATTTTTTGCCATCGACCATCAGCACATTGACAAACTTGGCTAGTGTTTGATCGCCGTACTTGGGATCAGGCAAAATCTCGCGCTTGGGAACTTCTCGTCTTCTTGGCATAGATATTAACGGGCAAAAAGGCCTGCCGCCGGTTGACCAAAGGGCCAGCACAGCGCGCAGGCACAATGGTTTAGGACTTGGGGCGTTTCGCGCCGTATTTGGAGCGTCCTTGCCGTCTGTTACTCACCCCAGATGTGTCTAGCGCGCCACGAACAGTATGATAGCGCACCCCGGGTAGATCCTTTACGCGCCCGCCACGAATCAACACAACGGAGTGCTCCTGCAAGTTATGACCCTCACCTCCTATGTAACTGGTCACCTCATAACCGTTGGTTAAGCGCACGCGCGCCACCTTCCGCAACGCCGAATTGGGCTTCTTCGGGGTAGTAGTATACACGCGTGTACACACCCCCCGTTTTTGCGGGCATGCCTGGAGCGCAGGAACGTTTGATTTCTTTACCTGCCGCTTCCTGGGTTTTCTGACTAACTGGTTGATCGTAGGCATAACTGCTCGGTTTTAAAATGCTTTCAGGCCGGATTTCCGGCCCGAAAAGTGCGGCGATTCTAGGCACATGCCCCTACTCTGTCAAGCCAAAAACCGTCGCCGACAGGCACTATCCCGCTAGGCGTTGACCGCTTCATCGTCCTGCTGTACCTCAATCTTTTCCTCTGCGGGCGTTCCACCCAACAATTGCTCCAATTCTTCCGCTTTGCTCACCGCCTCGGCGCGTTTGCGCCGCCGTTCGTCGTGATAGGCCAACCCGGTGCCGGCGGGGATCAAGCGTCCCACAATCACATTCTCCTTGAGGCCCCTAAGGCGGTCGGTCTTGCCGTTGATCGAGGCCTCGGTCAGCACCCGCGTGGTCTCCTGGAATGATGCAGCGGAGATGAATGACTCCGTGGTAAGCGAGGCCTTGGTAATGCCGAGCAGCACACGCTCGTATTGCGCGGGTTCGCCGCCCTCCACGCTGATCCGCTCGTTCTCCTCCAGAATACGCGAACGTTCGGCCTGCTCGCCGGGTAAGAATTGGGTGCTCCCTGGCTCCACTATCCGTCCCTTGCGCAACATCTGCCGTATGATTACTTCGATATGCTTGTCGTTGATCCGCACTCCTTGCAGGCGATATACGTCCTGAACTTCATCAACTATGTAGTTCGTTAGCGCCTCGACGCCGAGCATCTCGAGGATATCAGAGGCAATCGGCGGGCCATCCACAATCATCTCCCCACGTTCCACGGATTCCCCTTCGAACGCCGTGATGTTGCGCCCTTTGGGTATCAGGTATTCGTGTTGCTCGCCGTCTTTGTCAGTAATTATGAGACGCTGTTTCCCTTTAGTTTCCTTACCAAACGACACCACACCGGTGTTCCCCGCCAGGATCGCCGCATCCTTGGGTTTACGCGCTTCGAACAGTTCCGCGACGCGGGGCAAACCGCCGGTGATGTCGCGGGTCTTGGACGACTCCTGTGGAATACGCGCTAATATATCGCCACCCCTGACTGTCTGTCCGTCTTGTACCATGACGATCGCACCGGGAGGCATGAAATAACGAGCTGGGACATCAGTACCAGCGATAAACAAGGTTTCACCGGCACTGTCAATCAACGTCACAACCGGCCTGATATCGCGGGCAGCGCCACGACGTTGCTTTGGATCGATTACCACATAGGTGCTCACTCCGGTTAATTCATCAGTCTGACGAGTAACAGTCACACCCTCCGTCAAGTCCGTAAATGCCACGATTCCGTCAACTTCAGTAATGATAGGATGCGTGTGCGGATCCCAAGTGGCGATCACATCCCCCGCGTTCACAGCGTCACCGTCTGCGACCGTCAACAAGGCGCCGTAAGGTAGTTTATACCGTTCTCGGTCGCTGCCATGTTGGTCCTGAATCAACAATTCACCGGAGCGCGTTACCACGACATTTTTGCGCTCCGAGTTCTCCACGACTTTTACATTGTTGAGCTTCACCTTGCCGTTGGTCCGGACCTCAACGTTGCTTACCGCCGCCGCTCGGGACGCCGCGCCGCCGATGTGGAACGTCCGCATGGTAAGCTGAGTGCCGGGCTCCCCGATACTCTGCGCCGCGATCACACCCACCGCTTCACCGCGATTCACCATGTGACCGCGCCCAAGGTCCCGGCCATAACACTTGGCGCAGATACCATAGCGCACCTCGCAGGCGACCGCGGAACGCACCATGACGTGATCGATATTGTGCTGCTCGATCAGTTCAATCGCTTTCTCGTCAATAATTTCGCCATCTTTAACCAGCACCCGGCCGTCCACGGCGCTGACCACATCACCAATCACTACACGCCCTAGTATACGATCGCGAAGCAGGATGACCACCTCGCCACCTTGCACCAAGGCTTGGCGAATGATCCCCTGCGTGGTCCCGCAATCATCCGCGGTAACCACCAGATCTTGACAGACATCCACCAGCCGACGAGTCAGGTACCCGGAATTGGCGGTTTTCAATGCGGTATCAGCCAGACCCTTCCTAGCACCGTGGGTTGAAATAAAATACTGCAGCACGTTCAACCCCTCACGGAAATTCGCGGTTATCGGAGTCTCGATTATCGACCCGTCCGGCTTCGCCATCAGACCGCGCATACCAGCGAGCTGCCGAATCTGGGCGTGGCTACCTCGCGCGCCCGAATCCGCCATCATATAAATCGAGTTGAAGGATTCTTGCCGAACTTGCTTGCCCTCAACATCCAACACGTCTTCCGTACCCAATTCGTCCATCATCGACTTTGCGACCTGTTCACTGGTGCGGGTCCATATATCCACCACCTTGTTGTATCGCTCTCCGTCGGTCAGTAACCCGGATGTATACTGCGACTGAATATATTTCACTTCTTGCTCCGCAGTGCCCAGGATCCCCCGTTTCTCGTCGGGAATTACCATGTCGTCCACACCGATGGATATGCCCGCTTTGGCGGCATAATGAAACCCGATATACATCAGCTGATCGGCGAATATTACCGTGTCCTTCAAACCAACTTCTCGATAACAGACGTTAATAACTTCCGATATCGATTTCTTCTTCATTACTCTATTGATCAGCGAGAACGACATTCCTTTGGGGAGGAGCTCCGACAGCAGCGCGCGCCCCGCTGTCGTGTCATAAATCTTGTGCGACGCTTGCAGATCACCTTTGTCATCCTTTAGTTCCTCGTGGATGCGCGCTTTGATCTTGGCATGCAGAGAAAGCTGACCGGTCTGGTAGGCCCGATGCACCTCCGCAACGTCCGCGAACACATGGCCCTCGCCGGGAACATTCACGGATTCTCGGGTCAGGTAATACAAGCCCAAAACAATGTCTTGTGACGGTACTATGATGGGGTCTCCGTTCGCCGGGGACAAAATATTGTTGGTAGACATCATCAGCGAGCGGCCTTCCAACTGCGCCTCGACGGAAAGCGGAACATGCACCGCCATCTGATCACCATCAAAATCGGCGTTGTAGGGCGTACATACCAAAGGATGTAGCTGAATCGCCTTGCCTTCTATCAACACCGGCTCAAAAGCTTGGATGCCCAAACGATGCAGCGTGGGCGCGCGGTTCAACAGCACCGGATGTTCCCGAATCACCTCCTCCAAGATGTCCCAGACCTCCGCGCTTTCGAGATCCACCATCTTCTTGGCCTGTTTGATCGTGGTCGCCAGGCCACGTAGCTCGAGCTTGTTGAATATGAATGGCTTGAACAACTCAAGAGCCATCTTTTTTGGCAGCCCGCATTGATGAAGTTTCAGCGTCGGACCGACAACAATCACCGAACGGCCCGAGTAATCTACACGTTTCCCAAGCAGGTTCTGACGAAATCGACCCTGCTTACCCTTAATCATGTCTGCCAAAGATTTGAGTTGGCGCTTGTTAGCGCCGGTAATGGCCTTGCCGCGTCGACCGTTATCCAACAGCGCGTCAACCGACTCCTGCAACATTCGTTTTTCGTTGCGCACGATGATGTCCGGCGCATTCAAATCCAGCAACCGCTTGAGGCGGTTGTTGCGGTTAATCACCCGACGATACAAATCGTTCAAATCCGAAGTGGCAAAACGGCCACCATCCAAGGGCACCAGCGGACGTAGGTCAGGGGGTAATACTGGCAACACCGACATAATCATCCATTGTGGATTGTTGCCGGAGTTCAAGAACGCTTCCACAACTTTGAGGCGTTTGGTAAGTTTTTTGATCTTAGTTTCGGAATTGGTCGCGGCCAATTCATCGCGGAGTTTGGCAGCTTCGGTGTTGATATCAATCAACCCTAGTAATTCATAAACCGCCTCAGCGCCCATTTCTGCATGAAACTCATCCCCATACTGCTCGATCGCATCCAGATACCCGTCTTCGGTAAGCAGCTGACCGCGCTCGAGGGGCGTCATACCCGGGTCGATGACCACATAGGCCTCGAAATACAGCACGCGCTCAATTTCGCGCACGGTCATGTCAAGAATAAGCCCCAACCGCGACGGCAGTGATTTCAGAAACCAGATATGTGCAACGGGACTTGCAAGGTCTATATGCCCCATGCGCTCGCGCCGCACTTTGGACAAGGTGACTTCGACACCGCATTTTTCACAAATCACACCGCGATGCTTTAGTCTCTTGTACTTACCACACAGACACTCGTAGTCATTAATGGGACCGAACAACTTGGCGCAGAACAAACCATCGCGCTCCGGTTTGAATGTCCGATAGTTAATGGTCTCCGGCTTCTTAACCTCTCCGAAGGACCAGGACCGGATCTTCTCCGGCGAGGCGATACAGATACGGATCGCGTCAAAATCATCTATCTTTCCAGGCTGTTTGAACAGATTGAACAGGTCTTTCATCGTCGTTCCTCGAGATTACTTTTACGAAGTGTCATGTTGCCCTTGCCTAGTCGTGCTTCAGCTCTATGTTGAGAGCCAGAGAGCGAATTTCCTTGATCAGCACATTGAACGACTCTGGCATGCTCGCTTCCATATAGTGATCTCCCTTGACAATGTTTTCATACATTTTAGTGCGGCCGGCCACATCATCTGACTTGACAGTCAGCATTTCCTGTAACGTGTAAGCAGCTCCGTAAGCCTCCAACGCCCATACCTCCATTTCGCCAAAACGCTGGCCTCCGAATTGGGCCTTACCGCCTAACGGTTGCTGTGTAATCAAACTGTAAGGTCCCGTTGACCGCGCATGCATTTTGTCATCTACAAGGTGGTTGAGCTTGAGCATGTACATGTATCCTACTGTGATCGGTCGGTCGAATGCTTCACCAGTACGACCGTCAAAAAGCGACGCCTGACCGTTTGTAGGCAGTCCGCCCAGTTCGAGCATGGATTTGATCTCCTGCTCGTTTGCTCCGTCAAAAACCGGGGTCGCCATCGGAACCCCACCACGCAGATTCTCGGCCAGTTCGGAGATTTCTTTGTCGGATAACGACTTGATGGATTCCTTGTGGCCGTTGTGGTTATAGATTTCGTCGAGGAACGTTCTAAGTTCAGAAGTCGGGCTTTGCTCCTTTATCATTTTGTCTATTTTCTGGCCCAGGGAGAGCGCCGCCCAACCAAGGTGCGTCTCCAAAACCTGGCCGACGTTCATACGCGATGGTACACCCAACGGGTTCAACACGATATCTACCGTGGTGCCGTCTTCCATATACGGCATATCCTCCATCGGAACGATCTTTGAAATCACACCCTTGTTTCCGTGGCGTCCCGCCATTTTATCCCCTGGCTGCAGCCGGCGTTTCACCGCCACGAAGACCTTAACCATCTTAAGAACGCCGGGCGCAAGGTCATCGCCCGCTTCCAATTTGGCGCGTTTCTCATCAAATAGCGCATCAAAGTGCTTTCGTTGCGCATCGAGATCGGCGCGCAACTGCTCCAAATCCTCGTTGGCTGCCTCATTACGCAACCGGATCTCGAACCATTTATCCCTAGGCAGATCAGACAAATACGCTTTGGCAACCTTCTCGCCTGAGTTCAGCTCCCCAGGGCCCCCCTCGGCCGTGCGGCCCTTCAGAAGCCTCTCTATTCGAGCATAGGCATCCTCTTCCACGATGCGGAACTGATCGTTCAAATCCTTGCGAACGCCGGTCAGCGCAGTTTCTTCTATCTGCCGCGCCCGCGAGTCCTTCTCTACGCCATCGCGTGTAAACACCTGTACGTCGATAACGGTACCGGCCATCCCCGAAGGCATGCGCAGTGACGTGTCTTTCACATCAGAGGCCTTCTCACCGAAGATCGCACGCAGCAACTTTTCTTCCGGAGTAAGCTGGGTTTCACCCTTGGGCGTGACCTTGCCTACCAGGATGTCCCCGGAAGTCACTTCCGCTCCGACGTACACGATCCCAGACTCGTCCAACTTGCCGAGCGCAGCTTCACCGACATTAGGAATATCACGCGTGACCTCCTCGGCACCCAATTTCGTGTCCCGAGCGACACAGGATAATTCTTCTATATGAATGGTGGTATAGACGTCGTCTTTAACCAACTTTTCGGAGATCAGAATCGAGTCCTCAAAGTTGTAGCCGTTCCAGGGCATGAAAGCCACCAACACATTACGGCCCAACGCCAACTCACCCATATCGGTTGATGGTCCGTCGGCGAGCACGTCTTGCTTGGCGATTTTGTCATCCACGCGCACCAAAGGCCGCTGATTGATCGTCGTGTTCTGGTTGGAACGCTGGTACTTGACGAGGTTGTAGATGTCGACACCGGGCTCCCCGGGGCGGGCTTCATCGTCATTGACACGCACCACGATACGGCTTGCATCCACCGCTTCCACGGTGCCGCCGCGCCGCGCCAGAACGGTCACTCCCGAATCCACGGCAACAATGCGCTCCATGCCCGTTCCCACCAAGGGCTTTTCGGTCTTGACGGTGGGTACCGCCTGGCGCTGCATATTTGAGCCCATCAGGGCCCGGTTGGCGTCATCGTGTTCCAGGAACGGAATCAAAGATGCAGCAACCGACACGATCTGCGAAGGCGCTACGTCAATGAAGTCTACTCGATCCGGCGTCGACAGCATGAATTCGTTCTCGTGGCGACAAGACACTAACTCGTCCACCAGGGTGCCCTTCTCGTCAACAGTGGCATTAGCCTGAGCGATGACGAACTTGCGTTCCTCTATCGCAGACAGGTATTCAATATCATTGGTGACTCTGCTATTTCGCACGTTACGGTATGGCGTCTCGAGAAAACCGTACTTGTTAGCCCGTGCGTAGCACGCCAAGGAATTGATCAGGCCGATGTTGGGACCTTCGGGCGTCTCGATGGGGCACACCCGTCCGTAATGCGTGGGGTGCACGTCACGTACTTCGAAACCTGCTCGTTCTCGTGTCAAGCCACCTGGACCGAGTGCGGAAACCCGCCGCTTATGCGTCACCTCGGACAATGGGTTGGTCTGATCCATGAACTGTGATAGCTGGCTGGAACCAAAAAATTCTTTCACCACCGCAGACACCGGCTTGGCATTTATCAGCTCTTGGGGAGTCAGATTTTCCGACTCCGCCATAGTTAGCCGTTCGCGAACCGCACGTTCGACACGCACCAATCCGACACGGAACTGATTCCCCACCAGTTCACCAACGGACCGCACTCGTCGATTCCCAAGGTTGTCGATATCATCGATTTCTCCGTGACCGTTTTTTAGATCGATCAGCGTCCGCATAACATCGATAATGTCTTCCTTGCTCAACGTACCTGGACCTTCATCGGCGTCTCTGCCCAATCGGCGGTTGAACTTCATGCGCCCGACTGCTGACAAGTCGTACCGGTCAATATTAAAGAACAGATTGTGAAACAGTGCGGCAGCCGCTTCTTTTGTAGGCGGTTCACCCGGCCGCATCATTCGATAAATCTCAACTTGCGCTTCCAATTCGTTGCTGGTTGAGTCGATACGCAGTGTTTCCGAGAGATAGGGTCCCTGATCCAGATCGTTGGTGTAAATCGTCACCAAGTCATTGACACCAATTTCAACGAGTTTCTCGACCAACTCCTCGGTTACTAAATCGTTGGCTTGTGCCAGCAATTCTCCGGTTTCCGGGTCTGGAATATCGGAGGCCAAGGTCCTCCCAGCCAGAAACGCTGACGGAATCGATATCTTCTTGACTCGCGACTTCTCCAACTCGCGTACGTGTCGCGCCGTAATCCGCTTACCCGCCTCGACGATCATCGTTCCTTTCGGTGTCTTGATATCAAAGCTGACCTGCTGACCCCGCAGGCGCTGCGGCACCAATTCCATCTTTATGTCCTTCGCGGACAGATGGAACAGATCATTCTCGAAAAACATCTCGAGGATCTCCTGAGTCGTATAGTCCAACGCCCGCAACAGAATTGTCGCCGGTAATTTACGACGCCGATCGATGCGGATGTATAGAAGATCCTTCGGATCAAACTCGAGATCCAGCCAGGAGCCGCGGTATGGAATGATTCGTGCAGAAAACAAAAGTTTGCCTGACGAATGGGTTTTACCTCGGTCGTGATCAAAAAATACGCCGGGAGATCGATGCAACTGAGATACGATTACCCGCTCAGTACCGTTGATGACGAAGGTTCCATTGTCAGTCATCAATGGAATCTCGCCCATGTAGACCTCTTGCTCCTTTACGTCCTTCACTGATTTTGCACCAGTTGTCTCGTCCTTTTGAAACAATACCAGCCTTAACAACACCCGCAGCGGGGCGGCGTAAATCAAACCCCGCTGTTGGCATTCCCTGACATCGAAAGATGGAGTGCCCAACCGGTAGCTTACAAACTCCAGCGCCGCGTTTCCGTTGTAACTCTCGATCGGGAAGACAGACTTAAATGCGCCCTGCAGCCCTTGCTCCAACCGATCCCCTACTTCCGAATCAGATTGTAGAAACTTCCGGTAGGAGTTCTTTTGGGTGGCAAGCAAATACGGCACCCGTAAAAAGCCCGGACGTTTACTGAAGCTTTTACGTAAGCGCTTTTTTTCAGTAAAGGAATAACCCATTTAAACCTCTCACACTCGCGTTAATGATGAATGAACGCCAAGTAAAACATGGCCAACAGCTTTCACCACCGGCCTTGTGTTTGTGGATTTCTCGCGTGATACCACTCGCCCGCCCTGTTCCCTATTTCAACTCGACGGATGCGCCAGCTTCCTCAAGCTGCTTCTTGATTTCCTCGGCCTCATCTTTTCCAACACCTTCCTTGACCGGAGTCGGGGCACCTTCCACCAAGTCCTTGGCTTCCTTGAGACCCAGACTGGTGATCGCGCGAACCGCCTTGATCACCGTGACCTTGCTATCACCGAAACTACTCAACACCACGTCGAACTCATCTTTCTCTTCGGCGCCGGCGGCAAGTTCACCGCCAGCTGCGGGCGCCGCAACTGCCACCGCAGCCGCGGATACACCAAACTTGTCCTCCATGTCTTTGATCAATTCAGACAACTCGAGGACGGACATATTACTAATCGTTTCCAGAATATCTTCTTTGGATACAGGACAAACGCCGCCGGCACCTCATTCAATGTCTGCACAAACTTTTGAATCGGTGCTTGCATTGTCCCAAGCAAATTGGCCAACAGCTCCTCACGACCGGGCAGCCTGGCCAGCGCTTGGATATCGGATATCGACAGCAACGCACCATTCATCACCCCGGCTCGTATTGCCAGTTGCTCGTTTTCTTTGGCGAATGTGTCGAGCACCTTTGCGACGGCCACCGGATCTTCCGATGCCGCGAGGGCAAGGGGACCCACAAAGTGCTCTTCCAAACACGCGAAATCAGAGTCCTTCACCGCCCGCCTCGCCAGGGTGTTTTTCACGATTTTGAGAAACACTCCCGCTTCACGGGCACGGCGACGCAGGTCAGTGATCTCGGCCACGGTTAAGCCACGATATTCCGCAACAACCGCTGCCTGCGACTCTGACAGAACACCAGAGACCTGTTCGACTACCGCCTTCTTTTCCTCAAGTCTCATACTCATTGACGACCACCTCCGTTCGGCGCCCAGGTCCAGGAATTATCTAACAACACCCGCCCGTAGGTACCGTCTACGCAGGAAAACCGTTCGGTTTATTAAGGACACGATGTTCCACCTGCGGTCTTTGACTACCGGAAATCCTGAGAATTCGGAATCTAAGCCTGCGGCATATCTAACGAAGTATGTTAGATCAGCAACTTACTTCCAACCCAATTCCCACGATTTTCCGACCTATTGAACGCCACTCCTTTATGCCGGTAACGACGCTCTATCCACGCGGATTCCCGGCCCCATCGTAGTGGACAAGGTCACCCGCTTGAAAAACTGGCCCTTTGCGGCCGCTGGCTTCGACTTTTGCAGGGCTGACAATAAGGCTTCGAAATTTTCTCTTAGCGCACCGGCATCGAACGACACCTTGCCGATCGCGCAATGTATGATTCCAGCCTTGTCGATTCGAAATTGAACTTGACCGGCTTTCGCATCCTCCACCGCTTTAGCGACATCCTTGGTGACGGTTCCGACCTTTGGATTCGGCATCAATCCCCTGGGTCCAAGTATCTGCCCGAGCTTGCCTACGACTTTCATGGTATCCGGGGTGGCGATGACGATATCAAAGTCATACTCACCTTTTTTGACCTGTTCCGCTAAATCATCCAGCCCGACTACATCGGCACCGGCCCGTTGCGCCTCGTCAGCCTGCGGACCATCCGCGAACACTGCCACTTTCACGGCCTTGCCCGTTCCTCTCGGCAACACCGTTGATCCACGAACATTCTGATCCGACTTGCGTGCATCGACGCTCAAATTTACAGCGACATCGACCGACTCATCGAATTTTGCCGAAGCCGACTTCTTGACCAACTCAATCGCCTCTTCGAGGTCATAGAATTTGGAGCGGTCAACAACCGCAGTTAGGCCCTTCATGCGTTTACTAGTCGCCATGATGTCACCCCTCGGTCTCTATGCCCATGCTGCGCGCACTGCCCGCGATAATCTGTACCGCGCTATCCATTTCATACGCATTCAAATCTGGCATCTTCGTAGTCGCGATTTCCTCTAATTGCTTGCGCGTGACCCTGCCTACTTTGTCGCGATTCGGTTCCGCACTGCCTTTCCCAACGCCCGCGGCCTTTCTCAGCAGCACCGACGCCGGCGGCGTCTTTTTGATGAAAGTAAAGCTCTTGTCACTGTACACGGTAATCACTACCGGTATCGGCAATCCTTTCTCTACATCCTGGGTCTCGGCGTTAAACGCCTTACAGAATTCCATTATATTGACGCCGTGCTGTCCGAGCGCCGGCCCGACCGGGGGACTGGGATTCGCCTCTCCGGCGGGGACCTGAAGTTTTATAAATGTATCGACTTTCTTCGCCATGATTTATTCCAGTGGGTTCAAACGCCGTTCGGCTCCCCATTCGAAGTTCAAAATACAAAATTGAAAAGCACACTAAATAGCACAACCCTGCACCATTCACCCTAGCCGATGACGCGTTAGGACTATCCTTTCTCGACTTGACTAAAATCCAATTCTACCGGTGTAGATCTCCCGAAAATCGAGACCGCCACGCGCAGCTTGCTCTTCTCGAAATTGACGTCTTCCACAGTTCCATTAAAGTCAGTAAAAGGACCGTCTGTCACCCGCACCAGCTCCCCCGGCTCAAAGGAAAACTTCGGCCTGGGTTTTTCAGCGCCCACCTTAACCTGTTGCATAATCGCGTCGGCCTCCGAGTCGCTGATCGGCGTCGGTTTTGAGCTGGTCCCACCGATAAAACCCGTGACGCGCGGCACGCTCTTGACCAGGTGCCAGGTGTCGTCAGCCATTTCCATTTGCACCAATACGTAACCCGGGAAAAATTTACGCTCACTCGTTCGTTTTTGCCCACCTTTCATTTCCACCACGTCCTCGGTGGGAACCAGGATCTCACCGAATTTTTCCTGCATGCCTGCACGCTCAATATAGTCGCGTATCGATTGCGCAACATGCTTCTCGTAACCGGAGAACGCGTGTACCACGTACCATCTTTTAGCCATAACTCGATTTCGAAACTCCCAACGTTAAACCCCTCTGGCCTTTAGCACGAGATCATAAATCATCCAGAACAGCGCGATGTCCAATAGCCACAAATACAGTCCCACCAGCACCACCATAACCATAACCACCAACGTACCCTGCACGGTTTCACGACGCGTCGGCCAGACCACCTTTCGCACTTCAAGACGCGAACCCTTAGCGAACTCCCACGCCGCCTGACCTGGAACGGATGTTAATACGATCCCCAGGGCCGCGATGACACTGACAATCACCATCCCGGCACGCAGCAGAATCGATTGCCCCGCGAAATAATAAAAAGCCGCTATGCCCGTAATAATCAACAGAACCGCGGCCGTGAGTTTTACTTTATCCATTACCGGATCAGATACCGTTATCCCGCAACATTTTGGCAGGCCAGGAGGGAATCGAACCCCCAACCTGCGGTTTTGGAGACCGCCGCTCTGCCAATTGAGCTACTGGCCTAGAAATACGTGAAAAGTCCAAAGTTAGAGTTCTGAAGGCCGCGTCATGCGATGCGTTGATCATAAAGGCGTTTAATTTCCGTCTTCATGCGCTGCGGCTGCTGCATCCTATTCGATTATTTTAGTCACCACGCCGGCGCCCACGGTGCGGCCGCCTTCACGAATCGCAAACCGCAATCCGTCCTCCATCGCAATCGGCGCAATC
>CAMYKK010000086.1 GCA_947258975.1 uncultured Gammaproteobacteria bacterium
CATGATCTGCCCTCTCAATTATGGCTCTGTGTCTGAGATCCCTATCTCAACATAATCCACGCATGTTGAGATGGGCAGGTCAAAACATTATGTCTAGGATACCATCGGCTGGTTCAAGTTGGGCACCGACGGTCAAAATATTATGCGCCTGCAGTCAGGCGGCTCCTTTTTGCTGTACAACGCCGCCGACGTGAGAATTGCGTTCGGTGATTTCTTGAATTACCTCATATTCGACCCAGTCCAGGTCAGCAGTTGCCAGTCTGATCTTGGTAGGTTGAATCAGCAAATTTTCGTCCACGGTATTCAGCACAAAATGGTGCCTGATTCTAGATACATCCTTTGGTATTATCAGGCTGCAGTTGATCTTTTTGTCTTCCGGTACTTTTACCAGTATCGCCAGGCTCGATTTCTGATCCATATTGTCGCTTGACCGCGCGCGCACATCCTGGATAGACACCGCTTCTGCGACCGGTCCGAACTTGTATACGCCAATTGTTATTTGGTCGGCTTGATCATTACGCATCCATCGCACCACACCCACATCCCAGGCGTCCTTCTTTGTCGTTGGACGACGTACCGCGATCAACTTGCCTATGAGATTAGCCACTGGTTCAGTACTTTGCTTTGTTAATTGCACACCATTTGCACTCTCGTCCACACAACTCCATTCACCTAGATCGGCGGGAACCGAGTCGACGCGGAGTTTTTGTTCTCTGAATACAAGATTTTGTATGTCGCTCCCTGTACGCTCGCTGCATTGGAGTTCTGACTGTCCATTCAAGAAATATGACACACCATCGAAACCATGGATCACCAGCCGCCTATCGTTGATCGCCAATCGCATACTCTTGCGCTTCAATTTTCCTCCCCAAGCGCTTATTAGACGATCTAATAATTGACGGCGATCAAGATCCTCGGTTTTGGTCTTCTGATAACCAGTTTTCTTTAGCTGCCCTTCAAGGTTCTGAAATTGATCGTACAGAGCAATAACAAGTTGTGTCGTATCGAGCACCAGATACCGCTCGGAATCTTCGATCTGGCGTTTTGCATGCATCACATGAGCTGGGCGGTCGTCATCCAGGTTGACGAGAAACTGGCACTTGCCCGACGGTATAAAAGGCGGAGCTATAATTACTGCATGTACCGCTAATTGATTACAGCGATCATGAATTTCATCGACTTCCCCATGGGCGAACTTGTATGGATCTAGAGCCGCAGTCAAAAGGATCTGTTTATAAACATGGGTTATCGTAGTTTGTGGTTTGAATGCGTTGAGCTGGTCCGTGACCGGAAACTTCAACAAGTTATGTTCCCGCGCTTTCTTAACTAGTTCATGCATCGCCACCCATACACCCTTGGGGATGGGATGATAAATGCGATATGCATCGCAACATACCGCGCTAAAGTATAGAATCGCACGATGTATAGCCATCGCGTGACTGGGCTTGTCATAGCGGCTTCCCGATAATGCGAATGACACTGCAGCCCATGCGTAACCCATAGCGAGCAAGTTGTGTATCTGAGAAAGCAAGGCCACTTCCATGCGTGAAGATGCGGAAAGGGGCAGTTGTGAACCGGTGCGCCGATCGGTCAGACGGTAGCTGATCGTTGACAGCGAGTCACGGAAAGCCTCCAAGACCTCGAGACGCCGCCGTGCCGGCAGGTCCACGGTATTCATCGTCGACAACATTGATTTTATTTCGGCAGCGGCTCGCGAGGCGTCCGACGCCGGCAGATTGTCCAGCCAGACCTTGGCATCGGAACGCGAGGACGGAACGATGTGCTCACCAGGTAGACGAGCGCTATCTTGTTTGTGTTTGGACAACGGTTACACCCCCACAGTGCCGGTAGTTGCCGATTGCTTTTTATGTTTAAGTATAGACCGTTTGTGAGACATCCGTAGCGGCCGGTTGGCGGCCCATTAGATTGACAAGCAAAACTAAATAGAAACAGTCGCTTACATTCCTTATCGGGAGCAAACTATGAACCTGGAAAAGGTTATTTTTGCGTTTTTCATAACGCTCGCCCTGACCCTCAATTTCGGATTCTTTATCGGCGAGATCGACAACCCGGCGCACCACCACACCTACGAGCTTTTCGCCGCCATCATAGTAAGTGTGATTGCGACGATCATGAAGTTCGGCGATCGCAGCCAGCTCGGCGCAGTTCTGCTTGCGGCCAGTTTAGTCGCGGATCTACAGCTGATTGCCGCCGCATTGTTGTGGGGAGCCGCGGTAAACACTTTGGACGGCGGTCTCTCTGCATCGACGATGGCGAGCATCGTTTCCCTATCGGGCGGCGCACTGCTTGCGAACTTTGTGTCAGTGATTCTACTTGTCATAGAAACAGTGATGTCGCGACGCTAACTCGGGGCAATGGTCATGCCGACCGTTTTCTTCCTGATTCTTCGGCGCCTCCGTAATCCGCTTATATTGCTGGTTTGCGTATATGCCATTGCGGTGCTCGGCCTGACCTTGATACCTGGAGTCGACGATCAAGGCAGACCATGGCGCATGGATTTCTTTCATGCCTTTTATTTCGTGAGCTTTACGGGATCAACGATTGGATTCGGAGAAATTCCCTATCCATTCA
This sequence comes from uncultured Gammaproteobacteria bacterium, assembly GCA_947258975.1. GTDB lineage: Bacteria > Pseudomonadota > Gammaproteobacteria > Arenicellales > JAANXG01 > CALZGZ01. The sequence goes on from CAMYKK010000086.1 coordinate 2,593, forward strand.
CCGATGAGCAGAGGTTTTGGGTTTTGGTATGTATCTATATTTCAGTCGTTGCATGGTTGTACGCCATCGGTACCGCACTGGCCATGGTACAGGATCCAGCGTTTCGCTACGCAGTGACCCACAACTCCTTCGCTCGCAACGTGCGGCGTATCGTCGAGCCTTTTTTTCTTGTATGCGGTTACGGGGACACCGGGCATTTGTTGGTGCGGGGATTGGTTGCAAGGGGTCTACGATCGGTGGTGTTAGACCATAATCAAGACCGCATCAACAACCTAAAACTCGCCAATCTTGACATTTTCGTTCCCGGCTTGCTCGCCGATGCTGCGGATCCCGCTAATTTGATCACCGCAGGTCTACAGCATAGGCGCTGTGTTGGCGTTGTTGCGCTGACCAACAATGATAACGTCAATCTCAAGATCGCAATAACCAGCAAGCTGTTGAACCCGGACTTACGCGTAATTTGCCGCTCCGAGATACATGATGTTGGCATCAACATGGAATCCTTCGGCACCGATGAGATCGTGAATCCATTCGACTTGTTCGCAGACCGTCTCGCTATGGCGTTGCACTCTCCCGCCAGCTACATCATTCATCAATGGCTGACCAGCGCCCCGGGATCACCGTTGCAAGAGCCCCTCTTTCCGCCTCGCGGTCAATGGGTGTTATGCGGTTACGGGAGATTCGGTAAGGTCGTGCAGCAATACCTTTCGTTCGAAGGCGTTGATGCGACCATTATTGAGGCCGACCCGGTGAAGACGAACGCCCCGGACGATGCCGTTTTGGGACGAGGGACTGAGGCGGTTACTTTGCGTCAGGCGGGTATTGAGCAGGCGGTGGGTGTCGTAGCGGGTACCGATGACGACGCCAATAATCTATCGATTATCATGACGGGAAAGGAATTAAATCCGGATTTGTTCACCGTCGGTCGACAAAACAAACAGGAGAACCAGGCCATTTTCGAGGCTGCTGAGCTGAACCTGGTCATGGAACGGAGCGACATTATCGCCCGTTCTGTAATTACCTTGATCACGAATCCGCTGTTGGCGGAATTTTTGCGGGCCATAGACACCGAAGACGATGAGAACGTGGTTAACGTATTGGCTAGCCGAATCAGCGGGCTTGTGGGGCAAAACGTGCCCGATACCTGGACCGTGGAGACCACGAAAGCGGCCTCCCCCGCCCTGGCGATTCAACTGTTCCAAGGCGCTACTGTGACCGTGAAGCAAATCATGGTCGATCCTTCGGATCGCGATCATTCACTGCCGTGCATACCGCTATTGTTGAAACACGCCGGCGAAAGACAGTTGCTGCCTGACGAGGAAACCACACTTGCGCACGGTGACCAAATCTTGTTCTGCGGCCACCACACCGCCGCACGGCGCATGACGACCACCGTGGTGAATCACAACACGCTCGCTTACGTCACCGGTCACCAGCCGGTCGATGGGCTGCTCGGGTGGCTGCGCTCTAAATCGGCCGCCGCCACGAAGACCTGAGTTGGCCTTGACTCCCGAATAGGATGATACAAATCGGTCATTGGCCGGATCGCGTCGCCATCAATTGCTTGATCACACCGCTTGGTAGCGTCCTCATGCGAACTACAGGCTAACTCCCTGATATTCCTTAGCTAATCCGTCGCCTTTCCACGAATGGGCAGGTTCCCAACGGACCTTGACTTCGGCCGGCGCCCACGTTATGCTGCATTGCAGCAAATGTTGCAGTGCACAACTTTTTATTGACTCAATACACTATGGAGACACAACCATGCAAAAGCAGACCCTAAACACGGTGCAAAATGCCGTGGAAACCGCATACGAAACAACCAAACAGGCAGTGGATATCAACGCCGTTGCGTGGGAAAACCTCATCGCGAAACAACTCGAGGTCATGCACCAAGTGGTCGACTTTGGCGTCAAGCAAGTCAAATTGCTGGGAGAAGCCAAAGACGTGAAAACCACACTCGCCGCCCAGACCGGGCTGGTCGAGAACGCCGCCGAGCAGGCCATGGCCAACGTGCGCGACGTCGTCAAGATCGCCAACGAGGCCCGCACCGCTTATGACAAGCTGGTGAAAAAAGGTGTTCAGGATGCGGTAGCAACGGCCAAGCCCAAAGTTACCAAAAAAGCGGCGTAACCTGATTCTGTAACGTTTTAACTCTCCTCCTAGGGTGCCCCCACAGTGATCCTCCCTGCTGTGGGGGCTTTTTTGACTCCGTGCGGATGTCGCTAAGGAACCGCCGCGTTTGAGTACTGGATTCATCGCGATACCGAAGCGCCTACATCCGAGCGTCCGGTACATCCGTCTATCTCTCTCCTCGTCCTTGATTCTGCTCATCGCATCGCCCAACAAGAAGTAGACGATATGCACGCAATATCGAAATCGCAACCAGGTGCGAAGTCGAATTGCGAGAGACCGCGATTATTCCGTTACAATGTCTGCGTAGCCCGAGTGGCCGACGTATTGAAATACGTGCAACACGGCGCACTGTCGTAAACTGATCAGCTTCGGCAACCGCTCGGGTACAATCACAACAACTTATTGCACCACACATGGCCAAAGAACTCACCGTCATCGTCGGCGCCGGACCAGGCAACGGTTTGGCGTTCGGACGCAGATTCCTTGCTGAGGGACACAAGGTCGCGATGCTAGCTCGTCATGCAGATGACCTGGAGCAACTGCGTCTGCAGCTGCCTGATGCGCACTATTTTGCTTGTGATGTCACTGAACCAGAACAGATCCACGGCGTATTCAAGCAAATACAGCAACAACTCGGTACTGTCGACACGCTTATATACAATGCAGGTGCGGGTGCATTTGGTAATATTGAAGACATCAGCGCGAAGCAATTCGAAAACGCGTGGCGCGTGAACGCGCTAGGTTGTTTTTGTTGCGTTAAGGAAGTACTTGCCGACATGCGTGACGCCGGCGCGGGATCCATCATCGTTATCGGTGCCACCGCGTCATTGCGGGGCGGTGGGGAATTTGCCGCATTTAGCTCCGCAAAGGGAGCGCAGAGAAATCTTGTACAATCGATTGCGCGTCACTTGGGACCACACGGAATCCACGCGGCATATGTCGTCATTGATGGTGTCATTGACACGGCGCGTACGCGTAAACACCTCTCCGATAAACCAGACGAATTTTTTCTGCATCCCGACGACATTGCGCAGACAGTATTTCACCTCACCAAACAACCGCAATCGGCGTGGACATTTGAATTGGATGTACGTCCATTCAAGGAAAATTGGTAAACGCGGTGGGCGGAAACGACCCCTACCAAGAGGACGCGGCTGAATTGCCCCGCGATCGTGAACCCGTGATTCGTATCACTCCACTGCCGAAGGACACCAATCCCGGTGGAGATATTTTCGGAGGTTGGATCATGTCCCATGTTGACCTCGCCGGCGGTGTCATTGCCGCACGCCGCGCCAACGGACGGGTGGCTACCGTCGCGGTTAACTCGTTTACCTTCAGAAAACCGGTACTCGTGGGAGATCTGGTCAGCATTTATGGTCACGTCATCCGAGTGGGAAATACGTCGGTCACCGTTGCGCTCGAGGTATTTGCAGAGCGCCGCTGGTTGAGCGGTGATCCTGGCGGATGTGTTAAGGTGACAGAAGCTGACTTGACCTATGTTGCGATAGATGACAATCGGTGTCCTCGTCAAATCTCGCCCGCCCCTGCTTGAGCCCATCAATAATCGGATTGGGGATACGCCCGCATGTTGTGCCAAAACGGCAACGAGCAAGGCTGACCTTCGCGATGCTCAACCTATATCATGACGATAGACACTAGCGATTTGGATTATCAAGAACTACAGACCCTCGATGGGCTACAGCATCTCGATCGTCAATTCCTTGCGCTAATAGCGGAACGCGATACCGATCTTTATGATCGGTTGCGCCGTTATCGAAACACCGACACACGCCTCAGCGCACTGGAAATCAGCCGCTTAATATTAGCCGTCGCACCGATGCTGGAGGAATTCTTGGCGCGCCGCTTTGGCATCGAAGCTTCGTTGCGACAGACCCATGAAGATATTGAGAGGCAAAACCTGGTTGCGACGTTCAAAAAGGAGTTCGTGCAAAGACGTGTACGGAAATGGCACGGTAACGACACCGCCTCGTTTCCCTCACTATCGGAATGGCTGGACAGCCAAATCGAACATTATCCCGAAGCAAAGTTTGATAAAGAGCTTGCCGTCGCCAAGTTCGCAAATTTTCTCCTGGATGATCCCGACGCCCATGCGGCGTCGGTGGCGCGTTTAACCGCGTGGTGTGCGCATGCGCGGCAACATGAGAATAACGCGTCTGCGGTCAAGGACTGGATCAGCTTTCGCCTGCCGCAACCGGTCGACCCCGCCCGTCTGGTGCCGCTGTCCAAGAATTCCGACGGGCCCGTTGAACGACTCGAGGCACGCGCCGGAGCGGTTCGCCGTCGGGACGGTTTTTCTCTCACCGATACACGCATGTCCATGCGTGAGGTGATGGACCAGGTTAACTACTGTGTGTACTGCCACAATCAGGACGGGGACTTCTGCTCCAAGGGATTCCCAAAGAAAAAGAAACAACCGGATCTCGGGCTCAAGGTCGACGCATTAGGCGTCACCCTGACTGGATGTCCATTGGAGGAAAAGATCTCCGAGATGCAGTTGCTGAAACGGGATGGCAAAAATCTGGCCGCGCTCGCGGTCGCCATGGCGGACAATCCGATGATTCCCGCCACCGGGCATCGAATCTGCAACGACTGCATGAAGGCTTGTATTTATCAAAAGCAAGACCCTGTAAACATTCCACAGATTGAAACCCGCGTATTGACCGACGTGTTGAATCTGCCATGGGGTGTCGAGATCTATGACCTGCTGGTGCGCTGGAATCCGCTGCGCCCGAGGCAGTATCTGCCGCAACCCGACAACGGCCGCAAGGTCCTCATCGTAGGCATGGGGCCTGCCGGCTTCACCATGGCCCATCACCTGACCATGGAAGGCTGCACCGTGATTGGCATCGACGGACTGAAAATCGAGCCGTTACCAAAACACCTCATCGACAAACCGGTGCACAGTTACGCTGAATTATGTGAGTCGCTCGAGGACCGGATCATGACGGGATTCGGGGGCGTCGCCGAATACGGCATCACGGTGCGCTGGGACAAGAACTTCCTGAAATTGATTTACCTCACACTCGCGAGAAGGCCCTCGTTTCATGTGATCGGCGGCGTCCGTCTTGGTGGGACGATGACCTTGGATGACGCCTGGTCGGTGGGGTTTGATCATGTGTGCATTGCAACCGGCGCGGGATTGCCTCGGGTTATCGGGATGGGCAACAGTCTTGCCCGTGGCATGCGTCAAGCGAATGACTTTCTGATGGCACTGCAACTCACCGGTGCCGCGAAGTCGGATAGTCTGGCGAATCTGCAGGTTCGATTACCCGCTGTGGTCATTGGTGGCGGCTTGACCGCCATCGACACCGCTACCGAAGTACAGGCGTATTATGTTAAGCAAGTCGAAAAAACGCTGGATCGCTTTAGCCAACTGTCAGCGAGTCATGGCGAGCAACCGCTATACGACAAACTGGATGAGGAAGGACGACTCATTCTAACAGAGTTCTTGGAACACGGGCGGGCGGCGCGTGCCGAACGGGAACGAGCAGCAATCGCTGGCGAGCACCCCGATTTCAACCGGTTGATTCGTGAATGGGGCGGCGTGGCCATCATTTACCGCCGCAGCATCAATGAATCCCCGGCGTACCTGCGTAACCATGAGGAAATCATCAAGGCCATGGAGGAAGGCATCTATTATTTCGAAGGTCTGGAACCATTGCGTGCGGAACTCGACCGTTTTGGTCATGTGGAGACGTTGGTATGCCGACGGCGTGAAAAGCGGGAGGGACGCTGGATGTCCCTGGGCAAAGAAGTGAATGTGCCAGCCCGTGCCATAATGATCGCCGCCGGCACGTTTCCCAACATCATTTACGAACTCGAACATCCGGGCACCTTCTCTATCGAAGACAGTCATTTTCTAACGCACGTGGCCCACAAGCATGGCGTGCAACCGGTGGGGATTGCGGAACACTGCAAGGCTGCGGAGTTTGGTCCGTTTACGTCGTATGATCGAGAACATCGCCGCGTGAGTTTTATCGGCGACGCCCATCCGGTGTTTAACGGCAGTGTCGTAAAAGCTATCGCGTCCGCCAATCGAAGCTACCCTGAAATTGTTACCGATTTGATGGCAACGCCCCAACGCCAATCGACCCAGCCGGGGTCATCACTGTTTATCCGCACGGTAACTGACCAGTTGACCACCCGCATTGCCGACATTGATCTCACGCATCCCATCGTCATTGAACTTTGGGTGCGGGCGCCGCTGGCGGCAAAAAACTTTCAGCCAGGGCAGTTTTTTCGACTACAGACCTATGAAACATCGAGTCCCAAAAAGAACGGAACCCGCTTGCAGATCCCGTTGCTGACTGTCAGCGGCGCCGGAGTGCGGGGAGATTGTGTGCGATTGCTGTTATTGCGGTTCGGACCCAACGCCAAACTGGCAGAGCAGCTCAAGGCTGGAGATCGAATCGTGTTAATGGGACCCACCGGGGCACCCACCGAGATTGAGACCGACAAGACCTTTCTCGTGATCGCTGGCAGCTGGGGAGCGGCGGTAATGCTCGGTCTGGGCCCGGCGCTCCGCGCGAAGGGTAATCGTGTCCTGTATATCTCTGCTTACGACACGGCAGAACAAGTTTATCACCAGCATGAATTAGAGCAGTGCGCGGACCAGATCGTATGGGCCACCGCAGAAGGACCAGCCATCACCGCGAATCGCCCACAAGACATCAGCGTACAGACCCGCGACGTCATAGAACTGCTGCGGCAGTATCACCGCGGCGAATTTTCGGAAGCGAACCGACAAATTCCGTTGCGCGACGTAAACGAAGTTTTGGTCATCGGGTCGACGGGCCTGCTCAGGGCACTCCAGACAGCGCTGCAGTCCGACCTGCGTCACGTTTTCCGCGACGACGTCAACATCTTGGGCACAGTGGGCAGCCCGATGCAGTGCATGTTGAAGGGAGTCTGCGCGCAATGCCTGCAATGGCAAATAGACCCCGACACCGGCGAACGCACCCGTGCAGTATTCTCGTGCGCCATGCAAGACCAACCTTTGATGTGGATTGATATCGACAATCTGGCGGCAAGACAGGCACAAAACCGGCTGCAGGAATACCTGGGCGCACTGTGGGTCGAATATGTGCTGGGTAAACCCACTTGACCTGTCACGTTCGAACGGCACCGGAGTAACCGCTGCATCCGATTTGGTGTGGCTCTTCCGAAGATTGCATGACAGTGTCGGGCACATCAGGCGGGCGAGTCCAAGGATTTTCGGCCCGTGATCAATATGTCTACAGAATCCACGAACGTCTGCAAGCCACAGTCCCCGCCTTCTGGGAGAACGGCGTTCGCTTCATTCAGGCAGTCGCGTGTATTGTCTAGCCTGGCGATGAATCCATCCAGACCGGACATCGGAAAATGGTCAAATCATGGCGCCCCTTTGAGCAAACTGAACATGTTGCGTATGTGCGCTGCACAGAATCCCCGACTGGTGATCGATCGGATTTGACTGCATTGTTTCAGTACATCGACCACATCCAGGACTTCGCGCGGATCGATGGCTTGATCGCAGACATCAAATGTGGGGGTGCGCTGTGAAGTGGGCTGTTGCAGGCCTGTGCGTGTTATTGACCACGATTGCGGGGTTGTTCGTTTTTAGCCGGATGGAGTTGTCCCGGCTGGAGGCCCGGTACCCACCGATTGGCGAATATATGCCATTGGACGGTTTCCGGCTGCATTATGTCGAAGCAGGCAACGGCCCCACCGTCGTGCTCATTCATGGATCGACCACAAATCTTCGCGACTTCACCGCCAGCATATTCGATCCCCTCACCCGCCATTGCCGAGTCGTCGCATTCGATCGGCCCGGACACGGATATTCTACTTACCCGCAAAAATTCTGGATGAATCCCGAGCAACAGGCTGCGGCGATTCACGAGGCCTTGCAACGAATGGGCATCGAACGCGCGGTCTGGCTTGGACATTCGTGGGCCGGATCGGTGGTAATGGCTGCATTGCTCAAATTTCCGCGCGAGGTCGCGGGTGGCGTGCTGTTGAGTGGCGCCGCGTATCATTGGCAAGGCGGTGTAAATTGGTCCAACCATGTGGCAGACATACCCCTCCTCGGACAGCTATTCACCCACGCGGCCCTCATGCCGGCCGGCCGCGTCCTTATGGACAAGATGATTGCAACGGCCTTCTTGCCGAATCGGCCATCACCGGATTATCGCCAACGCACCGGTATTGATCTGGTGTTGCGACCGTTCCAGTTTACTATCAACGGGCGCGACGTCCGTTTGCTGAGCGATTTTCTGCACCGGCAAAGCAAGCATTACGCCAAGATCAATCAACCCCTGCTCATGATTCATGGCCGCGAGGATGACATCGTGCCAGCGTGGAATCATGCCGACCGCCTCATCGATGTGCTGCCCCAGGCGGTGCTCAGCGAACTATCCGTGACCGGCCACGCCCCACACCATGCGCATACCGAAGAAGTCACTCGCCGGATCGCTTACTTCGCCTGCGCAGCATAAAAATCAATGGGGTCGGAAAATCAATGGGGTCGGAGAGCATTTTTTTAATGCGCTCCGAGCCCATTATTGTGTAGCGACAAAGCTCTGCGTTCTTCACTGGTAGCCGAATACATCGAGCGCTTCAGCGAAAGCCTGGTCGCAGCTCTTGCGGAAGGCTCTCGGCAAATCCTGCTGCCAGCGGCCAATAGAACTTTTTGCGGAAGCGCTGGTGCGATGTACGTCACGATCAAGTGCTCGAGCCTCGGTCAGCATTTTTTCCACGAGCTCTACATCTCCGGCAATGCCGACGTATTCCAGTGCCGAAGAAACGGTGGCCACCGGACTTTCCATGAGATCCTCGTACTTCATGATAAACACGTCATGGCCGCGGCTACGCACACTGCTGACCAATCCCATCACCCGCTCCCGGGTGACGTCCAAAAACTCCTGCTGGGTGCGTGCGCCGTCCATGCCGAAATCCTCAGTTCCGCGCCGCTGGTTGAACGCGAGAGTGGAACAGAACATATCACGGAAGTCGCGAATAAGTATGACCTCCTTTGCCTCGGCATAGAGTTCCCACAACAATCGTGGCGTATGGCCCGCACCGTGTTTTTCGGCATAGAAGCG
>CAMYKK010000087.1 GCA_947258975.1 uncultured Gammaproteobacteria bacterium
TCATCCTGGACTTCTCCTCATCTTGTGACTGTGATTACAGAACCTCAGTCTGGCACATCGCGATGCCGTATAGTGAGGAGGAGTCCATCCCATTGCTTTACCGACGTATTTGTAATACGCCACCGCCGCACTGTTTGACGGTTTCGATGTCGAGCTTGAGCACGCGTTTCAAACGCTGAGTCTTATGACCTTTGGGCGCAAGTCATGGCAGCACGTCACTCTATCGCCGTCTTGGGGACTTGGGTCGCGGCATACCGACCACCGTTAGCGAGGGTAACCTGCTTGCGCCAACGATTGTTGGGTGCAAACGTACCGTGGAAGCGGGCCAGGTCAATCCGATAGTCGCAAGTTACGACTGTGATTAAACACGATTACTTGTGCTTCTTTTGATATATTTGGGGCGTGTTTTTCCTGGCCCGGGTTTTCCTGTCGCCAAATAGATTGGTCAGGCAGATCGCCAGCTTGCAATCCAACCCAGTCGCTGCGCAGCGGCATTAGGGAATCGTGGCGAGAGCCGCCCGCGCAACCGCTTCCGCCTCATCCGATTCAGAGGCCGCAACCATGACGATCAGCCCGTCCTGGCGGGCGACCCAGATCTCTCCCCTTTTACGCGTAAACGCATCCGCCCCCAGCCCTGGCACTTTCTCCGCTTTTGCGGAGCTGCGCCGGGTAAAGTCGAAAAGGTAGGTTTGGTAGAGCCCCACATGTATGACCGCTTCGTAGCTGCCTTTCCGAGGCAGGGTATAGTCGCAACTGCGTCCCTCCGGGCCGCGCGCGGTATGCGCCAGGGGCAGGTTCACGGCGGCCGCCACGGCAGCGCCCGGCAATACGGCACAAACATCCATGCCTTCGATATTACGTTCCGGAAGCGCCTCTTGCGGCAATTTCTCTGCTACCGTGGTGGTAGGCTTCCCGGCCTCGGGGTCGGCGGTTTGCGTCGGTGGGGAATCGCAGCCGGTAAGTCCGACCAACAATACGACAAGCGTCGCGCGCCAGGAGCGCACAGCAGGTTTGAATGTCATTCCAATGCCTCCTTAAGGCAAAGAAGAAATATCATACCACCGCCGCCATCACCACCATATCATCGAGACCGGTAACGACGGCTATTGCTTTAAGCATAGTTTCAAAAAAATCCATACGGAGGCCAAAACTAGAAAATCAGCCAGTGTTCGAGGTGATCCAGGATATGTTGGATGACCGTTGGGTGTTCAATACTGGCGATGACCTTTACGGGCCGCCGCACCTATTACACACATCGATATCGATTTTGAACACGCGTCTTCATCCAAAGCAGACGTCGAAGCATCTGTACCTTGAAGATCCGAAACGGGTTGCAGGTCCAGGCATTATCCTTACCAATCGATGTATCTTGCGGAGTAGCACGACGATATTGCGGTGCAATAGACAGCCCTGACCAACAGTCGTCATTCTTGCGATTTAATTCAGCGTCAGCTTCGCGGCGTGCCGCTGTCGTGTTGTTTATCGCTAACTAATTTCGGCTTAGCTAACTGGGCTTCTGTGACTCTTTCTCAAGCATGCACATTAGCTGAGTTCACCGCGGGCCGGATAATCTTTTTCCAGCGCAAACTTGAGCGAACCGATGACTTCACGGAAATGCGGACGCGCAAACGGCATGGTGCTGATCTGGCTCCAATAGAGCGTGTGATCTGGGCGCACGATGAACAATCCGGGCTCGCTGAATTCAGCGGGCTCTTCGATTCCGATCGAGGTTTTACCGCGGCCGGCGGAGCGGTGCAATCCCCACTCGCGCGCCTGTTCGACGCTTATCCCATAGCCAACCATTAGATTACTCAGTTCCCAGTCCTGGCGGGCCTGTTCAGCGCGCTCGCGCGTATCGCCACTGAGCGCCAAGGTTTGCACGCCGATCTCGGCGAAATCATCGGATAATCGGTCCAACTCATTAATATACTTGGTGCAAATCGGGCAATGTAGTCCACGATAGAACACGATCATCATGAAATTCTCGGGGGTTTGATCGGCAAGCGACCAGCTGCCATCCAGGGTATCGACTTCGAGCGCGGGTACTGGCTGGCGGGGTTTTAACACATTCATAGAGGGCTCCTGACACTCAACAATACAATGCGCTAACCATATCGGAAAACGCGCCCGTCTGCATGGAATTGGGCCATAGCCACCGGAAACAGAGACCTATTCATATCGCGGAGAAAGACTTCGCTTTCATCCAGGAGCAAGCCCGCCACGAGTTTTAGCTTGTGGGAAAAGCGAACCAGGAATGGCCAGTGAAAAGCACGGGATTAAGGGCACTTTGCGGCCAATACCGGGCATTCGGGCAACCGAAACAACATTATTTCAAACGTCCGGGAACACTTGCATCAGAGAAGTTCGTTACGCGTGCGACCCGGCTTTATGAGCAAGAGCGGGAGAACCCGAAAACTTCTCCGCGGCTTGGGTTGTACGTGCGGCGCTGGGTGGGGTGAGGGTGGACTCTTGACCTAAAGAAAAACCCCGCTGAAGCGGAGTTTCTCAATACTTTATGACATAATCAAACCGACGTCGGTGAGTGGACTATAATCCCGCGAGATAGGGAGACTCAGGCCCTGCCCTGGCCTGGCTTGTGTTGGCATTGCCCCAAGAAATGGTGAGAAGTTTCGCTCGTCTAGCGAGCATCGGCGTCACGGAATATCAGAGTGCATCCCTCTTAGTCGGACGCCCCCCCCAACGAGTAATTCATCGATCAATGCGTCGTACGTGCCAACGGCCTGGTCGAAACTGCCATCGCCCTTCGTGAGGCGACAGGATGACGGTGCATGAATGAAGTTGCCCCGTGGCGTGAAGCAGAAAGTGCCGATTGCATCGATGTCCATGCCGGTACGCAAGGTCTGGGCCTGGATCTCGGACGCAACGTCAAGACAAAGTGTGCCGAGCAGCGAGACCTCTGCACTCGTCCCATCAACGATGAGGCGCGTCGTCGATATGCATTTCTCTCGCCGCAAGCCGAGGAACCCGCTTCGCACTTCGCAGCTGTCGCTGCGCGCCTTGGCTTCGCAACGGCCGTCCGCAACGCCCGATTCGAGAAGTCTGTCCAAACAGCCGGCCGGCGTCTGATCCGCGACAAGGAAGGCGGTTGTATGCAGGAGTTTCCGCGCGAACTGGTCGGTAGCTCGACCGACTTGCGCGAACACGTCCTGATTGGGGGTTAGAAACAGCACAACCAGCAGTGCACACACTGCGGTTGCTGTGGTACTCGCACGCTTGCTTATCTTGGTTTGAAACATCCTATTCCTCCACTTTTAACTATGTCAGTTGAGATTCGGATACGCACAAACAAGCTGTGGGTAAAAAGACCGGACCGCCTGAGAGCAATATCCCCCAAAGATGCACCAGGCGTCGCGGATGCACACCATTTAAGAACCGCCATCCCTAAAAAGGCTTCCAACCCTCTTGCCCAATTATTGGTCTGATCATCAGTTGGGCTTATGGCATATAGCACAGCCAGACCGTCCATTAATTCCCAACTCTTATACTTGGTAATTCGCCGAGTGTCACGCCTTTCGGCGTTTACTAATTAGATCCTGCCAAATGCTGATCATAATGGGGTGATATTAGTGATCCCATGACCAACAATGGACGGTCCTGATTTCCAATAAAGCAAACGACCGCTGTTTAGGTGTTAGCTGCTGTTCGGATAATCCAGGACGAATGACAGGGTCGGGTCGTAAGCACCAGTTTGTCCAGACTCTGCGAACGTCGGCATGAGTATTCTGCAGCCTATCGACGTGCAATATTGTTGCATCTCACAGAATCAGCGTCAGATGCCCGCACCGTGCCCATTCCAGACCCTCCCATCGAAGCGTTCCTTCCTCGAATCGTGACCGCTCATGCAGGTTAGACCTGACGAGCAGTACCAACTTCCTGAAACAGTACCAAGGATTATTTCCAGGCGGCGTCGGCCTGGTCCAGATCGCCCCGGACTCTACCCGCGATGACCCTGGCATCCTGGCTGACCAGCACGCCATCCTTGAGCACTTTGCTGGCGAAAGGCGTGGCGGTTATGCGTCTTATCCGTCGCGGCCGTTTCGCTGCTTATTCGCAGGCGAGTGCGCGGTCGAAGGATCCTGTCCCGTCGTAGCTGCGAATGACGCGCGCGACGAGCGATCCCTTGTGCAACCGAACCGCCAGCAGCTGGCGCCATTCCGCGTCCGCTACGACCATCTCCGGCCCGTCGCCGCAATCGCGCAGCCCGCCAGAAATGAAGTTCTCGCCGATGCGGTGATTAGTGACGCCGGTCATTGCCGCTATCTCGTCCAGCCGGCCGCCGCGGTAACGCCATACGCGCAGCGTTCGCGCCAGATGAGGGCGGTCAACGTAGGCGATTTCGAAGGCCCCATCGCCGTCCAGGTCCGCGGCTCCGACCGGTGCGAGCCAGCGGTAGGCGGTGCCGATGAAAGGTGTCGTAGCGAGGCTGCCGTCGAGCCGCGCGACCGCGAGCCGGGCGCCGCGCGTATACGAGCTCTGGACGAAAACGACCTCGGGCCTGGCATCGCCGTCGAGGTCGGATACCCGCGGCGCGATGTCCTCGATGATCATATCCCGCATTCGAATGGTGAGCACCGGCTTGCCGCCGGCCTGATCCTGCCCGAGCGGGCCGAGATCAAATCGCAGGCGCGTCCACTCGGGGGTTCCGCCGAGAACGTCATGACCGTACCGGCTTTCGGTAAGCGGTTCATCGAAACAGGCGCGTACTACCCATTTGCCATCGCCATCGGCACAGCTTTCCTGCGCCCCGAGCGGCGCGACCAGAACCAGCGACATCAGGGCGGCGACGTGGCGCATCAGACTCGCGTCCACGGGTCCGCGCCTGGCTTGACCGCGATCTCTGTATCGGGGACAGGCCACGTCATATATCCTGGAAACATCTGGACGGCACCACCCACATCGTTCATAGATGACGCCAACCATCCTATTCGTATACTCCTAGACTGGGTCACAAGATATGCAATACCGTGGTATTTAAAGAGCATTATCGTAATAATGAAAGGTCAAGCCCAGGCGCTTAGCGGTTATTTCGGATTTTCGTCTCTTCTGTGCCCATGCGGTCATTTCACGCGAAAATCATTCGTTAATCTTGTAATGCTGTAGTGGGACCCGAAACGCGTTTCTTGCCATTATCTAGCGGGAGTGTGATTCGAGTGCGTGACGTAATGCCTTCGAGTCTCTGGAGTCGCTGATGAGGTCTAACTTTTGACCTTGAGCGCTGAAAATGAGCACCTGCGCAGACCTCGTATTGTATTGCCGTGTAAAGCTTGCACCGGCCGGTGTATTCACGTCGGCCAGTAAAAAATCATAGTGGTCTGAGTATTTGTCGCGTAGCGTATCGAGTAGTCCTAGCATCGTTATGCTTCCTACGTCGTCTTTGTTATGAAGTAAAACCACCACTGGCCGGCCTTTGCCGATGCGACTCAGGTCCTCGTTATAACCTTTCGGCAGCATGGACCATGCAAACCACAATACTAAGCCGACTGTGGTTAGGGTCATTAGCGTCACGATTAGTGAGCGCGTCGTCTTATTATTGGTCACATTATTCATCGGTTCCGAAAAATGCCTCCTCCTCAGATCAAAGGTCAGGTAAGCTCATTATTAAGAACCATAAGCGATTACACAATGCTGATACCGCATCTTGTGGCACATACCAACCATTAACAAAGGATCTCTCGATCAAATGAAAATTATCGAGTCGGAAATCACCGTTGAGATTGACGACATCCTATGCTTTTCGAGTAACGCGCATCACTGCGTTCGCGTCAGCGTCCGTAGTGACGCGCGCCGGAATTATTTCGAAACCTAAGCCCGGCGCGGGTCTGCGGGGGACCACCGCGACCATTCCGGGGGGCTGGCGGGGGCCAACCCCATGAGGCTGATTGAGACGATAAGACACAAAAAACCGCAAAACTGTCGGGTGCGGTGTCCGCTTAGTGTAGTTGTTTAAGCCCGTAGTAATCACTCCATACCTGAGATCAGTCCACGTAAAATATCACAATCAATGTAAGGTATGATTGGTCGCGCTAAACTCCGCTTCCGCAGTAGGTTGCGACTGACTAATCCCAGAAAGCCCAAATGTCCGTTGTGAGTTGCGGATTCAATTGGTCGAACGCGGAAGTTCCGGCGGGGTCTCGCCCACTACAAAATGTTTCGGCGTTTAGGACCCACGTTTATTGTCCTTGGGGAAGCACTGCATGGACGCAGATTTAAGATTGTCTAAGATAAACACAACACACGCGATGTTGCTGTTGGCCTTCGGCGTAAATTCATAGATCTCGCTGTTTTCCGCCCAAGTATCCAGTTCATAGCTGGCGTCGGGCTGCTGCAACGAGAACGTTGAGGGTGTGGAACAGGCTGCTAGGTTTAACGTGATTATTAATATCGCCACTCGTTTCAACATTGGTTTCTCCTTCATTCTCAAGTGATCCGGCCACTTGTGACCGATTGTTTCTAATTACGCCGGATCGGACCCTGTAAATCAAACGGGTAACCTGCTCAAAAGGCGTCTGATTATTGTCAGGTGGTCGCCGGTTGGATTCCTGCACGGCCCAATTAAGGACGGCTAATCCGGCGGTTGCACAAAAACAGATGTCCGCGTCGGCCAAATTGCCTGTATCCGTAGAAGAACTCGCCGACCCCAAGCTTGACTCTGCCTAATCCCGTTTGTGTCTGTCGGATGGCCGTTATGGCCTGTTTCCAGGGCGTAGAATTGATTTGCGAGGCCATCGTTGATCACGTAATCAACAAAGAAAAGGCCACCATTTTTATGGCAGCCTTCACTCTAATGCACCCCCCCGCAGCGTCCCTGCAGTAATCAAGCTAACACGAACGCAGATGAATGCGCGGTGACTCTGATCACGGTCGGAGAAATTGTTGAAGCCTGTTTGCACCGGGCGAGATTGCTGTGTCTTAATCAATGGAGAAATAAGACGGGGGAAGTCGGGATGCACAACTTTTTGTGTCGGTGGGCTTTAAGGTTTTCATACCGATCAATGCTGTTTGGTCTGGTAAGTGGAACAATGTCACAGTTTTTTCTCCGAGTGTCCATCAGACGAACCCGGTTATCGCGCAATAGTGGCGTCCCACCCGCTATGTCCTAAGTTAAGATTAAGACAATTGATTATTCACCACCTTTCCATTTCCCAGGTAGCCCCCCATGTACGAGACCCCGCTTCGGCGGGGTTTGTTTTTGGGACAGTTCGGGGGACAGTTTACTTAATTCGATGTGTACTTAGGGTTGCGGTTTCGTTGATAGAGGTCGGGCGGATATCCGCAAATAAGTAAACTGACCCTGGAATTGCCCGGAATTACGGCACCGCATATCGACGTAACGCTACAACCGCCCGAGCCATGCGAAGGCTTGCTCAATATAGGCTTTCCCATTCTCCTTTTGCCACTCTCCGTGGGCCATGATGACCTGCTTGGGGTTCCAGGAAAGCAACGTCTTCAACGCCGCGCGGGCGGGCTTACGGTTGAACCACGTCCAGCGCAGTTCAACCGGCGCGTAGCCATATCCCACCGTTAGTTTGCAGGCCCTGGCAAGCACTCGCTTGGGCCGGCTCCAATACTTGCGCAGGAACTCGTCGCTGAAATTTTCTGACAGATCGGCAATGATCGCTGTGCGCGACAGCCGATGGAAGAACACTACTTCGTCCATCGCCGCGGAGCCGCGAAACCAGACCTGGTCGATGTCGCCTTGCCACGCAGGTGGCGGTTGATCGGTGAGCGCGTCCTGGAACTTAAGGTCCTTGCGCTTGCGGATCGTGGACGCCGGCCCCCACAACGCGGCGTCGGGATAGGCGCTGTGCCAGTCCTGCAGATATAGATGATGGAGCTTGTTCGGGCTGACCAGATGCCGCACGCGCCCGCAGGCATCGATGTCGTCTTTGAGACTGTCGGTGAGTGCGATGGGCGACCACACCCACACATCACCGTCGGCCAGGCGCACGACGACGCTTCGCGTTGGATAGGGAAATCCGTAGAAATTAACGATCTCGCCTTCGGCCAACCAGATAGAATCGCCAACGGGCTCTAGCGCCATGACTTTCTCTGCTGCGGAATTCGGGTGACAGTATACTTAATTCGATGTGGGCGTGGATTCGCTTGCCGGTTGCGAAGATCTCTGCCAAGTCGCACCACTTGATTAAACTGTCGACGGCATTCAATCGAGTGATCGAGCGCAGCGAAAGCCGATATGGCGGTGACCGTTCTGCGGGGCCCGGGAAAAACCGTTGCGAAAGTATCCCGTGAGCTTGCCCGCTTCGGTATCGAAGACGTAATCGCCTCCCCGGGTGACTCGTTCTCCTGGTGATGTCTGATCTTCCCTGCCGTCGTCTGCTTGATAGGGATAGGGTTTGAATAGAGACGCCGTCCATTCCGCCAGGCTGCCCGCCATATCCAGGGCGCCTTCCGGGGTGGCGCCGCTTGGCCGTGAACCTACCGGTGCGGTCACGCCTGAGGGATGCCCGGCGTAAACCAAATTGTTGCCCGGATCTGCATTGCCCCAAGGATAAACGCGCCCTTCTTTCCCGCGCGCTGCCGCCTCCCATTCGATCTCGCTGGGTAGCCGCGCACCGCGCCAGGCGCAATAATCGCGTGCCCCTCGCCATGTGGATTCTGCCACCGGGTGGTTCGCAAATCCGTTGGCGGCAACAAACCGCCTGTTTTTTACCTCGATGCGAACCTGGTCATCGTCCAGACCGATGAGCGGATAGAGTTCGGCCCGGATGCCCATCTCCAGAAGCTCGGGCCAGGATGCTTCGGAAAAATGATGTGTGCGTGCCTCTGAATGTGAAAAGTCGGCCCGGACTTCCAACTCCAACGCGTTTAGAAACTCGACAAATTGCGCATTGGTGACTTCCGTTTTGTCGATGGCGAAGGCACGCAACACGGCGATATGTCTTGGACGTACCGCTGCTCCCCCTGCATCGTGGCCGATAGGATATCGGCCCGCGGGGATGGATATCATGGCGCGTTGGGCCGCTGCGGAAAGGGGGGCCGAGGCCGCATCGAGACGCTTTTGTGTCATCATGCCGGGGTGTTGCGCGTTCACGTGTAGCGCGATGGCGAACAAGACAAGCCCCGCAAGCCGTGGCAGCGTTTTATTGAACAGGATCGACATGCCGTTCTCTCATCAATGCTCGTCACCCGATGCTTCGGGAAATGCCGTGTGGAAATTCGGGCCAGAGCGTATTTCAGATAAACTGTCGCCTCAAATTCCCGGCACTCGGACTATGAGGTGAACCGACTATGCCCAAGGCACAGGTTATACACCAACAGGGCCCGCCGGAGGTGATGCGCTGGCAGGAATGGCCGGTGCCCGATCCCGGGCCGTGCGAGGTGCGCGTTCGACACACTGCAATAGGCGTCAATTTCGCGGACACCTATCACCGTGGCGGCGTCTCCCATCCCTGGCCCGTGCCGCCGCGCCCGTGTGTGATCGGCTTCGAGGCCGTGGGAAAGGTCGAGGCGGTCGGCCGGCAGGTGACCGATTTCAAGGTGGGCGACCGCGTTGCCTACGGTATCCCGCCGCTCGGGTCCTATGCGGAAGTGCGCAACTACCCGGCCGCCAAGCTCTTGCATCTGGCCGATGGTTTGGATGGTCGGGTGGTAGCAGCGTTACTCATGAAGGGGATGACCGCGCATTATCTTTTGCATCGCACCTATGCGGTGCAACCCGGCGATACCATCCTGGTGCATGCCGCCGCGGGGGGTATGGGCCTGATTCTGTGTCAATGGGCACGCGCGCTCGGCGCCACTGTGATCGGCACCGTGAGCACCGAGGCCAAGGCCCAAGCCGCCGCCGAGGCCGGGTGTCACTATCCAATCGTTCGCACCAAAGACGATTTCGCCGCCCGGGCGCGTGAGATCACGGACGGCGAGGGCGTGGCCGTGGTGTACGAGTCGATCGGCCGCGACACACTGCAAAAATCCCTCGACTGCCTCCGGCCGTTAGGGGTGTGTGCCGCCTACGGCCACGTCTCCGGCCCGCCCGACCCGGTGGACATCATCACCGATCTGGGTGCCCGTGGCTCGCTGTTCATCACGCGCCCGGCGATCATGCACTATGTCGCCAAGCGTGCCGATCTTGTCGCCACCGCCGATGCACTGTTCGCCGCCATCCGCGATGGCGTGCTCAAAGCCAATATCAACTACGAATACAAGTTGCAGGATGCCGTCGCCGCGCACCAGGCCATCGAGAGCGGTACCACCCTGGGCGCCACCGTGTTACTGCCGTGACGGCATTCGGGTGACAGTTTACTTAATTCAATTCGGGAATTCGGGGGACAGTTTACTTAATTCGATGTGTGCTTGGGTCGGGGGCTGCGTTATTGCGGGTCCCAGCCGATATCCACAAATAAGTAAACTGTCCCCGGAATTGCCATGCAATCGCCGCATAATTTCTTACTTTGACTCAATCTTCACTTTGAGTCGACGTGCTCTTCACGCTCAATGCAGATAATTGGCGCTCGATTATTTCATAACCAACTTGGAGTTGCCCTAATGAAACCACTGAAAAATACTACTTTGACTTCCATTGTTGCAGCCTTCGCCATCGGCGCATCGACTCTGGCGAGCGCCGCACACCATGGCGAGATGCGTGCTGACAAAAAGGCGATAGATATCGTCGACACCGCGATCGCAGCGGGCTCGTTCAACACCTTGGTCACCGCGGTGAAGGCTGCGAATTTGGTGGACACGCTCAAGGGCGATGGTCCGTTCACGGTCTTCGCACCGACCGACGAAGCGTTTGCCAAGATTCCCGCCGACGAACTCCAGGCGCTGCTGAAGGACAAGGAAGCGCTGATTAAAGTACTCACCTATCACGTGGTGCCGGGGAAGGTGATGGCGAACGACGTGACTAAAATGAATTCTGCGAAGACCGTTCAGGGTCAGAGCGTCAAGATCAGCACGGCAGACGGCGTTCGCATCGACAATGCAAAAGTACTTAAGACGGACATCGAGACGAGCAACGGTGTCATCCACGTGATCGACACGGTGATTCTTCCCAAGGAAACGACGTCTTACTACTGGCCTGAATATGTGAATTAATGAAAGCGCTGAGTAACAAGCTTACTTACAATCTGTTGCCAAGGACGGCGACATCTCGCGGCGTGATTAGAACCGATTGACAGATAAGAAAGCACGACCGTTAGTCGGTTTGACGGCAGGGCGCACGCGAACAAGTAAGGGCGATTGTTAGTCAGGATGATAGATGGATCGCAGGCAAACGTGCAGATGCGCGGCGCACGCAAATCACTGTTTACGGGCGGCAGTTCGGGGGGCAGTTTACTTAATTCGATGTGTACTTAGGGTTGGGGTTGCGTTGATAGAGGTCGGGCGGATATCCACAAATAAGTAAACTGTCCCCGGAATTCCGGAATTGGCCTATGGCTTAATATTCTGGTTCAGGTGCAGAACATTCTCAGGATCGTACTTCTTTTTAATCTCCACCAGTCGAGCGAAGTTCGCCCCATAGGCTGCCGCAACACGATCGCCTTCGTCCTCCGTCATGAAATTTACATAGGCGCCAGCGGACGCATACGGTGCCGATGACTTGAAGAACTCGCGCGCCCACGTGAT
>CAMYKK010000088.1 GCA_947258975.1 uncultured Gammaproteobacteria bacterium
CGAGCTTGGTACGACCAAGGATGTTACGAAGCCGATGGTAAAAATCAACAGAGCGTCAAGTATCCCAAACAACCCCCGTACGATGCTGGGTGACAACGTTGTTCCAGTTTCAGTGGTTTGTACATTCGCTCTGTTTGCCTCGATTTCTGTTGAAATCGAGGCAAGTGAGTTTTGATATGACATCACTACCTCCCGATCCGCAGTTTCGGCCAGTCGACGTAACTTAACTGGGAATTACTACCAATTTGCTACGGCCCCCACACTAACTCCAGCAGTTTACCTCTTAACGTGCTCAACCGCACAATCCTGCCTCAGGAGAAATACCAAAAATTAACCTAATTTTACGCTGTGGTTTTGTGACTAAAGTCACTTTATAAGCGGCTCCTGATGAATTCAGAAGTTCCTGTCCCTCGTCATTATTGGTCCGCGAATGAAAACAGCAGGTTATGCTTGAGCGCTGACTCCGTCACACACTCCTCCATACGGCTTGAGTTCACCGTGCCGAGAGGGCACACTCTGGCGCCATGCGCAGTCCAATCGTCTTTCTCGTTGCTCTCGGTGTCCACACCCTTAGAGCCCTCTTTCGTACCCGCGAGGAACTGCTGATCGAGAATCTGGCGCTACGCCAGCAAGTGATTGCGCTGAAGAAGAAGCGTTCGCGGCCGCTGCTCGATGATATGGACCGCGCCTTCTGGGTCGCACTGCGCGCTGCATGGCCGGGCTGGGCAAACCGCTTGTTCATTGTGAATCCAGACACCGTAGCAAAGTGGAATTGAGATCGGTTCCGTCGCTATTGGGCGAAGATCTCCCAACACAAACCAGGCCCCGGGCGGCCTCGAGTTGTCGCCGAGAACTCCTCGCGTATGTGGTTGTGTTTGGCCGCCGTCATTTGCTCCGACTTATGCGTTTTTACATTGACTATTATCACGAGGATCGTTGTCACTTAGGGTTGGACAAGGACACGCCACACGAACGACCCGTGGCGCCACGACCATCGTCCACAGCTAAAGTTGTGGCGCTGTCGCGTGTGGGCGGATTACATCACCGCTACGAATGGCGCGAGGCAGCCTGAGACGGCGCTTGATTGTAGGGCTATATTTTCGCGGATAAGTAATGACGAGCGACAGGTGGTTCGGTATCTCGCCTGCGAAATGATGATCGAAATAGCGCACCCGAGCGCCGCGGGCGAGCAGCTTGTCGAGGCCCGCCCGGTTCGTGTCGAGGGAGATATCGAGTGCGGTGACATCGTCACCGGCTGCGGCCTCGACCCGCTCGAGCAGTGCGATGTCGCGCTTGACGCTGGTGATACACACGCCTCCCACAGGCTCCACCAGTCTGAGTTGTTGCAGTGCGCAGATACCGTCCGCGTCTCCGTTGAAAATGTCGTAATAGGTCATGAGTCGGCCTCTATTGATCCGGGTTTGCGCCTTGACCAGTCTCCGTTGCGCGGACTCGCCAACACGCCTGGTACGCCCGAGGAAGGATCGAGGCGCATCCGCCGCGGTAGATTGCAGCGAACGGCTCGACGTCTGCGGAGTCCCAGATGCCGATGCGGCGGCGCACGATTATGCTGGATCCGCCGGACGAACGAAAGCGCCGCCCCCTCAAGCAGCAGCTCCGGCGGTTGCGCGTTTGCGTCGTATCGATCGGGGTTACACCTCGAACCACTCAAATGCAGGGGTAGCCATGATGAGCCGCTTCATCTCGATCCGGTGCTCCGCCTCACCATCCTTCATTGCAAACGCCCGGTCGGGGTCCCATGCGCCGCCGGGGAGTATCAATGAGGCCCCGGTACGATCCGTGGCCGGCAGGTACAAAGCGGAGTATCGCTGCCGCCGCTGCCCGCCGGTCGACGACAGGGATCGAACCGTTACCGGCCGTGCATGGCGGCTGATTGTTCGCACTCCGATCTCCAGGTCCTCGGGACCGCTTGTGCGCGCCCACAGGATCAGACCGATGTGCCATGCGGGGGAAATCTCTACGAGTCGCAATGCAACGAGTTCATTGACATCTATCGGTCGCGCATCGAAGCGCGCAAGCGTGAGCCGAAAACCGTGATCGCTGAAATCCGAGACGCGCCAGTGGTTCGGGGGGGTTGCGCGGGTGGAGTCCCGGGGGGCACCACCTTCTACGGACCGGCAGACCGACTGCACTCCGAACACGACCTCGCAGTAGCTTGCGCATCTCCGGCGCCGGGATGAGCGGATGCGATGGGTCTTCCAGCGTCTGACCAGCGACCTGAGCATGTCCAGCCTCTGCAGCTGGAAGAAATTATGCTGAGGATTGTCCTTGTCCCAGTGGAACGCCTTGGTCAGCGCTTCCGCTTGCGCTTCGAGAAAGCAGCCGAGGTCGCTGGTGTCGAAGAACAGGTGCTCCCCGAACTGCGGCGCCACGGCGTGGGAAAGCAGCGGCACTGCGGGCTTGTCGAGGGTCGGATCAATCATGAAGACGCAGCGCTCCGCGCCGCGGGAAAGTTTGGTCGTTAGTTGCGCGTGCTCCGACCACGCCGGCAGATGCGCGACGATCGAAGTGATGACGCCAAAGGGGAGTTCGTAGGGGCCGCTCAAACCCAGCAACAAGGATTGCTTGTAGACGTGTGCCAACGTGTAGCTGGTTCGAGGCGCGGGGCTGTTCTGCAGCTGGAGGCGGCGAATGCGATCGTAGATGGTGTGAACATCACGCCACGTGCGTTCGGGCGCCGCGCGGTATCCCTCATAAGTGTACAGCAGTGTGCGTGTGAGATGACGCATCGCGCCGGAGGCCGCCCGTACGACGAGCTCGAATTCGGTATCCGGCTGGGTTCCGGGGAGGCGCAGCGGCACCGATCGGTAACCCTGCGCCAGGTGGCTGTGCAGGTCTATAAGCACCTGGGTCAGGGCCAGTTCGGACTGCGGCAAGGGCAGCGACAAAATCACACGGCGCCCACGATAGGGGTTCGTGAGCTGTCGATCCACACGTTCGGCGAGCCCGTCCAGGGCCTGCACGAGTTCCGTTGCCGGGGTCTTGGCGCTCTGCAGCGCAGAGACTTCCCTGTAAAACGCCTCACTAACACCGGCGAGGATTTCCGGCGGCGAATTCAAACGCTTTCGGCTGGCGTCGTCGTGATCAGGTCGGTCTCCGTCGTTGCGGTAGTTTTCCACGCCCTGCGTCCCCTTTGGCCTGTGGAAAGGAATTGTTCAGCTAATAAGTGTAGTCTGAATATCGCCTACGAGGCGCACGGAGTGGAGCGGCAGTATGTCCTGAGCCCCGGCGGTAAGGACCGCACGGCGCGTACTCAATGTGTGCTCCAAGCGGCACAAAACTCGCCAGCGGCCGGTTGATTACCGGACATCAGCGCCCGGCACCGGTTTTTCTGCAGGGTCCCGAAACGCCGGATCCAAACCGAATCGCGATCGATGTTCAGCGATCCCAGGACCTGTTTGGCAACGCTGCTGGACGGGTAACTCCCGGAGAGCAGATACCACCAGTCTTTATCCTTGACGCGGGTCTTCAGCACCCGGATCTTGCCTTGAAGCCCGTTCTGATCGATGTATGCGTTTACGGCGACTACGCGTTGGTCGCTCAACAATTGCAGGGTGTAGTAGTCCTTGGGTTGGCTGAACAGCCAGGAGTTGTCGTCCGGCGCCACCGCGGATTCGGCTTCGACCACCGAATCGCTATCGACCCGCGCCTGGCCGGTAGCGCGGTCCGGAAGCGTGACGGCGCTGCGCCGCGCGCCGGCGGTTCGCACTGGATGTGGTCTGCGTGTCGGCGAGTCGGTCGAAGCGGCGGTGCCGATGTTTGTGTCCGCTTCCTTGCCGGCGGGCTGTAATCGCTTGGGCAGTCCGGCCTCGGCGTTCAATATCTCTTCGGAAACGATCTTCCACGGCCCGTTTTCGACCACCATTTCCAGCACTTTTCGCACCCGGTCGGAGTAGTTGTTGGAATGATATCCCTGTTCAAATGTCGCGCGAACGCGATCGCGGTCGAACTGTATCACCTCCAGTTCCGACACCTCGATATTGATCCAGCTTGGCCCGCTCACTCGCGCGCGGCGTTGATCCACCCACACCTCATGGGGCACGCCGCCCAGCGGCACGAACTGTGCCGAATAGAACGCCAGATAATCGCTTATTCGCTGCGACGACCAGGCCTCTGCCCACCGACTGATGGTGTCTGAGACTTGGGAGTACAGGTCAGAACCGCCGGGCGCCGGGGCGTCGCGGGCCGTGGGCTCGGTGGGGGTGCCGGCGGCCAAGGGTGCGGCGTGTGATCCGGTCGGCGTGCCGGGCTCGGGAACGCCCTCCGTGGGCGCCAAGGTCGGGCTCGGATCAAACTCCTGCGTCGGGGCCGCGGAGTTGGTCGGGTGGGGCGCGGCGAGCGGCACGGAGACAGAATCGGACGCCGCGAATGCCCCGGCGCTGTCGGCGGCGGTATCCGTGGTCGTCGCGGCGTCGGGTACTCGCTCGATTTCCACCGGGAATCGCGCGGGTGCGGCGGGTTCCGAGGCATCGGCTGCGGTTGCCGGGGCGGTGACGAGGGTCTGCTCCGGGCGGGGTACGGATTCCGTTGCTTGTGTCGTCGACGCCGGCCCGGCGCGGCCCGCGGGGGGTGTCTCCAACGCCGGCTTGGCCGGGGTCGCCGCGGATGGTACCGTGGATGTTGCCTGTGGAGCACTCGTGTCGCCGGCTGGGAGTGGGGATAGCCAGTCGGCATACCAAGCGGCGCCCAGTGCGGCGGCGAGCGCGAACCCAAGGGCCACCGCGAGCACGCGCAAACGCCTCTGGCGACGCTGTGCACGTAGTTCATCCTCCGCGAACCACGTGTATTCATTGGCGGTAATGGTCGAGCGCGTCATGCGCTCAGCGCACCCGCACCGGCCCGGACTCCCCGCCACAGGGCGGTTCCGGGGTGAAGGCGTTCGGGCCGCCGTGTGACGGTGTCTGCTCTGGGCGACCTGGAATCACGGGGTTCAACCTCCCACAGGGCTTTCGATTTGAAGGATTCTATGCGCATGTGTCCCCCCTCGCGGGGCCGCGCTGGCGGTCCCGTCACCGGCGACGTGTAATCCGCAGCCGCCGGTGTCGCAGACTTCAGTGTATCCCAATATTGTAGAAGACCCCAACGCGCTCGGACGAAAACGCGCTGCCGCCGTCGATGTGGTCCCGCGCGGGTGCTCCCTCTGTTTGACTACTTAAGGTGTTGCGTAAAGTAAGTTCCGACAGAGCAACAGGGGTCAGGGAGGTTTTGCTGACGTATTCCCAAGAACCCATAGTAGCGGATAAATCGGGTCGGAGGGAGAGTTGCCTCTCCCGTCCGCCCACACCACAGATCCGTGACGTCTTTCAGAGACGCATGGTTGTGACTGCTGAGATGTTCTTTCTCAACAACGACTTCTAAGGGAGCGTACATTGCGTATCAAAGTTCCGACTATATGACTCAAGCACACTATAGTGGCGCGCACCTTACCCGGGCCCGGGCAATTCCCAATGCTGCCAATCGCCTCGGCGCCATAACTCTTACATCTTAGATCAAATTCCCGGTGGCAAGCGCAGTTCTGGGCAATTTGCCGGTTTTTGGATTCGCGCACTTTGTTCATAAAACACCGCTGAGCCCGGTACAAGCATGCGCTGGCGACCTGGAATATGTTAGCGTGAACCCTGAATCAGCACCGCAACCGATAACCCAAAGAACGCGATGGCGATGACGGACTTAGCGGCTAGAACCGTGCCACAAGTGATATTGATCGCAGCTCCCGCGATTGCCGTGGTCATGCTCCTGCTGCCGCCGCCGGCGGGACTGAGCGCCGACGGGTGGACCGTTGCGGCAATCTGTCTCCTCATGGGATTGTGGTGGGTGACCGAAGCCATCCCACTCGCGGCTACGGCCCTCATCCCGCTGGTGTTGTTTCCCGCATTCGGGGTGTTGTCCATTGACGCCGCGGCGGCGTCCTACGCCAACCCGCTGATCTTTCTTTTTCTCGGCGGATTTTTGATGGCCAAGGCCATGGTCAGCCAGAATTTGAGCAGGCGGCTTGCCTACGGCTTGCTATCTATGGGTAGCCGCAGTCTGTCCGGAATCATTGCAAGCATCATGATCGCGACCGCCTTTTTGAGTATGTGGGTAAGCAACACCGCGACCGCCATGATCATGCTGCCCATCGGCCAGTCGATTATCGTCGCCGATCCATGATCGCGCCGATACTGCAGAGCAAGTGGAGATCGCGAAACTTGCCACCGCCCTCATGCTGGCGATCGCCTACTCGGCCACCATCGGTGGTATGGGCACCCTAATTGGGACGCCGCCCAATGCACTTTTTGCAGGATTTATGAAAACCACTTATGGCGTGGAAATTGAATTCTGGCGCTGGATGATGATCGGAATCCCGGCTGTCCTGGTCATGCTCCCCATCACCTGGTTGCTGCTTACACGGTTTACGTTCCGTTTCTCAGTGACTGGTAATTTTTTAAAGGGTGAATTCATCGCCCGTGAAGCGCAAAAGCTGGGACCGTTCACTCGCGCCGAGCTTCTTGTCTCAATCGTCCTTGGCCTCGCCGCGTTCTGCTGGATTTGTCGCGATGCGCTGGTGCTTGTGTTCCCGGCACTGCGAATGAGTGATGCCGGAATCGCCATCGCGGCGGCTCTGTTGCTGTTTATCTTGCCCGCCTTCCGGTCTGACAAAAAACGGTTGTTGACCTGGAATGATGCCAAGACCGTTCGCTGGGACGTGTTGCTCTTGTTCGGTGGCGGACTGGCGCTCGCCGACGGCATCGCCAAGAGCGGGCTCGCGAGCTGGATTGGCATCGCGGCCGCGGGACTCGCATTTCTTCCTGCGTTTCTGTTCATGCTGGGGGTGTTTCTCATCATCGTGCTGTTGGGCGAGCTGGCGAGCAACACGGCGGTCGCGGCGATCTTTCTGCCCGTTGCCGGAGCGAGTGCCGCGGGACTCGGACTCGACCCGATTGCGCTCATATAAGCAGAAAGATCTCCCCTAGCCTCTGTACATCTGACACCCGCACTGCGTTGATCTGCACCATACCCAAGTGGGTCTAGTGTGGCTCGCCGTAGTCTAGCCAGGCGTTCAGTCTTCCGAAGTCTTGGAAGAAGTGTGTACAGCCCACGATCTTTGGTCCACTGACAGTGTTATGGATTTAGTTTGATGAATCGTATTTTCTTTTATCCATTGACTCAGGAACTGGTCCCGATTCATTCAGTCCAGTGACCCAAGGTATCTATACGACGACAATGGCTAACACAAGACTCTTTGAATGGGCCCATGGAGGTTGTACACAGGGTAATTCGATTGCCAGAGTAATTCATATCCGGGAAAAATATGCTGTTCACACGAAAAACGCCCAACACGTTTAGACTGTATTATATAATTTGACCGAACCCAAACAGCGGCCATTATGTATGTATACGCCTTATTTCGGTCTTTCGGAGCCACCGTTTTCGTTATCGCCGAATCCCCGCTATATGTATATGAGCAAGCGGCATCGTGAGGCCATGGCGCATCTGCTCTACGGAGTTCAACAATCGGGGGGATTTGTTCAACTCACGGGCGAAATCGGGACTGGCAAGACCACACTTTGTCGTTGCTTGTTGTCTCAGCTGCCGAATAGTGTCGACGTCGCATTACTGCTCAACCCGAACTTGAACGAGAACGAATTGTTGGCCGCAGTTTGCGACGAACTCAAGATTGCCTACCCTAAAGGCTGCTCGGCCAAACAACTGATAGATCTTTTAAACATCTATTTATTGAAGAGTTTCGCGAATAGAAGGCACACCGTACTCATCGTCGACGAAGCCCAGCTACTCTCAAAGGGAATATTGGAGCAAATACGTATCCTAACCAATCTCGAGACGACTAAACAAAAGTTACTGCAGATCATTTTGATCGGGCAGCCAGAACTATCTACAATACTTCAGCGCGCGGATATGCGGCAACTCGCCCAGCGGGTTACTGCCCGCTACCACCTTGGTCAGTTGTCGCCTCAAGAAACCACAGAATACATTTGCTCCCGGCTAAAGGTGGCTGGATGCCGACGACCATTGTTTACCAACTCCGCCATGAGACATGTCTATCAAAAAGCGCAAGGTATTCCAAGGCTGGTAAACGTGATCTGTGACCGTGCCCTTTTAGGCGCCTATTCTCACAACAAAGCAGTTGTTAATACTCGTATAGCGCGTCGAGCAGCGAGAGAAGTTCTTGGCGCTCGCACGGTCATGGACAAACCGCCGCAATGGATTTGGGCGCCAGCGACAGGGTTGGCGGTAGTGGTTGCTTTCACGCTCGGCGGATATCGCAGCACGGGTCTGTTTTCTGGGTCACCGGCTGCCAAAACTGCACCAGTTGTTGCGGCGGTTAACGTATCATCCCCCGTCTCACCACCGAAAGCAATAAAAAACCACCCACCGGCCAAAGTTAAGAAAGCGCCCCAAATGGCCCCAGGCCAGCACATACAGCCGCTCAACGTACCGCTTTCGAAAGACGGCACGCCAATTACTGTGGCGTCGGTTGTCGCTGTTGATCAAGAGATCTCTACCGAGTCGCCTGCAACACGCGTGAACCAACATCCGCCGCTGTCCGAGCTGCTGCGCGAATACTCTGTGGCGAATGGCAAATTAGAAGCATTCGGTCGGTTGGTGGAATTATGGAATAGACCGAAGCCGTCGTTGAATTCTGAACAGATCTGTCCGGATATCAAACGGCTTGGTTTACACTGCCTGAATGGTCGTGGCACTTGGAATAATATCCGCGCCCACAATCGAGCAGCAATCTTGGTATTAAATTCACCAAAAAGTGTGCAACATCATGTCGTTGTAAAAGGTGTGCAGGGTGACAGTGCTATGCTAGATTTTATGGGAGAACAGGTGCTATACCCAATCTCTCAAATCGACCCATATTGGTTTGGTGATTACTGGTTACTGTGGAAGTCTCCCCCCTTTGGCAGCGAGCGGCTGGTGTTTAGCGATACAGGTAAAGATGTACTATGGCTTCGTAAGGTGCTTAAGCGTGTACCGTCGGGGCATCGTCGGATTGGAGTCCTAAACACGGAAAACCCAAAATTCGATACCGAACTTTTGCGTCATGTGGTGGGTTTTCAAAAGCACAATGGGCTGAAAGCGAACGGCGTTGTCGGTGCCGAAATGTTGATACGTTTGAATACATTGCTGAACAGCGATGATTTGCCACTGCTAGTTCAAAAAACGGCAAGCTGATACGCACCGGGCCTCGTTAAAAGTTAAAACGTCTTTGTGTAACTCCGGTGTAGCATGTCGTCGAAAATCTAAAGAGTCGTACTGAGCTAATCATTCGTTTGATCTGTGCGCCATCGCTGGCTATCCGCTAGGTGGATCCGTAGACTTCGCCGCGAGCTAATTTTTGTTCCCAGGCGAGAGAACTGGCAACAATCTTTTCCAGGTCGTCATATTTGGGCGTCCAGCCAAAGAGTTCACGGATTTTATCGACTTGGGCCACCAGTATAGGGGGATCACCAGCTCGTCGACCTTCCTCACGTATCTCGAATTCGACCCCACTTACCCGCAATACTGCGTCGAGCACTTCTCTCACACTGTAACCGTGTCCGTAACCACAATTTAAGCTCGTTGATTTTTCTCCGGCACGCAGGTACTCCAGGGCCATGGTGTGCGCGCTTGCGAGATCTTCAACGTGAATGTAGTCCCTTACCCCAGTCCCGTCCGGCGTCGGATAATCGGTGCCAAAAATAGATACATGACTACGACGTCCTACAGCAGATTCGGCCGCTACTTTGATTAGCAAAGTTGCCTGTCTTGTTGATTGGCCAATGAGTCCATCTGGGTTCGATCCCGCCACATTAAAATACCGTAAAATTACGTGCTTGAGGCCTGTCGCCAAACTAAGGTCACGAAGCATCCATTCGCTCATAAGCTTTGATGTCCCATAAGGATTAATTGGCGCGGTTGGCGAATCCTCCGTGACATGTGAGCTCTGCGGAATGCCGTAAACGGCGGCTGTGGAAGAAAATACGAAGTGCTTGACTCCACATTTCTGACAACAAGCGAGTAGGTTGCGCGTATTGCATGTGTTGTTACCGTAGTACTTGAGCGGATTTTCCACGGACTCAGGAACTATAGTGTGTGCGGCAAAATGTAATACAGACTGGATATTGTGTCGCCGCAATAACCCATGAACGAGCTCCAAGTTACCCGTATCACCTATGATCAATTCAGCGTCAATAACCGCCTCGGCAAAACCTGTCGATAAATTGTCTAACACAACCACAGATTGTCCAGCGTTTGTTAACTGACGAACGACATGACTACCGATATACCCAGCTCCACCTGTGACCAATATTGCACTACTCATTCAACTTTGCATTCCAAATATTTATTTTCATTGTTTTCGGCTCATTTATCTTAAGACTAACAACGACAAATAAGAAATATAGCGTTTCAATTAAGTAACCCAGTGCTGGTGAAAGAGCGTTGAAGCCGAAAAGTATCACGAATTATAAATTCAAAAGTTGAGTGTTCAAATCGCGCGATACGCTCTATTCGGCTTATGCTTTCTGAAGGCCCTAGTATTTAGGAATAACTATACGTCAACGTTACTGAATAATAAATTGTTGATACGACCACGCTGTTGCTATTATTTGACGAGCAATATATATCACAAGGACTCAACCATAGATGAGCAAAATGATGAAGCGGTTAGTTCTTTATTTTACATTGGTTTTGATTTCTGCGATTGCTAGCTCCCAATATTTCGTCTTGGGTCTTATCGAATATCATGATATACAAGCAACCTAATCTGAAAATACGCACGAGAATTACCGAACCAGGAACGATCAATTTTCCGTTGTTGGGAAAAGAATGGTAGGCGTAGAATCCGCGTATTGTAAGGACTGTAAAACACTGAACAGTGCGCATCACTCAACTAGAAAACAAGACAGAGTATTGTCTCGGAGCCAGTGTTATCCTGGTTCTGGCGTGGTGACGGGGCACCCCGTCCCTTCGCCCTCATCCGGGGTTCCTGGGGGTCATGACTAGACTGCACAGGCCACGGTAAATATATGTCGAGGCGGAAATCATTCTTTAGCGAGTATGCGTGGTACGCTGAAGAAGAAATACGGGCGCAACAGCGCAAGAAACGTTTGCGGATGCTCGCAGCACTCGGCGCACTGGGAATGGTGACTTCGATTGGCGTTGCGTGGAATGCGGGCTGGCTGTTTGAAGACCGCATAACTGAAGTCACCGCCGTCCATAATGGGCGAACCACGCAGGTAAGGTTACCCGACCGCAACCGGACGACAGAAACGAATCCCGCAAACGGCGAGAATAAGGCCTTGATATCCAGCGACGCGGAACCCGCAGCGCGCAGCGGGTGTGCCTCCCGCGATATCCCGTTATCGCTAACCGGTATCGCCGC
Source organism: uncultured Gammaproteobacteria bacterium (assembly GCA_947258975.1). Taxonomy (GTDB): domain Bacteria; phylum Pseudomonadota; class Gammaproteobacteria; order Arenicellales; family JAANXG01; genus CALZGZ01. The sequence goes on from CAMYKK010000088.1 coordinate 11,393, forward strand.
GGGTGATGGGGAAGCGCGTGCGCGTCCGGCAACCCGTCAAGTCATCGACTTGCTAAGTAGCGCATAAGTAAGCGATCATTGATATAATGCTGCCATGCGAAAGAACGATGGCAGGAAACTAGATCATAAGACACTTGAGGCGATCCGCATA
>CAMYKK010000089.1 GCA_947258975.1 uncultured Gammaproteobacteria bacterium
CTATACGTGGCACTACACTTGAGCAGAATTCAAGATCCGACCATTGATTTTATTGGCCTTTTCCCTGGAGACCGATCTTCCACTGTAGAAGATGAGTTGGAGGTAATCGAGGGAAAAGCGATCGAGCTTGGCAATGCCGCATGGCTCGACCTGGGCACCAGAGGGATCCGCGGCATGGATTGGTCGTCCCGCCTGTCGGCCTGGCTCATCGTCGCAGGACCTGTTGATTATGTTGATATCCAGACCAGAAAACAGGTCCCGGGACACGCGAAGGACTTCGCGGTTTACACATGGAAAGGCTTTGGCGAGCCGGCCCTTGAGCTCACCAGGGACCTCCCGAACCTCAGACCGGAAATACTGATCGCCACCGTGGATGGCTTCTACCTGATAAGCGACGACGGCTCTATTGCGCGCACATCCGGAAAACGATGTAAAGATACAATAAAGGAAGATCCTCAACACCCGGATGTCTACGTGCGCGCACGCTTCTTCCGCTTTTAACGCGCTTTCATCGCTGCAGACCGCATTGAATCCGTAACACCGTCAATGCGTCGGGTAGATTAGCCAGCCCGCATATCGCACTACTATCCGGAAAGCGGCGCAGGCCAGGTGCGGTTGAATCCCTCGCAGTGCTTGTGCTGCGCGTAGTTCCCCTGCTGCGCGGGGACAGGCGCAGTGCTTGTGCTGCGCGGGGACAAGTGCCGGACTAGAGTGACGTCCAACCGGCGACTGCACCGATACGGTCTGCAACGGCGTGGATCATCGTCGCAGAGTATCAACGGCTGTCCTGAAGCGCCACGCCGCTGGATCCAAGGATTACTCTTATCGCTCGCCCTTTTATTTCAATGGGCATTTATCACCGTGATCGTGTGAACTCGCGCACAGACCGATCCGCACACCAATACTCATAATTGCCATCAAGCTTGCCATTGAACGTGTGCGACAAACCATGAATGCATACAACATACAACCGGTTGGATAACGGAGCCTGCCGTATCGTGGCAAGTTACCTAGTTTCCCGAACTCTACAGTTCCCATCACCATCATCATTCTGATTAGTTGCCCGGTAATTCGAAGAGACGCCGGAAAAGATATCGAGATTAGTGTCGGCATTGAAGTTGCCACACCTCATCTGCGTTCGATTCTTTTGTGGGGTCGCGGGTGCGGCGGTACCCATCCCGTTCTTGGCGGCAGCAGCATTCCCGCTGACTGGGAAAACTATCTCGGGAACCGTGGCATGCGTCACTGGCATACATCAGCGTTTGATAACAGCTTTAACAATTCGCTCACACCGGCCATATATACGATTCCGTCAAGCGCCCAATCAGGCGTTTACAGTTTCCACCTGCACGCGCATAGTCGTGCCTTCAACCCGGCGGGTGGAGATGGCGGTTTTGATCAGGACTGGCATTACAACCCGATCTACAATTGGCGACACCCAAACATGCACATTGCAGTCGTTGATGCATGATCGTAGTCATGAATATGGCGGTGCCCGTCGGCACCGCCATTTTTCATGTTTTGCCCACCTGTGTGTGGCGACCTGGTAGTGTTCATCAATCCCGCGTCTTGTCACAATCCGTCACAGGACAAATCAGTCTTGATCTCCCGGTAGATCGAATTGGCCGCCAGCTCGTTGACCTTTACGCATGCGAAACCGCGGTTGTTCTCGTAGATCTCCCCGACCACGCCTGGCGTAAAGAACACCACATCATTTAGATAGATATAGAGCCGGCCCGATCTACGGGCCGTAAGCTTCATGCGCAGAAACGTGTGCGTGCCGTTATCGTCTCCAAGTTGCGCATCAATCGACTGCAGTAGATATCTGTCGAACAACTTATCGTCGATGCGCATAATCGGCTGATACGACTCGGCAAACCAATGGCGGCGGAAGGGTGTGAACAAATACATATACCAAGGAGCGGAACGCCAACCATTGACATCCGCCTCGATGTTTTTGTCGGCCCAATCAGGAGATACCTGAAAATCGATGATGTATGTTTTGTGTTTTTTCAGCGTCAGCCCTGTGTCGAAGCACGGCTCGGTTGGATTAAATTTGAACTCCTTGTCGAACTTTGGATTTTTTATCTGTGAATCAGACCCGCATACGGTGCCAGCGCCGTCGGCCACAGCGAAGAACAGGTGACTGACAATCGCGAATACGATTATGACGAAGAACAAAACCGCTATTGTTTCGAATCCTATGCGGACCGATCTCGCAATCTTGTCTGTATACGTCGGTCCTCCAAGAAACTTGGCCAAGCTTTTGCGGAAAGCACTGACTGTGGTTCCCGGCGCGTTTCCGCTGTGGGTCACATGGTGCCAATTAGCGCGCATCTCGCATTTGATCGCTGCATTGATTTTCCATCCCCAAACCAGCAGTCCGGCGATGGCAAGCAGGCCAAGACTGAAGACAAAGGGAAAACTCGCATAGCGCGACGCCCAGTTTTCGGCGAACCCCAGCCCGGGAATCTTTCCGACAAGTTCCGGAATCGCACGCACAACGAAACTGAATGTGCCGAACAGCGGCTCCAGATTATCCGCAATCGGCCCGAGCTTTCCGTTACCAGTGGTGCTGGCAACATACGGGTAACAGATGAAGCCGACGATGGTAATCAGTGTTAAGAAGTACAGCAACTTGCGGCCCCACACCTTGTTCCAGACATGGGATTGACGGACCCGTCGATCTTCAGCCTGCTGCAGAGTTTCCGGCATGGAACCCGAGACCGCGCCGGGATTTTGAGTATCGATCACGTCCCCGGTGTTAGTGACCAGCGCGTAGTCTTGGGGCACGTTTATCGGTGCATAGGCATCGCCGCTTTCGACCAGGCGATCGAAAACACTGTGGTGAAATTTGGGTTTTAGGATATCGACTTCGTTTCCATGCACATCGGGCCGTGACAATTTGTCTTTTAGCCAGTTCGCAAGACCCGGCTTTTTCTCCTGGCACAACCGCTCCAGATTCCGCGGCGCATAGCGGTACACATTGCCAATACCGCCCCTACTGTCATAAATAGGCCCGTTTACATTGGCTTGGCTGGTGAAGCGTTGGCGCTCTTCGCCAAGATAGGTCAGGCCACCGTTTTTTTTGCTCTCATCGAGAATCCAGTCGAGCGCCGTGAGGGCCAAGGCATCATCCGGGTAGCTGCCGCCGACGTTTGAATGCACGCCGGCGAACCATACCTGACTCAACCGCTCATCGTCGAGACTCGCGCCTTTTTCGTTCCACAACATCGGTTCAAACGATTCTCGTTGCTCATCGAGGGCAAGGGCATGACACGCCCGTGCGACGCGCGGGGAAAGATTCCGGTCTTTCGCCGTCAATGGCCACACGACCTTGTCCCAGGCACGGGTAAGTTCGTCCACCGGCAGCCCGTATGCGTCGACGGTGTCCCAAACACCGACGAACTTGATGAGAGGTTTATCATCGACGCCATCTGAATATCTAGTGTTCTTCTCCGGCTGATAAGGCTTGCGGCCGCGTATATGATGGTGCCAAACATTCAACAATAGATCGCGCACCGGCCGCAGAAAAAACGACAACAGCGACGGCGTGAAACTCTCGCGCCGAAACCGGTGATAAGCCGCGGCAATCAAGCGGTCCAGATCACAGTCATCCTTGGCGGCGTTCCGATCGACGATGCCTTGGTTCGCTATCAGTGCAACGACCACACGGATAGTGAATGCACCGCGGCTAAAACCAAACCCATAAATCTCGTCTCCGGGCTCATATGTGCGGCACAAGAAACCATAAATCTGCCTGACATTGCGGGCCAGACCCCAGCCGAACGCAAGTCCAAGCATGGCGGTCAGTCTAAACGCGGAAGTGCCGACGCCATTGTCATAAAACGCGATCTGATTCTCTGCCGCCGATTTGTCGAGCGCTTGATAAGCACGCCAGACATTGGTTTTTTGCGGGTTTGAAGAGCTGTTGCCGGTGCCGTCAGAAAAAAGTGCTATCTTTTTCATGATTCAATGCGCTCCCAATTATCAGCACGGTGCCTCCAGAAATATCCAATCCGAAACTGTGCTGAAAAAGACGAAACTTTGCGTCATGGTACACTGGCAATTGTATCCAATCAGGATATTGCCGGTAGTAGTTGTGAGCGAAACGAGATCGCTCAATTATCCAATTCTCTAAGAAGTCATGAGTATCAGCGTTGTGGTCATCGAGCAGATAACAAAAATAGATCGGTATTCTCCAAACGCTGTCATCGGCTCTACGTCTACTTAAATATTCATCCCGCTTGATTCCATATCCTTTTTCTACTTATTAGAAATAAGGCACAGCAGAGGATCGCCGAATTCACACGAAACAATGCGAGAGATTCGTTTCATTCAAGCGTGTCGACCCGTGCATCCTAGAAATTCGTCCGTGTTGGTTCTATTGCCTTTTGCTACAGACTCCGGCCAGTCTGGAAACCATGTTCAAGTGGTTGAGAATATTGCTGGGCGCCCTAAGATCTGCCGTCCGTCCGCATCATGAATGAGTTCACAAAATCAACGTGAATCATTGACATTGAACACGGAGGTGTTGACTGACTCGTGTATTTGTTCCCACATGTTACAGATATGGTGCTGAGAGACTCAGAATGTCTCTACCACGACGAGCTTTTCTTCATCGACACTAACAACTTGCAAGGTTCGAACCCAACCCTCGGGATAATCGATCACGATCTTTAAAGCATCTGAATTCTCTGACAGTGTACAGGTTTTGCTTTCGGATCCGTCGCCTCGCGCGATGTCCAGAAAAGTGCAAGAACCGTTGGCACCAAGTCTTATTTCCATGCGACCCCGAGAGAGAGGGAAGTCGAATGTCGAAGGGCGGTAAATCATCTTGTTTCCTTCGTCTTCCTCATGGGAGTGCGTCCAATCTCGATAAAGCAGCGCTTTTGTTGTTTCGTCAACTTTCATGGCAACAATCTCAACTATCGCAAGAAATTTGTTGTTTCCCCGCTGTGTCATTACGTTGTCCAGCGGTGCCGAGTCGCGGACAAACGACGATCATGCTGATGCTTTGTTCATCGAACGAGATAAGTTTCCCGAAGCTCCGGTGCAGCAAGCAGATATAATTGCAACCGCGGTAGTATACAGTAGGCTTATAATTCGGATCGCTAATACGAAGTAGCCGTATTCTCTATAGTCAAGAAAGCCGAGACGGCGGATGAATACTGAAATAAAGCTCGTATTTTCCCTTCTCGTTTCGTAGGCGATGTCCGGTTGTTCAGTCAGCTATGGCGCCTCCTTCCTCTTATTGCGCAATATCAATGGTGAACCAACCATCGACGTGATACTGATGCCCATGAGCCACAACAAAGCAGTGGGTAAAGCCACGTTGAGTGCTTCGATGCCAACGGTTTTTACACGGGCGAGCACAACAGTGAGGTAGGTGGACAGGATTAGAACGATCCACAGAATGAGTTGCAGCCTGGACAAAGTCATTTTGTTTTAGGCATCAACCATGAAACCCGAGACACGGCCGGAGATGCCGTGCCCGGCGATCATGATGAACAGGAATAGCATTCCCATTACGAAATACCACGTCCACGGCGCCGTATCGCCAATGTCGACGTTGCTCGTCGCGATGCCAAACATGACAATCGCCCCTAACATTGCAAACAGCGCTATAGTGTGTGTATTAGACCATTGTTTATCCACCTACCAGATTACTGCTGCCCCGCTCTCTGAAATTCGAGTCGCTTCGGCTGCTTCTAGTAGTTGAGATCGGAACATACCGATCTGTGCCCACACTCGGTCCTTCTGTCCTGCTGTGAACTCGGTCATCCAGTCATCATCGACGTAATTCATGTAGTTGTGAATCGGGCACGAGGATCCCGCCGGCGCATCGGGACACAGATTGTGCGGTTGCTCGTCGTCTGATGGCTTGCCGAAGTTTGGCCCGGAGTGACTCGGCGTGTCGTCGATTTCGTCGCCGCTGCCAAAGCAGCCGTCCTGGAACGTGTGGTACAGACCTAGCCAGTGACCGATTTCATGGACGGCGGTGAGGCCGAGATTGTATGGGGCACCGATTCCGCCCGGCATTGTCGTATGCAACATGACTACTCCGTCCATGTCCGGATCGCCGTCCATCTCATGCGGAAAGGTCGCCCAACCAAGTAGGCCGCCGCCCGGTGCCGCGGTGTAGAAATTTAAACCTGTTTGAGGGTCGACAGCCTGATTCTGACTCTTGCATTGTCGCTCCCGGAGCGAACGATGTCCCATGCGAAAGAACTGCGCATCGTCGACAATAACAACCTCGTCTTCGTCATAAACAAAGCTGATACCCTGTGTCGCGAATGCGGAATTCATTACTTCGATTTGGTCAGTCCTCTGTCCCGTCGTGATCGCACCATCCTGACCGTCCACGACATGGATGAACTTGACTGGGATTATGACACTGAGGTCGGCTTCGGAGATTCTTGTTTGCTCGCGGAATCGGCTTTCCATATCCGCCATTCGCAGTCTGTCGCCGGAACTGAGGTCATGGGTGCCGCATCTTCTTCCTAATATCGGTTGTGTCGCCATCATCGTCTCCTCTACATTACGTTAAGTTAAATTGTTGAATGATCCTGCAGGAACGATATCGTTACCGCAGTGTGCCGCTTCCCTACTGTTGCCCTGCCAAAATCTCCTCATGTAAATTCGGATGGTTATCTTTAAGTGTCGCCAATAAAGTTGGAACAGGCGTACCGAAGTTCTCGCGTTTTATTTTCCTGCCGCGAATCACGATGTTTTGATCTGAGACGCTTTGCGATCCTGCGTGCAATGCTGCTACGTTCCAGCCATCATCGCAGACCGGTGACCCTGACGAACCGGACGATGTGTCCGTCAGATAGCCCAACAGATCCGTGTCGCCGATGGTTACAAAATTGTCGCGGAATCCTATCCGCATGGGATTGCCGTTCGGATGCTGAAGGACATTGACACGAGTGCCCAGCGCCTGCGCGAGCGTCTTGCGCAGCAATTTCATTCGCAACTTGAGCGGTGGTCGTTCAGGTGAGCCATCGGGAAGCCTCAGGATCGCGAAATCAAGGTCCTTATTCGCCGCCACCAGTGCAGCGGCGCCTGTAATTATTATGTGGCTGGGATTGTCGACTTGGTGGTAGTCATAGAGAATCTGGATATTTTCGGACTGCAGTTTGAAGTCCGCTTCCGTCGCGTCCGCTTCGACAACGAAACCACGCATACGCGCGTTAACGACGTGGTGATTCGTGACCATCAGTCCCGGACCAATCATCCAGCCGGTCCCGTTGACCAGCCGTGGGGTATCGCCGGTGGTGAATTCCGGCTCGCCCTCAAAATGACGGTGAACGAGCAGCTTGAATACCGATCGGGCGGCCTGCACACCGCCGCTGAGATACCTGACGCTGAGTGTGTCATCGGACCCTGCCACCATTGCCTCGAATTCAAGGTCGGTATTCATCAGTCCATGCCCACCGCCACCCGCAGGAGCTGCGGCAGAAGCCGCGACAGAAGCCGCGACGCCTGCAGCGGGGCCGGGTCGCGGTGCCACATTTTCGCTCAGATTCAATAATATATTATCAAGCACGTCCGCAACCGGATGGTCTCCGGCTATCGCCACTGCGGTCGTCAGCCACTGCGACAGAGGTACATCACCGTTGCGCAGGTTGTGTACTCTGTTCATCGCCTGCAATTGCCCGAGAAGCTTCGGATTTGGCGCCAATCCGGCGCCAGGCAAACTGCCGGCATACTGATGACTGACATTGCCCAGCATCAAATCCAGCGTCTGATCCTTGATTAGGCCTGCTTGGATCAAACCCCGTTGAATGTCGACTATTGTTTGGTCGGGTAAGTGCTGTTTCCACTCGTTCATGCGATCGTTCATTTGTTGACGTTGAGCATCGATAATGTGTCGCGGTCTTCCGCACGCGCGTGCGATCGCAGCCTCTGCAACTCTGTTTTCCGACTGCGAAAGTGGTGGCGATGGTATCTGTGCCCGGGTTGACGGGAAGTTGAGAATGAATGAATGCGGTCAGGGTGTCACGCTGATCATTAGTGAGCACGTTTGATTTCTCCGTAGTGTTCGCGCGATCGTCGCATTTTCACTAACTTCCGCTGTCCATCGGTTGTAACGGTACCTATCAGTGCGCCTTCCCCAGTTTCCCGGTAATGAAGCCGACGTTCATGCGGATGATTTCACGCGCCAAACCCGCGTTGATGTGGACCAACGTATCGTGCTCCGTGTGAATGTTGTCGTTCTGCGAATCGGCGCCCTCGATGGTCAACGCTGCCGGCAGTCCGGCATCGATGAAAGGGACGTGGTCGCTGGCGAACGGATTTAAAGACGTTTCAACATGCAGGGTAGTAAACATATCCGCCGCAGTCGCCAATTCATCTAAGATGGCCTGGTCGCCGGCTTCAATCAGTACGGTCGGCGGATTAAGATTACTACTCGCGATCATGTCCATGTTCACCGCGGCCAATAATCGCGCCTTGTCAGCGTCGTCAAGAACCGAAACGTAGTGCTTGCTACCGAAAAGGCCCAGTTCTTCGCCGCCGAGCAGGATTAGCTGCAGGTCGTGCTCCGGCACATGATCCTGCAACACCCGCGCGATCTCGATGATCGCGGCGCTGCCGCTGCCATTGTCATCGGCACCCGGGGCGGTCGAGTCTGAGTTTCCCTGGATATTGATCGAGTCAAGATGGGCCATCGCAATGACGAGCTTGCGCTCGCTCAATCCGCCCGACTTTTCCGCAATGACGTTCGAAGCTACTTGCGAACCTATGGGTACTTCCTGGAGGCGTGTCTCGTACCCCAGATTCGACAGTAGTTCCTTACACAGCTTCACGGCCGAATGGTAGTGCTCGCTCATGGAATGCCGCGTTGGGAACGAAACAAGCCGCTCCAGCACTGCCTGATACTCATCTGCCGACACCATGTCGACGAGGGCTCGTACCCACGCGGAGGCCTCTCGGCGTGCGGACCGGTGCACACGGCGTTCGAAAACAACGCCGCTGTCGGGCATAGGGCTTATCTCGAAACAGATGGAATCATGTTGACTTACACGTTCGTATTCCTGCTCACTCAAAGATACAGCTAGGAAGCGACCACCATTGTGGACAATCTGTGCAGCGGGAAATGCCTTTTCAAAAAGCCGGCCTTTTTGCCGCACGAGATAGACCTTACTGTCGTCTGGCAGGCTCTTTGGGTCCGTCAGGCCGACACCGATATCTCGCGCTCGTTCCGCAACACTGTCCCACTCGATATCGTCTGCGATAATCAGATACTGATCACCGAAACGGTATTGACGATCGCCAAGATCACCGTTTTGACCTCGGCGCACATCGGCGAGTGCCGCGTCCTGTCGATAGCTCGCATATTTCACGTCGACCTCCGCGATGGGCACCGTAACGGACGGTCAAACATATTTGTCCTTTATGGCTCTGTCAAGTTCAACGGTCATCATTCAGATTATCGGTATGAGAAAGCAATCAAGGTATTGTGGTCACCGCTTAAGAAGCTATGGCGTTACGCATCGAGAACTCATCCCAGGCACAAATCACGATACAACCCATTATGCAAACAAAAGGGCAGAGCTTTCACATCAACCAACGAGGGCAAGACAACGGGGTATGCGTAGATTTAGATCGATCCGACATGCCCAGCGATTTCTGAATGTGCATGCTGCGGTATACAATTTGTTCAATCTAACCCGACTTTCGCAACTCGCCGGCGGATGCGGTGAATTTTGACCTGTTTACTGTTTCAAGTGGCTGATTCTGTTAGACGTCGGTTCGGATTTGCGTGTGTAGTGAAGACCTGCCCTATGTATTACGCTCCAATTCGTCTCCAGCGCCTCGAGGCGCTCGCCCAAGCGCTCGATCAGGTTCCGCTGCGATGCAATCTCGTCTTTCTGCGACGCAATCACCCGCTGCTGGTCTTTGACCACCTGCGTCACCACCGACACGATGTCCATCGCCGCCAGCCCCTCGACTTCTGCCCGTAATTCTGCAACAAACTCATGCGGAAATGAAACAGCAGCGTGTCACGGGCCGGTGGGCTTCGCTGGTATCAGCCGAGTCTCCGCCAGCTCACCCTCAATGACCGTGAACAACATGGCGTAGGGCACAATCCATACGCCTTTGGTGGTCTGAATCTTGGCACGTTTCGGGTTGAGTTTAATGAGAGTCCCGAACAGTTCCCGGCCATCGCGCCCGGTGAATCCCACGGTATCTCCGATCCGCAGCGACAGTCGATCCACACCGTCTCTACGCGGGGCAATATCCGTGTCTACGCTTTGGAGATTGATCATGAATAGAGGAATCGTCCATTGCCGCTCGCTCCGCAAGTCCTGGACCAACGCCCGGGTCTTTCGAGGCTCGAGCAACCTGACTGGAATCAGGCGGTTTTCCTCTGGATGGAAGTACGTGATCTCCATACCGGGCCTAAGTTGGCGCTTGATCGCGATCACCCTCTCGGGGTCATCGAGGAGCTTGGAGATCGCTGCCTGAAGGCGGTAGAGATCAAAAGTCGACGCGTTTCGCAGTTCCGAAAGAATCAGATTGAAATCCATGGTACGTTTTCCAGTAGTTCCAGTGACAGGTAATTCCGGTGACAGTTTACCTAATTTGCATTGAACAACCTGCGTGAATGTGGATTCATGCGGCGCATCAAGCAGATCAATTCTTTATCGCAGCAATGCGCTTCTTGGGACAAGATGAATAAGGAACTTCCCGGAATGCATTCGCGGCATTACGCCGCTCCCACAGCTACTGTAGAAATGTGGAATAGGCAGCAATGCATGTGGGAGTGACATCCTCCCCTGCGGTCCCCTTGCTATGCGGGGACAAGCGCAGGAAAAGATCTTAGGTCTCGAGGTCGTGCCATTATTAGCCGCTGGAGATTCTTCGCGTCGCTCAGAATGACAGAAGAAACCGGCACAATACGCGACCGCGTGGGATTCTTTGCGCTGCTCAGAATGAAATCAAGAAATCAACACAATATGTGAGCGGCCGGATTCCTCGCGAGGCGCGCAATGAGAGCTAAAGAGGCGTGATGAACATCAGCCGGCCGGAATCCGCGATAGGCGTCAATTGACAGCGTATGAGTGCGCCGCAATTCAGTGGTACGGCATGGGAGCGCCAATGATGACACGAATAATTTTATTACTTCGGTTTCGTTTCCAGCACCGCAAGGCGTTTGCCCAATTGTTCGATAAGATCCCGCTGCGAGGCGAGCTCGTCCTGTTGCGACGCGAGGTCGTCCCGCTGCGACTCGATCACCCGCTGTTGGTCTTTGACCACCTGCGTCACCACCGACACGATGTCCATCGCCGCCAGCCCCTTGCGGTCTCTCGTCGCCACCAACGCCGGCACGTCCTCGGCAATGAACCCCAAATACTCTTCATCGGGCTCGACCTTG
>CAMYKK010000090.1 GCA_947258975.1 uncultured Gammaproteobacteria bacterium
TGTGTTTGTGCGTGAAGCCTTTCAAACGATGCCGCACGCAAATCATAATTCGTTAACTGCGGGACGAAAGTGCATTTATGATATCAGAGATTTCAGCAACCTGGTGCGAACCGCCCAAAAAAAGCATTAAACCAAGCCGCGCAGGTTGCTGTTTCTTGGTGTTGCGACGTATGCAGCAAAGGATTTCGCCTGCTTTAGTATTTGCGGTTGGAGTAAACAAACTGTGCGGGAGCCAATTTTTGCCGATATCGTAGTGGAATCAATCGACCAAGTCGTCAACTAAAAAAGTTGAATAGACGTTACTGGTAGAAAATGGGGCCGCATTGGTGTTAGCGTATCGCCCGTAGGCGCTTTCTATTGCAACGGTCACAGGCAAGCCTGTTGTGGCCATTACCCTCGCATTGACGTGGAGTAGATTCATGAGAATCTCAATTTATCTAGTCTCGGCGGCACTGTTGTTGAGTGCCTGCGAAACGACCTATCAGGACCGGGGAGCACTGCTCGGCGCAGCGGCCGGCGGTATTCTGGGCAATCAGATCGGCAGGGGCAGTGGGCAGGCGATAGCGACGTTTGCTGGCGCCGTCGGCGGCGCGCTTGTAGGCGCATCGATCGGCGCCAGGATGGATGAAGTCGACCGTATGAAGATGAGCCGGGCCTATCAGAATTCTCTGGAGTACGGCCGGGTGGGCGAGGAAACGAGCTGGGTGAATCCCGATTCGGGTAACTCGGGCCGCGTCGCGCCGGTGCGCACCTATCAGAACGCCGCGGGCCAGTATTGCCGGGAGTTTCAGCAGACCATCACCGTCGGTGGAAAAACGGAGCAGGCATACGGCACCGCGTGCCGGCAACCCGACGGCAGCTGGAAGATTATCGGAGGTTAGCCATGAAGATAAGTATGGAGACAGAAATAAAAACAGCATTCTTGGGTATGACCATGCTCAGCCTTCTCGCTATGTCGGGCGCCGTCATGGCCCAGTCCGGCTTCGCGCGCGCGGATGCCAACGGCGATGGAAAAATCGATTATGAAGAGTTCCGCAGCCATATGGTGAACGCCTTTTACCGCGCCGACCGCAATCGTGATGGTGTACTGAAAGGTGATGAACTCAAGGTTCTGAATGCCGAACGGATACCAAGTGTAGACCGCAACGGTGATGGCCGTCTCGATATGAAGGAATTTCTCAATTCGACCAGCGCCGATTTTCGTGCTAAGGACAAAAACCGCGATCACGTGCTCAGCCCCAAAGAGTTGTGACCTACGAGACGCTGACTTGCCAATATGGAAGCGGCCGGGGAGAACGTTTGTGGAAGCGCCTTTTCCCTGCTACACGGGGGACAAGCATGCGCAATCGTATTATTCGCGGCTGGGAGAATCTCCCACAAACGTCATCCTGAGGCCCACAGGGCCGAAGGATCTTAATTGTCTGAATTCGGCTGCCGTAGTCAACCGTGAGAACAATCCTTGCAACGACGGAAAGATCCTTCGCGTCGCTCAGGATGACAGCCTTATACCGAGAATGACAGCCTTATGCGCGCAAGGATGACGCCAGCGGCGGACGAAGCAGTAAATACCGCTTTAGGAAAAGTCTTGCCCCCTGCTAAGCGGGGACAAGCAGGCGCGATTGCCTATCTCAACTCTCATAGGCAGGTGTCGCGCCGATCTCAAAACAACGACTCACCGCTCGCGAAGAAAGTCACGGCGTCGGCAAGCAGCGCCAATCCAACCAGGGCCAGCAGAATCGGCAGTAGGAAATTGCTGACGCGATCCAGAAAGTCGTTGATGCGCGCCAACACCGGGCGGCTCCGATCGCCAAGAGCCAGCACCAGTCCGGGAACAACGAGAAACGGCAGCGCGTATGCGATGTTATACACTGCCAGCACGCCCAGCGTGTGGGACACGGAAAGATTGGCCTTGAGCATTTGATCGATCGCGGCAAAATAGGGCACGGCGAACGGAATCCCCACAAAGTTGATCACCGCGCCGTATCCAAATGCGGTCATCCAAGTCAGTTCAGCGGCCGGTGCCTGGGAGCGCTTCTTGCGGGGCTTGCGGCTGGCGATAGCAAGCCAAATAAGCGCGAGGCCGAGGACGACTTCGATCAAGAAATCGAACGGTTTGGGGTTGGCTAGACGCGCCGAGATCTTTTCCAAACCCAGTGCCAGAAAGATTCCCGCGCCCACGTACGCGACCGTATGACCGAGTAGCGCAGCGCTGCTGTTGGCGATGGGACGACGGGTGCCCGCGGCGTACACGAGATACGCGAACAACACCGGATTGAGCACATCACTCAGTAGGATCGGTCCGAGGGTTAGCCATAGGTCCGTCATTGTCTGGCTCCTGCCTTAAGAGTGATCGTCCACCCGTTCCGGTTAAGCGCGTTTTTCGTCCGCCTTGTCGAGTACGTCACCGGCGGCTGCCTGTACCTCGGCCTCCGTCACTGCTCCGCCGGGCGCGCTTTCCACAATTACCCGCCGTGGCGCGAAATGAATGCCCTGCTCCTCAAACGCCTTCTGGATGCGTGTGTAGGCCTCGCGGCGTATGAAGAACTGCTGACCCGGGACGGCGGTGAACTTGCAGCGAACGATCAAACATGAATCGTCCATGCGGTTGACACCCTGGGACTTCAACGGTGCCAGGATCAACGGTCTGAGTTGTTCATCCTCCATCATTTTTTGGCCGGTCTTCTTGATGATCTTGCGTACCTTTTCTACGTCGGTCTCGAAGGGCACCCGCAGCTCGAATTTCATGATCGCCCAGTCGCGGCTGTAGTTGGTGATGTGGTTGATGGTGCCGAACGGGATCGTATGTACCGGACCGTTATGATGGCGCAGTTGCAGCGAGCGCGTGGAGATCTTTTGCACGGTCCCGCGGATGGCGTCGACCGCCACATACTCGCCCATGCGAAACGCGTCATCGAGCAAAAAGAACAGGCCGGAGACCACATCCCGCACCAGCGATTGAGCGCCGAATCCGATGGCGATACCGACGACACCGGCGCCGGCGATCAACGGCCCGATCTCAACGCCCAACTCCGACAGGGTAATCATCGCCACCATCACGATCAGCGTGACCAGGATAAACTTGGCGAACAGCGGAAACAGCGTTTCCAGCCGGCTCCGGCCGGCACCGCCGATTTCTCCACTCCCGGCCTCTTCCTCGTCCTCAGCGGGCGCAACGTGTCGCTGCATCGCCGTCTTGACGATACTCCACACCGCATAGGCCAGCACCGCGGCCAGACCGATATCCACCAGCGCCGCCGCCAGCTCGCCGCCTACGATGTGCGTGGCCAGTGCATCTATCTCGATTCCCCAGACCTTGGCGAGCATGACCGACCGCGAACACGATGCCCAGCACGATGCGCAGGTTGCGCAGTACGACCTGCTCGTAGCCTGGTTTATCGCGCCGCGTTGCGTGGGTGTCTTGGGGAATCGCGCCGTCGGTGGATACACCGGATTCGGTCGCGCGCTCATCGTGACCCGCGTCTTTCGCGAAGTAGGCGTGCAAGAACTCCCGTAGCACGAGGTCGGCGAGCACCAACGCAACGACCAGGCCGAGGCTGGCCAACCCCGGGGTCGTGGCGCGCCCTGCGCCGCTCAGGAGGGAGCCCATGGCGATGATCCAGATTCCAATCACGTAGGCGATCACGAGCACGTGCCAGTTGGCGGCCAGGCCCTGCAGCAGGGTTCGTGACTGACTATCCTCGTCCGTAACGGCGCCGAAGAATTCGGCCACCGGGCGGCGCGCATTCCACACTATGGCACTCAACACAACCATGAAAAGAAAACTCCCCGCAAATATAACCAAGGCGACGGCGTAGTAATCGATGGCTAATTCCTCCAATAAACTGGCCGCGAGTTGGTAGGTCACCATGATGACAGTCAGGATCATCGTCTTGTCGTACAGCGCGCGCGCGGCGTCGTCGCTAAACGGCAGCACCCGCAACCAGGACACCTCGGGGACGAAGATCAGACGGGCGATGACCAAAACCACGCGCACGGCTACGACCCCGGTAATCAGGGTGACGGATAGGACCGCGCTGGTTTCGCCTCCCGGCGTGACGAGGATCGACACACCGAATGCGGTCAGTGCGAATATGGCGATGCCGATCGATTCGATGATGGCGCGCAATATCAGCACGCCCAAGCGTGTGAAGGGACTCGGTTTTTCGGTGTCCTCTTTGTGCCTGAAGCTTGCTTTGGTCGCGCGCCGATACAACCACTCGACACCCCACCCCAGCCCGAAAATCAACGCCAGCGCGAACAACAATGCGCCGGTGCTCGCCGTCCCCCCTTCGGTGATGCCCGCCCACACCAGACGGGGTACTTGCGGCAGGGTCGTGGCGGCCCGTAACGCTGCCGCGAGTCCTGCTTTTAGATCCTGCGCCTCCTCATAGACTTCGTCGACCGCATCCTCTTGTTCCGCAGAATCTCTTGCAGCGGCGTTGCGGTCGAGTTGTTGCAGCAGTAATTCCCGCACCTGATCGTCGGACAGTCGCGACATGAGGTCACGGATCTCTTCCCGTGTGAGGTCGTCGGTTAGTTCTAGTGGTGGCTCAACAGGCTCACCCATTTGGGCTTCAGTGGCTTCGGCCGCCAGAACTGCGCCGGCGCTCGTGGCCGTGGCCAAAACCAAAGCGAGAGTGGCGCTGATTAGTACGCGTCCGAAAAAGAGCGCACGTGTGTTCGTAATTATCCGCGACTCTGCACGGCA
This sequence comes from uncultured Gammaproteobacteria bacterium, assembly GCA_947258975.1. Classification (GTDB taxonomy): domain Bacteria; phylum Pseudomonadota; class Gammaproteobacteria; order Arenicellales; family JAANXG01; genus CALZGZ01. The sequence continues at coordinate 4,709 of CAMYKK010000090.1, forward strand.
AGCCATCTTAAACATGTCCGATTCCTGATTTTGAACAGCAGCCGGATCATACCTCAGAACGACTCAGACTTAGTCAACGGGCCGGCGGAACCACGCTGCCGAACCCACGCCCCACTGCATAATCGAATTCGCCACACTGGATGGCGGGACGTCGAGCTTACGTACCCGGTCTGCGGGGACATATTCAATGCGGCCGATGTTCGGTGTGGGCACTGCCGGTATGAAAATCGTGAAATCACCGTTTCTGTGTTCCTCGACGATGAACGCAAGCACTAACGATTCCAGCGGCATGGTCACTACCGCCGGTCGCAGCAGGCTCCCTTCGCCCAAATCTCCGGAGAATCCTTGCGTGAGTTCTTTCACCATCGTGTAACCAGGGATCCGGTTGAAAACCGTGTGGTACAACCAGGAACCGAAACGAACACCGATTGGCATTTTCATCGTCAGGCCGATCAGGAAACAGATCAACAACAATAATAGTGCCGCGACGGCGGTAGCAACCTCGATGCCGCCTATTTCATCAACGGGCAACAGCTCCGTGATCGGGCCGAATACGGCTATGACCAGGTCCAATGCTTCGACGATCAGCACAGTAACAATTACGATCGGCAGCACCACGAAGAATCCACCGCGTAACGTGGCCTTCAAGAAGTCGATCAAGTTCGGCATTGTATTTCTCCAAGTTGGGGCGGTGTATTGCTTTGCATGCTAACTGAGTGAATATAAGAGATTAAATCCTTACCCTAAATCTAAAGCGAACAAGTCTATCGTTGAGGTCGCGCAACCAACTGTTACTGTCTGATTGTCACCGGATACGCCGGCGCTTGGCGACGCATACGACACCCGTTGACTCAGTCACAGCGCTGCTCGCGAGGCAACGCCGCGAGATTCCCGCGGTAGCGTCGGCCAGGTGGATACCGGTGGACAGCTGACCGAAAAAGACAACCCAACAGGCCATCGTACACAATGTTTGTTGTACAATTTTGTTTCAATACTCTATGTTAAGGACGCGCTGAATAATTCGTCAATGGATGCTAAGAGCAAGAAAAACGAAAAACGCGATTCTTGCGTGTTCTGATGTATTGATCAATCACATCGTGATCGTTAAGTGGCGGTACATTTATATGCCGAAGGACGCTTTGAATCGGTCAAAGGTTTGCTAATTCTCAAGCGATTTGGACGCAAATTCCCTATGTACGCAAACCTGAATAAAAAGGTGCCGCGCTTTTCCGGCTTGATCCGCGTTATTTGAGTGGCAATGCAATGGATTTCACGCTGACGTTCATATATTGGTTCGTGTTTGGGCTTTATTTAAGTGCTCCGGTCTTGTTATTGCTGGTGCTGATTGTTGTTGTGATCGGACTATTTGTAGGTCGATGCGAATCCTGGAATCCCGGCGATGCGGTATATTGGTCGTTCATCACCGCATCCACGGTCGGGTATGGCGACATCCGGCCGCGCCGCCGTCTGTCGAAGTTTCTGTCCGTCGTGATTGCGTTTGTCGGTCTGATATTTACCGGAATCCTGGTCGCAATCGCGGTGAATTCATTGGGTTTTGCATTTGACAAGTACATTGACCTGGATGAGGTCAAAACCCTGATACAAAATCTCGAGAAGTGATCGCGGCACAGCAGTGCTCGGTGTCTACATGCACGAAGCGCCAGCGATTATACGTATGCGTACCTCGTCGGCGTCTATCCGCTCGCTGTCGTCGCCATCATCCCGGATTGTTGCTGCGATATGATGGTACACGTAGGCTAGAGACAAGCTTATTGAGTCACCGGCGAACAACGTGTCGACGGTACGCTCGCCGCGGAGCAGAAATTTGGAAGCTTTGTTGGATTGGCGTAGGCTATCTCCACAACAATCAACAACGGATCGGTATGCAACCACACCGCAACGCCAGTCGGAAACTAGTCGTGCTGTTTGGTGTACTGTGCGTCTTGGCCGGTTGCAGCATGCTCGTCTTCGCCCAGACCGAGCAGAGATTTCAGGCCGCTCTCGACGCCGCGATTCCGGAACAATCCTTTACGGTGGCGATCGGGGTGTGGGTGGATCAGATCACCCACATAGATCAGAAGTCCGAAAACTACGGGATCGTGGCCAATCTGCGCCTTGAATGGGACGATCCCGAACTGGCGTTCGACGCCAAACAAGCCGGTCGGGATTTTAAGCTCTATTCCGGGGAGGTATTTATACGGTTTGTCGATGAGAACGGACTGTTCGCCCCCGGTTTTGTGATTTACAATCAACAGGGTCGCCGGTTTTCGCAGGAGGCCTCCGTCGTTGTGGCCCAAGATGGACACGCCGTATATTTCGAACGTTTTTCAGCGACCCTGCAGGCACCGGACTTCGACTTCGTGCAATACCCGTTCGATACCCAGAAATTTTTTATTCGTGTGGATGCGCTGCATCCATCGGGGTTCTTAAAATTCGTACCGCTCGAGGGTTTCAGCGGCCTTGGGGACCAGCTTGGCGAGGAGGAATGGATCTTCGTGGACAGTCGGACCACGACCAGTGAGGTCAAGGGTATCACCGGCGAGCCGACCGCGCGTTTTTCGTTCGACTTCCGGGCCCGCCGCCACGTCAATTACTATGTGCTGCGGATCTTTGTGCCGTTGGGTATTATCATCCTGGTGACGTGGTTGACTTTCTTTCTACAGGACTTCGGCAAGCGCGTGGATATCGCGGGCGCGAATCTGCTGATCTTCGTCGCCTTCAATTTCACCGTTTCCAATGATCTCCCGCGCCTGGGTTATCTGACCTTCATGGACGCGATCATGGTGGCGTTTTTTGTGTTTACCGGTATGGTTGTGGTGGTCAATGTTCTGTTCCGGCGTATGGAGATCAGCGGACGCGAAGACCTGGCGCGGCGTATCGACAACTACACGATCTGGATTTACCCCTTTACCCTCGGTGTTCTCGTTCTCCTGTGTTGGTACTTCCTGGTGCGCGAGAGCTTCCACTTGTAGCCCGAGTTTTTACGAACAAAATGGGAACAGACCCGAATGGCACTGACTTAAGGGATCACGACACGCTGAACCGAGTGCTAATTCCCGGGACACGCCGTCAATACCTCCCTGTAGGCTCGGCGCCAACATCCTTGCTGGCGACGGTCCCGGAAATACTCCCTCAATTCAGCACTTTTCGCCTCTGTAAGGTTTAAGTAAGTACCATTCGGAACAGACCGCGATTAATCTACAACAAGGGTGCTTAGTTTGTGGGAGAGCCTTCTCCTCTGCTGCGCGAGGACAAGTCCTCTGCTGCGCGAGGACGAGCAGGCTCGAATCCAGGATATCTTTATTTTTATGGGAGAGCCTTTTTGTGGGAGCGGCTTGTAGCCGCGATTCATTATTTGAGCCTGAAAGGCTCTCCCACAACAAGTCGCGCAATGAAGAAATAGGAGACAGATTTTCTTTATTTGAACTAAATAAAACTGTTTCCTATTGCTGTCCCTTTTCACTACTGAAGATCACGACGTTCAATCCGTTTCAGCGTGTTTTTGCAGGAAAACGTGCCCGCGGTGATGCGATCCCATACGCCCCGTAAAGCAAGCACCGCTCCGGTCGCCACACTCCCAGCGGGAGTTGCGACCAGCAACGCAGCAGTCGAACTGAGCAGATAACTCTCCAACAATCCCTTCATGCTGAGTCCCGCCTGAGCCGTCCCCAGTTTACCGGAAATCTTAAATCCCCCGGTCAACATGGAGGCACTGATCCCGAGTCCCTTGCGGGCCCGAGGACGTAACTGGAGATGGATCGTGCCTTTGTTCAAATCGACCTGCCCGCTGCCACCGACGTTAAACCGCTCCGATTGCAGCGCGAAACTACGGTCCATGGTGGCGATACCGTCCCTAAACTCGACGCCAAAGACGCCGCACTGATACTCGGTGTAGGGCTGCTCGTCCTTGGTCTGCGAGACGCCGCGCAGCATCCCGCCTATGAGGTCGCTTGATACACTCGCCAGCCCCGCCTCCACAATGCGCGCCTTGCCCATGTGCAGCCGAACATTGCCCTTGAGATTCGACATGATCTCCGCTGGGGATGAGCCAGTGCTGAATAATTCTACTGTGCCGCTGGTCTTCCCCCCGGTGACCACCCCTTCAGGGACGTTTAGCAGACTGTGGATTTCGATATCCTTCACGACGTTGCGATAATAAAGTGAAGGCGGGGATTGATTGGCATCGATGCCCACGTTCAACGACAGTTCGCCATCGTCCAGCTTCATGCGCGTCACCGGGATATATAATATGCCGGGCTCGAGTTGTACCTGGACGACGATATCCTCAAAGGAGTCGCCATCCTGTATCATTTTTTCGACGCGCGCGTCGACCAGCCCGTGCCAGGCATCGAGCCAGGACAGATCCAGTGGCTCGGTGGGCAGCCACGGCTGTTCTGCTGCATCGGAACGCGCCCGGTCCGATGCCTCAGGTGTGGCTGGATCAAGTTTCTCCTGCTTGTCTTTCGTCTCGGTCCCCTCGACGTTCGCGTGGGCAGGCACGTCTAACAGTTGATCCAGATCCAGCCGCCGTGACGACAATTTCGCGCTCAGTCGAGGAGGGATCTGTTTGTGACTTAAAGCGATCTGACCGGAGAGATCACTGCCTCCAAGACGCACCTCGAGCTCATTCACGTGAACCCGATCCGAATCCAGGGCCAGCTTGGACTGGAGGGCCACTGGTCCCACTGCGGGCAATTCCTGTTCAATGAACTCTGACAAGGCATCCAGGCTGTCGGCCTGTAAGTCCACCTGTATCGCAGCCGCTGGAGTTTCCAACAAATTCGTTGCATTGCCGGTGAGGCTGGCACGCACGCCCGGTTGTTCCCAGTTCGCGGTGATCCGCTGGATTTGATACGCGCCTTGGATGCGTTCGACGACACCGTTCGCGTGTATCGGACCCAATGCCGGAAGGTCCGTCTCGAGCCCAAACATGGCCGGTACGCGGGACAGGTCCCGGATGCGCGTAGTCACGTCCAGCCGTCCCTGGGGTTGGTCGCCCAGCTCGGTGACCGTTCCGGCGGCCGTGAGCGCCAGGTGTTCAGTATCGACGCTGGTGTGGAGATCGTCGATGCGATAACTCCCGCGACTACCCCGCCATCGGCCGCGCGCCGTAACCGGCCCGATCTCCGGAAATGAAATATTGGAGAGCGCCGGGACCTGAGACAACTTTGACAGTGTCTCCGCGGTGGCGGATAGCTTCAGATCCAGATCGTTGCCACCGCCCCAATCGGACACGGTACCTTTCGCTGCCAGCGAAAGGCCATCGGCGGTCCACATTGCGTCCAGATCCTTGACGTGGACTGCGCCACGCTGCAGCTGAACTTGGGCCGTGGCGTTGATCGGGGTCAGCGGTGTCCACTCGCCGGCGTCAACACGTAGCATTTCACTGAATGGCAATAGGTTCTGGATCCGACCGTCCACAGCCAGGTCAAAGGCCGGATCCTGGTTCAATCTCGAGACGGTTCCGGAGGCGTTGACATGAAGTAGCGGGTCAGCGTCTCGGCCTGCGCCCGCAGTGTGAGCGTCCACCGTCAACTCGGCATGCAGCGGTGTATGCGCAGCCGGGTCACGCAGGGTGCCATGGACCGAGTAGTCGGTGCCTCGATAGGAACCGAAAAACCCAAGTGTGGCCACCAGCTGTTCGCGATCATGGAGCAATTCGAAGCTCTTTATCTTTACGTCCACGTTGGAATCATTACGCGCGTCGTGATACGCAACCTGACCGTCAACGATCTCGACGCGGTCAATATCCAGCTCGAAACCGCCGTCGTTACTAAGGTCTCCCCTTGGGGCTTGCCGGACCTCGGCCAATTGCCAGTTGCGCCTGCCAGCGGCATCCACAACCAGACGGATCTGCGGTTGCTCCATGACCACCGCAAAGCGCAAGTCACCCGTCAACAGCGGGAGCAGCTCGATATGAAAGTGCAGGTGTTTGACATTGGCGATCTCAGCCGGCGGCGCCACAGCCTCATTGGATAAACGCACGTCGTCGGCCACCAACCCGGGCCGCAGCGAGCGTTCCACTTCAAAACGCCCGCCGATCTCCAACGAATGGCCGGTAGAGTCCCTCACCGCCTCCTGCACAATCTCCAGATAAAACCGGTCGTCGACGATATAGACCGCGACCACAAAGACGGCCAATAACAATATGACCAACATGAAGACGATGGCACCGCCGATCTTGAGAGCTTTAAGCATAAAGTGGAGTGAGTCAAATCGCGCGCGGACAGTTTACTGAAATATCGCGGCGAATTCTGGGGACAGTTTACTTAGTTGTCGGTTTTGGGTCCCGGCTTACTTAAGCGACACTGTCCACCAGGAGTATTTCCCAATTCCGATGAAACCGTGGTCATCGGTAGGCCGACCCGGTGGTGCAAGCGTTCGAATCGTGTCTAACTCTGAATCATGCCTCACTCAACTGTGTACGTCGTCTGAGGCATTTGCACAATCTTCAGTAAACTATCGCCGGGGCGAGTCATATGAAGACATAAACCGGGACCCAAATCGAGAATTGAGACAAATGTCCCCGGATCTTCAGACCGGGGATGCGCGCGTCGAGCTTCCCGACACATCCTTGGAGATCGGGATCGCCACCACCGGGCATGGCGAGCCGCGCACCACCCGGTGCACGTGGCTGCCCCTGAAGAGGTCACGGAAGCTGTCGGGGCCATCGGTCGTCATGACGATCAGGTCGGCCGACACGTCGTGCGCGGCACCGAGGATCTCATCGATGACGTCGCCCTTGCGTGTCGAGCGATGCCACGTCCAATCCTCCCCGCGCGGGAAGTCCACTTGGGGCATGTGGTCGCCCACGTGGACGGCATGCAGCGCTACCGGGAGGTTGCCCAGTGCCTCGGCCGCGCGGGTGGCGATCCCGGCAGCCACACTTGGATCCGGGGTCTTTGCCACGGGTACCAGAATGCGCTTGAGCGACAGGCTGCCGTCGCGGTCGGACACGAATCCTCGGCACTCCATCGGCACCAGGAGAGACCGTGCTCCGGACACGCGGGTCACCTTCTCGGCCACGGAGCCCTTGAGCAAACGGGGGAGGCCCTCTTTCGCCTCCGTGGCCATTACTACCAGGTCCGTCGGGTGATCGACAAGAAAGTCCAGAATGGCGTTGGCGGGATCGCGGGCATCTATTCTGATCTTCTTCACCTTGATCGAGAGCTTGCGAAAGACGTCACCGCGGTCGCTCGACTCGTCGAGCAGGCCCCAATGCTTCAACGTATCGCTGATCCCGGGGAAGCGACGCCACTCGTCACTTTTGCGGCCCCCGCCGACGTTCATCACGGTGAACGTCGCCTTGCGCGCGATCGCAATGGCCAGGGCGTGAGCGAAGGCAACGCCGCTCGCCCTGGAGAAATCGGTGGGATGGAAGACGCGGTGGATGAAGGGCTGCATTTCGAGTAGCTCCGGTAATTCCCTAGACAGTTTAGTCAACTATCGGTTTTGGGGCCTGGGTTACGTCTACGCAAGCGCCTCTCAGTGATATTTTTAAGCACCGATAGAAAACTGTCGTCCTCAATCGGCCGACTGGTCCGTGCATACTTTCGGATCTTGTCCAATTCCTTTGCGCTATTCCCCAACCCAAGATAGTCCGACCAATCCAGGATTCGGTCCAATAAGGCGTTTGCCGTTACGAGGCCATTATCGGTCTCATTCAATTGCGTATGTGCGCTGGACCATCTCGACTTTTCAGGACTGTCACACAGTCTCGCGCGAACCAGGTTAAGTTCCGTGTATCTAATTGCTTTCACTGCCTGGGGAATTTTCACAATACACAGTAAACTGTCCCCGGAATTCTGGTCGTGGTCTCCTGCTAAAGGGTGTCTTTACCGTAGGCGGTTGGTGTCATTCGTCATAGGCTAGCCCCGCCTCGACCGCCAACATGGCTAGCCGTTTGTCCCGAGTCCAAAGCCGACCGGGAGCAGCTAGCGAAACTGCGGCTAAAAGATGGGCATCGATGTAGCCGATTCCCCGGCCCATCAATTCGTGTTGCTCAATGAAAAAGAGCACCTCCTCATCGGTGGCAACCGCAACCCGAGGTAGATCGGAAATCAGGGACAACACCTCATTTCGATTGTGCAGGTTGCCGCAAGCGATCTCACCAACCACGTACGGATGGGCCAATACCCGAGAGCCATCCAATAGTCGGATTAATTCGTCACCTCCCCTGCGCAGATGATCGACCCAGACTGACGTGTCGACCAGGATCACGCTGGATCGGGACGCCGACGCGGAACTCTTTTCAACTGCGGCTCGCTCGCCCCCAAGCGGGCCAGCCGGCGCGCGCTCTCACGCTCGATCAACGCCCGCAAGCCTTCCCGCAACAGCACGGCTTTCTCAGACACCCCAGTGATACGCTGCGCCTCACTCAGCAATTTATCATCGATATTCACAGTGGTTCTCACAGGCATTACCTTAAACGCGACTGGAAACATCAAAATTATACATCAAATGATGTAATATTCGATGGACTTGTTGTGGTAATTCCTTAGACAGTTAACTCATTAATCGGTTTTCGGGCCTGCTTTACGTCTACGCAAGCGTCTCCCCCTGACATTTTCCAACTCCGATAGAAAACTGTCGTCCTGGATCGGTCGCCCGGTCCGCGCATGCTTTCGAATCGTGTCCCACTCATCTCCACTGGTTCCTACGGCAAGATTTAGGTCTACCAGTCCGGGATTCGGTTTGGCACGGAGTCTACGGTCACGAGGCTATCATCGGTTTCTGTGTAATTGCGCAGGTATGCTGGAGCCCATCATACTGTCCCCGAATCGCTACATGTCGCTCAAGCCCCACTCCCGGAATTCCTGGACTCCGAGAAAACCGTCGCGGTTTCGGTCGAGGCTGTCGAACCGACGGTCACCCCATCCGGTCAGCTCGTCGCGGGAGATCGTCTTGTCGTTACTAATATCGACGGCGTTCAGTGTATCTCGGCTGGGGCCGGCACATTCTTTCAGCGACCAGGCACCGTCTTTATTTCTATCACGGCAATCGAATCGATCGAGAATAATGCGGCCAAACTCATCGCGGTCGACGCGCGCGTCATCGTTACGGTCCGCGTGATCGAAAGTCGAGGACTGTGCCCACAGTGGGCCGCAGGACAACGTGGCAATAATCAAGGCGCGCAGGAGGAACCGTGGCTTCGACATGTCATTCTCACTCCATTTTTTCAGTCGTAGTAGAGGCGGATCGATCGGCCTCATGTATCGAGAGTTGGAGGCGGCGATACTATACACGAAGTGACACAAAGCGATGATGTCCAATTACTATTTCTTGTCGCACGCAAGCCGTTGGGGCTCGTCAACGACGGTGCAAGACCAAGTTGGAATCATGCCGATTATGGAGAACAGGCATGGCCAGGGGCAGCGTCCGCGCGACCGGAAAAGATAGCTCCGTTGGCCGCGGCAGATATTGTAACTGTGGTGCAACGTCGTATAGATTTATCCATCTGTTGCAGATAACATTTCACGCCGCTCGTTATGCTCTGATACGTTCATGCGCACCATGGAGAACCGAACAGTGAAGATCCTCATAAAAATTACCGTCGCCGTCGTTGCCGGTTTCATCTCTGTGGCGTATTTACCCGCAAAGGCAGCCGCGCTCAATCCGACCTTGGACGATCGAGTATCGATTCGAGGTGGGCCGTTTTTTGCCAGCATTGACTCTAAGGTCAGGGTTCAGGGCCAGGAGTTCGATCTCGAAGACAGGTTGGATGATGACAAAACCACCGCCGCAATTGCTTTGGATTGGCGTATCACCAGCCGGCTGATTCTGTCCGCCGGCTTTTCCGAGTTGTCCCGCGACCAGACCCTGACCGCCAGTGCGCCGATCCC
>CAMYKK010000091.1 GCA_947258975.1 uncultured Gammaproteobacteria bacterium
TCATCCTGGACTTCTCCTCATCTTGTGACTGTGATTACAGAACCTCAGTCTGGCACATCGCGATGCCGTATAGTGAGGAGGAGTCCATCCCATTGCTTTGGACACAATGACCATCCGGGCATCGTGCAGGCAACTTCGTGCTCGTCTGGTGGAAACCTGCAAATTCAACGCAATCTCATAGCACAACGGCTGTGCCTGTTTCCATCGCGCCCAAATCCTAAAATAGCATCGTTTTCACTCTTGACTGGGTGTGCTTTGTGCCTTTGGATTAGACGGCCGGTACTTTGAACCCGACAACATCCGGTTTAATATAACGGGCCGCGTGCTTGTTTGGCGCTGGACTTAGAGAACACCAAACAACCTGGAGGACAATAATGGATAGTGCGAAACAGCGCGCGATTTACCACGCGTTTCTTACCGGCGCCCTGATCGCCGGCTTTCTCTACGCCGGCGGCGCGGCAGGAGACGAGGATTCGTCGGACGACGACCTTAGTTTTATTCGCAGCGAAGTTCTACGTACGGTCTACGACGGCGTAAGCGATGACCTGCTGACCGGCGGTCTTGGCAAGAGCGGGCTGCAGGACCCAACACCCCCAACGCTGTCCGATCCGCCGACCGTGGCAGAACTTCGTACCCTCGCTATTTACAACAACTACCGCGCGCTTGTCGACATGACGACCGGTGGCGGCTACGGCGTGCTCTACGGACCGAACATCGACGCCGAGGGTAACGACACGCTCGGTGAAGGGTTGGTCGCGGGCGTCGAATACCTCGCCTTCGCCGGGGATCGAAAGGGACGCGAGAACGTCACTATAGCAGTACAGATTCCGTCGTCCTTCGATCCCGACAACCCGTGCATTGTAACCGGCACGTCATCCGGCTCGCGCGGCGTTTATGGTGCCATTGGCACCTCCGGTGACTGGGGTTTGAAGAACCGTTGCGCCGTTGCCTATGCCGATAAGGGCACCGGCAATGGCGCGCACTCGATGTCGCGCAACACGGTGAATCTAATTCAGGGCGAGCGGATCGACGCTGATGTCGCCGGGCAGGTAAGCGCGTTCACCGCGCCCATCTCCATCAGCGACCGAGAGGGGTTCGACGCCGAGCGCCCGAATCGATACGCGTACAAACATGCGCACTCGAGACTGAATCCCGAAGCGAACTGGGGTCGTGACGTGTTGCGTTCGATAAAGTTTGCGTTCTGGGCATTGAACGAAGAGTACGGAAGCGATGATGACGACAGCAGCAATGACGACAGTGACGATGATGGCGGCCGCATCCGGCCGGGCAACACGATCGTTATCGCGTCGAGCGTTTCTAACGGCGCTGGTGCGGCCATTCTCGCGGCCGAGCAGGATCGGGAAGAGCTGATCGACGGCATCGGAGTCTCCGAGCCAAACGTCAATCCGACGTTCGATCCCGGCTTTGTCATCGTGCAAGCCGGCCGCGATCCGGTGGTTCGGCACAGCCGCAGTCTCTACGACTATACTTCGCTACTCAACCTCTACCAGGGCTGCGCCAATGCCGCCAATCCGGCCGCGCCGCTCAATCTGACCGACTTCTTCGGCGGCGGATTATTCGGGGTCACACTGTCCACCGAACGTTGCCAATCACTGGCCGGCGCCGGATTGCTGGTTACGCCCGACCCGGTCGAGGCACAGGCGCGCATCAACGAAGCCGGCATCCTTGTCGAACAAAACGCGGTGCAGCCCTCGCACTGGTGGGTTTCCGTGCCGCAGGCGATTGCCGTCACCTACTCGAATGCCTACGCCCGGGCCGGCGTTGAGGACGCGCTCTGCGGCTTCACCTTTGGCGCTACCGACGGCAACAATTTACTAACCGCTCCCGGTAGTGGCGATCCGATGGCGCTCACGGAGAGCGCCGAAGCGGCACTGTTCGGCACTGGCAACGGTATCCCCCCAACCGGTGGCATCAACGTGATCTACGACGACTCGCTCGGCGGGCCGAAACTCGACCGCTACGGCATCTCGCCCGCAACCGGTCGACGCGACGAGAGTTTCGACGGCGCGCTCTGCCAGCGCGCATTGTTCGAAGGACTCGATCCGCAAACGGGGAAATCCTTAAGTGGAAACGATCGTAAAGCCCATCGTAAGTTACGCCGGAGCATCCGGCAGATCCGCGCGAAAGGCGATCTCGACGGTCGTCCCGCAGTGATCGTCACTGGCCGCGCCGACGCGATCATCCCGCCCAACCATGCCTCACGCGCCTACTATGGGCTCAACCAGAGAAAGGAAGCGGCACGCAGCGGACTGCGCTACTATGAGATCACCAATGCGCAGCACCTAGACGCGTTCAATGCCTTCGCCGGTTTTGACAACACCTACGTGCCCCTGCATCACTACTTCATCCAGGGACTCGATCTGCTGTTCGCCCACCTGAAAGGCGAACTTCCGGATCTACCGCCTAGCCAGGTCGTCGACACCGTACCGCGCGGTGGCGCTCCGGGCGCAGCGCCGCCGATCGACGAAGTGGTCAACCTGCCGGCGATCGCGGATACACCGGCGTTGCCCATCGTTTTTTCCGGCACAGAGCTGCGTATTCCGTAACCGCCATCGCATCAAAGTTCTCATGCTCCCTCTCCCGCATTGGGGGAGGGAGATGGATTTGGAAAGCGCCGGGGCCGAGTCCGCCGAATTGGCGGTTGACTCGTAGTACGGATTCTACGGCCCCCGCTTGATGAAGGACGTGCCGCAAAGTCAAATTCCTGCTGGAAGAGGTCCGTTTGCAGTTTGATCATTTGATTGTTTTTATCGATATATCGGATATTCAAAATGAAGCGGACCACTATACGGTTATCAACGATCGGGTTGTCGCCAGTGCTGACTTGGCGAGATTCATTCAAGACCCAATCAATGACTTGGATTCTTTAAAGCACATGCTTAAGGTCAATACGTTGTCCTTTCATGTCGTTGATATCATCAAAGATTAATTGTTTTCCCATCCAACAAAGACATCAAGCGCGACAAAGCTCAGCGAGCCTGGCGTGCACCTGCGGCAGGAGTTAAGTTTTGGAGTAACTGGGTGAAGAAACGCGATGTTGGTTTCGTAAATCTCTTTCCCGACTTCGTGAACGCGGATGACCCAGTAACATCAATACGGCATTATTACATCTCCCATGACGTTCACTGGAACGAAAAAGGTCATCGTCACGTAGCGGACGCAATCCTAAGGTCTCCCGTGTTCAAACAGATACAACAGACACGATTACAAACACACCAACCGTGAGTCCGCCACGATATTGATGTGCGAACACACCATTCGCGCAAAACAATCCGTGGACCATTACGCCCAAGATTCAATCCGTTCTCATCAGTAATGGACGGATTTTTCAACTTGGCGAATAGATTCGGCCCAGCATAAGGATATTTCACGCAACTGTGTCACTGGATTGTCGCGTTTCTATTAAACGGCATGTGCTTGCTACTTCTTATACTTGTACTTGCACACGAAGCCTTTGCGGTCCCCGTAGCGGCGGCGTCTCGACGCGGGGCACGGGTTGGTCCAGCAATCGCAGTCCGTGTATATGCGGCCCCAGCGACTCTAACACCACCCGGGCCTCCATCCGGGCCAGCGCTGCGCCCAGGCAAGCGTGAGGCCCCGTGCCGAAAGCCAGGTTACCGCCGGATTTTCGGGTCGGATCGAAACGGTCCGGCTCATCGAACCGCTGCTCGTCGCGGTTCGCCGAGCCGAGCAGCGCGATCACCAGCTCGCCCGCCGGTATCGAAACTCCGGCCAGCTCGATGGCCTGGAGTGTCCGCCGCTGCAGGAACTGAACCGGCGGATCGAAGCGCAGTGTCTCGTCGATCAGTCCGGGAAAGATGGAGGGATCGCCCGCGAGCGCGTCGTGTAGCTCCGGTCGCTCGAGGATCGCGACGAGAGCGTTGCCCAGAAGATTCGTTGTGGTCTCGCTGCCCGCGATGACCAGCAGCCGGCTCAGGCTGACCGCTTCCGGGTCCGTCAGCTCCGGGTCGGAGCAGCGAAGCAGATCCGTCACGACATCGTCCGCGGGGGCGCGTCTGCGCTCGGCAATCAGCTCGACGGCGAACGCTTCGAAGGCCTTAAGGTCGCGCATGAGTTCTCCTGTCTGTGCGGGGTTCGCCGCGCCGGAACCGGCGCGGACGAAGGCGTTGGACCAACGGCTCAGGTTTTCAAGTGACGGCCCGTCCCGAACACCGAGTAGCTCCGCGACGACCGACAACGGCAGCGGCACGGTCAGCGACGCCCGCAGGTCGCACTCGCGCGCGTCGATCAGGTCCGTGACGAGACGATCCGTCATCTCGCGGATGCAATCCTCGAGTGCGGCAATTCGGGTGGGGGAAAAGGCGGCCGTGACCGCGCGGCGGACCCGCGTGTGGTCGGGTGGATCGTTGCCCAGAAGATACGGGTCGGCACCGGCCATGATCTTAGACGAGAAAACCTGCGGGGTCTTCAGCACGAACGCGACGTCGGCGTAACGGCTGATCATCCACGCGCCCGGCGGGTCGATACGTTGAACCGGCGCTTCGCGACGTAATTGGGCATAGAACGGGTAAGGATCCTGGAACGAGTCGGTTGGGAAGATTCCTTGCATGCTCAGAGACGCCGCTCGCGAGTATTCGCCGGGGTTCGTTCGTCCGCGGGGCGTGAGTCCGGTCCCAGGGCGGCGAGCGTCGCGGCGGCGACCTCGAGCGGATCGCGGTCGCGCATCATGGAAGGCAGCAGCACCGCGTCGAGTGCCCTCCGGCGGCAGGTCTCCTCGACGGAAGGCAGGAGAATCGGATGCGGACCCAGTTCGAGAAACCGTCGATGGCCCGCCTCGAGCAGGCGGTCCACTGCCGTCGCAAAGCGAGCGCGACGGCTGACCATCGCCCACCAGTAACGACCGTCGAGCTCGGTCCCGCGGCACGGACCGCCCACGGCGGAGGCGTAAATCGGTACGGTCTCGATTCGCGGGTCGAGCATGTCGAGAGCGTCGACGAATCGCGCGCGCGCGTTGGCCAGTCGCGTCCCGTGATAGGCGAGCCCAATGCGGATCCAGCGGGCCATGATGCCCTCGCCTTCGAAGCCCTGTATCAACGACTCGAGACGATTGGTCGGGCCGGTCAGGACCGTCAGACCCGGACTGAGTTCCGCCGCGATCTCGACACCTTTGTTCTCGCGCGCCAGGGCAGCTTCCACGTGTCGGCATCCGGCGCCCACCACGGCCATCCGGCCTTCGCGGTCTACGTTCCGGCTCAACGCACTGATGGTGCACGAGATCCGCATGGCCTCTTCCAGGCTCAGCGCCCCGGCGCAGTAGGCGGCCGCGACCTCACCCAGGCTCAGCCCCACGACGGCGGAAGGCCGCACACCCCGGCTGCTCCACAGATCGACTAGAGCGATCTGCAGCGCCGTCACCGTGACCTGGATCAGTCCGTCAAGATCGTCGAGCCGATAGGTCTCCCGGTCGCGCGCCAACTCTTCCCGGATCGACCAGCCGTCGAGCGCCGTGACGGCGGTGTCGCAGCGATCCATCGTGCCGCGAAACACCGCCTCTTCCGAATCGAGACGCCGGGTCATGCCGAACCACTGCCCGCCCTGCGGGGAAAAGACGAACACGGGTTTCAGGAACGGTTCCACCCGTTCAGCCGTCCGCCACGCGGCGCGCCGGCAGCAGCTTGGCGACAACCGTCAGTAGGTGGACCAGAAGCAGCAAAACGTCTTTCATGGGCTCGGTAGGTTAGCAGAATTGCTAGCGATAACAAGATCGTGCCAGCCATTGAGTGAAGGTGTAATGACAAATTGGGTATCGACAGGCAATGGAGCACGAATAGCCGGATTCGACTAACATAGGGAGAACCAAAATCCAGCTTGGGTCCTAATGATGATCAGAATATTGATCTTCGTGCTGTTTACACTCACGGCGATCCCTGTGTCGGCGCAACCGATAGAAATAATTCCGCTCAAGAACCGGTCTGTGGACGAGATCATCCCGCTAGTTCGCTCCCTGTTGAAGCCGAACGAAGCGATCACGGGTACTGGGTATAAGCTCATTCTGCGCGCGAGCCCGGAGACTGTGGCGGAGGTGCGGCGTATGCTCTCCCAGCTCGATCAGGGTCTGTCCAATCTGCTGATTTCAGTGAGGCAGGGGGGCGCCATGGACGCGGAGCGGAATAACGCGGCGGCAATCATCCGCTATGACTCTGAAACCGGGAGCACCGTGTCCGGCAGTGTCGGCCAGGACCGGATCGGGACGGACTGGCAGGGCGTGCAGCGTGTTCGTGCGCTGGAAGGCACCCCAGCTCACATTCAAACGGGCGTCGAACTGTTCCAACCGGAGGCGGTACGATCATATGGGGGAACGATCGTCACCTATGGCAGCCAGCGTAACATCGGTACGGGGTTCTATGTGCTACCGCGTTTGAACGGGAACCAGGTTAATCTGGAGATCAGCCCCTACCGGGAGGTTTTAGCCGGCGACGGCCTCACGACCAATGTGCAGCGGGTGAGCACTGTGGTGTCGGGGCAACTTGGGGATTGGATTTTCGTAGGCGGCGCCACCCAGAGTGGGGCAACCACCCAAAGTGGGATCCTGTCCCGCTCAATTTCACGCACTGGCAATCAATTTGGGATCTATCTCAAGGTCGATATCGCTGAGTGAGCTTGGTTCAATCGTCTACTTTTCGATGTGCCTGTAAGCAGAAATCAATCCGAATCTTTTCGCGACGATAACGTTACTTTGTCTCTGGTCGACCTGTAGGTGTCGCATCAGCGTCCATGCGGGGATGGGAAGCTGGACCAATCCACGGCAGTGCGGCGGTCTCGTTTATCTGACAGGTAAGACGAACGGCCGCTTTCCAAATCCCGACGGGCCGGTGTTGGCCGTCTATTGCACTGCAGTATCGTCGTGTGGTTCTTCAAGATACCCTCATCGGTCAGGAGAACGCCTGTACCCGACCCGAAGCGATGGTTCGCGAAACTAACGCGGACGTCTGGGGTGCTTAGCAGTCATTACAGGTCACAGCCCGTGATTCTGTTGTGGTCCAATACATAAATACATCTCACATCCGGTTTGATAGACCATGTCTGACAGGCATTTCTGAAACTTCCTTTGTTTCGGCGCATTCGCCTCTACTCTTTACGAACACGCCATAGCGCTTGGCTAGCGGAGCGGCGGTGACACCGTGCAGAAAAATGCTTAGGGCCACAGTGATCACGACACAAGCCATTAGCTCTTCGCCCCCGGGAATTGGATATTTTTCCAGAATCAACAGTGCAAATAAAATAGAGGCGATTCCTCTTGGGCCAAACCAACCTAGAAACAGCTTACTGGGTAGTGATAATCCGAGACCTGTAAGCGATATCGCCACCGGCAGCGCACGAACGAGGGTCAGAAAAAGTACCGCCAACAATACCGTGCCAAATACCGCGTGGTGCAGCGCCTGTGGCAGCATAATTGCACCGAAGATCAAGAAAGTCAGGAGAGTCAGCAGCTGACCCTCGCTCTCCATGAACTCGAACAGGAATTTGCAGTGGCGTTTTACTACGGATCCGAACAGTAACCCAGCTGTAAAGGCGGCAATGAATCCGTTCCCACCGGCCGACTCGGCGGCGGCAAACGCCGCTAGCGCAACGCACAATATCGCGATGCCCGAGAAGGGTTCCGTCATCCACTTTTGAGTTATGGCTGTGTCAATGAGACGAGCTCCAGCATAACCGATACTCAGACCGACAAAAGGACCGAGTGTCAGTTGTAGTGCGGCGAATACAGCAAGATCACTTGCCCCAGTTCCATTTTCGGTTGGAGCGCCTGCCCAAATTGCAAACACGAGGACCAATGGTAAAGAAATCCCATCGTTCAGTCCGCTCTCAACGTTCAACGCCTGACGTATTCGCACCGGAACCACCGGACTTGAGACGACCGATTGACCCAGAGCTGCGTCCGTGGGGGCAAGGATGGCGGCAACCAGAAACGCCATGGGAAATGTCGCCTCAGGAAATAGTAACAGTGCGATAAAGGCACCGCCAACAATCGTGAGTGGCATGCCTATGGATAGCATGCGGAACGGTAGGTCATGGTCGGAAAGGAGGCGTTTCAGATCAATGCGGGCAGCGTCGTAAAAAAGCACCAGTATTAGCGTTAGTTCCGCGATGATGTGGATTACGCCATGGCCGGGATCAATCTGTGCAACACCCAATCCACCGGTGCCAACAAGCCAACCAAAACCTGTAAATACAATGGGTAGCGTTATAGGAGTGCCTTCTAGTTTTTTGGAGAACAGTCCAAAGACCAGAATGCCAGTCGTGACTACAATTATTCCTGCTAAATCCATCTTGACGTTACATCTGATCTAGATGCGGTCGAAATCCGTCGCATCAGACGTGAATCCAAATCCACTGAGAATCGGATTGCGGTCATGTATCGAGAACGAACTAACCCTCAAACTTTATGAATGGCCGGAATAAGTATACACCGGACGTAAAATCCTCAAAGTTTTAAACAACTCTACAACCGCTATTGGCCGAGAGTCGCGACAACCTGGATACCGCGTTTGCGCAGCAGCGCAAAAACCCGCGCCCATCAAATTGGCTTAAGGTTCGCTTAGGACTGTTCCGCTAGCCCGTCCATCGTTCGAGTTGGACTAACCACTCACTGCTCAGAAAGAATTGAAGTTGGTTCGTATTGGACTTGCCCTGAGCATACTGATTCTCGTCTTCGGCATCGGTATGGGCGTCGCCGTTAGCGTTCAGTGCCAGAATGTGTCCGCGGACGCCGGAACAAACGATACGCGCGAAGGTGTATTATAGGTTGGTGTTGAACGACCTTCTGGCATTGTCAGCGGACGTTCAGCACCTGAAAGACGATCGGCAGGGTCATCCAGACCTGGACGAATTTATATTCGGGCTGCGCGCAACGGTCGCATTCTAACCCGGTTACTACGCCAAGAATCGGTGCAGCCGGTAGCCGTTTGCAGGTCAAGTTGCCTGTAAGTGGCGGCCGATGAACCCGATATGAAGGAATAGTCGTAATCGCCTGTAGTGTCTCCATTGAACGCCGCTGTGGGGTATGATGTTTAGTAACTTGTTTTCTTCACAACTGGAGTTAAAAACATGAAGCGTCTACATCGCGCAGATCTTTACGGCTGGTCCCAATTTAACGAAGACCGTAACATCGATTTTCACAGCGTGCTGTGGGTGCGCCCCGAGGGCAACGTGGTGATCGATCCGTTGCCTCTCTCCCCACACGATCAAGACCATCTACAGCAATTGGGCGGGGCTGCGTGGATCGTTGTGACCAATTCGGATCATGTGCGGGACGCCAAAGAGCTCGCACAGAAGACAGGGGCGAAGCTGGCGGGACCTCGCGCCGAAGCGGCCAGCTTTCCGATTAGATGTGATCGCTGGCTGGAAGACGCAGAACAGTTAGTGCCAGGGCTCAAGGTCTTTGAATTGGAAGGATCGAAGACCGATGGAGAGTTAGCGCTACTGCTTGAGGAAGGGACTTTGATTGTAGGTGATTTGATACGTGCGCATGAGGGTGGTCGATTGTGCATGCTTCCTGACGTGAAGCTTCGAGATAAAGCAAAGGCCATCGCTTCGGTGCAGCGACTGGTTCAGGCAGGCAAAATTGATGCTGTACTTACAGGAGATGGATGGCCGATATTTAGAGACGGGAATCAAACGCTAGTGGAACTAACAGAATCGTCAATCTAGCCAATCGAGACCGCGCCGGCCAGCCAGATGAAGCATTACGAAGGTCCCCAGACTCCGGACACCGAGTTAAGGATCATATAATGATTCACGACGAGATGTTAGATGAAAAAGCAGAGACGGACACACAGTCCAGGGTTTAAGAAAAAAGCAGTGGCGCTGGTGGTTGATCATGGTTTCAGCTATGGCTACGAAGTACGTAGCGTACTCTACTCATTTGCGAAGATGTCGCCGAGCGTGTCTACTTCCTCCAAAGCTTTGCCACAGCCGCGCGCCACACAGGTCAGTGGATCGTCGGCGATAACCACCGGTAAACCGGTATCCTCGGTCAAGCGACGATCCAAGTCCCGTATCAACGCGCCGCCCCCGGCCACCACCATGCCTTTGTCGCCGATATCGGCACTAAGCTCGGGAGGTGTCTGTTCCAGCGCTTGCTTGGTTGCCTGAACAATAGCATCCAGAGAATCGCTGATGGCTTCAAAGATCTCGGCGCTGCTCAGCGTGATGGCCTGCGACATACCCTCAGCGATACTTCGGCCTTTGATCTCAATCTCCCGGAGGTCCGAATTGACCCATGCCGAAGCGATAGCCTTCTTTACCCGTTCCGCGGTAGCCTCTCCGATCAACACGCCGTGTTGGCGGCGTACATAATGAATAATGGCCTCGTCGAACGTGTCTCCCGCCACTCTTAGCGCGGTGCTGTAAACCATACCACCCAGCGACAAAATGCCAACTTCGGTGGTTCCGCCGCCGATATCGAGCACCATTGACCCGGTCGGTTCTCCTACTGGCAAATTCGCACCGAACGCTACCGCCATGGGTTCTTCGATCAAATACACTTCCCGGGCCCCCGCCCCGGCCGCTGATTCGCGGATCGCGCGCCGCTCGACCTGAGTAGAGCCGCAAGGAACGGAAATAACGATCCGCGGATTGGGGCGCAGAAAACGATTCTCCTGGACTTTGCGAATGAAGTGCTTGAGCATGACTTCGGTGATCTTGAAATCGGCGATGACACCATCTTTCATCGGCCGAATCGCCTGAATATTGCCTGGGGTTCGGCCCAACATCCGCTTGGCCTCCTGTCCCACCGCGAGCAAGGTCTTATTGCCAAGCCTGTCGTTGTGTGTGTAACGGATTGCCACGACAGACGGTTCGTTTAGGATGATTCCCTTGCCTCGAACATAGATCAAGGTGTTCGCGGTACCGAGATCGATGGCAAGATCGCTCGAGAACAGTCCTAGTAGACGTTTCAGCATTTCGTAAGTTTAATGAACTCTGATGTCTTTTATTACTACTAAAGTCAAGAGCACCAATTTTTTTCCGCACGAATCCACGTAGAGCCGTATTGTAGTGTGCTTTTGCCGCTCCGGCGCGGTCTTAACCCCGTTGCCTTGAAGTACATTGGCGATTGTGGTTCAGGGGGGTTTGTACCGGAAATTGGCAAATGCCCCTTCAAAAAGGCGACAGATCTATTTTAACAATCGCTTAGCAGACAAAATATAGGCAGGTGTTGGTGAGAAGAATCTGAAGCTTGGGCAGGATGACAATGTCAAGCCGCGAAATTGAATTTTTGCAGTGTCTGCGTCTTGCCCAATTGCGATATTTGCCAGTTCTCCCGAGCTATCAAACACCTTGGATGGGTGGCAAGCGAACGGTGCAATGAGCTATTCCCGGCACTATGTGGGTATTTAGAACCATTGGCGAAACGCTGATAGGATTGTGCCATAGTCCGGCTATTACAAAATCGAACAGTGGAGGTGAAGATGAAAACTCACCCTGTAACGCTCGTTAAACAATTACTATGCATCGCAATTCTATTACCGATCGTTACTTTCGGCGATCAATCTGACGGGCGGCTGGACGAATTATTCGCAATCCTGCAAAGCAGCGAAGACGCTACGGTGCAGCAGAAGGCAATACTGACTATTTGGGAGATCTGGTTCGAAAGCGACCGCGAAGATATCGATGAGCTAATGGCAAAAGGCGGCGAGGCGTTGCAGTCCGGTCAGCTAGAACGCGCGGAACAAATCTTCACGCAAGTCATAGAATTTTCGCCTGAATTTTCGGAAGGGTGGAACCGACGCGCGACAGTGCGCTATTACCGGCGCGATTACACGGGATCGTTAGACGACATCAAACGAACCTTGACGCTTGAACCGCGCCACTTCGGTGCGATTTGGGGTCGAGGGATGATTCTCGCGTTGCAGCGCAAATTGACAGGGGCGATACGGGCGTTCGAGCAACTGTTAGAAATCAACCCGTATTCCCGGGACGCAATACGCCGTATAGAGTTGCTAAAGAAAGAACTACAAAACAATTCTGTCTGAACCCGGCTTTATCACAAAGACGCTGACGTGTCATGAACGCAGTTGTTCGAAAGACGTACGGGCCACCAGAGGTCCTAAAGCTGGAAGATGTGACGACGCCGGTGCCCGCTGATGACGAGATCTTGATCCGGGTCGACGCCGCGTCAATCAACTTGGGCGATTGGGAACTTCTGACTGGGCGACCGCTATTCATCAGCGTACTGGCCCATCTGTTTTCCCGGGCACATATGTAGACATCAAGCCGCCGACGCCGTAGCAACGCAGGAATTCGTGCCGCAGCGGGTTTATCTCGCGGAGGCTCGCTCCCACATCTGGAGGTAAGTCTCGGCCCCGCGCGCCAGGTCGTCGACGATTTCCTGACCCGCCACGTGCCGCATGTCCTCGATCCAGTCGGGGAACAGGCCGTAGTGAGACGCACCGTCGAGATTGAAATCCCAGAGTCGATTTCCCCACTGGCTCTGGTGGATCGTCACGCTGCCGTCGACACTCTCGAACGGGTAGGTCACCGGGTTGTCGCTCAAGGCGCCGGGCCGGGGGGCGGCCTGCGCGCCAAGTCCGTTGGTGTCCGTGCCGTACCCGATTCCCCACAGGTAAACGCCGGACTGGGTCGACCGCGCCTCTTGCCACTCGGCGATGAACTGGTTCGTGGTATTGGCGTATGGTGCCACGATGCCGCCAAGGGCCTGGATGCGTGTGCGACTCGTTACATCGCCCCAACTGTGGCTCGTGATCACACCGGAGTGCGCTCGTGTCTCGAGGATTTCCAACGCCCGGTCGCGCGCCCTCACGCCGAGGTGGTCTGTTTCGACGATCATCCCCATATCGATCATTCGGTTGACGAGGTACTCCCCAAGATCCGTCAACCCCCGAACGTTGCACACCGGGCCCGGAGGATACGACGGTAGATTCGCGGCCAACAGGGGCGCGGTGAAGTCCCGATGAAAGACGCTCAGGTCGGGGTCGCTCCGCGCCAATTTCTCGTATAGCTCCGGAACACTCGGCGCCAGGCTGGCGGGCGAGCGATCGTGCTCCCCGTCGGGACAGGACTCGACCTCCCACCAGCGACCGGTCATGTACTTGTTGCCGAGGTTCACGAGGATGCCGGTGGTCCCTGAGTCCATGGTCGTACCGCCGAAGGCGTTGTCGAACTTGTGGACGGGGAACAGGGATCGTACGCCAAGATCCCACAACTCCTGGAGACCGCTATCGATCTGCTCGTGCGAGCATAGCTCGACGCCGTCTTGATAAAGGCAGTCGAACGGTTGAGACGTCTCGACGCCGATGATCACGGCCAGCTTGCCGTCATTAATGACCGCACGGGCCTCGGCGGGGCTCTTTACGATCCTGAAGAATCCCTTGCCAGGCCCCTTGAACTGCGCATCGATGTAATCCTGAAGGGCGTAGAGATCCTGCGCCTGCAACCTCAGGCTGTCCATGTCGTTACAGGGATTCTGCTTCAGCCAATAGATCTCGCAAAGGGCCCGGTTCTCGACCAGGTCGGCGACCAGGACGCGCAAACCGGCGCGCCAGGCGCGCTCGATGCCTTTCCAGTACGTGCCCTCGTGGGTCAGCGAGTTGTACTTGGGCCACCCGTCGAAGTCCGGCCAACCCTTGCTCGAATGCGACCCGGTTAGGCTTCCGGTAGAAACGAGGTTTTCGGCGATGGCGAATGCGCCGTTGACCCCATGATCGGGACAGTCTTTCAGGGCCTCCGTGACGCCGTACCGGCTCCACGGCCGTCCGCAGTGGAACCTTCCGCCCAGGAACTCGAAGGCGGTGAGGTGGACGTGAGCGTCGAGAAAGCCCTGCACTTCGGTGCCAGGGCGGGGGCTACCGGGAAAAGGCGTGCCTTCGACGTTGACCTCAATCTCAGGAAACGTGGCGCAGCCATCGGCAGGTTCCAGACTCCAGCGTGCGTTCGACCCTTGATTCTGAGTGAGCCGGCCGCTCCAAGTGACGGAGAGATTCCGTCCCGTGGAGACGTTGGTCAGTCGCAGCGCAGCACCGCCATCTGTGAGGACCCAGTCGGCTCTCGGCCCAGCCTGGCCGATCGGAACGACGCGATTGAAAATCCCCGCGGCCGGCATCTTGGTGTCAGGTCCGTAGAGCAGGTAGCTGCCAAGACCGGTGGCCTGCAGCCGCAATGGCGTCGCTCTGCGAACGAGGAATTTCATCGAGTACCCGGAGTTGTCCCGTGCGAAGTACCTCCTCGACCAGTTGTCGTACAGGATCACGCACTCGCCGGCGTACTGGTATATATTGGTCGGTGACACGGCCGCAAGTGCCGCTGAAGTGCCCAGCATGACGGACCACGAGGCAACGAATGAAGAGGCTAAGACGATCGCAATAGCCAGCGTGCGCGTCGCGTGCCGTTGCTTCAGATGAGAGAGGCGTTGAACCTGCCGCGGTTGCTTATCATGCAATGGGGATTCTCTCCTGCTTACCGGCGCCGAAGGCGGCTCAACTCTTGGCGGGACGCTATCACGGAAGCTCACCTTACGCAAGCTGATGTATTCGCGGGCACCGCGTGCCATTTCATTGCCGTGTTCTGGTACGAGGCGTAGCGTTCCGCGGACTGCAGTAAACGATCAAGACTCCTTTACGGTCTTGGCGGCGTTATTCATCTGAACGCTGAATTCCATGCCTTGGTAGTTGCTCGAATGATTGTGTTACCAATAAATTAGTTCAACTTATCTTTGTCTACGCCGGCGTTGACGGTAGCCGGCAGTGCGGCCGCGCCTTCGGAATGTAATTGCTTGATCTTCTTCGGTTCCGGTCCGGGCGCTGGATATGCTGCTTCGTATGCATTATCGACGTTTTGATCAACGTATTCGTTAATCTGTTGTAACAAGGTCTTAGCACCTTGATACTCGTCGGAGCATCCAGCTTCGTCGACTTCCCATTCCGCTATTTCCGTTTGCACTATCCACGCCGAGATTCTATTTGCGCGCGCGCACTCACAAACTGGACAGCTTAGCAAATCGTTGTTTTGTTGGCGCACGAACTCATCTTCGGTTCGGAACCAACCTTCGAACTCGTGCCTTAGTTCGCAGCACAGATCGTACTTGACCAGCATAACACCTCACCCCCATTTTTGTGGCAGACTGAACTCTAGTGCACCCGGGAGGATAACCATGCTCAGTAACCGTGACTAAAAGGCACGCCTCAGCGCGGCTAGTCCTCCTGTACTAATCATGCTAACAACAAAGCGGACGAATAGTCTGTAATGCCGATCACAGCCTGGAAAAATAATGCAAGGTCTTACGATGAGCCATGCATGTTGTCTCGCTGGTACCCACGTACCCTTCTAGGTTGCGGAGAACGAACTAAACGACGTCCGTGGTGACTTTTGATTCAATAGGTTCGCTAACCGGACCGCATAGACGCGTGTCATGGTTCTGGAAATGATTACAGAACCAGTTGGCTAGCCATTTAGCCATGCCTTCATCCAACCGTTCGGTTTGATAGTCGGCGATCCAGGTCGTCAGCCTATCGAGCAACCGCCGGTGATCTGCCTCGTGCTCCGCGTACTTATCGTATCCACATTCTCGCATGATCGCCTCTTCGTGGGCGAAGTGCTTGGCGGCGCTGGAATATAGCTCTTCGAGGATACCTATGATGAAGGTCTTGTTCCCGGCCGCTTGCAGTTGCTCGTTGAGTCCGTTGATCAGCCCGACCATGTAGCGGTGATCGGCGTCCATCTTTGGTATTCCAAGGAAGAACTCGGGTTTCCAGTCGATAAGCGTCATATTCGATCCTTGCCGGTGCGGTAGAAAGACAATCTATGATTCGACCGCCCAACAACTAGCTAGTCCCCGTTTATGGACGGGCACTAGCTGACAAATCCACATTAGTTGGTCATCAAAAATTTTCATCCTACTAAAATAAAATAGTCAGGAATCGAGGCAACGCCAAGCAATCGCGGACAAAGCCGGTAAATGAAGTTGGGCTGATCCCACAAGCAAACCTTTTGCTCTACAGTAATTTCCCGGCAGTTTTCAAAAGTGTCCCTACTAGCGACACCCCGAACGTCCGTGTGGTTAGTCTGTCGTACTTAGGCGATACGTAGCGAGACGGGTGGGAAGCCGAGACCGGTTTGACGATTTATTGAGGCGAATAGCGCGCTATTTAGCGAGAGAAATGCGTTAAAGTGGGTCGACTCTCCCGGCGCCCCGGTAGAATTATTCTAAGTCCGACAGATCCCCAGCCCGCAGTTCTAACCAGGATTTCGGATGCTGGCGCAAACTGCGACTACGCGCAGGGAAAAAACGGGGTCAGAGTCTGTGACTCCGACCCCGTTTTTTCAAATTTCACGATTGCACCATAGTGCTGGCGCGACCGGAGGTGGGTGTGAATCAGGTCAATGGTGTGCTTGATAGGATACAATATGTCGAATATTCTGGAGATATGGACACGATGTTGGCCACAAGAGCGCTGGGTGCGCTGTCGCAGGAGACCAGGTTAGAGGCCTTTCGGCTTTTGGTGCGCAGCGGTGCCGACGGAATGGCAGCCGGTGATATCGCTCGGGCGCTGGACGTTCCACACAACACCATGTCCTCGCATTTAACCATACTAGTCAACGCAGGACTGATCGACTCGCGCCGCATGGGGCGTTCCGTCATCTACCGCATCGACTTCGAAGGCACGCGCGCGATGCTTTCGTATCTCATGGAAGATTGCTGCCAAGGCCGCCCCGAAGTTTGTGCGCCGCTGCTGGCAACCGTTCTACCAAAGTGTTGCTCACCAAGCACCAAGAAAGGACAGCAAAATGCGTCGTCTGCATAGTGATCTAACGGTTACCGACCTCGCGGCGCCGGTTCGCCGTTATTCTTCCCTTTTCGCAACGGTGCCGACCATGCTGGCGAGACCAACTGCTGTTCTGCACTTTCCGAGAAGCGTTGGATCTTCGATTTCGACGGTATCGCTTGGGAATCCTTAATGATTATTCCAGATGAGCGGTGACACGATGACGGTTCCGGCCGCAAAACCGGTGATGAACGTCTTCGAGCGGTACCTCACTGTGTGGGTGGCTCTGTGCATAGTCTCGGGTATCGCGCTGGGGCATTTTTTTCCCGGCATTTTTCGCGCGATCGGTTCGGCTGAGATGGCCCAAGTCAATCTGCCGGTTGCGGTGTTGATATGGCTGATGATCATCCCGATGCTCATCAAGATCGATTTTGGCGCGTTGTCTCAGGTGATGGAGCACTGGCGCGGTATCGGCGTCACACTGTTCGTCAATTGGGCGGTGAAACCGTTTTCGATGGCCGCACTGGGGTGGCTCTTCATCGGCTTTCTGTTCCGCCCATATCTTCCGGAAGAGCAAATCAACTCCTACATCGCCGGCTTGATACTGCTGGCCGCGGCGCCGTGCACCGCCATGGTGTTCGTCTGGAGCAACCTCTCGGGCGGCGAGCCACACTTCACGTTGAGCCAGGTGGCGCTGAATGACGTGATCATGGTATTTGCGTTTGCGCCGATCGTGGCGTTGCTGCTGGGATTGTCGGCGATCACGGTACCGTGGGAAACGCTGCTTCTGTCTGTCGTACTGTACATCGTCGTACCGGTCATCCTGGCGCAACTTATCCGCCGCCACGCGATTTCAGCGGGTGGATCGCAGCGGTTACAGTCTCTGCTCCGAAGATTGCAGCCCCTGTCTTTGCTTGCACTCCTTTCTACCCTCGTTTTGCTGTTCGGTTTTCAAGGAGAGCAGATCATTGCGCAGCCGCTGATCATTGCGTTGCTCGCTGTGCCGATTCTGATCCAGGTCTACTTCAATTCCGGACTGGCGTATGTGCTCAATCGTGCCGCAGGGGAGGCCCACTGCGTAGCAGCCCCTTCCGCACTGATTGGAGCGAGCAATTTCTTCGAACTGGCAGTCGCTGCCGCCATTAGCCTGTTTGGCTTTACCTCAGGGGCGGCGCTCGCCACCGTAGTGGGCGTGCTCATCGAAGTGCCGGTCATGCTGAGTGTCGTGAAATTCGTCAATGCGACCCGCAACTGGTACGAGAGCGGTAAGGCCGTATGTCGAAATAGGAACGTTGCCGTGCAAAAACCAGGGTGACTGGAGGTCGTGTTATCGCGCGCGCCGGTACTCCCTTACCAAGAATTATCCAAGCAATCGAAATCTGACTTTTAATCAGGTGGTTGCAGGTTCGATCCCTGCACGGCCCACCAAATCTGCGCGTTTTACTAAGCGCAAATCTTAGCTCTCGCGCAGCGAGACATTATTTCCTTTCAGTCTTCAAAACCACCAATGCCGGACTTTTGCCGGGAAAAACGGGGTCAGGGGAAAAACGAAAAACGGGGTCAGAGAACAATTTCTTCTAATACTAGTGTTCACTGCTGTCCCGTTAACGGCTAAATAGAAAGGCCTGATTCCACCGCAATTGATACAATGAGTTTACCAATAACTTGTTGAATCAAATGGGGGAATCA
>CAMYKK010000092.1 GCA_947258975.1 uncultured Gammaproteobacteria bacterium
CTAATGGACTCCCTAGGTGAACCACTGCGGTCCCATGCGCCCAGGATCGCCGCCGCGGCAATGGCGATGAGAATCAAACCGACGATTCTTGGAAACACGAAGGCTTCCTGGTTGCTGGGGACCGTACTCAGTACAAAAAGCAACATCGCGATCGAAGCCATCCACACGCAGATCCAACGCTCGGTTTTCATGCCTTGTCCTCTCGCTGTTTCTTGAGCTTACGTATTTCAGTGAAGATGCTGTAACCGATCGATAGTAAACAGAACGCGACCAACACCACGTTGATTGTGCCGGTGAAGAAATAAGGCAACGGTCCGTCGCCGCTTTCCGCGATCAGCTTGCCTTCCAGAAAATTGGATTCGGCGATCGGCCCGAGGATAATGCCGAGCACCGCCGGCGCGGGGCTGAAGCCGAATTTCGCGGCGAAGTACATTGCCGTGCCCAAGGTCATCATCACGAACACGTCGGACATACTGTTTTGCACGCTGTAGGTGCCGAATACCGCGAGAACGGTGACCGCGCCGGCCATCACATGATTGGGAATACGGGTTACAAAACGGCTGTAGCGGCTGATGGCCAAACCGAAAACGAGCATGAACACCTGAGCCACCAACAGGGAATCGATAAAGGTCCACGTAACTTCGGCATGAACCGTAAACAGGTCAGGGCCCGGGAATAGACCGTTAATCAATAATCCACCCAACAACACCGCAGCCGTGGGGCTACCCGGGACCGACAGGGTCAATAATGGGACCAGTGACGGACCCACCATCGCGTTATTGGCGCTCTCGGCGGCGATGACGCCATCCGGATGACGCCATCCGGATGCCCCTTGCCGAAGAGGTCCTTGTCGCGGCTGAACTTCTTGGTCTGATCGTAGGCGATGAGCCCCGCGATCTGACCGCCGGCGCCCGGAATGATGCCCACGATCACGCCCGAAATTGTACCGATGACAAGCGCTTTGACGCGGGCGAGATTAGCCCGCAACGATGCGAGAAGCTTGTGCTGTTCCATATTGAACATCTCGACCGCGCCCGAACGGCTGGTTTCCTCGAGCATTGTGAGTACCTGCGGGATCGCGAACAGTCCGATGAGCGCGGCGATGATGTTGATGCCGCCGGTCAGGTGCTCGGAAAACACGAAGCGTTCTTCGCCCACCACCGGGTTGTAGCCCACCGTCGAGACCCACAATCCGAAAGCGCCGGCAAACAGGCCTTTCAGTACCGATGTCGTGCCAAGAGATCCGATGACGGTGACGCCGAGCACGGCGACCCAGAACAACTCGGACGGACCAAACTGCAACGCCACATCCGCCAGTACCGGCGTGAAGAAGATCAGCACGAATACGCCGATGATTCCACCGATAAACGAGCTGATAAAACAATAGTGTAATGCCTCCGTCGCCCGGCCTTGCTGTGCCAGCGGAAAGCCGTCGAGGAGCGTGGCAATGTTCGCGGGTGCCCCCGGGATGCTCACGAGTATGGCGCTGACGGCGCCCCCCGCAACGGTGGCGGTATACACCGCGCCAAGCAAAATCAGCGCCGGCGCAGGTTGCATTTGAAAGGTAAACGGGATGAGCAGCGCGACGGCCATGGTCGGGCTCAATCCGGGTGTTGCGCCTAAAATCAGTCCTCCAACTGTGCCCAGAACCAATATCGACAGATTGGTCCAAGTAAACACCTGGGGGAGATAGTCGAGAAATTCCAAGGCCTCCTCCTCTGGTCGTGACCACTAAGATATCAGACCTATCTCATATATATGAGTTATATTATTAACAACAGATACAAAATGTCAACCCCCCGGGCAACAGAACCGGGATTATCTTGTTTGACGGTCATTCCTATGTATGAGATATATAATATATGATGTACAAATCCTAAGCCGCTGATCAACTTGGACATGGCGGGCACGCCCGAATTCCCGCAGGGATCCCCGAATCGTTGTATAGGCAACACATGAGACGCGCTGAACCCCTTTATCAAGTCGTTGAGTCCTACATAATCGAGTTGATCGATTCCGGGAAGCTGATCCCCGGCGATCTGATCCCCGCAGAGCAACAATTAGCGGCGACACTCGATGTCAGTCAGGGCACAGTCAAGAAGGCGATCGACAATCTGGTCTGGCAGAAGCGTCTGTACCGGCACCAGGGAAAAGGGACCTACGTATCCCGCATCGACTTTAACAACAGTCTATTCCGTTTCTTTTCTTATGGCGACGAAAAAGGGAAAGAGGTACGTATACATAAGGAAACCACTACGAGGAAGCTGAAACCTGGTACGGCGAAAATCTGTAAGCGACTGGAGGTGCCGGTGGGAACGATGCTGTTACATATCGAACGCGTGGGTTACGTCAACCACGATTCGCCGGTGCTCATTGAAGACTCGTGGTGGATCGCGGACGTTGTGCCCGGCCTTGAAAATGAGGAAATCCATATCCCTGATCTGCTCTATGCCTTAGTCGTTGACAAATACAGGTTGCCCATTATTCGCGCCGAGGAGACCTTGACCGCAGAGGGCTGCGATAAGACCACCGCGGCTGTCCTCGAGATCGAACCGGGAACGCCTGTAGTGGTGCTCAAACGTACAACTTATACCAGCGGGAATCGAGTGGTTGAGATAAGAACGACAAAAGGCCGCGCGGACAAGTTCAGTTACAAAACAGAAATTCGTTGAACGATTAACTTTAGCGGCTCACCTGCGCAAGGGTACCGCAGATGTACATGACGCATTGTAGATCAGACTGTGCCTGTTGTTCCCAAGTATTCATTTTCGCGCGGTGACGACTTCCTCGATGCCAAGCACCTCTACCTTTCGCCGTAAATGGTTCCCATAGATCGCGTCGCGAACGGATCAAGTACCGCGGATTGTCATCCTGTCCGATAGAAAAAGGCAATAGAACTAAGTGGGACGAATATTCGGGAACTACAGGTCAAGTCTTGAATTGACGCATCCCCAGCTATCCTCAAGCATATTTTGTGTTCCCGCACCATTATCGTTATAAAGACTTAATGCGTGGTTTGATTCACAACTATGAGGGCTTCTGCCGCGTGTCGCCCTCAATTTTAGCAGACGGTGAACGTCTATAACGTCCGTTAATGCCATGAAAATCATCTTTTTTATTATTTTCTTTATTGCCGCTTTCACTCTCACGTGGACCGAAACCAAAGCGGATCCAGAATACGCCGGTCGGCAATCTTGCGCCCAGTGTCACGAGAAGCAAACGAAGCTTTGGATGAGCTCGCATCATGACCTCGCCATGCAGGTGGCAACGGACGAAACCGTCCATGGAGATTTTAACAACGCCACCTTCACCGCTTTTGGCGTGACTTCTCGTTTCTTCAAGAAGGACGGAAAGTTCTATGTGAACACCGACGGCCCTGGCGGCACACTTCGAGATTACGAAATCACCCACAACTTTGGTTTCTATCCGCTGGAGCAATATCTGGTGAAGTTTCCGGACGGGCGCTATCAGGCATTGAACATCTGCTGGGACATGAAACCGCAAGACAAAGGTGGTCAGCGTTGGTTCCATCTCTATCCCGGACAGCACATTGGGCATAATGACGAGCTTCACTGGACTAAGCGGAGTCAGAACTGGAACTACTCCTGCGCCGAGTGTCACTCGACGGACCTGAAGAAGAACTATGATTTAAAGACGAATTCCTACGACACGACATGGAATGAAATAAACGTCTCCTGCGAGGCCTGCCACGGTCCCGGCTCAAGGCATGTCCGGTGGGCAAAGGAGAAAGCGAATGGCAAGGACCCCGGTGACCCGGAGCGTAAGGGACTCGTCTTTGCAATGAAGGAGAAGGCTTCTGCACGCTGGGTCTTTGACGAGACAGGCACGGCGAAACGAACTCATCCGCGAACCGACTTTACGGAGATCGAGACTTGCGCAAGATGTCACTCGCGTCGTATTCAGGTAC
Source organism: uncultured Gammaproteobacteria bacterium (assembly GCA_947258975.1). Lineage (GTDB taxonomy): Bacteria > Pseudomonadota > Gammaproteobacteria > Arenicellales > JAANXG01 > CALZGZ01. Next base: position 3,929 of record CAMYKK010000092.1, read on the forward strand.
ACGGCGACTATGTTCACGGGCGACCGCTCCTCGACACGCACCGCCCACAGCTTCTCGCAGCGCCATACTACTATGCAGATGGCCAAATTCGCGACGAGGTCTACGTCTACGCTTCCTTTCTTCAAAGCAACATGTATCAGTCAGGCGTTACCTGCTCGGATTGCCATGATCCGCATAGCGCGCGCACCAAGGCTCCCGGAAACCAACTTTGCCACCGTTGCCACCTGGAAGCCAAATACGACTCACCAAAACATCATTTTCACGATGAAGGCTCATCCGGGGCAAGCTGCGTCGAATGCCACGCCTTCGAAACCAAGTACATGGTCGTTGATCCAAGGCGGGATCACAGCTTTCGCGTTCCGCGGCCGGGCCTTTCGGCCAAGCTCGGTTCTCCGAATGCGTGCTCGAACTGCCATCAAGACCAGACCCTTGATTGGGTAAGACAAGCGTACCGAAACTGGTACGGAGACGATGCGGAGAGAGGGCCTCATTACGGAGAGGTCTTTAAGCAGGCGGAAATCGGCGCGCCCGGTGCAGCAAAAGCGCTTGCGGGGCTTTTCAGAGATAAGACGCAACCGGATATCGTTCGCGCCACGGCGGTCAGTTACCTAGCTCGGTTTCTCGAGCCGGTCTCGGTTGAGACCATCATGGCAGCCGTCTCTGACTCGTCGGGCATCGTTCGTTTCGGCGCCGCACTGGCCCTTGATTTGTTTCCACCGGCGGAAAGGTTCCGAGCCGGCCGCCCGCTTCTCAAGGATAATCTCAGGGTCCTTCGGCTAGAGGCGGCAGCGCAGCTCGCTGGTACGCCTAGAGACAGAGTTGGAACAGAAGATAACGTGCTACTCGACAAAGCGCTTGCGGAATACAGACTCTCACAACTCTTTAATTCTGACACCGGCTCTGCTCATCTGAACCTTAGCCGGCTCCACATATTTAGCGGCGAAGTGAAGGCCGCTGAGGAGGCCCTTAAAACGGGCATTCGTGTGGAGCCATCGGAACAGGCGACTTACGTCAACCTTGCCGATCTCTATCGCTCGCTGGGGCAGGACAAAGAAGGAGAAGAGATCCTCATTCAGGCAACGAAAGTCGGCCCCATAAATGCCGAAGCCTATCACTCCTTGGGGCTTCTCTACGTAAGGCAGAAGCAGATGGGACCAGCGCTCGATGCCCTCGAGAAGGCCCACGAGCTCAGACCGGAAAACCCGCGCTTTGGCTATGTCTATGCCGTCGCTCTGCACTCAAACAACGATCCCACCGGTGCCAGAAACGTGCTCGATGAAGTTCTCGCGAGCCACGCCTACGATCAAGAGACGCTCCTGTTCGCTGCCACCTTGAACCGAGATCTCGGCAACCGAAACGCAGCGCGACAGCACGCCCAAACGCTCATTGAGCTCGCACCGCGGAATCCAAGGTATCAGCAGCTGTACCGCGCCTTGCACTAAGGGATTTTTCTTGGCGACACCAGATAGACAGGGTGTCCCTCCTGAAAATTAGATCGGAGGAATTGCGACATACAATTTAGCTTCCCTATTCATGCCGCTAAACGTGTGTATCGATGATGAAGACCCCCGACACGCGGAAAGGCGACAATGTTTCCGAGTTAAAAACGAAACAGTAAATTGTTCTAGTGACTCCGAAGATGAACAAGAACGCGAAGAGAAAGAGAAAACGACAGACAATTCCTCTACGCCCCTCAAACCAACGACAACCCCCACGGATGGGCCAAAGACTCTCTGGGACGCGCCTTCTGTTCTAACAGATTAAGATAAAATCGATAACTAATACTGCTAAATAGCGAGGCCAATTAGACTGTAACTGCCGGTACAGTCCAGACAACGCTCCATGTTGAGAGTAAGCAGTCACTGGCGGACAAAATGGTCTGTAGTGTCGTCAAATACTTCAAGGAATTTACGTCCGGCGTATACTCGTTGTGGTCGTTCGCCAGAACGAAAGAATCAATGCCAGCGTCTGCGCTGCATCATGCGGCAACCGGTCAACTGCAGCTATACGGCAAACCCAAAAACTACCATACTGAGCGTCAGCTTTTACCTGGACCATTGGAGGATAGGCGCAAACCCCAGCGACACCCTTCCGGTGATCCATAGCGTTTGTTGACGACTGCCTTCATTGTCCGTTTAGTTTTCCACAGCGATTACGATTTTTCCTTTGTGGCGCCCTTCTCCGAAGTAACGCAATGCTTCCGGCACTTCGCTCAATCGATAAGTTCTGTCGATGACGGGGGAGAGCTCGCCGGCTTCCATAAGTTCCTTCAGATTCGCCAGTCCTTTGTTTGGTCCCTCCGCGACCAGACAAAGTTTCCTGTCCTCCCGGGTGAACCAGGCTAGAAGATTCAGGGACCAGAGTTGGTAGACTCTTAGCATGGAACCGCCGACCATGGCGTAGGTGCCGCCGGGCCTCAATGCGCGCTTATTATCAAAGATGGATCGAAAATTCTGACAATCGATAATCAGGTCATAGCGCTCTCCGGTTGTCGTGAAATCCTCGTTTGTATAATTAATCACATAGTCTGCGCCGACCGAGCGAACAACCCCCAGCTTGTGCGAGGCGTCGACGCCCGTTACGTCAGCGCCTGACAGCTTGGCGAGCTGAATCGCAAATGTGCCCACACCGCCACCCGCGCCGTTGATCAACACCTTCTTGCCCGGCTCCAATTGTCCGGCTTTACGGATTCCTTGCAGGGCCAGGACACCTGCCTGAGGCACAGCGGCCGCTTCCGCGAAAGTGGAATTCTTGGGCTTCGGTTCCAAAGCGGTTTCATGCGCGCAGGCATATTCCGCAAAGCCGCCCCAATTGCTCCAGAGGTCGCCGAAGACCTCATCTCCCGGCTGGAATCGCGTGACTTGTCTGCCGACTGCCTCCACCGTCCCTGCTATGTCAGCACCGAGTATCTGCTTCTCACGCTTTGGCTTCAGGAGTCCGAACATCAAGCGGTTCATGAACGGCTTACCATTTAGGAACTCCCAGTCCCACGAATTGATAGATGAAGCGTGAACGTGTACCAGTAGCTCATCGTCCTTAGGCGTAGGTTTTGCGACCTCTTTTAGTTCAAGTTGATCCGGTGTTCCATATCGCTTAAATACGATCGCTTTCATGAGCATCCTCTATGGATCCCAATCATAACTGCACTCGGAATCCAGTGACCGATTTTTTATGCAGAAAAAGTTGAAGGCTTCTTGATGTAGATCAGCGCAAAGTAACACCGCACGGCGTAAACGAATGTGATTCTTGTGCTACTTACATCTATTGGGCATTGATCGCTATGCAGGATGACTATGACGCAATCGTTATTGGTTCTGGTCTTGGTGGGCTGACAGCGGGCGCATTATTCGCCCATGCTGGACACCGAGTCCTGGTGCTTGAACAAAATCAAAGTTTTGGTGGTGCGGCGACGACCTATCACCGGGGCGCCATGACTATTGAGGCCTCGTTGCACGAAACCACCGATCCGAGAAGGACAGCCGATCCCAAAGGAGAAATCTTCCAAGCGCTCGATCTGTATCAGGATATCGAGTTTGTGCCGGTGGGAGATTTCTACGAGGTTCGCTGTCCCCTCATTGGAGCGCCCCTCACGATTCCCCACGGACTGGCTAGTTTACGCGATCGTCTAATTGAGCGGTTTCCGGATGAAACTGATTCCATCCATCGTTTCCTAAAACACGTACGCTCGATACAAAGCGCCTTGCAGTTTTTCATAGAAAAACATGATGGTTTGTGGTGGCTCGCCCATGGCGCCGAGCTACCGTTTCGGCTGTGGCCTGTGTTGCGTGATATGCGCTCGAGCGTATCCACGGTGCTGCAGCGTTATTTTGGTGACAATGAAGCCATCAAGTTCGCCTTGGCCCCCAATCTTCTGTATTACTCGGACGATCCCGATCAGATGTGGTGGCTGTTCTACGCCGTTGCCCAAGGCGGATTCTTTCACGGTGGCGGCAGCTACATCAAAGGCGGTTCCCAAGTGCTCAGTAATCAGCTCGTGGATCGCATCCGCGTGGAGGGCGGCGAGGCTCTCGCAGAACAGACCGTCAGCGAGATACTGCTTGGTGACCGCGGTGAGGTGTCAGGCGTGAAGTACCGCCCACGATGGGGCGGAGATGAGAAAACCAGCCACGCATCTGTGGTGTTTGCCAACGCATCGCCGCATGCTCTCGAGAACATGCTGCCCCCCGCGGAACGTGACCGATTCATGGCACCTTATCGCGACAAGCCCTTATCGATTTCACTGTTCTCGATCAGTCTGGGTCTAATCAAGCGCCCTTCGGAGTTGGGCATTTATGCGTATTCGACACACCTCATTCCGAAATGGATGGAGCAACTCCGTGATTTCAAACATTGCGCAGAGATTCTCGCTGACAAACCAAGCGGTCGGTTGCCCATGTTGGCGGTCGTCGACTACAGTCGTATTGACACCGGCCTGATCGACGGAGAACTTTTCCCTGTGAGTATTGTAGGCGTCGACCGCCTCACGAACTGGGAGGGATTGAGCGATGGCGACTATCAAGCCAAGAAGGGTGCCTGGCTTGACGCGGTGATCGATCGTTTGGATGAGGAATGGCCCGGATTTGCCGATGCTGTCGTGCAAAAAGATATGGCCACGGCGCGAACAATGCGCGACTACTTGAACACACCCGACGGTGTGCTCTATGGGTTTGCCCCTAATGTACCGCAGCGGTCACTGCTGTCCGGGCCGCCAACGACGCCCAAGACGTCGATCCAAGGACTGTGGTTGGCTTCGGCTTACGCGGGAGCGGGCGGCTTCTCTGGCGCTATGGGCTCAGGTGGCGCGGCTGCGAAAGCAGCACTGCGCGAATGCAGATGAACTCTGCATATGCTGAGCACAGGCTCCATCCCACTATACGGTGTATGGATCTCTGGCCACGTAAGCCGGCAATTACTGCTACTTACCAAAGCTAAACAAATCAACGACCGGCTCCTTTGGGCCGCTATGTATAGCTATACGTAGCGGCCAGGACCGGACCTTCGTGCCCGTCTGTTTGACCGTCTGCAACATACTCATTACCGACGTTGTGCGTCCAGCGAAGGCTGGCGCGTTCAGTGGGAGTTAGTCCCACCGGGGTAATAGTTGCGTATTCCGGCGAAGTTGAACACGGATTCCGGTGATGTTGAACGCCGGAGTTTTGCCAGGCATTGATAGGTTAGTTTTTACTCTAAGTGTTCATCTTCGGTCAATAATTCTCCTTTTTGATTTGTGTTGTAGTGGTTGCGCCGGAGGCGACGTGTGCAGCCCCCAGAGGGTGCACGGCGACGTGTGGTCAACGGGTGGATGAGTGTGGCCAAGGTGTGGTAAATCGCCAGCGCCGGCGTTTAGGGATGCCACGGGTGCTGATGGCGATTTTCCATGGCTTGTCCACACGATCTGCCGAGGCAGACATCCACGCGTTGTCCATGCGTCGGCCGCGGCAATCATGTTTGAAGTTCCGGTTGTAGACGCTTGCGCATGGAGTCCCCTTTGAGGGCGATGCGGTGGGCGTTGTGGATCAGTCGGTCCAGGATAGCATCGGCCAGGGTGGCGTCACCGAGGGTGTTGTGCCATTGCGTGATGGGTAACTGGCTGGCGACCACGGTGCTGTTGAAGCCATGGCGGTCGTCCATGATCTCCAGCAGGTCATGGCGCTGGGGAGCAGTAATCTGATCCAATCCCCAGTCATCCAGGAGCAGGACATCGATTTGTTTGAGTTGACGCAGGAGTTTACCGAAGCTGCCGTCGCCATGGGCCAGTGTCAGTGCGTCGAGCAATCGTGAGGTGCGGAAGTAGCGCACACTGTACCCCAGGTGACAGGCCCGGTCGCCCAAGGCGCAAGCAATGAAGCTTTTGCCGCTACCGGTTGGGCCGGTGAGCAACAGATTCTGGTGCTGGGCGATCCAGTCCCCGGTTTGCAGGGAAGCCATGTGGCTTTTGCTGAGTCCCCGGGAGGAAGGGTACTCGATGTCTTCGAAGCGAGCCGGCAGCTTAAATTTGGCGCGGTTCAACAGACGCTGGAGCTTGCGCTGTTCGCGCGCGGTCAGTTCCTGCTCGATGAGCAGGTGCAGGCGTTCTTCGAACCCGAGTTCGGTATAGGTCTGTGGCTGGGCGAGTTGGGTTTGAAGCGCGTGGGCCATGGCGGACAGGCGCAGTTGTTTCAGTTGGTTCATCAGGGTGGGTAACATCGGGATCTCCTAGTGGTAGTAGTCGGCACCACGGATGTTTTCGTGGTCGTGGTGTTCGGTTTCGGGGACGTTGAGTGCCAGGGGCAGTTGGTCCAGACCTTGATTGAGGATGTTTTTGATGTGTTTGTAGCGATAGGCTTTGATGTTGAGAGCCCGTTGACAGGCGGCTTCCAGGCGTGGTTTGCCATAGCTGCGGCTGAGTTCGAGCAACCCCAACCAGGTGCGATAGGCTTGTTCGGGATGATCCCGTTGGGCCAGTAGTGTCTGGGTGAACCGGCGGGTGCTGGGACCCACCTGATCTGCCCAGCTTAGCAGCCGTTGGGGGTTCCACAGGCGATGGCGGCGATGGGCCGGCGGCATGTGTTCTGGGCGGGTGGTGAAGCCCGGGATACGGGAGCGGACATGGGCTGCGATCTGTTTGTCCTGGTGAAACACGGTGATGGTGTTGTCGCCGGCGCGGATTTCGACCTGACGCCGCACCAGGGCATGAGGTACGGAGTAGAAGTGATTTTGAAACTCCACGTGATAGTCCACATTCACCCGGGCCAGCTTGATTTCGGTGTATTGGTAGGGCCGGGCCGGCAAGGGTTTCAGAGCGGGTCGATCCAACTGGGCAAAGGCCTCGGCCCGCGAGCCGGGTAAGCGTTTGAAGGGACGTTGGTTGAGGTCATCAAGCAGGGTTCTGATCACCCGGTTGAGTTCGGCCAGGGAGAAGAAGGTGTGATGGCGTAAGCGGGCCAGAATCCATCGTTCGACGACCAATACAGCATTTTCCGCTTTGGCTTTGTCTTTAGGTTTTTTTGGCCTGGCCGGGATGACCGCAGCGCGGTAGTAGCGGATCATTTGATGGTAGGTAAGGTTGATGTCCGGATCGTAGCGGCAGGCCCGGGTCACGGCGCTTTTGAGCTGATCGGGGACGACAATCTCGGGCGCGCCGCCGAAGAAGGAGAAGGCACGCACATGGGAACCCACCCAGTCCGGGATCTGCTGTGACCAGGTGGCCTCGGCATAGGTGTAATTGGACGCGCCGAGGACGGCAACAAAGATCTGTGCCTCACGGAACTCGCCGGTGTGTGGATCGACGATGGGGACGGTGGGTCCGGCATAATCGACAAACAGCTTCTCCCCGGCCTTGTGGATCTGGCGCATGGAGCGTTTCAACCCGGCGACCCACTCCCGATAACGTTGGCAAAACTGGGAGTACTTCAGGGCGTTGTCCGGGTACTGCTGGAGGTATTCCTCCCACAGCAGCTGTCGGGTGACCCCCTTGCCCTTGAGTTCCTGATGGATCTGGCCAAAGTCCGGGTTGACAAATCGCTCGCTGACCGGGGCGGTGGCAGGATACAACCGTTGTTTAAGCTCGGCCTCGTCCAAATACTGTGCATCGGACCATTGAAGGCCGATCTCGGCGGCCCGGTTGAGGTAGGCATTGACCGAACCCAGGCCAATATGGACGGCACGGGCGATCTGCCGCTGTGCCAAGCCTGTTGCTGACAGGCGCAGTACGTCTTTAATTTTTCGCATTGAAACTCTCGTTGCTGGCATGGTTGATTACTCCCGGATAAAAAGCCCGGCAGCATCAACCAAAACACAAGAAAATCAATGCCTAAGAAATTATTCCGGCGTTCTCGAACACCGATTCCGGCATGCTGAACACTAATTCCGGAAATTCTCCGAAAACGTTCAGCATCAAACGGAATCTGTGTTCAGCTTCCGCCGGAATCCGTGTTCAACTTCAATCGGAATAGGTGTTCAGAATGGGCCGGAATACGCAA
>CAMYKK010000093.1 GCA_947258975.1 uncultured Gammaproteobacteria bacterium
GGATGCGAAACAGGAACGCCGCGGACCGTCTTGATTTCGTCAACCTCGAGGATACGCAGGTTTGCCTGCCACCGGTGATATTCAAATAGAGGATCGTTGTCCGAACTCAAGTATCGAGGCAGGTATTTGCCGGCTATGACTTGGTTGAACATTTGGCAAAGCGTTGTGCCATTGATGTCGCCGAGATGAACAGCGAATCCGATGATGCGGCGAGTGAACTGATCCATGACTACCATGACCCAGTGACTTTTGAGCGTGATTGACTCACAGCGGAAAAAATCGATGCTCCAGAGGCTATCTTTCATGTGGCCGATGAAGGTGAGCCACGAGGGACCATCGCCCGGTTGGGGGTGATAATGTTTAGCAAGAACGCGTCGTACAATGTCCTTGTCGATCTCGACGCCAAATGTCTTCGAGATAATCATGGCGATGCGCGGGCAGCCAAAGTCTGGATTTCGCCGTTTAAGTTCGACGATGGCGTAGATAAGTTGCTGCGAAGGACCTTTGGGTCCAGGTTTTGAACGGGTTATGGGAGAAAACAAGAGACGATACTTTCGACGGATGAGGTATTGATGGAACCTTAGTAGTGTCGATGGCCGTATGATGACCGACACCTTGGTGATCCGGTTCGGTAAAAGAAAAAGCGTCCCCAACCCGAAAACAAATCGATTGGCTGTCGTTAGATTCGGGGCGCGTTGTCGAGAACGATTAATGACCAGTAATTGCTGTTTAAGCAGGAGGTTCTCGGCGACAACCGCTTTGGCGCCACCTGGACCGATAAGTTTTGCGAAGGTGATGAGGAGGTGCGCGAACAAAACGAGTATATATACGGCGGCAGGGTAGGGCGGATCACCGCCCATGACAAGACTGCTCAAGCGCCGGGTTTTAGGGCAGAATTAGGAATTCGCCACGCACACGCACACGTTATCGGTAGGGACAGTATTGGTGTAGAATCAACGAACTAGAAGGGGTGATCGAACCGGAGGTATTTCGAGTTGTTCTTCCGTGCGCCTGCGCTGCAGTCGTGTGCGCTTGTTTCCGAACCTTGTGCAACCAATACCACAGCAGACATGACCCGTATCGATAATTGGTTTCCATCTTGGCGGCCCGAAGTACGCTTCTTACTCCGATATCTGGACGTCGCGGCTACCGTTGAGACGTCAACGCAAGACGATGTTTCGGCATACGAGACCCTAGATTGGGAATATATTATCGCCATGGCGTCGAGCCACGGTGTCTTGCCGTTATTTTGCAATTCGTTTCTTCGAGCGCCGCGTGATGGACTTCCTGACGAGATCATGAGGAAACTAGATCACGATTACAAGTTAGTCACGCGTCGCAATTTTGTGTTCACCCATGAATTGCTGCGTATCATCGATATCATGAAAAGAAATAATATCGGTGTCACTCCTTATAAGGGGCCTTTTCTTGGGGCTATCGCCTACGGGGACCCATCACTCAGGCAATATTCCGATCTAGACGTCATGGTGAAAAGGAAAGACCTTATCCAGGCAAAAGAGCTGTTAGAAAAGGAAGGCTATGCCGCGAGGTTCGTTTACGCGAGGCACCCCATGCAAGATATCACCGCGAGGCAAACCGAGGCATATCTCAAAAACTGCCACGAATTCGAAATGGAACGCGAAGACGGACTGTTGATAGACCTACATTGGGAATTTGCGCCCAAGCGTTATCCTTACCGGCTCGCAGTGGAACCGATGTGGGAGCGGCTACAGAATTTCGAGCTAGAGGGTACCGCGATATCCGGATTCTCCAGCGAAGACCTGCTGTTGATTCTTTGCATGCATGGCGCTAAGGATTCATGGAAAAAACTCATATGGATCATAGATCTTCACAAGCTGATCACCAGCCAGCCAAGTTTGGACTGGGATTACGTGTTTCACACCGCGAAGCAAGCCAAAATTTGGTTGCCGCTGTTGCTTGGATTACGACTGGCCAGTGATTTTTTTGCGACGCCGTTACCGACGCAGGTCACCCGCGAACTCGATCGCAATAATCTGATCGCTGATCTTGGCAACCAAGTTGCGTTGGCGTTGTTTCAACAAGGCCAGAAAAAACGGCACTGGAGTTCTGTAAGCCGTCTCACCTTGGCACTATGTGAGGGCTGGTCGAGCAAAGCGTCGTATATATGGCAAGCGTTCTTCGTTCCCCATGTGTCGGAATGGGCGTTGATTCAGTTACCGACTGGTCTCTACCCGCTCTACAGTGTGATCAGACCAATTAGGATCGGCTTGAAGGGCATAAAGACTCTATATAACCGCTTGCTGTCACAGGTCTAATTCGGAGACTATGCCAAGCATCGTTTGGAGTAGCTCGCGTTTCTCATTTACCGTGGCATACGAATCATTCGATAGATTCGGTATGCGATGAATCTTATAGGACGGTAAACATATCTCAGGGTCGTATGGCCCGGTGTCGCGGATCCGTAACGCCACTGCATGTAAAGTGGGGACGGCAGCAACAGAAAACGCAGGATGTGGAATTTCAATCTCCAAACGCTATTGTGTTTCCAAAGAATGCCCACTCGCGAGCCCAAACCCATGGTAACGCCCGCCAACACGGCTTCCAGATCCAGTGCGTTTGCGTGCGTCGCGGCGGTACCAAGCCGGCTAAATACGTTTGCCGGAATTTGAACATCGAATTCTCTGGAAAGATACTCGAGCATGGCCCTTATCGGCATAGCCATATGCTTGCTGCATGCGTTTTCGACGACAACGTTCCAATCGAGATTCGGATGCCGTTGTACAATAAGAACTGCATCGCAGACCCAACGAAGATTGCATCGGGTTCGTGAGTAGGAAGCATGGCCACACACATGAAGTAGATTATCTGCAGGAGACAGCACGGCGGCTCTTATTCCGCCGAGATCGATGTCGAGTCTACGTTGCCAGATCTCGGTTAAATCGGAATGATAATGTGGTAAATAGAAAAGCTGCGTGTGCAGGACGACCGGTAAACCGGAATTGTGACAAAATTCGGCGTGATCATGGTCCGCGTACCGATGATTTGAGCACGGCGTGAACGACAGTTTTTTCAGTGCCCGAATAGCAACATCCATCTGAGATTTATCTACGAGTAGATCGATCGCATGGTTATGGCGTGTATGCGGCTGATCGTAAACGGTTTCCGATAGCACCGCGCCTTTCATGACAATCGTATTGATTCCCGAGGTGTTGAAAGTGGAAAGGATTTCGTTGAGTACTTCACGGTAGATGTCGCTACGCAACTTTTCCCGAAGGGAGGATACACGTAGATAGGTCTGAAATTCTTCTCCAACATCTATCCGATTTTGGTAGAACGAGTGCTCGATAAAGGGCAGTAATCCCTTAAGCCCGGTGCGGTCCTTTTCAAAGGTGGAACGGGGATTTCCCGATAGCTTTAGCCACGTGTGCCACGCGTCGAGAGCCTTGGCCGGTGTATCCAGGCACGCTCTCAACAGTAAGGTGCTTGCGCGTGGCGGCAGCAACAGTGACAGTAGCTCGTCGATCCCGCTGTCCCCCCGCATCGAGAGATACTGCAATTTCGTTGGTTCCCGTTCTCGTCTCTGATGACTGTCTGAAGGCAGGGTATCAGTTCGTAACCGGACGTTCATACAAATCACTTGCCGGATTTGTTTTGGCGTTTACTGTCGAGAGACTGTTTGATTATATCGAACCATTCTTCCTTACGCCGCTGCCGACTTTCATTACTGTCGTGGATGCGCCTGGAAACTAAGACATCCGGCATAACCTCGCGTACCACCCCCAAGCGATCGGCCCTTAACATCCATTCCTGGATATCGCGGTTTTTTAACCTGTCATTCAATGGTCCGACGAGATTGAAGCATTCGGTTCTGGCGATAAACGTGGACGCGGTCCCTGGATGCGCTTCGGTTAGTCGGTGATCTTGGAGACGTGCCGCCTCGCCGGCCCGCTCCGAGACCCAGAAATTCTGTCGATGGGTCAAGCAGTAGCCTAGCTCTGGTCGTGCGATGAATCTATCAATCTGTCTCGCAAGCTTCTCGGAATGCCATAAGTCGTCCGCGTCCAGGAACGCAATGAACTCACCGGTCGCCAATCGGATGCCGTGATTGCGGGCAGCGGATTTGCCGGCATTCGTTTGTCTGGCATACCGCAGACGGTTTCCGTATCCTCTGACGACATCCGGCGTACCATCGGTGGAGCCATCGTCTATCACCACGATTTCGGTGACTTTGTAAGTTTGGCTCAGGATGCTGTCAATCGCCTCCGCTAAAAACCGCTCTCCGTTATAAACCGGAATAATACAGCTTACCAAATGGTGCTTATCGCTCACGTGAACTTATTAGTTGAAAGGCTTATCGGTTGCCTTTTCGCTCGATGTCGTGATCATCTCGCCTTCATCACGAGAACTCGCACGAAGGCGTTTGAATTTCTCGACGACGACGCTCAGTCGATCTTCTTTTGTTGCTTTCAATGTGAGGTTATTGCTGTGCATACGTCTGTAAACCAACACTTCCGGCAAGACCTCTTTGGTCACACCGAGTTCACCGGCCCTGGCGTACCAATCCGTGTCCTCCCCAATTCTGATCGACTCGTTGAAGGTTCCAACACGATCAAACACCGAGCGACACGCCAGCAAGGTTTGGCAAACGAATCCGGGATGTTCCTTGATAAAAGGATGATCTTGCTGTTTTAGTCGCGTCTCCTCTGACCGACGCTCGGATTCCCAGAAGTTCTCCTTGTAAGTAATACACACTTCAAGCTCGGGATTCTCGGTAAAGCGTTGCATCTGCCGTTCAAGCTTGTTTTTGTGCCACACGTCATCGGCGTCGAGAAAAGCGACATACTTGCCCCGCGCCATCTCGATGCCCCGATTTCTAGCCGCAGCAGGTCCTAAATTATCTTGTCGAAATCGTTGGATTCGTTCTCCGTATCGGGCGAGAATTTCCGGCGTTCCATCGGTGGAACCATCGTCTACGACGATGACCTCTATCGGTCGATATGTCTGTGCGAAAATGCTATCCAACGCTTCGGATACAAACCGTTCACCGTTGTATACAGGAACGATACAGCTTATTAACTCGCCCGAGTTCACGAATCCGTTACTACCACTCTAGTTTCTTTTGCAGGTCGACGTACGAACGCCATCTGTACTTACTCTTGAGAACGTTTTGGATTTTCGATCACTGGAGCATCGGCCAGGCCCGGCAGCGGCGGATCCAGCGCAAACATGTCTGCCATGTCGTCAAATTTTTTGAGTGTCGGGGTTTCGTAGCTCGTTGACACGTCGTGGGGCAAGGAGCTATCCGTATTTGCAGATGCGTCGCTATCACCCACCGTAACGAGCGATTCGGAAAGCAATTTCGACGCTAACTGTCTTACGTCTGAGATGACTTCTTGCTTGGGTACGCTAAATTGGCGAGAAAGCGTGTCGGCGATTTCCTCCAGGGAATATCCGTTTTCGATTAGAGACCAGATCATCCCGCCAGTCCCCGCAATACTGTAGTACAACCCATTTGAAAGGTTGATCAAAATTGCCTCGCCATCCATTACTTTGGCTGCGACCTGCTGATCATCAGTGATCAGGCGAGTGTTCTCGTTTAACATAATTGACTCCTCATAAAACGCTTAATATTTATCAGATGTTCCGAAACGTGAATCTGCGCAGAACGTGTGGCTTAATGATGTCTCCACCACTCACCGTTCTTAGTTAGATAAACACAAATATAAAAGTTTCCTCGTCGTCTTTAGTCCTGCCACCAATTGAGGTCATACTGTCATCAGATTAATCACTTACGACATTCGCTAACGACTTAATGGCATCGGGAATCTGATCTATATCCTGGCCAAGCTCCAACCAAAAAGTGGGTACCGTCTCAACCAGCTGAGCCAACACGTGAAACGCCCTTGACGTCGGTACCGGTATCGACATGATCGATGTCGGCGCTATTGCAAGCAGCGCTTCGACTTTCGAGGCCGGCTTAAACGAGGTGTGAGTTGCATCTACCACCCGCGGTAGGGCAATCGCGTTAATGCTCGTCTTGGGAAGGAGCGCCCGAGGAAACATATCCATCAAATAGAAGACGGCTTTCTCCTCATGCTGGTGAAAGGGATCTAGTGCATGGGGAACTAAATCGGGAAAACGTCTCATATGGTCGGTATTCAGTAAAGAGGATGCGTACAAGCTGTAACCAATATATGCGCCGTCTGTCCCACGTTCGATACCAATGAAGTCGTCCCCCAGATATTGCAGTCCCGATCGCAAACAGGCTATTGAGGACGTGGATTTTCCGGCACCACCGTGTCCGGCAAAAAGAATCCCCTTGCCGTCGATGGCGACGAGACCGGAGTGGACAAACTGAATACCGCGGTCGTTGAGCCATGTCGCTAAAAGTCTATGAAACGGCCTTGCCCGTTCATCGATATGACGCCGCGTTGCCGATTTCGTACAGCTGACGATACGATGCAAAGTCCTATCGAGCCAGTGCTCTCCTTGCGGTCTTTCCTCGCAAACAAATCGACCGTCCTCGGACGCTCTCATCATTACGAGTGTTTTCTGCGAATCGTAAAATCGGTCGCCGCCCCAAACAACTCCTGTAGCATCTTCATCCCAAAGATCGATGGATAATGTACCAGTGGTCGAATCCAGAGATTGTAGGTGGGCGAGCGCTTTTTCGATTTGATTCGCAAGCGTTGCCCCGACTACCCGGACACGGACAGGGTAACCGGCGATCGCATAAGTTCGTTGTAGATCCACATGACCAGCATTCTCCATTGCAAATTGGAAAGTCTCCCGCATACGATCGAATGGAACTTGATCGGCCGGTAACAGCTGATCAAGGGTTGGCTTCATATCAGGCTGAATCGCAGAAGTCATGGAGAACGTCCCGTCTACCACGACAGAACGATGAAAAAAACCATAGAACGAAAACCCCCTACACAGATGGAATGAGCCCAGCATCGAGCATACATTATATTATCAATGAAATCTTAGTGTGTATATCTGTAATAACAATTTTGGTAACAATGTTACCAAATGATACAAATTATCTGGGAATTACGGTACCGCAGGATCAGTAATTCCGCTTACCACGGTGTGGCCACAGTAGAAGACATATAAGAAAATCTATCGTGCCGTTCAGAACGCAGTGAAACTAGTACGGTCGCGATACAATACGATTGGAAAGACCTCGCAATTTCCAAAAGGTGGCGGGTATCGTGAACGAAAAACGGCTAGCAATGAAAGTTCTCATCACTGGTGCTAAGGGTGTTGTCGGCGAGAAGCTGTCAAGTTACTTGCGCACAAAACCAACGGTTCGCTTAACTCTACTCGATCGCGTATCCGCGGAAGATAATTCCGTTATATCAGCGGATCTGAGCAAATATGACGCCGCTTGGGTAAATCACTTCCGCGGGCAAGACGTTATCGTACACCTTGCTGCGGCGAGTAAACCGTCCGCATCGTGGTCATCTATGGTACGTAACAACGTTGATGCGGTAATCAATGTGTACGAAGCAGCGGTCGCACAGGGCGTTCGGCGCCTTATATTCGCCAGTTCCTGTCGGGTAATGTTGGGCGTTGCGAGTCGAGGTGACATCATCAACCATGAGACAGAAACCCTGCCCAAAGAGTTCTACGGTGTCACGAAAGTATTCGGTGAACGCTTGGGATATCATTATGCACATCAGCACAATCTGTCCGTCATATGTTTGCGCATCGGTTCGATTCGTGCTGGTAACAACCGGCCTGAGGAGATCGAATACACAGCCCAGCAGAGATGGCTGAGTAATAGAGATCTCTGCCAGGCCGTGGAGAAAGCCATTTTCATCCCAAACGTCCCCTTCGCCGTTTTATTTGTCACGTCGGACAATGAGGGCATGCCCTGGGATATATCCGAAACTATTCGCGTCCTTGATTATCGGCCCGAGGATAAACACCGGCCGCAGCGTGCTGCACTCAAGGCGAGGGCAACGAGGTATATTCGGCGGAATTTACGGAAGATCGTGAAGCGAATCCAGGACTGAATCACGCGCATCAATCCCAAGGTGACACAAATCGAGGCGGTTTAAAGCTGTTCACAGAGGGTCACGATGCGCTCTTTCATGGTTGGAAGACGCCGACATCCAAGGATAACCGGCCCTCGCGCCGTATCAACTTTCCGGCGCGATATATGCTATCGTCCACACGCCGCCAGCGCTGGGCGATCACCGCTTTCAATCCCAGTCAATAGTGAATCTCACTTTCGATGGCATACTCGATCCGATGGTCACTGGCCAACACATCGTCCCGGAAACACGCCTGATACGTGCGAAAAGAGGTGGCCTTTTGTTGCGTACCTTGTCAGATGTGGTCACCGCAAGATAGCACCGCAAAAACACTTATTCTCGTCTGCTCCGATGTTATATCGGGGAAAATTAGTGCGCCATTGCGGCCTTGGTCATACCCACGAACTGCGGGCTCGATGCCGAGAGTTCCACATAACTTCCGCTGGATATGATTGCGCCATCTTGCAGAACGTGTATCTTGTCGCAAGCGCGAAGGGTAGTAAGCCGATGAGTGATCATCACGATCGTGATACCCTGAGCAATGTCGGTGATAGCATTTAATACCTTGCTCTCAGTAATGGCATCCAACGCGCTGGTTGCTTCATCGAGTATTAATATTTCGGGAATATTATAGAGAGCGCGGGCAATTCCAATACGCTGTATCTCCCCGCCGCTCAGTCTTAGTCCCTTTTCACCGACCGGCGTGTCGAACCCCTTGGGCAAGCTCTGGGTGACGAAATCGTAAAGTTGGGCCGTTTTTGCCGCCCTCTCTACCGCGTGTTGATCGATGTCATCAGGAGTTACTCCAAACGCGATATTATTTTTGATGGATTCATCAATAAGGTAAATGTGCTGAGGAACATATCCGAGATCGTTTTGCCATGCCGGCAGGTTGTTGGGAGTTAGTTTGGTCTCATCAACTATTATCTTCCCATCATCAGGCTCTAATAGACCCAATATAATATCGATGATTGTAGTCTTCCCGGACCCAGTCGGCCCTACCAATCCCACGATGGTTCCCTTCTCAATAGAAAGGTTTAGATTCTCGATCGTTGGTTTCTCTGCGCCGGGGTACGTAAAAGTCGCGTTATCTATTTTGACGGATTTCTCAAAATCTAGCTGCGAGGGGCTAGTGTGATTACTGTCCGCCACCTTCTTGGTTGGCTGGTTGAAATCCGAAAGCAGAATCTCAAGCGCTGGCGCGTTATACCGGATGTTGCTTGCCCCGTTGAAGATTTGCTGCAGTTGCGGTAACAGACGATACCCCGCAAACGCATACAAGCCAAGTAAAGGCAGGGCGTCGCTAACCGCATCGCGCTGTTTCACTAAATAAAGCACGAATATCAATACTCCGCCAAAGGCAATGACATCCAGGGCATATTTCGGTAATTGCGAAATCGCCCTACTCGTAGCATTGCAGCGTGCAAATAGGCGTGACGGGCGCGAGTAATGGTTGATAATCTGTGTCTCTAATTTTCGCAATTTGGCGTACTTAATAACTCCAAACGCTTCTAAAGTAATCTTGTAACGTAGGCGCCCGGCTTCTATCGCTTGCTTTCCGATTTTTCTTACTTTCTTGCGGGTTACGGCAAAAATCGCGGTGTAAGCAAAGCTCAAGATGCTGGCAACAATTAATGCCATCACGGGATCGACCACCACTAATAAAGTAATGATGAGGCAGGTAGCGACTATTTGCGCAACCAGCTGCAGTATGGGTACAAACAATCCTCGAGTTACGCGGTCTGCTTCAGACAATATGTTTTTTGTGAGTTCGGTGGTATTTCGATCAAGAAAAAATACATACGGGCGGTTGATGTAATTTCCGAGTAGCCGCCGAGACAACCGAAATCCCATCAGATGACTAAACCGCAGTAACCCCCACGTGGTCAAAGCGGCGATACCGTTGCTCAAGATGAGGACAACGAGCACTGCGAGACCGAGTAAGAACAAAAAATCATTTATATTCGGGCGACCGGCCAAGGCGTAGAAGTAATTCAAGAACTCATTCGTGTGTACGATCTCACCGTTTGCGACCACGGCGAGAAAGGGCATAATCGATGCCACGCTAGACGCTTGCAGCGTCGCCATCATGACAATAGCGAGAAGCAACAGGGCTAACTTGCGTTTTTCCTGCCTCGTCAACAGAGAGAAGAGATTACTTATGCTATTGAACATACAATCGTTTTTGGCCCAGACACTGAGTCTTAATATATTTTCGTTACATAGTATAAATCGTCGAACCTAAGGATACCTAACTCGCAAACCAATGGACCTTGCAGGCACAATGGTAATATGGATTCTGTTGCCGACCGACACTCGCGGGTGGCGGTAAGCCGCGCCGCACTAATAGAATTATGGCTCCAGTTAGGAAAGAAAACTTAAGGGGAGTTGGTAAATCTATGACCGATTGGCACCCAGAGTTGGTGGTAGATCATCCTTGTTTGCTGGGGGAAGGGCCGATCTGGCACACGACGGAAAACAAATTGTATTGGGTGGATATTACTGCCGGACACCTGTTTTATTACGACCCCGTAGTTGATGATTTTCAAGAGATTCTTCGGACCGATCTGATCGGCGGTCTCACGGTTCAGCGCGATGGGGGTCTGCTGCTGTTCATGACTGACGGCGCGGTTGGACACTTTTCTAACGGAAGTCTACGCACACATGTTATCTCGATTCCTGGTCAGAAGGGATTTCGTTTTAATGATTGTATCGCCGATCCAAAGGGTCGCGTGTTTAGTGGGACTATTACATATTCCCGGAAGGACAGTACCTTACCGGGGAAGGTTTCAAAAAAAATACGACGGATGCTCGGTTTGCAGGCCGCCGGAAAGAAACGGCTGGGTAACCTGTACCGGTTCGATCAAAGTGGCAAGGCTTCCATAGTCATTAGGAGTGTCGGGCGTCCAAACGGCATGGGATTCTCCCCGGATCGGACTCGTGCGTACGTAACCGACTCGCTACAAGGTAATATTCTAATACACGATTTCGATCCGGAACTTGGAACCCTAGCCAACCCCAGGGTGCTAGTGCATGTTTCTCAGTCGATGGGTAGGCCCGACGGCTTGACCGTCGATCGGGAGGGAGGCATCTGGTCTGCGCTCATGGATGGGAGTTGCGTGGTTAGGTACCAACCGAACGGGAGGGAAGACCGGCGCGTTCCCCTGCCGACTCCACGAGTTACGAGTCTTTGTTTCGGTGGTCTCGACTATCAGGACCTCTACATTACCACCGCCGGTGGTCACCGTCGCGATATCTACGGTCCCGAAGCTGGGGCGCTTTTTCGAGTACGAACCGACGTACCAGGGATCCCGGAATATGAGTCAGACCTTCCCGTATAAGGAAAAGATCTCCCTAGCCTGTCCCTGGCGAATTGATCATCACGCCGCCATGGGTGTTTGGTACAAGCCCCGACAGTGCGATCGCCAGCGATAATTGCTGATATCGATGGTATTGCGTGCGTTCATGCTGGTAGTGACCGCAGGTGTGCATCCACTGAGTGAGCTGTCGGTGTCGGATTAACGTTCATGCAGCGATTGGAAGCTGGACCAATCCACGGCAATGTGACTGCCAATGGAAATCGTCGATCTTTGCACGCGGTGT
>CAMYKK010000094.1 GCA_947258975.1 uncultured Gammaproteobacteria bacterium
GATTATTCATGAATCTGTTGCATGAATGGATTTTTTCGCTTCCGTGGTTCAATAGCAAGGACATACCATCTTCGAGGATGTGTTTTGCTGGCAAGATGGTGTGGGTCGCGAGTTGCTATTCGGCTTCACGACGGACGGAATTTTGAAAACTTCAAACTGATGGGCAGCCCTGACCAACTCCGACCGTTCGAGCACCCGAAAAAACATGAATTCAAACGTCCGGTGCTGGACGTGCTCCAGAAGTTTTCTATCAGGTGTTGCTGAGGAGCCTACCCGCTGGACTCCTGTAATATTGGGAAGCAGCGATAATGGCGGGTGGCGACAGACCAGTTGATCCTCATGAATCAATCGATAGCAGCTTTTGCCACCGAAGCTGGGGAACCAAAATCGTAGCGATGCACGCGAGGTTCTCTCTGCCGTATACTGTGTGAAAGTTGCAGGCGGACCTGAGGGCCTCCGGCGTTGGCTAACAACTCATTCTAAGAGGGAGAACTTGCACATGATTGAGGAAATTACAGGATTACCGACGGGCACGTTGGGCTTCAAGATTTCCGGCAACGTCACCGGTGACGACTACGACAGCGTACTTACACCGGCTATAGATAAAGCCATCGAAGAACTTGACCGGATTAAGTTGCTGGCGCAGATTGGCCCTGATTTCGAAGGCTACAGTCTGGATGCTGCCTGGGATGATGCCAAGCTCGGTTTACGGCACTGGAACGGTTTTGAACGGGTGGCCGTGGCAACCGACATTGGCTGGATGCGAACCATGATCAAGGCCATGGGTTTCATGATGCCTTGTCCGGTGCAGTTGTTTGAACTGGATGAAGTTGATGACGCAAAACGCTGGTTGAGCGAGTCACTCGGGTCCATACAGCTGGACAGTGACGGTGATGTCGTCAGCGTTCGCCTGCTGGGTAAACTCGAACCCAGCGCCTACGACGGCGTCAGTGTAGAAATCGATAATCTGATGAGCCAATCCGAACATGTTCGCCTGATGCTGGATCTACGGGAGTTTGATGGCTGGTCCGGGCTGGCCGCACTGGGTGATCATCTGTCGCTGGTGCGCGAACACCGCCGCGTACCCGAACGGATTGCCGTGGTTGGCGACAAGGCCTGGCAGAACCTAGCGGAAAAAGTTATGTCGCGGTTTGTTAACGCGCGTACCCAGTTCTTTGCCGCTGGTGATTTCGAAGGTGCGAAGGCGTGGATTTCCGCCTGAGGCCGAATAGCGCCAAAGTACCCCTTTCCTTTCGAGTCGACTGTCTGCAATGGGTCCAACCTGTGAGAAAAGTCCTACCCGATGGGACAGTGCACCACATCAAGTGTGAAAGTGCGTTTAGATTAGGTCTTCCTCCCAGGTGAAAGAGCAAACCTAAAGAAACAAGCGTAGCTTTACCACTTTCTGTTTTCATTTTGAGTTTTTTTCACAACCTGGGTCGAACGTTGCCTTTCCCCATACTTTGGCCCAGCTTCGGCAGACTGGTTCAAACGTACCTCAGCATGTGGCGTCCGCGTGTACGCCCCGTGAAGCTCGACGGGCGCAAACATGAAGGGTATGGACATCGAGGCCTGCATGACGCACCGGCGATCTAAAGCGCCGTGAATGTCCACCGACCCGGCTTTCACGTGAAACGACATCCTAAGAAGCGGCGTGTGGCAGGAACCGTGTTCTCTCCGTGGTTCCCTGAGGTCGACTGCAAGCGCGGCTACGCTCCTGGCTGGGCCGACACATGCATAGTCACAGACTTGGCCGGTCACCTGACCAGTAACGTGGGTCGGCTGTGCCTATTGCCCAGGCGTGGATCGTTCTTGGTAGACTACGCTGATTGACCTGGTAGTATTCAACGGTGGTTGACACCGTTTAGATGACAACACGCGACGGCTTCTGTTGCCTCGGGGCCGGCAGTTCAAACACCACGCCTGCTGGCCGCCTACGCCCTGGATGCGCTTATGACTGCTATTTCGGGAGAGTTTCTGGATTCCGTTCACTCTACCGGTGCCTGCATGGTGGACATCCGTGAGCTTGCCGGTAAGCTTGCCCATCTGCCCGCAGGACAGATCGAGCCGCTCCTCCTGAGGTTCGCGGACGATGGCGAAGACCGGGCACTAAGCCGGCTATTGCAGGCCTGTGCGTTTAACAGGGTGAAGCTCGACCCTACAGTGCTCTGCCGCTGTATCGGCGTGTGCGAGGAGATGCTCGATTCAGCTCCCTGTTTCACGCTGCAGGACGAGGCCGCCGTCCAACCGCTGTTGACCGCGGCCGTCGCCGAGGAGTTGTCTGTGGAGCGGAAGATTTACGCCACCCGCCTGGCGGCCGAGCTAACCGTCAAGTTCGATCTTGACCCGCAACCGGTCCGGAAGGTGCTCTGGAAGCGCGAGCATGGTGCGCTGCCGCCCCACTACAAGATCTTAATCGCCCAATCGCTACAGCTTTTGGAACAAGTCTCAAGCCCCGATCAGCTCGATGTCCCACACTGGACCGAATTTCAGCTCCCGGATCTCCTTCCCGAACACAGTCCCCGGGTCATCGTCGGCGGTGACTACACGGTGCGGCGCCCGATCCCCAAACTCGGACGTAATGATCCCTGTCATTGCGGCAGTGGTAAGAAGTACAAGAAGTGTTGTTACGTAAAGGATCAGGAGTTGTTGCGAGACGCATCCCAGTACGCCGGCGCCACCAGAAACGAGCTGAAAAGCAGACCTGGTCTCGTCGACGATCCGGCTGTTGTTTACAACATGCGGGCCTACGAGCTGAAGAGGCTAAAGCCGTCCGAGCTCAGCGAAAAGCAGCTCCTTGCAGGCTACCAATGTGCATTGGATTACGGTCTGCGGGAACTCGCCTTTGATATGCTCGTAGAGTGCGAAAGACGTCTGAGCGAGCACGAATTCGACCGTGGACATTTCGAAGACCTCATCGAACAGGTCCTCGAAGCGGGTGACCTTAATCTGGCGCGAAGGATCAGAGATCACTGCGGGGAACACATGTGGTATCGGCCTCATGCCATCCAGTTCCGTTTTGACCTACTGGAGAATCCGGAACGATTCGAACCGCTGGAGCACGATTGCCGCAAGTCCGTGTCGGGAATCTTGGACGAAGAGACCGAGGGAGACGAGCCATTGATCCGTCTCGTTTACGACTGCGCTGCGCGCTATCCCGCTTTGGCAATTATCTTGGCGCGTGCCGCGATAGCGAGCAACCCGGATCGACACTTAGACAACGAGGTGTTGCTGGACATCATCCGTGACGCCCGCGTCGATCTGGATCTGGAACCATGGAACGATCCGGCGGAGTCGCTGTTCGATGGGCTCGAGGACCGGAGCCAGCTCAAGGAAAAGACGGAGGCCGAAAACGAAGAGGTTACGCGGCTTTCTGGTAGGCTGCAGGCGGCCCGTGCCGCCCTCACCGAAAAGAAACAGGCCCTACAAGAGATGGAACGAGTGGTCAAAGAGCTCGGAAGGAAGGCGGAGAAGGCGCGTGAGCCGAGCCTGAAAGACGACGCCAGGGAGCCCAGCCGTGAGACCGCCGATCATGACGACAGAGAGGCAACCCTACAACGGTTAAGGATCCAGGTGGCGGGCCTGAAAGCAGAAATCGGCGAGCAGCAGGAACAGCGCGGTCAACTGCGGAAAATGCTGGAGGAGGAGCGCAAGAAGCTCTCGGCTCTGTCGACGCAGAGTGCGCCGGCGGCGGAGCAAGCGCGGCTCGATGAGGAGGCTGTCATCGTAAAACCCTCGGGCAAACCCACCCTACCGGAGTATACGGACGCTTTCCGGAAGACCTGCGAGTCGCTCCCGCCAACCGTCAGCGCCAAGGCGATCCTGGCGGTCGGGCGTTTCGCTGCCCACGAGAATGCGATCTGGCGGCAGACTAAGCCGATCAAACGCCTGCCGGAACACTATCGCATCCGCATCAGCATCGATTACCGCATGATCGTGCGCTGGCAGCCGGGCAAGTCTCTGCGTATCCTTGATGTAATCCCGCGCCAAGACCTCGAGTCCTGGATCAAACGACATGGCTGACAGGCAGCTGGCCAGTGCGCTGTGGTTTGAGTCCTATTACTGGAAGCCCGCGCTACGGAAGTCTCCGCTGGGGAGCGTAACACTACCGACTCGAGGTATAACCACGGAGCAAGTGCAGACATAGACGGGACGATTGTTCTATCGAGTGTTCGTAAAGAAACGACCCAGGTTAATGTAAAAAGTCGCCGAGATTTCGAACGACTGGGACAACGCTCCACTTTGGTTGTGGCATTGCTTTATACGCTTCCTTATTTTTCTATAGCCATCGTGTTTGCGACGAACATACGTATCGTTTTACCACCGGCTCCGCGGCGGTAAACTTGCGGCGAGTACGTTTGGTCATCTTTCCCCCCTAGAGCTATTACTAACTCAATTCGAGGGAAACTCCAATTCCGACTGAAGCAATACACTCAGAGTAAAAACACACCACTGCCAATGAATAAAACCAGTGGTGCATATACCCCCCAAATTATCCATCGCATCATCCTTCGATCGGCAGGCGTTAGCGTATCTTGTGTTTGCATAATAAATATCCTCCGCACAATAGGCTCATTCAACATCGAGAACGAACAATGCATCTTTATTCTTAACGCCATCTTAATCGCGGAAAGTTTTTCTAATCGATTGTTGGCAGAAGCCATGACTGCAGGCTGCTAAAGGCAGGGGGACCAACTACGTGGCGATTTTCAGGGCACCCAGTGGGAATGATTGGGAAGGTTTCATCTTAGACATTCGAGGCCGTTTCTTGGCCAACAGGCGAGGTCTTTTAACTGGGCGCGAATGCCCGGTTTTTTTGTATCGCTACTATCGGTAATTTAGACCGAACGTCTTTTCAGGGTTGCCATGGGACTTGTCGTGGGATCCACATCGGGCCTATTTGCGGGGCTCGCGTCGACCGGGGGCCGCGCCGCGTTGATTGGGATCGGTGTTTTCGCGGCCCAACTCGTCGTCAATGTTTTGGTGCATGCTGCGGGTTGGACTAAAATTTAACTACGGGATGTGGCAGGATAATTGCGTGCACGGCCAATGTGCACAACGTCACAGCGTTGATCGAGATTCGGTGATGCTTGCTAGGCAGGGTGTTTGGTCATTGGGTATGTGTCTGATTTCATTATGCTTAGATTATTTGCAGTAGTTACATTTAGCTGCGTTTGGATGTTTTCATCAACGCCAATCGGCGCTGAGATATACAAGTGGTTTGACGGGGACGGTAAGGTTCACTTTGGGGATCAGCCTCCTTCGGCAGCCAATTTCGAACGGTTGGATCTGCGCATCAATACCTATACCAACCCTGAGACGACAGATGTCGGTAAAGATTTTGGCGTAGTTAATGAAGTGACAATGTATGGGGCGAGTTGGTGTGCAGTATGCAAGACAGCAAGAAAATACTTCCGTGCCAAAGGGATTACATTCGTGGAATACGATATCGAGAAAAGCCGCAAGGGGAAAAGAGACTTCAAGATACTGGGTGGGAAAGGAGTACCGATCATCTTGGTGGGTGGAAAACGGCTAAATGGGTTCAGTGAGGAATCGTTCGAAAAGTTGTATTATAGGTAGAAATCGAAGCGCGACATGCTTACTCACTGTTACGAGTTGCACTTGGTCGACCGGCAATAGCGCGTCCGAAAAGCCACCAATGACGATATGTGAATGATGCCAGGTCCGAGAAGCGTGATTACGCAGACGGTGGTATTGCCGGCAGCAGCGCAAACGCTGTTTGACATGTATCTGAATCCGATTGCACACCAAGCGATAACCGGAGGGCCTGTTATTATTGGAACGGAGAAAGGTAGCGAGTTTCAAGCATTCGGCGGAGTCATTACCGGAACCGTATTGGTGGTCGTAACCCCGAGCTTAATTATACAGTCGTGGCGTTCTGCGGAGTTCAAGCCCAATGATAGGGATTCCACTCTTATATTGAGCTTCACCCCGCAAGGAGAGGAGGGGCGGATTAATCTTGTGCATTTAGACGTTCCGCAGCATGATTATGATGGCGTGACTGAGGGCTGGGAGACATATTACTGGATTCCATGGCGGCAATATCTGCAAAGCCGATAACTTCGTTGGCCCTTGCGGTGCGGATTCCAGATTGAGGCAGACTTCATAAAACACCGGGAGAACAATAAATGGTAAAGCGTGGGATGCTGGCGGTCATTGGAGTATTTGTCGTATGGTCGATTTTGGATTTCCTAATCCACGGCGTGTTTCTTCAGTCGACCTACGAGGCAACGGCTGAATTATGGCGTCCCATGGAAGAAATAAAGATGTTGCTCATGAATGTCGTCACATTATTGTTTGTCGTAGTCTTTGTGGCAATTTACGGGTGGCTGGTCACAAAAAAGTCCGTCACGTCCGGTATCGCGTTCGGCGTACTGTTTGGGTTAGCAATTGGCATTTCTATGGGCTTCGGGTCGTACGCCTACATGCCTATCCCACCGGCTCTGGCATGGAGTTGGTTCCTCGGCAGCGTGGTTCAGGCGACGATCGCGGGAGTGATTGTCGGCACAATACTCAAACCTTAATAAGATCCATAAGGCCCGAACTAAGGCTCAGCGCACCATGGCAATCGCTTGTTTTGGTTTTGCTCATCAGCCCGCATTTCTCACCAGGCGGCGCCAACCTCGATTTGCAAATCGATGTGGGTGCCAGGATCGATCGGACGCCAGATGCGCGCGATCAAAGTGCTATTTTATGGAGAACTGGCTGCACCAACTACGATCTTCGCTAGAATGTGACAGATGAAAACTCAGGAAATCAAAGAAACTCTGAAGGCCCGCTACGGGAAATGTGCCGAAGCCGGAGCGGTGACCATAACGTGTTGTGGTGCCAGCAGCGCCGGCGCCGATTCGAGCTTTGCCGAGGAGCACGGATTGTATTCCACCGCAGAGTTGACGTCGGTGCCGGAAATATCTCGCGGTCTCTCCAGGGGATGCGGAAACCCGACCGGCTTTGCCAGACTCATACCCGGAGAGGTGGTCGTGGACTTTGGATGTGGCGCCGGAATCGACGTGATTCTCGCCGCCTGCAAGGTTACACCGGGTGGGAAAGTGATCGGCGTTGACTTTGCTCCACAAATGATTGGGCGTGCAAAACAGGCCGTATCAGAGGCGGGGTTGCTGGATTCCGTTGAGTTTGTCGTTGCCGATCTGGAACAGGTCACTGTCCCCGATAGTTGTGCGGACGTGGTGACATCCAATTGCGTAATCAACCTCTGTCCTGATAAGGGCGCTGTGTACAGCGAGATCTTCCGCATTCTCAAACCCGGAGGCCGTGTAGCGATCTCGGATATCGTCTATGAAGAAAAGATTGATCCAAGGGTGCGGGCGCATTTTGAGAAGACCTGGTCCGGGTGTGTGGGTGGCTCGATTGATGAAGAGTCGTACTTTAAGGTTTTAGACAACGCGGGGTTCACTGAAATCGAGGTTGTTGCCCGGCACCTGCTGCGGGAGACGGAACTGGGGGAGATGGCATGTTGTCCGGGGTCGGAGTTCGCCCCGGGGCCGGATGAAGCGGATCTTCGAGTCGTGCAGGGGAAGGTTGCCAGCATAAAATTTGTCGCCGCGAAACCGTCAATAAAACGCTAGACCGTATATTGCATCAAGGTGGCAGAAAAAGGCGTTAACGAGCTGTTTGGAGCAAGGTATTCGATCTATGTCCTACTTGACACTTTTTGTCCGGGTATGGGCCAATCCCGGCGCCATAATCCTGGATCTGTTGTGCGGTATGCGGGCCATGCGCGCGCGATAAATTTGACTGCCTAGCGTGAATCATGAAAAAAGGAAGACAATTCTCCCATTCTTGCAACAGAGGCCGCCATGTATGAGAAAGACAGTGAGGCAGTAAGGTTGCGTCGCGACTGTGTTGCGGTCGCCGTACCGCAGGGCGTAGAAGTGAATCTTCCCACAGGGACGGTTGGTTCTCTGGTGCAAGCCCTCGGGGGGAGCTTTACGGTGTACGTGCGCGGCAAAATGTTCCGCATCGCCGGCGAAGACGCGGATGCGTTGGGGAAACAACCGCCGCTCCCGCGACCGGAACTTTCTCCGGGCGCAACGGATGAGGATGTGCGGCAGCTCGTGTGGGAGCAGATGAAGACCTGTTTTGATCCGGAAATCCCCGTCAATGTCGTTGACCTCGGGCTGATATACGACTGTCGTATTGACAAGCAGGGGGACGATGCACACGAGGTGTTTATCGATATGACGCTCACCGTGCCGAGCTGCGGCATGGGCGACGTCCTAGCGCAGGATGTGAAACAGAGAATCGAACTTATTCCTTCCGTGACCACGGCCCATGTGAACCTTGTGTTCGAGCCTCCCTGGACGCGTGAGCGGATGTCCGACTTGGCCAGGCTCGAGACCGGGTTGTATTAGCGGGGTTCTAATTCCATTATTTCAGCGCACCCTGTTCTGATTCCATCGATTCCCACTGTTGGTGATAGTCGATATGATCGGGTCCGACGGCGCCGCCTGACATGATAAAGGTCATGGCCTCCTCTACGGTCCAGTCGGTGGGTGTGAGGTTATCGATGGGCACGATTTCCATGTAGCCGGAAGTGGGGTTGGGTGTAGTGGGTACGTAGACTGCCGCGATCTGCTGGCCGTTTTCACTGTCTGTCATGACGCGGGTGATGAAGCCAACGGTTTTCATATCTCTATTGGGAAAATTGATCAGCACCACACGCTCGAGCTTTTGCGGTTTGTCCCCGAGTGAAGCAACCAGTTTCTTAGTGGCGCCATAAATTTTTTGCACCATGGGAATCCGCACCATGAGGTTGTCAAAGCTATTTAACAGCCGGCGGCCCACCACACGGGTGGTAATCAAACCAAGCAGATACAACGCGAGAAGCGTAACGATGACTGCTACGGTGGGTTGCAGCCACGGGTGCAGCAGAAATTCGGATACAGTGGGGGCGGTTTTATGAAATCCAGATGCCAAGGCCCGAACCCACGGGGTCCCGATATTGGAGAGTTGGGTTAACATAAACTTGAACACGATCCAGGTGATCCATACCGGGATCACCGTCAGTACGCCGGCGAGCAGGTAACGCTGAATATGGGGGGTGCGTGCGGCGCGTTTTTTCATGGCATCCTGATGTTGGGACACGACGGGTGATTTGCAGGCCAGCGTGCATCGAATCTGTGCCAGATTCCCGCCATAGATTTAGTATAACCTGTAAGGCGCGATCATGATCAAACAATCCTCGGGCGAGCCGAATATGGTCTCGCCACGCACAGGTGCGCTAACCGCGCTAGACGATCTTCCGCAACTCGTATTCCAGAATGCCCTCGGCCCCCGCCCCCCTCAGTTGTGGAATGAGATCTCGCACTCCGCGACTGTCGACGACTGTCTCCACCGCCAACCAATCTTTATCGTAGAGATGATTTACCGTGGGGGCGTGCAGGCTCGGAAGCAGGGCAACGATCGCATCGAGCTTGTTTGCCGGTACGTTCATGCTCAGGGCAACCTTTTGATGCGCGTGCAAAGACGCTTGCAGCAGCAGGGCGATCTGATCGATCTTTTGTTTTTTCCACGGATCATTCAACGCATCCTTATTGGTGATCAAACGTGTGTGGGTCTGGAGTAGATCGCATACGATGCGAAGTCCATGGGCCTTGATGGTGCTACCGGTCTCGGTGATCTCGACCACAGCATCCACAAGGCCTTCAACCGCTTTGGCCTCAGTGGCACCCCAGGAGAACTCGACCTCAGCGTTGATTCCGCGCTCGTCGAGATAGTGTCTAGTGAAATTCACGAGTTCCGTCGCGATCTTCTTACCGTTGAGATCCTCAAGAGACTGAATTGGCGAGTCCTTTGGTACTACCAGCACCCAGCGGCACGGCTGGTCAGAACTCTTGGAGTAGACAAGGTCGCACACCTCCACAACATCCGCACCGCTCTCCAAGATCCAATCCAGGCCGGTGAGGCCGATATCGAGAGTGCCGTTGGCGACGTAAGTGGCCATTTCCTGTGAACGGACCAGGGCGCATGAGATCTCCGCGTCATTGATATACGGAAAATAATTCCGCGATCGCGAGTGGATCTCCCATCCAGCGCGCGAGAACAGGTTGATGGTCGCCGTTTCCAGGCTGCCTTTGGGGATGCCGAGTTTGAGGTTGTTCATGGTCGTCCCTATTTCAAAATCCAATGCTGTGTGTCGAGGGGGCGTTATTGTGACAAAGCTTGGCCGTTTCCGGAAGGGATTTCGCGCCCGGAAGGGACCTGACCGGCTAGGAGTCTGCGCGGTAGGACATTGTGTCGATGGCCGAGACGACTGAATACGATAGCCTGCATACGACGGCGATCTAGATCGTGGGATGTCCGTCGACGATGAGGAAAACACGACGATCGGTTCCCGTCATGAGCCGTTTCAAAAACTCGATGAACTTGGCGGCATTCATACGACCGTCA
>CAMYKK010000095.1 GCA_947258975.1 uncultured Gammaproteobacteria bacterium
TGGCTTTCGGACTTATCATGCGACTGAAATCGCTTTATATCATGCACTTGGTGGTCTACCGGTACCAAAAACTACCCACGAATTTTTCTGACGAGGCAAAAATATTTTCCCATGAAGGCGCGAACTACGATTTATTCTTGGCTACTGATTTAATTTCTTTTTCAAGATCGGCGAAGAACTTCTCTGGCGGTATTTCGGAGATCCCCGATTTAATCCCGTCGGTAATCATCTTACGCAGTTTGTCTTTTTCGCGATCGATGGAATCTTCGCGTCGGACAAGATGCTGCAGAAAGCCGCTCTCAGAAGCGTAATTATGCTTTTTAGAGAGCCTTTTTATTGCTTTGCGAATTTCGGTAGGCATGGAAACGCGCATAGTGGTGTTCGTCATGTACATACACCTTAGAGTTACATATTATCTCCTTTTACAATACGCTATGGCCAAAAATAGGTCAATGGTGGGGATGTGGACAACCTACGTTTGGCGTGATTGGCCCCCGCTCAATTTTGAGGTGTGTATGGCGAATTCGTAATTTTTCCCTAAAACCAGTCGCTCGAGCAGTCTTGTCACGAACGGTGATCCCCCCTACCCTGCTGTCGGCTCATCTCATTACCCTAATCGCTAAGCTGATCGGTCCTGGCGGCGCCAAGGCAGTGATTGCTGAGAATCTTCTACTAAAGCACCAGCTGCAAATCGTTGCGCGCTCCCGCCAGCGCGCTCCTAATCTAGTCGCGGCCGATCGTTTTTTCTTGGGATTCTGGTCGTTGTTCCTTCGTCCGAGCCGCATCCGTAAATCGGCGGTGATATTACGGCCATCCACGTTGTTACGATTTCACCAGTATTTGGTTCGACGCAAGTATCGTCTCTTATTTTCTCCTCAAACCCGATCAAAACCTGGACCCAAAGGTCCCTCCGAACAACTGATTCACGCCATCGTCGAACTTAAACGGCGAAATTCAGATTTTGGTTACCCGCGAATCGCTCTGATCATTTCCAAGACTTTTGGCGTGGAGATCGATAAGGACGTTGTACGACGCGTCCTGGCCAAATATTATCGTCCGCAACCTGGCGATCGCCCATCGTGGCTCGCCTTTATCGGCCATATGAAAGATAGTCTTTGGAGTATTGACTTTTTTCGGTGCGAGTCCATCACACTTAAAAGTCACTGGGTCTTGATCGTCATGGATCAGTTCACTCGCCGCATCGTCGGATTCGCGGTCCATCCCGGTGACGTCTATGGCATCAGTCTTTGCCGGTTGTTCAATAGCATCATTGTTGGTATCAGAATGCCCAACTACCTCAGCTCCGACAACCATCCCCTATTCGAATATCATCGGTGGAAAGCAAATCTGAGCGTGCTCGGCGTGGATGAAATCAAGACTGTGCCGCATGGGCCGATCTCCCACCCCTTCATCGAGCGGTTGATTGGGACAATTCGTACAGAGTTCCTCGATCATGTCTTATTCTGGAACTCGACGGACTTGGAACGAAAGCTGGAGGAGTTTCGGGAATATTACAACGACCATCGCGTTCACGCTTCACTCGACGGGAACACACCAACGGAGGCAAGCGGACATGTCTTGAATGAACGAGCTGACCTAAATGATTTCCGCTGGGAAACGCATTATCGAGATCTAGTCCAACTCCCACTGGCGGCCTGAACTATAATTCGCCATGCACACGTTGTCTTTACCTTGACGATTCCGTTCTCCATGAGAATGGATGAGGGATTCACGGAGTGCACATCTTCACGAGGTGTTGTCGAGTTAGCGAACTGGACTCGGCCACTACGCCACCAAGAATGTGTTTCTGCCTTGCAGTAAGAGCACGATATCCCGCTACACCACAAATTCGAAATCCAATGGCGAGGCGAATTTCCACTTGAGATACGTGAGTTTCAATAACTTGACAACACCCTTGCATCTTCAAATCCATCTCGATTAATTGCTCACCCACTCGTGATATAACGACGTAAACGTTCGAGCCAGCTGTCCATCCCCTGTTCATCGAGAAAAAAATCAAACCTTCCTAAGCTGCGTTGCAAGTTCATCAGGTCAATTAGGAAATCGAAGACCGCATTGCTGGCCGCTTCTTCGGCGATCAGCGTGGCATTCTGAGCATCAAGAACATCTAGGATGGAGACAGCACCCCGGGAATAGGAGTCCGTCACTAAGTCCAGATTGTTTTTAGCGGCGGTTGCCGCATCCTTGGAAAGCCGGATAGAGGGGTAAGAGGCGCCTATTCTGTGTAGCGTCGCCCGGATCCGTTGTTCAATCCGCTCGCTGCTAGCGTCGCGTTGCGTAAGTTGTTGCGTGAACGTAAGCTGGCTGTCGGACAGACGCGCGCGCCGAGCACCACCCTCGAATAGAGGCAATGAGATATCGACCATCACCGACCAGTCGGTATCATCCTCGGATGACAGCCCGGCGACGCGTTGTTCATCGATCACCTGGGCGACTTCGCCCTGTAGCGTAACCGTTGGTACCCAATAGGCTCGTCGGTTGGCTTTGATTTCCCGTTGGGTCGCCGCCAGCAATGCTTCCAGGGCCGCCAACTCCGGTGATGTTGCCACACCTTCCTTCACCATGAAGTCGCCCATGAGTTCAAATGCGCGATCGTTGCTCACGTAATCAAATAACTCCTGACGACTAACGATGAGGCTGGGGTCTTCAAGGGTGGCCGGTTCGGCGATAAATGACTCCTTCAGGGGTCGGTGCAATAAACGGTTCAAGGCATCACGGGCCTGTTGAAGTTTGGACTGAGCGCCAAGCAGGACCTGCCGGGAGGTGGCAAGCCGGCTCTGCCAACGATAGACCTCGGCGGCATTAGCGGTGCCGATCTGTTGACGATCCCTAGCGCGCTCCAGATTAGCGCGGCTAAGACTTGTGTCTTCCCGACTGATTTGAACGAAGTTTTGTGCCTTAAGCAGGTTGAGATAAGTGGTGGTGGCCTCCTGGATGATGTCCAACTCCAACTGACGTTTGAGCGCCTCGCGGTTGTTCTGCAGGTAACGCTGAATCTCTACATTGGCGCGCACCGCGTCGGAGTAGATGAGCTGACTCAGGGTGATTGCGGCAGCAGTGGACTGCTCGGCGGCCACACCACCGATCACCGCCGTGCTGTCATCGTTAAGCTGGGTATAATCGACGCTAGCATTGAGTTGTGGCAACAATCTGGCACGCGCCAATGTTACATCGGTCTGCCCAGCTTCCACCCGCAATTCTGCCGCGCGCAAATCAAGATTCACCACAATCGCTTCCGCCGCGACCATTGCCAGGGAAAGCTGCCGCCCTTGCGGGGCCGGCTCTTCGTGCAGCAGCAGAGCGGAGTCCAGGATGTCGTACCGGGGCGAGATGCCGATGGCCCGTGCGGTGGCCATATTAATAGTCAGGCGCCGCTTGCTCCTAAAGGTGACCGGTTGATTTTCGGCGGATTCGCCGTGTAACACCGCATGCATATTCAAGGCATTACGGCGTGCCAACCGCCGCCAGTCAGAAGCCGGTGCTTCAGCCATCAGCAACCCGCGCTCAACCAGTTGAGAATCAAGCAGGCCGTAGCTAGGTATTTTTTTCTCAATCAAGGCGGCGATTAGCCGATCCATGGACGCGGGACCAAGACGGGCCAGGTCTGTGACGACCACACAATCGACAACTGGCGGCAACCGAACCGCCAATTCTTCGTTTCGTGCCCGTTGTTGAATAAATAGCAGCTCGACACCTGCCGCGGCGGTTACCTCCCGTGCCCGGCGAATCAACCCCGGCTGAGCCTTGTAGTTAGCTTCGTCGACAAACACTGCGATATTCTTGCAATTGGCAACACTGTTGAAGGCCTGCAAGTCACGCACAAAATCAGCACCACTGCTCAAATAATTGAGGTTCTTGACGCCGCTGGTGTTTCCTGATTTAGGAAGCCCCTGCAGATCCGCATCCATGACAAACGGAGCAAAGGTCGGCCTACGCAACGGACTGGTGAGCGCGGCAACGGCGCCAGAGACATAGCCCAGCGCCAGCACCATATCGACCGCCGGATCTTCTTGCAGCTGCGTGTGTGCCGCAGCAATGCGTTTGGCCGACCACCCGCCATCAAGATGTTTTGCCGCGGGGAAGCGAACGTCGAAGTCGGCCTTGGTGAGCAACAATAGTTCGTTCTTGAATAACTCAGGCGACCAACTGGTATGTTCTACCGGTCCATCCGTGACGATGCCGATATTGAATACCTTTGCCGCTTGAGCAGTGGCCGTAAGCAGTAGCAACAGCATGGCCAATAGACTGAAAAAGTAACATCGTCTCATGTCCATTTCACCTTAATGAGTTCGAGATCTTTATATCTGGGTCAGAGTAACGGTCTTACGAAAACGCAGCAGTGCGGCAACGAAAAAAACCGCGCCAATGACGGCGGTGGCGAGCAAATCCGGCCAAATTACATCCACGCCAGCATCACGAAACAAAATCGCCTGAGCCATGCGGACGAAATGGGTGGAGGGCACAAACTGCATGATCACTTGCAGTGCCGCGGGCATGCTCTCCAAGGGGGTATGGCTACCGGACAGCAACAACATGATCACAAACACAATCATTGCGAGCAGGCCAAATTGCGGCATAGAGCGGGCAAGTGTCGCCAGGTAGATGCCTAATGAGGTTACCGAGAAAAGGTAGATGACTGCGACTGATAAATAGAGCGTGATAGAGCCAACGATTGGAACCGCCAGTGCGCCTTGGACAATCAAGTAGAGTGACAGGCTGGCGACCAAGATCACCACCAAACCGTTGGCCCACACCTTCGCCAGCATGATCTCAATCGGCCGCAGGGGCATCACCAGAAGATGTTCGATGGTGCCATGTTCACGTTCGCGGATGAGGGCCGCGCCGGTGAGCAGGATGGCCATGAGGGTGATGTTGTTGGTCAGCGCCATCACCCCTTGAAACCCTATGGCCTCCATGTTGGGGTTGAATCTTGCGCGGATAACAATGTTGATGGCCTGGGCCTCCCGGTCGTCTCCTCGAAATGCGCTCACTTCCTGGGCGATAATCTGTTGGATATAGCCGGCGCCGGTACCGGCCAGCCCCATGGCGGTGGCGTCCACGTTGAGTTGAATCACCGTTGGCCGACCGGCGAGGAGGTCCGCCTGAAATTTCGGTGGAATATCGAGGACGAAGGCATAACGCGCCGCCTCCATGCTCGCATCAACCTGGTCGACCGATATGGCCACGGGTGCCTGGAAGCGGGGCTGCAGCAAGGCATCGCCGATACGTTGTGAAAGCTGAGAACGGTCTTCGTCGACAATGGCCACCGCGGCGTTAACCACTCCGGTGACCGCATTCTGGGCTTCCTCGAAGATGGAAAAGCTAAACATATAGACGATCAGAAACAGCATCACCGGGTCATATCGCAGGCTGAACAGTTCTTTAATGCCCAGCTGAACGATGTTGGTGAGGGAGCGCTTCATGACTAACGCTCTTGTGTCTTGAGAAAGGTCAGCCCCAGGGCGAGGTAGACCAACACCAACAAGGCCAACATGACAAAGTTGAATATCAACGCGTCAAACCCCAGAGACTTGGTGAACGTGCCCAAACTGATCTGTTGGAAATAGCTGCTGGGAAATATGTGACTGAACACCTGAGCACCGGGTGTGAGGGAAGCCACCGGGGAGAAAAAGCCGGAGAAGTTGACCGCCGGGACGGTGGTGATAATGGCGGTGCCGAAAATTGCTGCGATCTGGGTCTTCATGAAGGAAGACATCAACAGGCCCAAGCCAGTGGTCGCGATCACGTAGAGCAGCCCACCCACCAACAAGGCAACGACACTGCCTTTGATCGGCACCTGAAACAATAAGACAGCCAACAAGACCAGGCTCCCGAAGTTGACCAAAGCGAGGACAATGTACGGAAGCTGTTTACCCAACAGAAATTCCAGGCTCCTCACCGGCGTGGCGTAGAAGTTAGTGATGGATCCCATCTCTTTTTCACGCACCACCCCGGCGGCAGTCATCATCGCGGGAATCCAGACAAGCAACATCATGATGGTACCAGGCACCATGGCGTAAACGCTTTTGAAGTCCTGGTTGTAGCGGAACCGCGTTTCGACGGTGACGAGCGGGTCTTGCCGGGCGCCGCCGAGATTGCTGCGCAGCCGCTGCTCCTCCAAGTAAAGGTGGTGTAGTCCGAGGATATATCCGCGTGCGGTTTCGGCGCGGAACGGGACGGTTCCGTCGAGCCAAATAGCTACTTCCGGTTGACGATCGCGCCTCAGGTCCTTACCAAACCCCGGTGGAATTTCAATGGCGAAAGTCAATTGAGCCGCGCGCAAGCGCTCTTCTAGATCGTTGTAACTATGCAGCGGCGAATGCTGTTCGAAATAGCGCGAACCGGCATAGTTTTCCAGGTAGTGGCGGCTTTCAGAACTCTGGTCACGATCAAGCACCGCGTAGGAGATATTCTCTAGATCAAACGTGATGCCGTAACCGAAGGCGATCAATAGAACGATGGGGCCGAGCAGGGCGAAGGCAATCCGAATCGGGTCGCGAGCAATTTCCAGGCCCTCGCGGCGGGCGTAGGCCCACCCCCGGCGCGGATCAAACAGTGCGCTTCGTGGTCGTTGTTGCATTGCGTCGGTCTGTCCGCGGCGATCAGGCGAGTCTATCAATTCGGTAGGCGCAACGGTGTCGTTGGCGGTCTCTTCCAGGAAGGTGATAAACGCGTCTTCAAGGTTTTTCGCCCCACGTGCGCGGATCAACTCAGCGGGAGTGCCCTGAGCTAGCACCTTCCCGGCATGCATGAGTGAAATACGGTCACAGCGTTCGGCCTCGTTCATGAAGTGCGTGGAGATAAAAATGGTGACACCGTCGTCCCGAGACAGCTGTACCAGGAGTTGCCAGAAATAGTCGCGCGCCACCGGGTCAACCCCCGATGTAGGCTCGTCGAGGATCAGCATCTCCGGCCCGTGGATCAGCGCCACCGCTAGAGACAAGCGTTGCCGCACACCCAAGGGCAGTCGTTCCGCTAACTCATCGATCACGTCGCCAAGACCGAAGCGTGCGATCATTTCGGCCACCCGAGTGTCCAAGTCCGCCTTGGGCAACTGAAATATGCGCGCATGCAGTTCCAAGTTCTGACGGACTGTCAGCTCACTGTACAATGAGAAGGCCTGCGACATGTAGCCGACCCGTTTGCGTAGCTCGATGTCCTCGGCATCGACAGGTTGTCCGAATAGGCGGGCCTCACCCTCCGAGTTGGGCAACAGTCCGGTGAGCATCTTCATTGTGGTGGTCTTACCGCAACCGTTGGAACCGAGAAAACCAAAGATTTCACTCCGCTCGATGCGAAAGCTGACGTGGTCGACGGCAACGAAATCGTCAAACCGGCGGGTAAGTCCATCGGCTTCAATGGCCACTACCGCGTCTTTGGCGCGTCGGGACGGGATCGCTAGGGCCTCATGGCGGCGACGTTTTTCGGCCGGCAACAGAGCAATAAAAGCTGCTTCCAGGCTGCTAGTGCCGGTGCCGGTTTTCACTTCAGCCGGGCTGCCGGTGGCAAGCACCTTACCGTCGTCCATGGCGACCAGCCAGTCGAAACGCTCGGCTTCGTCCATATAGGCAGTGGCGACGATGATGCTCATGTCTTCACGGCGCGAGCGAATGCGCTCGATCAACTCCCAAAACTGCCGCCGTGACAAGGGATCAACGCCCGTGGTGGGCTCGTCCAGAATCAGCAGATCCGGATTGTGGATCAGGGCACAGCAAAGTCCCAGCTTCTGTTTCATGCCACCGGAGAGCTTACCGGCGGGACGATCGACAAACGGTGTCAGGCCGGTACCTTTCAGTAACTCGCGGATACGCCAGGCCCGTTGCTCCTGGTTGTGGCCGAACAAACGACCGAAAAAATCCACATTCTCGAATACCGACAGGGTCATATAGAGATTGCGACCCAGACCTTGAGGCATGTAAGCGATGCGCGGTCCCACTACCGCTCGATTCAGAGCGCGACGCATATCGCGACCGAGTACGTGTACCGAGCCGTGCTGAATCTTACGCACCCCAGATATTAGGGACAGCAGGCTGGATTTACCCACGCCGTCGGGGCCGATCAAGCCCACAATACCACCCGCCGGAATCTCTAGATCGACGCCGTCTAACGCCACGCTGTTCTTGTAGCGGTGACTAAGTCCGGTTACGCGAGCGATAGGCTTCATCGGTTAATCTTCTTTCGCAGACACTAAAAAATTCTTTCGTCATTGCGTTCGCGTCCCATTTTCTGCCGGTTCCAGGTGTTCCGGCCATTTAGCATTAGGGTCGAGGCGAATATAGGCGACGCCTGGAACACCGGCTTTTGCCAACGCGGTATGTGTGTAGAGAAACTCACTATCCATCTGGACCTTGATGCGAAAAGCCAACTTTTCACGTTCGGTGCGGGTCTCGACCTCTTTGGGCGTAAACTGGGCACGAGGCGCAACAAAGGTAACCCGAGCCGGTATCACCCGGTCGGCAAGGCCGTCAAACACGACGCGAGCCTCGGCGCCGATGCCCACTCTGGTTGCATCTTGGGTTGGAAGAAAAAGCGTCATATGCATGTCGGTGGGATCAAGTACGGTGAGGACCTTACCGCCTGCCGGTAACACTTCGCCGGGTTCGGCTAGACGGTAAAGCACTCGACCCCTGATCGGAGACCGCAGTACGCTGTCGTCGATTTGTGTCTTTATCAGTTCGGTGCTGGCGATGGCGGCTTCGATGGCCGCTTCTACGTTCGAAAGCTGGGCCCGCGCCGCCGTCAATGTCGCCCGGGCAGTTTCCACAGCTGTTTCATCACGCTCTAGCTTTTCTAGGGGGATACTATCGTTCTCGTAAAGCCCAGCGGAGCGCTGCATGTCTTTCTCGGCAAGGGAGAGTTCACTTTCGCGCTGAGCGATCACCGCCGTGGCAACATGCCGTTCTTGTCTTGTGCGGCGAACCTCGGCCTGGGCTCTACGAAGTTGCGCATGCAGTTCGCGCGTATCAAACTGGGCTAGGATTTGACTGATCTTGACCTCATCGCCCTCCTTGGCCAAAACGCTCTCCAGCCGACCGCCGAATTTCGTTGTGATATCGACATCTGTAGCTTCTGTGCGTCCGTTACCGGATGCGATGCCTTCAGGCAATTCGGACCGAGGTATAAACGCCACTACGTAGACAAGAAAACCGATGCCGACAACCGCCGAAACAGTGGCAAGAGCTTTCAACCTCTTTGAACGACTAATCATCACGACAGCTCCTTGATTGGTATGGCTGACCAGGGGAGGCGTTATTGCCTTAATTGGTCATTCATATCGCCTGGGTCTGTATCCAATCGTGTATCCCCTCTAACATCATGAGCACAGTCGTCAACACCAGTATCAGGATGATGCCGCCGCCGATCACCTTACGTGCGCATGCGCTCAACGAACGCTTCAACTTGCGGCGACCCACCCGTCGCAAGCCTCTTTGGCTACCACACACCCGGGATCAGGCGAAAGCGAACCCGCGCCGCGTACTGCGGGTAGCCGGAGAGCTCCGCTTGGAGTGTGCGATCCTCAAGGACCGTGCGGATCACGACCCCGACTACCGAGAGCAGGGCCGGGATGAACGCCCAGGATGAATCGAGCAGCAGCGGGGCCGACATGATCCAGCCAATGAAGCCCAAATAACCGGGGTGACGGACGTAGGCGTAGGGTCCAGTTTCGATTACGCGATGCCCGCGGTCCGTCTGGATGCGCATGGTCTTCTCGAAGAACGGGTTCACGACCATCGACCACGTGAGTATCGCCGACCCGGAGATAAAGACCGCTAAGCCGAGCAGCCATATTGTTTCCACCGGACTCGAGACGCCCGTGCGCGCCTCGAGTCCGGCGACGACGTAGATCGCAATCATCACCGGCGCGAACAGCACAGCCCACACCTTGTCCCAGGTCTTCGTCCATTTGCCGAAACGCATGCGGCGCTCGATCAGTTCGGGATTCCAGCGCAGCAGACACGCCCAGTTGATGGTCACGTTGACGGCGACGATGCATACGTACACCCAGCCGAGCGTCCAGTCCAGCCGGCCCGCGGGCGTGAACAGGAGCACCGAAAAGACGAGTACCATGGCCGCAATGGCCAGACCGACGAGGGCTGACGGCATCCGCGTGGGTTCCGAAAATTGGAGTCAGTTGATTATATTGCAGTTTCCGTCGATATGGGTGCTTCGTTCATACACTGTTGCAGATGCCGGTAAAACCCATGTGCACTCAGGGAGTTAGGTACACGAATCCAGGAGTGTGCCCGATGATCAACCCGTCATGTCCGAACCAAGCTTGCATTCAGAGCGTTGACAGCCCATCGAAAGTGGTCCGTTATGGATTCT
>CAMYKK010000096.1 GCA_947258975.1 uncultured Gammaproteobacteria bacterium
ACGTAACCCGGGCGAGAAGGGCAAGATTCGATATATGCCATTGATTTTACGGTCAGTTCCCTTAAGGCCGGTGGCCGACTGGTGCAATATGCGGGCTAGCCTCTCCGCCAGTTTCGGGGAGTTGGTGCAGCCGACTCAGGCCACGTTCCTACTCGCCGTTGGCACCTCTAGGATATCGGTCTCTAATCCTTCTGCCGCGGTTGCGCTCGATCCTTGTTCCACGGATACGCTACGGGGCAAGACCCCGCGCCCGATTCCGTAGTAGCGAAAACCCCGCTGGGCAAGAAACTCCGGATCGTAGAGATTGCGGCCATCGAAAATGACCGGTGCACTGAGTCGACGCTTGATCTGGTCGAAATCCGGGCTTTGGAAAATCCGCCATTCGGTGACCACAGCCAGGGCGTCGGCCCCATCCAGGGCGGCCTCCGGATCCTCGGCGAGATACAAGTCGTCACGATCGCCGTAGATGCGCCGGGCTTCGTCCAGCGCCCCTGGATCGTAAGCGCGAACCTTCGCTCCCGCGTCCCACAGCGCTTCCATCAGCACTCGGCTGGGAGCTTCCCGCATGTCATCGGTATTCGGTTTGAAGGCCAGCCCCCACAGGGCGATGGTGCGCCCCTTGAGCCCCGCCGAAAAATGCGCCTGGATCTTCTCGAACAACCGCTGCTTCTGGCGCGCGTTGATGTCCTCCACGGTGCGTAACAGCATCGCATCGTAGCTCACCTCGGAGGCGGTGCGCTGGAGCGCGGTTACATCTTTCGGGAA
Organism: uncultured Gammaproteobacteria bacterium; assembly: GCA_947258975.1. Lineage (GTDB taxonomy): Bacteria > Pseudomonadota > Gammaproteobacteria > Arenicellales > JAANXG01 > CALZGZ01. The sequence continues at coordinate 766 of CAMYKK010000096.1, forward strand.
ACAGGAACCGCCATAACCGCAACCCGGGTAAATAAAGGAATAGCCAATGCGCGCATCGGCGCCGATCCCGTTGCGCACCTGCTCAATATCCGCGCCGAGGTGCTCAGCCAGATTCGCCAGTTCGTTCATAAAGCTGATCTTGGTCGCCAGCATCGCATTTGCCGCGTATTTGGTGAGCTCCGCGGAACGGATATCCATGGTCATTAACCGGTCACGGTGCCGGTTAAAGGGACTGTACAACACCCGCAGCAATTCCGTGGTCCGCGGATTGTCGGTGCCGACAACGATACGATCAGGTTTCATGAAGTCGTCGATGGCGGCGCCCTCCTTGAGAAACTCGGGATTGGAAACCACATCAAAAACCAGCTTCCCGCCACGCTGTTCCAAGACATCTTTGATTTTCCTGTTGACCTTGTCGGCGGTGCCCACCGGCACCGTCGACTTGTCGACGACGATACAGTAGTCGGTCCGATAGCGGCCGATCGACTCTGCAACTGAGAGCACATACTGCAAATCGGCGGACCCGTCTTCATCCGGGGGGGTGCCGACAGCAATGAACTGAAACAACCCGTGCTCGACTGCTGCCTCAGGATCCGTAGTGAATCGCAGGCGAGCGGAAGCCATGTTCTTCTCCACCAGCCGATCGAGATCCGGCTCAAATATCGGAATCTGGCCGTTGTTCAGTTTTTCGATCTTTGATGCGTCGACGTCCATGCACACCACGTCGTTACCCACTTCAGCGAGACAGGCGCCGGTGACCAGCCCCACGTAACCGCTTCCGAAAATTGTGACCTTCATGATGAATTGACCCCCGCGAGTTGCCTACGTAATGCACAGCCCCTGTAATAAAGCATAATTGCTTGTTGCGGCTTTACAAGGCGCGACAATCTCTTCGAGCGGCACCCGCCGGTGTTGTGCCCCCTCCCGCCGGTGCACGGACGATCCGCGAAGGCGACACGACCCACAGCAACCCGGACATGGATTCGACGGTAACGGAGCCGGATAGTTTTATTGATTATCAATAAGTTATGACCCGGATTTGTGGAAAAAGCTCGGATAACGTCTATCTTTAAGAGTAACAGAAGAGCAAACGTTAACAAGCTCGTGGTGGGTGTCCTGGTTTGCACACTGAGTACTGGTGTGGCGAATCGACGGGCTCGTCCACAGCGCGGAATCTATTATGTTCGCGGTCCCGATCAGAGAAGCGAATTATAAGCGCAAGGCGCACCGGGTGACCCTTCCGATGTTGGTCGAGGTCAACGGTATCCCTTATCGCACACGGGATTGGTCGATCATCGGCGTTGGCATCGAGGCCTTTGACACGGAACTCAAACCCGATCAGCTGATTCCCGCTCAATGTGTTATTCCGATGCCCGACGCGTCGTTGAGCTTGAAGGTGGAGCTCAAATTCAAGAACCGGCGCGGAAACGTGGCCGGGTTCGAATTCAGCAATCTGTCAAGACCCAACAAGCGCGTGCTGCGTCAATACATCGAACACGCGATTGAAGGCAAGATCGGCAACGTCGAAGACCTCGTTTCCGTGGTCACTACACCCGGCGTAGCCACGCCAATCGAAGACGCGATCACCCTGACGGAATTGGAGTCCGAAGGTCTGACCAGGCACTTCAAGGCAAAGAGCTATGTATCCCTCTCCGTTGGCGTGCTTTTCATCGCGTTGGTTGTTGCTGTGTTGTTCTATAACACGGTCTACCGCATCCATGCCACCGGTGTGGTGACCGGCAATATAGAGAAAATCACAGCCAATACCCAAGGTGTCGTAAAGGCCATACATGTCGGTGCCAACACTTTTGTGGACACCGGCACGCCCATGTTCGTAATAGCGGATCCGGATGTTGCGATCTCTTTGAAAAACGTCGATCGGGCGCTGCATGCCGTAGAAGAACAAATACAGGCCATGAAACAACAGCGTGCAAGTGGAAACGAGGTCCTGCTCATGACGCTGAAACAAAAACTATATAAAAAGGAGTTCGAATACCAGAATGCACAACAGTTGTTTTACAAACGGATCATATCGATCAAAGACTACAGCTTCATTGAAAATCAGTACCAGCAGGCCGTGATCAATTACCAGCGGGCGCTGGAGGAATCAAAACAGGACCAGTCATCGGTTAACCAGCGGATCGATGTCCTGGAGAAGGAGAAGAGCCGCCTGCAAAGCGAACGCGATGCCCTGGCTGAACGACAAATCCAGCAAAACGTCTCAGCCCCGGTGGGAGGCCGGGTTTTTCACGTACAGCGGACGGTGGGGAGTTACGTCACACCCAACGACGTCATGATTCTGATCGAGAAAAACAGCTCCCCTCATGTGCTTCTGAAGCTGCTGAGCGACGATGCCTTAAAGATAAGAATTGGTATGGACGCAAAAGTCTTCGCTCCTTCCACGGACACGGAATATGAGGCGAAGGTCGTCGCCGTCGGGTACGCTTCCGCGAACAGCAACGCAACGGTGACCCAGGAGGTCAGCCTCAACGAGACATTGATTCGACTCGAGTTCATTAATGAAGACGTGCGACTGCCCCCCAATACTCGTGTCAAGGTCTGGATAAAGACCTTCTAGGTACAAAAAATGATCAAACGCTTTGGACGGAAAGAGGGGCTCATCTCCTTCATTATTCCGGGCGTGACGTATTTTCTCATTGCCTTGGCTATCGGCTATTCGATGTGGCCGTATTTCTATTATGTCAAAAACGAGACAGTGATTGTCCTGGGCCTGTTCGCGCTGTGGCGATACGGCTGGCAGGTGACTCACTATATCCGTTCCGTTATTTACGCTTCGTTTCGTTACCCGAAATTACGACGGAAAGTGGCGCTATGGCCCGACGCCAAGAAGTATCCCGAGCACATCTTTTTCATGATTCCGTCCTTCAAGGAAGAAGCCTGGGTCTCGGTCGAGACGTTCCAGTCGATATTCTCCGAACTCGCGACAATTCCCTGTCACGCCACCGTAGTGGTGGCAACTGGATCGGACCAGGATGACGCAGTCATCAGCGCCGTGTATGACGCGCATCCCGTTCGTCACAAGGTGGAACTCGTCTTGCAGCGCCAGAGTCAGGGCAAACGCATCGCTATGGGGCATGCCTTGCGTGCCATTGCCCGGCGTGACACGGATGACCCCAACAGCGTCACCGTTTTCATGGATGGAGACAGTTATCTCGAAAGCTACACCCTGAAAAACACCATTCCTTTCTTTTCCGTGTTTCGCGATTTAGGCGCGCTGACCACGAACGAGGTCGCTTACATCAACACGCGCTCCCAATGGTATAAGGACTGGTTCAATCTGAAGTTCGGTCAACGCCATGTCTTGTTTCAGTCCCAGTCCCTGTCCAACAAGGTGCTGACATTGACGGGAAGATTCTCAATAATCCGCACCTCGATCATCGTCCAGGAGGATTTCATCCGCATGATCGAGCAGGATGTCATCACACATTGGCGTCATGGCAAATTCAGGTTTCTCATGGGCGACGACAAGAGCACTTGGTTCTACCTCCTGAAACACAAGTGGAACATGCTGTATATACCGGACGTAACAACCTATTCACTGGAGAGCCGGGATGCAAGCTTTGTTTCAGTGAGCACGTCATTGCCGTATCGCTGGTACGGTAACACCTTGCGCAATAATGATCGCGCACTCGCTCTGGGCTGGCGAACTACCGGCCTGTTTATCTGGATCGCGATTCTCGATCAAAGACTTTCGATGTGGACTTCGCTGGTGGGTATTACGGGCGCGGTCATACTAACGATTTTCAAGTCGTTCATATATCTGCCCTTTTATATCGCCTGGGTGTTCATGGTACGTGTCATACAGATGTTCGTCATCGCTTTCCGCGGGCATCGCGTGAGTATGCTCACCATCCCTTTGATGCTCTATAACCAATGGGTGGGGGCGATCATCAAGATCCGGGCCTATTTTCATCTGTCGGACCAGAAATGGTCCAAAGGTGGAGACAAGCAAAGTAGCGAAAACAGCGCTGCCGGCATCAAACACCCGTTTGCCAGATGGCTGCCATCCTATCTGATGATCGCGTCATACAGTGTCTTTCTATTTACGCTGGCGCTGACCGAAGGCGCCATATCCATGCCCGATTTGGATTTCTTTGGTCCCGCGGAGTCACGGTCTTTCGTCGATACGCGGAATTACGGCGTGGTTCCAGATGATGGGAAGGATGACGCCGCAGCGTTACAGGCTATCATCGACAGCTTGCCGGACGACCGGGCTTCGTTCGTGCGCTTGCCGACGGGTCGTATCGACCTGTATCGGCCGTTACGGTTGAAAAGTCTCGTCGTCCTGCAGGGAGCGGGCCCCGACCAAACGCGTTTGGTGTCGCATCTGCGACGCCCGCATGAGGCCGTTATCGCCCTGAATGGCAAGCTGATGCATAACCGGCACGCGAGCCTCACCCGGGACACCCGGCCCGGGGAGCGTTCCCTGAACGTGACGGACACGTCAAACATCAGGCCCGGAGATTTTCTCCTGGTAAAGGCGCCCAATGATCCCCAGTTCATGACCGCGATCGGGTCCAAGGTCTGGAGAAAGAAATATCCGTATCTTCGTCAAAAGCTAGTTCAAGTGACGCATGTAAATGGGAATGTCATACAAATTCTTCATCCTATCGGACTGCGCCTCGCGGCCGCCGGCACACGCATCCTCAGAACTGCGCCGGCGTCTCATATCCAGTTGCGAGACTTCACTATTGAACAACGTATCGGCACCGCGGATCCCAAGAATGTGCAATTTCGGTACGAGAATCTCTATCCACAATTCGCCGTCGATGCGGTCAGCGCGAAGTTCGCAACGCACTGCGTGATCGAAAATGTCCATATTCTCAACAGCGGCCGTCATCCGATCGCCTTTGACCAGGTGTACGCGTGTAAGCTGCGCAGGCTGTTTGTCCAAGGCGCCTGGAACAAGGGCAAGGGGGGGAATGGTTATATAAAACTGGCGCGGACTTATCACAGCCGATTCGAGGACAGCGAAGTGGCCCAGATTCGCCACGTCGTGCTACAGTGGAGTTCCGCATTCAACACGCTTCATAACATCCGGTCGGCTGTGGACATCAATCTCCATGGTGGTTTCACCCACGACAACGAGATCGCAGACGTAATCTTTTCAATACCTGAGCAGCATCCATGGTCCGGCGTAGTTACAACCCCTGAGAATGCTCACTGGGCGCCTCCCGACGGCGACAATCGAATCCTAGTGGTGGATTAACTCGCGCAGCGACTCCGGCGCCACCAAGTGCGCCAAAGCCAGCAACTGCTCATAGGCCAAAATACGCGCCAACAACACATCCTCACGTTTTTGAATCAGCTCCAATTCGAGTAATTCGCTGGTCTTTTCCGGCACCGCAGGCAGTGCTGCCAGAGTGTGACGCGCGCGTTCTTCCTGGAGCTTTCTTTGTTCCTTCAGAAAAACCAATTCGCTGGAAATCGAAACGATGCGTTTTTGTTGAAAACGGAACGACTCCGAAATCGAGCCGATCCTTTGAGCGATACGGAGTTTGATTGCCTGTTGCTGGTCACGATACGCGGATTTTTCGATATCGATCAACCGATCACGTCCGCGGTCCAATCTGAGAGGCACTCGCACCCGCAGTCCAATGATGTTTTCACGCTCGCGGAAGACGGGATTCTCATCGTGTTCCATGTATACGCGTACGGAGAGATCGTCCAGCCAGGTTGGAAAGAACTCGCTGCGGTCGATAAATAGTTCCTGCAGCGCCAGGTCGTAGGAATTAGTGATTGCCAGCTCGGCGATTGTTTGATTGTCCTTGAGCGTGATTCGTTCAACGTTGTTGAGCACAACGAACTCGATCGCGGAAAGATTACTATGGGTGAGACCTGAGTAGTGGGTCAAGTCTAAACTAGCGCGGCGATGCTGGTAGCTGATCCGCTGAAATTCCGCCATCGTCGCGTAACCGCTCTCCAGTCGTTGTGCGTACTTGGGAAGCAGACGCTCCAGAACGCGGTGCCTTTTCTTCGCCTGATGCAAATGAACGGTGTTTCTCAAGATCTTGAGCCTGTGCAGTTGTTCATTGTGCTCATGAGTGCGCAGATCTCTCAGCATTTGAAAAAACTGCACCTTGGTCTCGACTCTCTTTTTATCAAGCTCCTTTTTCGCCTCGTACCAGCCTTCATCGAACAGTTCCCACTCTAAGGCGAGCAATCTATCATCGCCAGCGCCGTCGGTATAACGATCGAACTGAGCCTTGGCGTAGACGCCTTTGAAGCTCTTTTTGTCGTTTAGCGCTTCGAGATAGCGGTCACGTACCCTGGCAGTCCGGTCCACCAGATCCGAGACGGACGTCTCTGGCAGGGATGCTTCACCCACATAGTGCGTAGGAAACAAAATTGTCGCGCCACGAGTTGTGCGCATGCCGGTGATGTCGTCGGCAAAATCCAAATCAAAACACATTGCATGCGCAGCGCTTGTGCCACTATTGTGCTGGTCGCCGGCTCGCCACCCATAACAGGCTTGAACGGGTTGTGTAGCAAACATCGGCAAATCACTGCAGTCTTTGCACGCGCCAGCTCCCTGCGCTGCAGCACCGATCGTCAACAGGGAAATGACACCCAGGGCCGACGAGGCCACTTGTAACTTATTGATACTGCGTGTGGGACCAATCATTACCCCTAGCGTAGACCTTGAACACCGCTTTGCCAGGCCCGACCGGCACACGCGTGTGCTACGCCATCGATGTTGATTCCGCAAATCGGCGCCGGCTTTCGACGCCGATCGGCGTGCTAAGTCATTGATATGTAGAAATCGACTGGGTCAGGGTTGCGCGCTTAGTCGCAGATATGATCCGATTGCACCCACCGGGCGGTCCAATCCGTATAAAATCTGGATGTCTTGGGGCCATCGGATCATAGAGCGTCAAACAACGGAATATGTCATTGATACGAGATGTGGCGGGTAGAGGCAAACCGATTGCGGTGTCGGTACTGCGCTTCCCCGGAGACAAACACTCATCCAACTATACGCGGTGAACGCAATGCCCGGCCGCTTCCGGTTGTGTTGCGTCGTGCTACTATATTTGGCGAATGGTCACACAGGGATCCCACCCGCGCAGTCGCAAGAAACCGTGATAATGCCGAAAGTATCGATCGCTGGTGAACACCCGCTCGCGGAATTGTTGCAACGACGCCGATCGGTGCGTGCATATCGCGCCGTATCACTTTCTCTCGCGGAACTCGCACGGCTCTTGTGGGCGGCGCAGGGCATCAATCATCCCGAAGGCCTGCGTACGGCGCCATCCGCGGGCGCGCTGTATCCGCTCGAAATCTATGTCGCGGCAGGCGACGTCGACGGCCTGGAGCCAGCCGTGTATCGCTACCGCGCCGCGGACCATGCGCTGGACCAAGTAATCGACGGTGATGTTCGTCGAACCCTGGCGCGCGCCGCCCTGAATCAGGCTTGGCTGGCCAGTGCAGCGGTCGTGGTCGTGATTACCGTCGTTTACGAACGAACGACACGGAAATACGGTGAGCGTGGTAAACGCTACGTCGATATTGAGGTGGGACACGCGGCGCAAAATCTGTATCTACAAGCCGAGGCGCTCCGACTGGGAACGGCTGCGGTCGGCGCGTTCGATGACGGCAAGATTGCGCGCGCGCTGAACCTGCCGGCGAATACCAAACCGCTTTTATTGATGCCGGTAGGAAAACGCCGCGAGGATAGTCAGGGTGTCCCGGCAAAAAAATAATAGCGCTTTATCGCGGAACAAAACCCCGTGCGTGAGCACGGGGATGGACGCGATGCCCGCACGGTATCGTGCGGGCCACGGACGAGGTCGGATGCGGCTCTGCCGACAGCCGTCCGAGTCCAGTGTATCCCGGCGTAGCCGGGATGGTTCCACGCGCGTTAGCGCGGGGAGATTCATTTGATCGCCTTTTTGCGACGATACCGGTTCGTCTCGTTGCCGTGATCAAATGACAGCGACCTGCGGTTGCATGGGAATGGCGCTTGTGGGGTTTCTGCCGTAAAAAGAGCACGGCACAAGTACCGTAAAAAGAGCACGGCACAAGTACCGTAAAAAGAGCACGGCACAAGTACCGCAAACAGAGCGCGGCATAAACAACCGCGAACCAACCAATTGCGCTTAAAAAGCGCCCCCACTCCGCTTCTTGTCATTCTGAGCAACGCGAAGAATCTTTCCAGCGCGAAATGATAACGCACTGATTAAAGGAAAGATCCTTCGGCCCTTCGGGCCTCAGGATGACAAAGGAGGGCATGACTGTGGGGCTTGCGGCCGCGACTACGGGCAAAGGGCAGTTTTGTGATGTCGGGAAAACCTCGCCCTTGAGGGGTGAGGTCTTTCATACCCTCAGCTTTTTGGCCGCCTTTTCGAGAATTTCGTCGCCACCGAACTTCTCAAGCGACAGGCAGCCTCGGAGGTGCAATTTCAACTCCTGCATTTCGTGTTCCTGACGAATAGCATGTATGTTAATCGGCGCCGGGTCTTGACGCAGATCGGTGCGCCGAGTCCCTGTAATGTATAAAATCGACTGGGTCGAAATTGCGTGCCTGCTAACGCATTAGTGTGCTGATTTTGTTGGATCTATGACGATTGAGCAGTTCGAGCACTGGTCTCTGATCCTTGGTGTCGGGGGTCTCATCGGCTATATGGTTTATGTCATTTACCGATTGGGCAAGGACTCCAAGGCTGGGAAGTTCGGTATGTTCGTGCTGTTTATTGCGCTGGGATTGGGGTTGGTAGGTTTTGTTGCCAAGGAGATCATCATGTACATGATGAATCCGTAGATCATCATGTACATGATGAATCCGTAAGAGCTTCCGACCAGTCCAAATTGGACCCAATTTCGGGTCAATGCAGGCATCGTTCGGCTGCCGTCGATAGCGTTCGGCGATCCAAATCACCGGGATCTTTCCTGACAACAACACTCATCAATCCCTTTTGCCGATGCAAGTGTTGATCGGCGTCGGGTGTCGACGCCGATCGGGGCGCTAAGTCCCTACAATAACTGCAATAAGTCGAACGGTAGATAACTTTAGCGAGACACACGGACAAGTCGACTCAGAAGTGTCATGTCGTCATATGAAATCTACCATCGAACGGTTGTGCCTCACTCCTGGTTGACTTTCTGATTCTGTCGAAATAGCGTCGATTGCGGCCACCCACAGGCCATCAACTGGTTCGCATGCATCATCAATCGTAAGGAGAGGCATCATTATGGCTACGACACTTGATCGTCACTCTGGACTTCAGTTCACTTCGGGCGCGGTGGATTACATCGGTCTGGAGATTCTGGAGCATGAAGACGGAGTCGGCACGATTTGGCTCGCGATCCCCAAGAACCACGATCTGGATACCGGTCCGGTGACACCGGTGGTCGTACTGGCGCCGGACGTTGTAACGCCGGTCTAAGGTCTGGGATCTGAATCATTGCCGAAATAGGAATCACTTCATACCATCGTGTGTCGATGGATAGCGCAAGCACATAGGAGGCATATCATGTCTGAACCTTTACTCGGAGAAATTCGCTTGTTCTCCGGAAATTTCGAACCCCCCGGGTGGTTGTTCTGCGATGGACGGCTACTCCCGATCAGAGACCATACAGCCTTGTTTGAGATTGTCGGCAACAGCTATGGTGGCGATGGCCTGACGACATTTGGCCTGCCGGATTTACGGGGACGCGTTCCAATGGGACAAGGGGCCGGCCCCGGATTAACCAATCGCAACCTGGGCGACGAACCTGGAGCGGAAAGTGTCGTTCTGGATGTCACCCAGTTGCCGTCCCATGATCACACGCTGCGGGCGACGAACAGCGCTGCGACGCAAACACAGCCGTCGGGAAACGTCCTGGCGACCTCGGCCACGCCGCAGTATCTAAACGCCGGCACCTCCGTTGTCATGGGAACCGATGCGATTGGCGCCAGCGGCAGCAATGCGCCTCACGCAAATGTGCAGCCGTCCACGGTGCTCAGTTTCATCATTGCCATTGCGGGCCGTTCGCCCCGGGATGAAACTCGGATCATACGCGGAGTCAGTGATTAGACAAGGGCCCGCTCTACCCCGGGCGCGCTTGGCGGGCTCGGGGTAGACGTCGATGAAATCATAGGTCGCCGGCTGTAGCTCCAAGCCGAGGCCCGCAATGGCGGGCCTCGTTTTGTCACTCTAGACGCCGACCAGTACGCATCCCGTGATTGCAAGGGATTGACCCGAGTCGGCGCTACAAACAGAATGCAGGTCGCTGTGTTCACCGCTTGGGTGCGTTATGCCGGCTAGTTCCGAGTCGATCAAAAACTGGGTGCAGATCATCGCCATCGTGCTGGCCGGGATCTGGGCGGCGTATACCTGGAAATCGGAGCAAGCGCTCCTTGTACAATGTCGGCAGCGCCTGCGTTGCGTACGGCTATACCATCGCCGAAGAGGAGATCGCGGACTTCAAGCAATTCGTGCTCGACGAGTTCAATCGCGCTGAGCGCAACCCGATGACCCACAACAAGAATGTAAAGACGCAAGCGGCGGAGTGGTTGACGTCGACGCGGGTGGCGAAGTATGGCATGAAACTGGAGCCGAACCAGACCTACAATTATGAGTTCCTGGTGTTCGCCAACTCGCAAACCGACTACGTACGCTTGCCGTGTTATATCTACTATGTGCGCAATCTGCGGCCGGATCTGCGCCCCAACTGGGAGGTCCGCGGCGAGGCGCGGCTGTTCCCCGCGCAACAACGCGAGAAAGACAATCCTAACGCCTACCACAAAGACGAAATCTTCTCGGTCACCGAGGAGCTGTGGGTGCCGGTGGCGATGCAGACCAAATAGAGCGAAAACACCGATTCTGTCGGCGGCGGCCATCCCTCGGAATAACCGGGTAACCGCGGGTAGGGTTCAGCCGTGAGCGCGACGATCAGGTTTTGCACGGATCGATTTTTATATCGACAGCCTGGATGCCGGCGCGAAACCACACCTTGGATTTGGGCTAAGTTCGATTCCGGCGCGCAACAGGGCCTGTGGCGGATCATCCGTCCCCAACCAGGGACAATTCAATCTCCTGGTGGCAGGCGTTGGGGACAAAGCCGTCGTAGCGTGATACGTCGACTCGATGTCCGTCGCGGAACAGGTCCGCCAGGTGTTCGGGTGTATGCTCGGCGCGTTCGCCGGCGCGGTTATCACATACCTCCTGCACCTTGTTGATCGGTGCGCAAAACGTGATGGACCGGGGCGGGCAAATCAGCGCCGGACGGTGGCCGTAAAACAGTCCCACATTGGCCGCCAGGCCCGCCTCCAGGCCGTTCGGGTCCGCGTAGTCGAGGCGCTCGAGCAGCGGTAGCAGATCGGCGGCGCGGTACAGTGAGCTCGACACCTCCAACGGATAGCCGAAATCGCAATCCTGCCCCGGCCAGGTGAATTTGAGCATGGATCCTTCTAGTTCGTGGAAACCCGGGGTGGATTGCGGTCGATCGAGGGAATAGCAGTAGCGCGTGTTTTCGCCCAGGCGCAACGACACGCCCAGCACGTCTGTATGCCGGATGAGCGCATCAGAACATTCATTGAACGAGAACCGCCGCACGAAGAGGTTGTCATCGACGAGAAATAAGATCTGCTCCGCAGTCCGGGCCAAAGCCAGCACGTCGCGCTTGAAATCCGTCTGGCGCCGGAACTGGACGCCGGGATAGCGCTGTTCGAGGCGCTGATACAAGGCGGCATGGTTTTCGTCCGAGGTGGCATACAGCACCGTGAGTGTAAGGTTCTCCAATGAGGTCCCATGGCGGAACATCGAGCTCAGCGCCGCATCGAGCTGCAGTGCCCGGTCTTTGCTGAATAGGATGCCGGCGACCGCCACCGCGTGGTGCGCGGTGAACGGTGCTGGCGCCGGGGCGGAAGTGACCGATCGGCCGGTGTCGTCCGCCTGCTGCCGCGGGCTTAGCGGCTTGCTGGCCTCCACGTGGTAACCGACCGTGAACTGGTCGATGAAACAATCATTTTCCAACTGGAACAGGTAGCGGGGGATCCACTCGCCGAACAGGTGCTTGATGAACTCGAGATGTTCGCCGTGCAGCGGCCGGTGGCGATCCAGGGTCCACACCACCCGCGCCGACTCCTGGGCCAGCAGCCGGAAGAAACCGCCGTTGGGGGTGATGCCGTCAATCTCCAGGCCCACGCGCGGGGCGAAATGGTGGTACCACTGCGGCGTATAGCCGCCGTAGAAGTGGTATGGCAATTGATGCAGTCCGGACCCCAGCGGCGCGGTGAGCAGCAGGCGGCCGCCGGGTTTGAGCAGGCGCGCGATCTCGCGCAACGCGACGATCGGTTCGGGCACGTGTTCCAGTACTTCGGTGCACAAGACCACATCGAAGCTCGCGTCGGGCAGCGGGATTTTCTCGATATCGGAGATGTGATCGATGTCACCGTAGTCGTTCGAGCCACCCAGTTTGACCCCTTCATAGCGCTTGAAATCATGGGTCTCGTAGCGGCAGTGGCTGAAATCCGCGCGATAAGGACAGGTGCCGGCGCCGATGTCGAGCACCCGCGACCCGGGGGGAATGGCCCGCGCCCGGTCACGGATCCACGCGTCCCGTTGACGCTGGTTGAAATCGTGGATGTCCGCCAGCGGTGGATCATCGGCGCCGGGCGGCAGCTCCGGCAGCCGCCGGGGGTCGGCGGTGGGTTGGGGAACCGCTGGCCGCTTCGGCCGTGGAATGTCGCCGGCGAGCGCGTCGCGCAATTGCCGCTCCCACACCTGCAGGGTATCGCCCTCGGCGGGCGAAACCATGCTGTCGCCGAGCAGGGCGGTGGCGGCGGCGAGTTGTTGCTCCGCGGTCCGCTGCTGCTCCTTGACCGCCGTCACCTCGACGTTGGACAAGTGCGGCGGGTGCGGCCATGACCAGTTGCGGCGATTGACGATGGTGAATCCGAGCGCCGCCAGGGTGCGCTCGAAGCGTCCCTCGAACCACAGGTCGCGGTGATAGGCCCAGTCCGCCGATTGATCCCCCGCCAGGTGGCGCACCACCGCCAGCTTGTGCGCCAGAGAAGCATCCGAAACCAGGGTGCGGGCGCTGCCAATGAGGTCCGGGGTTTCGATGTGCAGGCGGCCACCCGTCTTCAACCACCCATGCCAGCGGATCAACAGGGCCAGCGCCGCGACCCGGCCGAAGTGCTCGAACAGGTGATGTGAACGGATCTCGTCGACGCTTCCAAGTGGAAACTCGAGTTCCGACAGGTCGGCGTACATGTCGGCGCGCACCGTCATCACATCGTGCGCCTCGGGAGGAAAATCGATGTTGATATATCCCGGGAACTTCTGCTCGCCGCAGCCCAGATGCAGCCGCAACGCCTCGCCATCGCGCCACAAGCCCTGCGTCTTTAGCTTGTCCAGCGTGTCGCCGCCGGACTCGCTGTGGTCGGCCGGAGCTTGGCTACCCAACTCCGTTCCGCGGCCTGCGTCCGCAGGCAGACGAGTCTGTGCCAGCTGCGCCGCCTCGGCCGCGAGGGCCGCATCTCCGGCATGGTGCGCAGCGCGCGCCAGGTACCAGTGCACCCGCCAGTCGTCGCGTCCCAGCGCAATCGCCTGTTGCAGCGCCCGGCAGGCGGCGTCGTATTGCGCCGCGCCGAAGCGGACCAAACCCTGCCACATGCGGTAGTGACTCCCCAAACCCAGCGCTTCCGAGGCGCTAAAGCGGTCCGGTAGAGTGTCGAGCAGCGTGGCTTCGTCACCATTGGCGTCGGCGATGATTTGTTCCGCCGCCAGCACGTCGTCGATCGCGAAGTTCTTGCCGTCATACAACCGGCTGACGGTGCATGCGCGCACCACCGGCGAGACCTGCGGTTGCACCGGTCCGCAAAATGCCAGGGCGACATCGCCGAACACGAACAGTTGATAGTCGGGATTGATCTCCAGCAGCCGCTGATAGACATCGATCAGCGGGGGGTACCCACGGACCGAAGAGTCGAGGGGCAACTGCGAAGACGGTTCGAACAGGCGCACATCGTCCAGTAGGATGACGGCTTGCGCGGCGATCGCCGATTTAATGGCGTCGAGCTCGGCCAGTACGGGGGTGTTGGCATCGCCCCGCGCGGTGTCGCCCTCGCTGTAGTGCGCGTCCAGCCACACCAGGGCGTTGCCGGACGTCTGCGTCAGAACCGCCGGCAACACCGACGCCGAGTCGCCGCGATAGAGATGGACGTTCGTCTGTCCGGCAAGGCGTTCGGCGGCGGCACGGTGCAGTGGCTCCGATAATTCAATGGTGTGCACCTTATGAAATACCTGCGCCGCCACCGCGGCGGTATTGCCGTGGAACGTCCCGGTCTCTATGAAGGTGTCGAGCTCGAACAGCGCCGCGAGCCCGCGCAGCACGTCGCCGCTCAACGCCCCGTCGGCGTTCTTGAATTCCTGCATCGATAGTGTGACGGTCGAATCCATGTCATATCCAGGCGCGGTGCGACGCCGTCTGCGGCGCCGGCAGCAGGCGCGCAGACCGGCGCCGCGTGGTGAATTGTTTGTCTGGGGAACAGATGCAAATTGCATGCCCGCCGAATTTATTTAGCAATCCAAACGGCTTCCACGGTGTGGGATCAAGGGAATTGCCGGTGAGGTGGCAACACCTTGCCGTAGGGCGGCGGCCGGTGCGAACAGTGACGCCTGGGTCGCCATCACCTCCCCAAACAGACACGGGACCAGTATGCGTGGTTGAATATCCCGAGCGTGGATAAATCTTCCCCCACGACGACTCGACGAGATGCGAAATGCGGTCAGCTGAAAATGCTCCTGATCTGTGCAAGCTCCTCGTCGGCTTCACGAATCAGTTTCAGGCTCTCTTCGGCGTCGAGACCGAGTTTTTGCAAGGCGGGGACTTCGTTCCAGTTCACTCCGGACAGGGCGTGATCGGCGCTGCGGTACGCGTGCAGGTTGGCGATGATCACGATGTCCAGGTACTCAGCCTCGGGACTGCCATTGTAGCGCCAGTTTTCATGCTGACCGGCGACATCGACCAGCGCCTGGGGCAGCTTCCAGGTCTGCAGTATGAGCTTTCCGATCGGCTGATGAAGCTTACGACAAGCCGCCAACAATAACGCGTCATCGGCGGCGACGTCCGGATGATGCTCCGCATTGGCGATCACCGGAAGTATGCCGATATCGTGAACGAGGCCGGCGAGCATGGCCTCATCGGCGTCGAGCGTAGTGGAGGTCGTAGCCAGAACGCGGGCGATCGCTGCGACTTCGATGCTGTGGCGCCATATGCGCGTCAGGTGCAATCGGAGACTCATGTTCTTGACTCGATATAGCTGCTTCACCATCAGGCTCATGACGATGGTGCGGATGCTGGCCCGTCCGAGTCGGGTCACCGCCATGGGGATGTTCTCTATGACCAGGCTGCCGCGGTAAAGGGGGCAGTTCACGACCTGCAGCAATCGTGCGCTCACCGCCGGATCGGTGGCAATAATTTTCGCGACATCCTCGCTGCTCGAATCCGGATCATCGACGATTTGACTTACTTTCAAAGCCACCTGGGGCAGCATCGGGAGCTTGAGGTCGCCCGACTTGATGTCGTCGATCACCTCGGACACAAATTGATCCATGCGCGTCGATTGATCGACCGCCGGATTCAGATCAGTCGTCATATGTGGTATCGCCGGGTAAACACTGGTTGGCGTCCTACAGCGGTGCGCAACGGATCGTGACGCATTCATGTGCAGTATGCATTGCATGCCGCAGGCTACCAATCAACTAATAGTTGATATCGTTGAATATTGCCAACCGGTTCGCCCGATGGACCCGTTAGGCCGGTCAACGGACACCCGACCGCGACTACATCTCAACCATCTGTTCGTTCGCCTGCCCCGCGGTACCGGTGACGCGGTAGGCGCCCGGGGCGATTTCCATGGTCTTGAGATTGGAGTTACCCGAAGTGTAGGTGCGGCCGCGTGCACAGATGTCATTCTGAGTAACGCGAAGAATCTTAATATGTTTTCAGTACCCGGAGATTCATGGCAGTTGCAAACGGCTGAAGATCCTTCGGCGCAACGCGCCTCAGGATGACACCTGTGGATGGAGAGCAAGTAGTCGTGGAATATAGATCTTCGCCGGTTTACCGGGGTGATGAAGTCGTGGGATCGGTGGTGACGTTTCTGGATATCTCTGAGAGACGCGCAGAGTTGGCGCGCGTGGCGCGATTGAGCACCATGGGTCAGATGGCATCCGGCCAGGAGCACGCAGAATCCAAGTTATTACACCAGGTGGTAGCCTAGAGTACGCGCCGCGTTTCGTAAGATTGAGAGCAACGCGGGATCTGCGAGCGCACGATGAAAGCTCGGATGTTTGGGGGGCACGTCTAAGGCTTCTGCACGGTCTGTGAGAACCGCAGCCGGCGCGTTGGCGTGCATTGAGGAGGGGTAATAGAGACCGTGTGTATTCTCGTACACTTCGTAATACGCACACGCCCAACGACGCTCAACGGAACGGGGTCCCGTCATCAAACCCATCGATGCGCCACTTTTAGTGGGAAAAGCGCCGGTCAAATCAAGCAAATCCAGCGGCTTGGTTAATTCGAACGCCACCAGCCACGGATCTTTGTGCCACCGGCTGATGGTGCGCGTGGTTTGATACACCTCGGCGAGACAAGTGAACGGATGTGCCGCCGCGTACAGCACGGATCGTTCCTGTTGGGTCGGCGCACCGTCGTCGGGCAAGTGATGGTCGAAACGGGCACCCAACGGTCCCACATGCCGAAAGTCGCACCATCGCATAGGATGGTCCCCGCTGCGATAATACAATCGCCACAGCCGGGAACCGGGCGATAAGACTTTGATATCGGGAGTAAGACTATGAAGTGTGTCGAGGGAAGGTGCGCGCGGAACCTTCGCCATGAGTTAGAGATGGCGGGCGAGCTGCACGACAGGTTCGGGTAACAAGCCTCGTTTCAACCAGGCGAGGGGGCTCAAGACAGTGTCGTCGGCGGATTCCAACTCGGGTTCCGGCGAGGTGTACCAGCGCAGTACGGAGACGGCATCAAGCCCGCGATCAATTGCGGCGTTTACCTCGCCAATATTCGGTACCAGCCGATTTCCCTGGAACTGAAATTCCGGAACACGCCAACGCCCGTCGATACGAACAGCGTACAAGCTTCGATCGGCAATCATCTGGCGGATGCGCACCGCGTGGACGCCCAGTCGATCCGCAGCCTGGGATGTGCTCAGACTGGTTTTGAGTATGGCTGCGAAATCGGTGGCGAACTCGAGCAACGGATCCGGTAGTTTCGGATGTTCCTCTACATCGACACCGGACTCTCTCAGTACCTTGAGTTCGGCTTCCGTGAGCTCACCGGCCGATTCGGCATAAATGCTCCGGCGGAGGCTTTGAATCGCCTGTGTCAAGGCGGCGTTCAAGGCGGCGGGCGGCCGAGCGTTAAGGCCGTACATCTGAAAGAAATAGTCGTCCTTGGAAAGCGCGGAATTTGTCATTACGGTGTGGGCTTTCGATAGCTTATGTCATAAGTATACAAAAATAACGCACGTAAGTCTACCGCATAATGTCCAAAAACTAAGTGGATCATGCTGCGAGTCGGTGTAGTGGACCAGCGATCTTTTTCGCTCGCATATTCGAAACAGTTTATAGCGATTGGCGACGGAATTTTGTGCTTGATGGAGCGTGTATTCGCAAGAAA
>CAMYKK010000097.1 GCA_947258975.1 uncultured Gammaproteobacteria bacterium
GGGTTTCCCACCACGCGCCGGAACGATCGCGACCTGGTAATGCAGGGCGAAGTCCTGATACGTTTTGTTGAGATCCGGGTCGTAGCGATGGGCCTTGTTAACGCCGGATTTTAAGTTGTCGGGGACGATGATTTCGGGACACCCTTGGATATAGGCCAGGGCGCGGACATGGGCGCCGATCCAATCGGGTAGGCTTTGGGTCCAGGTGGCTTCCACATAGGTGTAGTTGCTGGCCCCCAACACGGCGACAAAGATCTCGGCGCTGCGGATTTCGCCAGTCCTACGGTCGATGATGTCGACGGTTTGGCCGGAATAATCGACAAATAACTTCTCGCCGGCGCGGTGCGTGTGGCGCAGGACAACATCCAGTTTGCCACACCATTGGCGATACAGATCACAGAACCGGCTGTACTGATAGCCCTGGGGATAGATCGCTTTGTGCTCCTGCCACAGCAAAAACAGGGTCACGCCTTTGCGTTTCAGTTCGCGGTGAACCTGGGACCAATCCGGCAACGGGCGTTGTTCCGTCGGAATCGTCGCCGCTGGCGGAAACAACTGCTGCTCCAGTGTCGTATCATCGAGATCGTCGGGTAACGGCCAAGTCAAACCGGCCGTTTCGGCGCGGCGCAAATACTCGGCCACTGTGGAGCGCGCAATCCCACAGGTACGGGCAATCTTGCGTTCGCTCAGGCCACTGCCCCATTTCAACCTCAGTACGTCTCTTACCTTTCTCATGGATAACCTTTCTCGTGACATCTGCGCTCCCATTGGCAAAAAAAGAGCGCATGGTACTCGGGTTATCCCGCGTCGCACGCACCACCCTTTGAGGGTGGCCGGAATCGCTTGGAATGGGTGGCCGGATTAGATCGGAATCAGTGGCCGGATAACTTTGGATTGGGTGGCCGGATTACTTCGGAATGGGTGGCCGAATTGGCTCGGAATACGCAATTGTAACCCATGGATTCAGCATGACCATGGCTTGAGATCAGGGTACGTATATTGCAACCAGGAAAGCGGACATATCTTTACATCGAAATCTCCATGCTCTGCGTCGGGTCGTGACGAGAAATCACTAAAGCCAGGAAACCCCAACTACAAAGAATAAATTGATGAGCGCGACCTGAACTGACAGTTCGACGAAGCAGACACTTGGTCGAAATCCTTGTACGGCTCTTCAGTGCCCGGACGTTCACGGATTGACTATTGTTTGCTGACACAGCCAGAACCTACTGATCAGTAAATTCGATCTTTACGTCCGCTTGTACCGAACGAGCTTAATGTCTGCGTTCAGAAGCGGATGGCGCGCGCAGCGGGCCAGAAATCATTTCCGCTTCTCGAATTCTTCGAGTGATACAACCGGAAAGTCTCCGACCCGAGTACGATGAAACACTCTCAACGCGGGCATTATTATTTTCGCCCAATGATAGGGTACGTCCGACTCATCTAATTCAGTCCGCGCTTTCAAAGCTCGCTTGAACACAGCCACGAGCTGGGCCTGGAAATCCGCGTTTAAGCGAGTTGGAATTGGATAACAAAGACCTGAAGTAAATTGTACGAAGAAGTACTCCCGTCCAGGCAGCCATTCATCGGGGCGAAATCGAATCCTTACACATATGTACTCCTCCCTCTTTGAGTTATCTATCCACGAACAGCTAACGCTTTGGACTTGATTGTCGTCAAAGATGATTCCTTGTTGGCCCGAAATTGCGTCGACCAATGGCTTAATGATGTTATCGACATCGGGAGAACGGTCTGTTTCATAGCGTTCTTGCTCATTAACGAACCATTCCACCTCAATTTTGACATCGCCGGAAAGAAAAAAATCTACTTGCCGGAGTTGTGCCTGTATTCCGTCCCGAAGTTTCCTCTTCGCTTCTCCGTTGGCTTGCTGAGATACCGGCGGCAGTTGGAGCTCAAGAGAGAAAGTATCACCTCCAGGAGGTCCTGCACCGAGCTGTATCTGTTGTTGAATATAGCTCATGACTTCTATCGTTGTGCCGACCGGCGCGACAGCCAAGGGAAGGAACGGTCAAGCGTCCGGTTCATTGCTTGGTTAGGTGGACTTATCTCCCGTATGCGACTCAACGATATAGCGTGCTCGCTCGTAGAGTTCATCAAAGGTAATGATCTCCGGGCTCTGTAAGTTCCTTCGAAACAGTTCGAACGAGGAGTATTTTTGTTCATTTATCCCGAGCTCCGTCTCAAACTCGCCGAGTGATCCTATTACGAGAAATGTTTTAGGATGATAGAGAAATACCTCTTCGCCGGTCGGAGATCCTTCTCGATCGGATATTGTCGTTCGTGTCGCCAAGTTTCTAATAGAGCGTTGCACTGTTTGCTGTACTTGCGCTACGCCTCCCGCGAGCTCACGGGATACCGCCCAGCTTTCCGCGCGGTACGGTTTTTTAGAGCTTTCTAGCAATTCTGTTTTGTGTGTTTTTATCTCGCCAAACGCCAGCGCACTGACGATGCCCTGGGTCTTAAGCAAAGCGTCCACACGTTTCCCGGCCTTGCCAAAGTCGGTGCCGCTCACCAATTGCTCCAGTTTATCGCCCTCTAGCGGGCTATTAAAAAAGTAGTTAAGCCCGTAGCCAAAGATCCAAGTGTTTTGTTCAAAGAAGCTCTGCCACACGTCCTCAGGGCGCTTATTGGCACCAAGGGCGCGGTGCTGAGTTTCGAAGAAAGCGCTATCTGACAAAAGCTGGCCAAATTTTGTTAATTGCTCGCGACGGTAACCGAGGTTAACTACGTCCTCGGCCGATACATCGGTTTTCAGCAATTCCTCAACAAGATCTGGTTGGTCTTGCAGGAGTTGAATTGCCTGCTCTCGCGTTAAAACCAACTCCTCAACAAAGCTATCATCGAGTCTCATACTTGCCGGTGATTTCAGGGGCAATATCGCTATGTTCCGGAGGAAGTTATATAGCGTTGTGATTTCGTGGTCGGTGAAGGTGAAATATGTATTATGCGGATTCCCACTCTCACGTGTGTATCTTTGGATCTGCAGGGTGAATACACCGCGCGTGTCTTCGTAAAACTTCGCGGTTATTTGCTGTCGTCCGCCGGACGTAATCCTAAGAGATATCTCTTTTCCATCTTTGATGAATTTATGATCTTCGGCGCACTCAATAATCTTCGAAACGATTCGAAATGGTCTCTTTATTTCTTCTACTTCGCCGTTATCGCTTTGGGTAAACAGCAGTGTTTCAAGGGATCTGCTTAAGTAGATCCTGTCCGGGCTCTTATTCATGAAATACGTGTAGTCGTCAGACATTTGGGAAGCCGGGTTGATTTGCGCCGCCTCACTATTTATGAACGCCACATGAGTCCGATAATGCTGCTACTGCCATGTCGAGAATCTCGGGATTGTTCATTGTAACCTATTCCTATTGAGTTAACGCGACCATAGCCTGGGATAAGGGGACATATAATGCGCGGAGGAAAGCGGACACAGCGGGGGGCAAAAAAATAATCATGCTCACAGCGTCCGAATGACCGGAAAAGAGTAAAGAGTATGTTAGCGAATATCACGTTATGCGATTAGAGTAACTAAGTCGATTCACACTTCATAGTCGCTTACGTGCTCTGAGCCGCCATCAACGCGATTTTCTTGGGCTGGTGCTAATGGCCAAGCGGGCAATTGCGATTTGGGAAGCGGCCCATCGTATTAATGCTAGAATTCTCAGGCCAAAAATCTCATTGCGGCTTTTTGGTCCGATGGAATGACTTAGTAGGCCGCTTTATGTCAACTCGTCTAGGCGACGAAAAGCACGCCCAGTCTGAGAGGCGCTCTGCCGAATTCTGCTAATGAGTTCCTGCAATTTCAGGGCGCCGCCGAGCACGGCGTAAAGGTGCTGATAATCGGTAAGGAGGATCGGAGATTTTTCCCCCGAGGCTGCATTTTCCGCCGGCCCAGTGTAGCCAGACATGCTTACCATGATGCCCATAGTGTTGTCGGCCTTGCTCTCTACTTTGCGACGGAAGACGTCAACATCGGGACCCCCAACAGGATCGTTTTGAAATTTCAATTCAACAAGATACGTAGTGTCGCCTACCGTAACGGAACCATCGATCTCTCGACCCTCGGTTTTATATGGCCTTCGATGCTGGATCTCGAAATACGCTACCAAATCATAGAACCAGTCCTGAAATGCATATCCACCTTTGGACGTTCCTTGCTGCGACGCCAGACTATTCAGTCGCTCTTGCAACTTCGAGAGGTCTTGTTGTTTTCTAAACTGTTGCTCTCGCAGTTCCGCCACGCGCTTGCGACTCTCAGTTCGAGATCGTTCTTCGGCAACCTTCTCGGTCTGCTTTGACCTATAGAGCTTGAGGGCTGCAACCGCACGATGCGCTTCTTCTTTCATCCGTGCGGACTCGTCCCATCCCTCAAGGTCGGGGAATGTCCTTTGCTCAACAAGGGAGTCGGCAAGCGCGTTAATTCGACGGATTCCGGCTTCAGAGGATTCGAGGCGCGGGAACAAGCGATTAAGAAAGTCTCGTTTTGATTCTTCCTGTGTCCAAGTAGCTAAGAACGGCTCTTCAATGCCGCACCGCCGCAGAAAACTATGGAGCGCTTGCCGCCGCCAGAACGACTTGTGGGTTGCTTCCCAGACAAGCTGTACGTAGTGAGGTGGCAATTGGTCGGGCATGGTCGATGAGTCTTGTTGCGGCCTACGACACTTACCCAGCTACCCATCCCGCAATAACTTCACCAAAGGGTAAAACGCGCGATGATGTCCCTCCGCCAATTCCAAGTCCTGTTGGAGCCAGCGTTTTCGCCTGACTTCAGGTACGTCGTCCTTTCCCTTCAGCCAGGTCAACACCCCCGACAGCACGAAATTGTATTGACCAATCATTCCGTCGATGACTCTGAACTGAGGAGAAGGTCTTCCTAACTTACCAACCACACCGTCTTCAAGTTTATTCAGTACCCGTTCAAGACGCCTCAAACGGCGGCTCGGGATTCGAAGATCAGGGGTCAGAAAGGTTATCACTTCGGTGTATACAGCATCAAATCTTGACCAGATCTTATCCGCCTTAGCAAGGAACACCTCGTCATCTTCTTCCAAGACGAAGGATTCGGGAAGTAACTCGAGCGAGGACTTGCCGTGAAATCGGAAGCGGGACCAGTGAACGGCCTTCGGCCAGTTGAGGAGTGTCCTAACCTGATCGGTCCTGGGGTGATCATCCTCAAGCCAGGAGACATGCGCTATCGCGTTGTTGTCTCTATCATCTTTCAAACTCCGATAGACGTGCATTGTAGCCATGAGTGGTACGCTCCGGCCACCGTCCATCTTTCGCTGCCGATCGGCGATGTCGTTCACAGTTGCCCAGAAATGGGCGGGTCGCCAAGGTCCCTTCCACAATACACGAATGTTTTTCATCCATACCTTAGCATGCGTAGGCACGAAAGGGACATTCGAGGAAATCAGCTCGTAATGGTTTCTTGCGGTTACGTCCTCAGAAAGCCCGGTGAGATGGAATGCGTGCAGCGAATAGAATTCAGCGATCTCTGCCTTCAGGAATGCGGGTAGATCAGATACCCACGGAAGTGACACCGTCACAGTATCTTTCTCAAGTACTCCCAAGCCCTGGGGTGCGACATCGCCTACCAGTTGGTCTACCGAACGCGCAAAGAACTGCGCCACGCTACCCACGAGCTCAACTGCAACGACAAAGACCGGGAGTGGAATGGCGGCCCACCTTTGCAGGTGTTGGAGCGTGATCCGCCTCTTAACTCGACCTTCATCGATTGTCGATGTTGTTTCAGACTCGTGGCCCCTGATCTGGAGTAAGCCGATCCTGGGCCCACTACCACTATCAGCTTGACCAACATAGCCCTCCAGCTCCACAAGTAAGTCTTCACCGCGGTCGTGCTCATACTTCGAGCAGAATAGCTCAGCATCGAGCAGAGCATCCTTGACCTTAGTCTCAGCTCTCTCACCCGTGAGCTGAGAATGTGCACCGCCGATACCTTTAGTCAAAAACAACTCCCATGATCGAGATGATTAGCCCCGCTATTCGCTAACAGTTAGTTGGACGAGGGCTCACATCTCATTATCGATTTTCATGCCTCGTAAAAGATGTCGTGTTTCGGCTTCCTGATAGACGTGTCTTGCCACGCTTCGAGCCACAATACCAAAGTCGTGTACGTCAGATACCGTTAAAGCGATTCTATCGCCGTGATTCCAGTCTGGACGCTCACCGAGTCGATGATCGGCGATTGAATTATTGTGAATGATGCAGTTTCTGATTAGTGATGCGGTGATTAGTTGTTCCAACTCAGCCTCTGGCCAGTGAATTGATAGACGATCATGGAAGTAGCTCGCTAAAATCTCTAATCCGTTGTGCATTATTTCGTGCACCTCGTGATCGACCATACGAGAAACCACCGTATCGTAATCAGCCGAGGACACGATGGCGCCAAATGACAGCTTCTTGTTCTTAGGCAACAAATTTGGATGCCTTTTGTATATCTCCCGGAGTAGGTCGGCCAGAAACGCATCGGCATAGGAGAATCCTAAAACAAACGCCGCGTGTGCGATCTGTGTGCTAAACGCATAAAAGTTACTTGGTAGCGGAGTTTCTTCTGGCGTTGGACACCATTTGTCATACTCCGTTTCAACCAGCTCGTAGACCTCCTGATGCGCTAAAGAAAGATACGGAACAAGCGTGTCTAGTTGAGAAATTATGCGATGGAGTAGATTGGACATCAGGTGTGTCTAGCGGTTTCCTGAAGAAAAGCGCCAAAACTCCAGATAAGAAAACACGCGTATCGCTTCGCTCTCACGAACTATCCTTATTCGTTATGCTAATGCTATTTTGGTCGTGCAATATCATCCAAATCCAATAGGAAATAAAGCCAAGCGTAATCCTTTTCAATTCTCTTATCTTGAACAAGTTGTTTCGTTGAATATACCCAGCCCAGTGGTGTAGTATTTCCCAATATTCCTTGGATTGCGTTGTCATGAAGTTCATTTGGCCTCTGCAGCTTAATAAGATCGACCATTTCGTCTTGTATGACGGACTGACAGAACCGTTTTGCCTCAGCTATCGTCAAGTCTTTTCGGGCATCTGATATCGACCGGACTTTGTTCCTAAAGGATTCATGTTTCGATGTGTGGCATAAATCGGAGACTTCATCCCATGTTAACTTCGATATATCTGGGATCCGAGCTCTAATTGTCTCCTGAGCAAAATCTGTAGCTTTCGCCGTTAGAACCTCTCCCAGCTTCTGCATTACATCATATATATAGTTCTCTACAACCAAAGACGTTGATGGGGGCAGCCATAACGATTGTGATACTGCTCGCTCTAAAAACATCTTCTTCGCTATAGCTTCCTTTGATGCATCAATGGGATGCCAGCCTTCTTCGATGCCCTTTTGTTCAATATCATTTTCCCAGTGGACAATAAACTCGTTTACTTCTTTTGATAATTTAATTTCATTCCGATCATAATTCAGATAATGTTCTTGCTGATTTGAATCATAAATACCCCGCCATTTATCTTTAAAAAACTCTATGGTGTCATCATGAGCGCCAGATAGAGAAAGCATGTGCTCTACGGTATCCGAAAATGAGGGCTTATCCTGACCCATCAGCTCCGGCAAAATAACGTATTTGCTATTCCATAAATCTTCGAACAATAATGTGTCAAACCATAGCGATGCAAATTTTAGCCTCGGATTTAAAAAGGCTTTTTGGGAATCTCCCATAACCACCTCGTATTGTGAGACCTCAATAATTCCTATGCTTTCATCCATGGTCATTCACTCTTAATTAGAATGCTGACAAGATTCGTGTAATGACAGTGCCAACATCTGTAGATAACGGATCTATTCCAACAAAGGTACGCGATGCGACATAGTCTTTAGACCTTATCTTCTCCTCGCTGGCCCAGTTTGAGAGGCGTCTGATCCAAGAGCGCACACAGGCAGATCCCGCTGCGGCGAGGGCATGCGGGAGAACCAGCAGTAGCTAAATTATCATACCCGAAAATCCACCTGTTCTCATTGCAGAGAGAATGCATGAGAACAGGGAGATGAAGATGGTCTTTGAGTAGATTTGGTACGAAAACTTTTCTTCATGGAGTCATGGCAACTTGGCTGCGAAAACGGCAATCTAGAATACGCTTTTCGTCGCAGGAATAGCACGCTGTCATTGTCATTGACGTTCTTTCCGTAACCCATGTGACCGCGATCGCCAGTGACGTTCCCTCTGATCATCGTGTAGATAGATTTCCGTGGTGATCACGGAGGCATGGCCGAGGTTATCGCGCACATCTGTGAGCGGCATTCCGTTGTCCACCATCGTCGTGCCATAGGTATGGCGTAGCCAGTGCGAGCTCGCGAGCTTAAGTCGATCGACATGCTCTCGGTTTCTTGTGTGACTCGATGACTCCAACCAATCCGCCGCTTTGCCGAGTGCGTCCTCCACGAGGTTCGATAAACGTCGGGCCGCCACCTGTTCTTTGGGAATAAACTGTCCCGCAGCGTCTAGTTTTGGAACCAGAGCGATCTTTTCCGTGGAAGAGGGGAGGGGCGTATTGGCGCCCAATCTCCGACGAAAGGCGACTAGCGCATCGAGGAACTCATCGGGCACCGGAATAAAACGTTCTTTGTCGCCCTTACCCGTGACTCGAAAAAACCACAACTCCTCATCGTTGTTCTTATCCTTCACGAAATGCGTCATGCGGTGTTTGGCGACTTCCGAGATCCGAAGACCCAGGTAGAAGTAGACTTGGAGCAAAAAAGTGGCGCGGGCCAGGGCGTTGGTCTGGGCTTCCGTCTTTGCTTCCCTTTGTAACGCCTCGAGGGCGGTCAACGCGGCGCCCAGGGTCTCGACCGGTAGATGCCGATCGCGAAAACGGGGTGTGTAGGTGCGTTTTGTTTTCGGCATCGGATTGACGTCGGCGTAGCGTTTCTTGACCAGGAATCCGAAAAAGCTCGAGAGGCAGCGCTCGGCCTTGGCGACGGAGGTCTCGCCCAGGGGACCGGCAAAGGGCCGCCAGTCGGGGTTCACGTTGCCGTCGCGTTTCAGTCGTTGCGGTTTACGCCCATCGGGATCGCACCAGCGCTTATAAGGTTTTTGCAGAAACCGCCGATAGCGTCGCAGTTCGGTTTCTCTCAACTCCGTTATCGTGGTGCCGGCGACATGGAGACACCATAATAAGAGACGTTCCAGTTCTTTGGCGTACAGCACCCGCGTCGTGGGTGGACTCTCGCACAAACTGTCGATGAATTCGTGGACCGCGTCGGCGTCGTTCTCGGCGTGAATGGTGGGTTCGGAACGGGAGCGGTTCCAGCCGGAGGTCTGGAGGAGGTCGTATTCGCGCAGATCGAATTCGCAGGGGTCGTCGCGGTACAGCGGCTTGGGGGGCGTTGTCGCCATGCCGTGATTATGCATAGTATTATAGTACTATGCTTAGTTAAAATACCCGGATCCGGCTAGTGGCCAACCTGTGCCTGGCGCAATAAGTCATCGATTTTTCCGCTT
>CAMYKK010000098.1:0-2171 GCA_947258975.1 uncultured Gammaproteobacteria bacterium
GGCATCATCCAGAGTCTGCTCGTCACCTGTCGGCTCCATGACGTGAATCCCTACACGTACCTGGTCGACGTGCTGCAAAGAATCAGTACCCATCCGATGGCCAAGGTCGACGAACTCATCCCGCGTAACTGGAAGCAACACTTCGCCGACCATCCGTTGACTTCGGATATCCAGATCTAAAGTCAATTACGTCGCAATTTGGCCGGTTACAACGGATTGAGGCGTCTAGGGAAAACGGCTGTTCGTACGACGGGCCGCGTCGGGTCGAGTCTTTTACAACTGGAACAGATACTACGACCCCAAGTCCGGACGATACATCTCCTCGGATCCGATTGGGTTGCACGGTGGGTTAAACACGTACGGATACGCACTACAGAATCCAGCAAGGTATATTGATCCGGAAGGCACTGTTATTCCTGCTGTTCCATTTATTACCGCTGGAATAGGAGCGCTTGCCGGTGGAGTTGGAGGCGCAATACAAGCTGGATACACTGGTTCGAGTATCGTAGCCGGATTTGGAAGAGGGTTAATAATCGGCGGTGCAACTGGCTTTCTCGGAGGCGCCGGGTTTTTAGTTAGCGGAACGGCAGGAACAACGGCCTTGGCTCTGCAACGTGGAAGCGGTATAGGATCGGTCATTGGTTCGATCGCGGGGAGCATAACCGGAAGTGCAATTACTGGTTTAGATGTTGTCTCCCAAGCTTTGGGGGATGATCAAGAAAAACCTGATTGCAACTAAAGCGTGGTGGGGAGACTGATTAACTCCGTGTTGTATTTGCTTGCTTGGACTTCGCTGGTTCTCTGTTTTGGGTTCTTATTGTTTTTTGCCTTTGATCTTGTGGACATGCCAACGGATTGGGACGGAAGTTTTTTCGAAGTTTCCATAGCATGTATTGGCGGGCCGTTGCTTTCGTTATGGGCTTTAAGAATGCGTGGACGTTTTAACTTGTTAACTATGTCCGAAGGGACAAGCGCGCCTAGTAGATTTGTGTTCTCCATATTAAGTTTCTTGACAAGCGTTATACTGATTTACGCTATCATTTCTGGAAGATTCTGATCGAAGAAATAAATACACTACAACTGGAACAGATACTACGACCCCAAGACCGGACGATACATCACCTCGGATCCGATTGGGTTGCGGGGCGGGTTGAATACTTACCTTTATTCATTCGCAAACCCCAATGCTTTCATCGACCCTTTCGGTTTAGATGCGATCGATTGGGTTAATCGTAGAGGTGGACGAAGTGTCTTTCATGGACCGACGAGCGGGAACTGGGGGGGGAAATGTTGGAGTGGTGGACGATATTCGTGTGGCAACAATAGCTCGGGAGCTGAAATCCCCACGGACAGTGGTGATGAGTGCTATATGGATCACGACAACTGCTACGATTCATGCGACAACAGTTGTGCGACCGGGAACACCACCAAGAGTGAATGCAAAAGGGCTTGCGATCGAGACCTGATCAATTGTTTGGGCGGACTACCGCGCGACCCAAGGAACTGGCCCGATCCTCCGAGGGCTGGTACTGAAAGTGATTCGGATCTATATCGTCGCGGCGCAAACAGATGGTTCCGGTGATATCGATGAATTTACCTACATCCATGATTTCCAAGTCATATAGCCTCAGCGCGATGTTGCTTGTAGTGTGTGCATGGAGCATCGGTTATTTTATGAGTCATCTCGAAGAGTATGAGATCAGTAGGATACTCTATCTAGTAAGCTTTATGAGCTTGTTCGCTATGTGAATCGGAGTTGCGGTTTGGCTCGTGTACAAGAAAGCATATGTAGCGTCGGCAATTTCCGTTATTTCTCTTTTAATGTTTCACGAAAACCTTGTAGTATTTTTTCTTGTAGCGATTCATGGCCTCACAGGATTCGCACCGTAACGGCGACGCGTAGCGACAGGTTTTGATTGTCGATCCCTGAGCCATTACTTCAACCTAAACGATGAGTTTCACTACAACTGGAACCGCTACTACGATCCCACGACCGGACGGTACATTACCTCGGATCCGATTGGGTTGGGGATTGGTACAAACACGTATACATACGTTAAGTCGAATCAACGAAGAAAAGGGGTCGGTGACAAATGAGAAGCATTTGCGAAAAAGCATAAGTATGGTGGTTGGGGTCAGGTCTTGATTTGCTGCATTTCCGAAAACCCGCA
>CAMYKK010000098.1:2197-11580 GCA_947258975.1 uncultured Gammaproteobacteria bacterium
CACCTCGGATCCGATTGGGTTGGGGGATGGTACAAACACGTATACATACGTTAAGTCGAATCCGACTTCGATGATCGACCCTACCGGTTTGGCTTGCGTGACGTTTTCAATTCCGATTGGATTCAATAGTGGAACCAGAAAAGATTGGTCTGATTGGGGGAAATGGACTTTGGATTTCACCAATACTCAGGAGAAAAGCGGGTCAGAGAACAATTTCTTCTAATGTTAGCCATAATTTTC
Organism: uncultured Gammaproteobacteria bacterium; assembly: GCA_947258975.1. GTDB lineage: Bacteria > Pseudomonadota > Gammaproteobacteria > Arenicellales > JAANXG01 > CALZGZ01. Next base: position 2,438 of record CAMYKK010000098.1, read on the forward strand.
TCTACCCATAATTCTTCGCGGATCTGGTCAAGAAATACGTAGCGCGCACCGGGATCGACAAGCCCGGGGCCTGTCACCTGTTTCGCCACGCCATGGCCACGCAAGTGCTGGAGAACGGCGCCGACAACCGCTTCATTTAGGCGGATGCTCGGCCACACTGACCTGTCCAGCACGCAAGTGTATACCCAGCTGTCGATCAGAAAGCTCAAGGCGGTTCACACGCCTAACCATCCGGCGAACCGGAGCGATACAGCGGCTTCCGATGCGTTAAAATAGGCGTGCCCGTTCTTCTTTAAGGCAATGAGTATGGCGAGCGCGAACGTAAAACAACAGGCGCATGAACTGGTTGATCACCTCCCGGATGATGCGACCTGGGATGACGTGATGTACCGGATCGCGGTGCGCCGTTCCATTGAGATCGGGTTGCATGAAAGCGAGGCCGGGCAAGGCGTGGACACGAAGACCTTACGCAAAGAGCTTGGCCTGACTGCATGTAATTAGAGAAAGGGGGGCAGGAGATAGTGGGTCAGAGAATTATTTTTACTAAATATTAGCGTTAATTGTTCTCCGACCCGATTTTCCATACGACCCCGATTTTCCGTATAACGCGGATTATGCGGCGGTCCCGCCGCTTACCGTGGACCCCGACCTAGATCTTATCCTGCCAGACGGGGGTCCATGGCACATGATCCCCCGCGTTATGTAACGTCGCGCACTGGCGGCTAAAAGAAAAAGCCGTTTCCCGCTACAATTAGAGATCAATTTTTTAACGGAGACCTCAATCGATGAGACAAGTCGTTCTCTCGCACGGCGAAGACGGTTACTGGGTTGCTGAATGTACGAGCCTGCCCGGCTGCATCTCCCAAGGGCAAAGCCGCGATGCGGCGTTGGCCAACATCAAGGAGGCGATCGAAGGGTATATCGAGGCGCTGAAAGACGACAATTTGCCGGTGCCGGAAGAACGCTTCGAGACCATCGTTGTGGCGGTATGATCAAGCTGCCACGGCTGTCCGGCCGGGCGTGTGTCAGCGTTTTAGAAAAGGCGGGATTGTATCAAAAACGCCAGCACGGCAGCCACATCATCCTGCGCCGGGATGGGCCGTTTGAGAGAAGAGAAGGAGAAGAAAAGGGAGTCGGAGAACAATTTTTACTAAAATTAGCGTTAATTGTTCTCCGACCCCGATTTTCCGTACGGGACACGCCGTGAATACATCCTTGTAGGCTCGACGGTCCCGGGAATTCTCCCTCGCTTCAGCGAGTTTCGGCGCTTTATCGTGAGTTGGGGTCGATCCCCGTATCTATGCGCGTCCAACACCCTTCCCACAGTAACGCCAGCACCATGTGGGCGGCTTATAGCGCACACGACGCACGGCACAAGCAGCCGCTATTTTTTGAATCGCGGTTACAAACCACTCCCACAGCGGGCCACAGGTCCTGCACTCCAATAAAGCATGGGTTCAAAAGGCTACTTTTATTCATTTTTCTTGTTGTCAGCGATGCCCTTGATTGCAGTGAGGAATTCGACGGGAAAGGGGAAAAAGATCGTCTGGTTGTGTTCGTGGGACATGTCGATCATGGTCTGCAGGTAGCGCAAGGTGATGGCGTGGGGTTCCCGGCGCAGCACGCCGGCGGCCTCGGTTAGTTTGTGGGATGCCTGCAGCTCACCCTGGGCGCCGATGACCTTGGCGCGACGCATCCGCTCGGCCTCCGCCTGTTTGGCGATGGCGCGGATCATGCTCTCGTCGAGGTCGACGTGTTTGATCTCGACATTGGCGACCTTGATTCCCCAGGCATCGGTCTGTTTGTCCAGGATTACCTGAATATCCGAATTCAGCTTCTCACGCTCCGACAACATCTCATCCAGCTCGTGCTGGCCCAGCACCGACCGCAAGGTCGTTTGCGCCAGTTGGCTGGTGGCGGTGTGGAACTGTTCGACCTGGATGACCGCCCGTTCCGGGTCGACCACCCGGTAGTAGACCACGGCGTTGACTTTTACCGACACGTTATCGCGGGAGATGACATCCTGGGTCGGTACGTCCAGCACCCGGGTGCGCAAGTCGATACGCACCATTTGCTGGATCGGAGGAACGACAATGATGAGTCCGGGTCCTTTTACCGTCTGAAACCGCCCCAGGAAGAAGATTACGCCGCGTTCGTATTCGCGCAGTATCTTGATAATGAAAAAGATAATGACAACAATGGCGGCCAGGATCGGGATAATGTAAACGCTCATGACTCATTCCTCATTCGCTAGCGGTTCCACCAGCAGGGTCAGGCCCTGCATAGCATAGACTTTCACACGTTGACCTCGATTTACGGGGCCTTTGCTGTGCGCTTCCCATAACTCTCCGTGGATGCGGATCTGGCCGACGTCTTCGAACGCGGCGGTCGCCTCCCCGACGCTGCCGATCATCTCCTCCCTGCCGCTCACCACGGGTTTGCGCCGTTGTTTGATCGCCAATGAAACCAGGGAAAACACGAACAGCGCGGTAACCATTGCGACGACGACGATCAACGGCAAGGAGATGCGGAACGCCTCGATGTCGGTGTCGATGAGAATCATCGAGCCGATCACGAAGGCAACGCCTCCACCGATCCCGAGTATTCCGAAACTCGGTGCGAACAGCTCGGCGACCATGAGGCCGAGGCCCAGCAGTATCAGGGCGACACCGGCGTAATCCACGGGCAGCACGTGAAAGGCGTACAGCGCCAACAGAATGCAGATGCCTCCGATGACACCGGGGAAGATACTCCCCGGATTGGATAGTTCAAAAAACAAGCCGTAGATGCCCAGCAGCATCAGGATATACGCTACGTTGGGGTTGGTGATGATGGCGAGCAGCCGGTTGCGCCAATCGGGTTCCAGGGTTTCAATCTTGATGTCGCTGGTCTGCAGCTTGCGGGTTTTGTCGTCAACCACAACCAGCCGGCCGTCCAACTGCTTCAGCAGGTCATCGACGTCATACGCAACGAGGTCAATGACCCCTTCGTTGAGTGCATCTTCGGCGGTCAGGCTGACGCCTTCGCGCACCGCCTTTTCCGCCCACTCGGCGTTGCGGCCATACAGTTTGGCGAGGCCACGGATGTAGGCCACGGCATCGTTGATGATCTTTTTCTCCATCGCGCCGCCCGCCACGGTGCCGTCTTTCTTGTCTTTGTCCGCAGCATCTTTGTCTTCGGCTTCCGGCGGTTTGGGTGTCCCCAGTCCGCCGGGCGCAAGCTTCACCGGGGTGGCCGCCCCCAGGTTGGTGGCCGGGGCCATGGCCGCCACGTGACTCGCGTACATCATGTAGGTTCCGGCGCTGGCGGCCCGCGATCCGGCCGGGGACACATAGGAGACCACCGGCACCGGGCTGGCGAGAATGTGTTTGATGATCTCGCGCATCGAGGTGTCGAGACCGCCCGGGGTGTTCATGCGGATGATCAAGAGACTGGCGTTCTCTTCCTCGGCCTTTCGTATGCCACGAATGAGGAAATCGCTCGTGGCGGGGCCGATGATGCCGTCGAGTTCGAGCAATAATGCGCGGTTCTCCTCGGCCTTCAGTACGGTTGCCGACAAAAGCAGTGCCAGGGACAACACACCGATGAGCCCGGCGGTATGTGAGCTGCGTTCGTATCTGGACTTCACGACGGCCTTATTGTACTTGTTGGACACGCCCCGGTGACGAGTTTTTTAGGTTTTCTTGAGCGATATCGGATTTTCCGGACTCGCCGCTGGCAGTGGTTCGCGTTCACGACGCCGTGTCCATGGTGCGCACGTCGACGAAACCACCGCTCGGGTAATCTTTGAGCTTTGGCAGCACTTGCGCCAACCGTTGCGCCGCGGCCCGCGGCGTCGGCATGCCGTCGGTTCCGCGGGCGTCACGTAATTTCTTCACCGAAGGGTATCGGTCGGCGTCGACTTCGTCGGGATCGCACAGATGATCCTGCATGGCGGTGTCGATCAGGCCCGGCGCCAAGGCGCAGAGATGGGTGTGCGGATATTCCGGTGCGTACACCTGGGTGAGCATATTCAATGTGGCTTTTGACAAGGAGTACGCCCCCCAGCCTTTATGGCTCTTGACTGCGGCGCCGGATGAAATCGTTACAATCTGGTCGATTTCGAGATTCCGCGGATGCAGCCAGTCGAGGATGATCTTGTTGGCCCAGACGTTGATATCCATAACCGCCCGGATGTCCGCGAGCGGGGTGTCGGTGACATCGCGAATGTCGCCGAGCACACCGGCATTCAAAAAAACCAAACTCAAGCTCCGGACCTCACCCAGCAGTGCCTCCAAAGCCGGGACGATCGCCGAGGTTTGCGCCAGGTCGCAGCGCACATCGTGCAGCGCCGGGTGGTCGATTCCGGCGCAACCGCGACGGCTGAGACCATAGACCTCGTAACCAAGGGACAGGTATTCCTCGGTCAGTCCATAACCGAGCCCGCCGCTGTTTCCTGTGATAAATACGGATTTTGTCATGGCAAGATGCATATTGTCGGTATCAGGGTTGGATTTTACGCGCTAATGTCTTCTGAACGCAGCGACGAATCCTACTGCGGTTGGCATCCGGCGCTAGGGCCAAGATCCTTCGGCGTGGGGCGCCTCAGGATGACATCGGTGGCAGCGCCTTTCAGGCGCGATCGATCCATTTCCCGCCAGCAGCCGCAAACATGGCCGTCGATGTCATTGGAACTGAAGGTGCTTGTCTATTGTCGCAATATGTCGTTACCGATACCACAGCAGACGCTGGCGGGGCGCTGGGAATGGGCTCGGGCTCGCGGGAGACACGGTGGGATCTTGATCCAGCGGCGATCTCCAAGCCGGTTTTCTCATTTGACGACTTTCCAGGTATGGTAATTACACGATAATTATTCACGCTCTGTGATCGTTGTGGACAGTTCCAAGTACTCAATAACCGGCCGCCTGAACCGGCTCATCTCCGCCGAGCCCCACGAACTGCGTGCCCTGGGCTGGTCGTTTCTGTATTTCTTCGTCTTACTCTGCGGCTATTACATCCTGCGACCGATTCGCGATGAGATGGGAATCCGCGGCGGCGTTGAGAACCTGCAATGGCTGTTCACCGCTACGTTCGTGACTATGCTGTGCGTGGTGCCGTTGTTCGGATGGGTGTCGTCGCGCTATTCGCGCGGCAAACTCCTGGTGGTTGTGTACGGGTTTTTCATCGCCAATATCGTCTTGTTCTATTTCCTGTTTGCCAGCGGGGTCAAACCGGCTTTGGTGGCACGGGTGTTTTTTGTGTGGCTGAGTGTCTTCAATTTGTTCGTCATATCGGTGTTCTGGTCTTTCATGGTGGAGCTGTACGATGACCGGCAGGCGAAACGGCTGTTTGGTTTCATCGCGGCGGGGGGCAGCGCCGGGGCGGTGGTGGGGCCGGTATTGACGGCAAGCCTGGCGGTGCCGCTCGGCACCGCCAATCTGTTGTGGGTCGCGGCATTGTTTCTTTCCATTGCGCTGGTTTGCATTCACCGCTTGCGTAGCTGGGCCGCGCGCCACAATCACCCGGATCATCACCTGGACAGCCATCCCATCGGGGGTAATTGGTTCGACGGCATGAGACGTGTGGCACAGTCGCCGTATCTATTGGGAATCTGTCTTTATATACTGCTGTACACGACTTTGGCCACATTCTTGTATTTCACCCAGGCAGGCATCGTTCGCGATGCCTTTGCCACATCCGAAGAACGCACCCGGGTGTTTGCGCTGATCGATTTCGGCACCAATGCCATTACCATTGGGCTGCAGCTGTTTGTCACCGGCCGACTGGCCAGCCGCTTCGGGTTGTCGGTGACCCTCGCGGTGGTCCCGGTGTTGTTGATCATCGGCTTCGCCGCGTTGGCCGTGGCGCCGGTGTTGGTGGTGCTGCTCGTGGTGCAGATCGTAAGGCGCGCCGGTAACTACGCCATCGCGCGGCCGGGGCGCGAAATGCTATACACCGTGCTGCCGGTGGCCGACAAATACAAATCGAAGAACTTCATCGACACCGTCGTCTACCGGGGCGGTGATGCGGTCAGCGGCTGGGCGTACGCCGGCCTCGGTGCCGTGGGATTGTCTGCCGGGGGCATCGCGTGGGTGGCGGTGCCGGTGGCGGTGATCTGGTTGATCTCGGGGTGGCGTTTGGGCAAGGTGTACGACCGGCAGGAGCATCATGCTGACATGCGAGATGCCCCGGCGGAATCCATCGGAGACAAAACGACGTGATGCAAAGCAAAGACTTGCCGCAAAATTTAGCTCGGCGTCGGGCACTCAAACGATTGTCGGGTCTCGCCGCGCTGGCGACGATCGGACCTTTACCGGTGAATGCCGACAAAGCCGAACAGCGTTTGCGCACCATACCGTCGTCGGGCGAAGCCATACCGGTCGTGGGGTTGGGCACGGCGCGCACGTTCGACGTCGGCGGTGGCGAGAAATCCATCGCTCCGCTGCGCGAGGTCCTGCGTTTGTTCGTCGCACACGGTGGAACCATGGTTGACTCCTCGCCGATGTACGGCCGCGCCGAGGCGGTGGTCGGCGACTTGGCGTCGGATTTGGCGCTGCACGACGCGTTGTTCTATGCGACCAAGGTCTGGACCAGCGGACGCGAGCAAGGGATCGCACAGATGGAGGATTCTTTTCGCTTGATGCGCACGTCGGTGATCGACCTCATGCAGGTCCACAATCTGGTAGACACGCGGACCCACCTGGCGACGATTCGCGAATGGATTGCCGGCAAAAGGATCCGCTACGTCGGCATTACCCATTACACCGCGACGGCGTTCGATGAGCTCGAGCGCCTGATTAAATCGGAACAACTGGATTACGTGCAATTTCCGTACTCGATCGTCAATCGCCATGCCGAGGAACGCCTGATCCCCGCGGCAGCGGACCACGGTGTGGCGGTGATCGCCCATCGAAATTTTGAGAAAGGTGCCTTGTTCCGCAAGGTGCACGGCAAAACATTACCGGCGTGGACGGCGGAGTTCGATTGCGCGACTTGGGGCCAGTTCTTCCTCAAATACCTGATCGGCGACCCAAGCGTCAGCAACGTGATCCCGGCGACGCGCAAACCCGAACATCTGATCGACAATATGGGTGCGGGCTTGGGGCGATTGCCCGACGCGGCCATGCGCCGCCGCATGGCGCGATTCATCGCGGACCTGTAAACGGCGGCGCCCCGATGATGCCTGAGACGAATTGAGCGACTCGCTGTATAATAGCCCGCCGTTTCCGGATAGACGCAATATTTGCCGCATTGTGCGTTTTTACAACTGTTTAATCCTAAGTAGGTCGTGAACAACCCCAAGACAAACGCAAAGCGATACGAGTAATGATGACCCAGCAGAACGCAACGCTACTCTCACTCGATCAACAGCACCTCATCCATCCGCTGCACAATCCACCGATCCATGAGAAGGCCCGTGTCTGGATCCGCGGCGAGGGCGTGATGTTGACCGATGCCGACGGTAACACCTGTATCGACGGTTTGGCCGGCTTGTGGAATGTCACCGCCGGCCATGCGCGCCGGGAACTGATAGATGCAGCGAGCGAGCAATTGGCGACCTTGCCCTATGCGTCCGGTTACACCGGAAGTTCAAACCCCAAGGCGATTGAGCTCGCCGAGCGACTTGCGTCGATCGCCTACCCGACCATCAACCGGTTCTTTTTCACTTCGGGGGGCGGGGAAAGCACGGACAGCAATATCAAGATGGCGCGTTATTATTGGAAACTGAAGGGCAAACCGGAGAAGACCAAGGTTATCTCCCGGCAGTGGGGGTACCACGGCGTCACCCTGGCGGCGATGTCTGCTACCGGGATGAGCGTCTACTGGCCGATGTTCGAGCCGCGGGTGCCGGGTTTCATACACATCCCTTCGCCGTACCCCTATCGCTACCAGGCGCCGGAGGGTGTCAGTCAAGGCGTCGCCGCGGCCGACGAACTGGAGCAGGCGATTTTACGTGAGGGACCGGACACCGTGGCCATGTTTCTCGCCGAGCCGGTGCAGGGGGCAGGGGGGTTGATCGTGCCCCAGGGCGACTATTTCCCAAGGATCCGCGAGATCTGCGATCGATACGAAGTATTGCTGGTCTCCGATGAGGTAATCACCGGATTCGGCCGCACCGGGAAACTATTCGGTCTGCAACACTGGGGTGTGGAGCCGGACATGATGCAGTTCGCCAAGGCGATCACTTCCGGTTATTTCCCGCTGGGCGGCATCGGGGTCAGCGACGAGATCGCGCAGACCATGAACGAGAGCGGCCAGGCCTGGATGCATGCCTATACCTATAGCGGGCATCCGGTGGGGTGCGCCATCGGCTGTGCGATGCTCGACCTGATCGAAAAGGAAGACTTTCCACAACAAGCCGCGGACAAGGGCCGGTACCTGCTGGACAAGCTGCGCGTCGCGCTCGGTGATCACCCGCGCGTGGGGGAGATCCGTGGGCTGGGGCTCATGTGCGGCGTCGAAATTGTCGAAGACCGCGCCAGCAAGCAGTCGTTCGACGCCGCTAAGAAGATCGGCGCGCAGATACAACTCGCTATGACGGAACGGGGCCTGTTTACCCGCATACGCGACGATATCATCCTGTTGGCGCCGCCGATTGTGATCGAGCGCGATCAGCTCGACAGGATGGTTGAAATCGTAACTGAGGCGATAGACAGCGTTCTGGGCAGCTAATTATGAAACGTTGATTCTATGGTAATGTGCTGGTGAGTTTTCAGACCACCAGGAGACAAAACCATGGCAACCGCGAAGGGAATTGGCCTTTCAGTTTTATTGTTTCTCAACCTGTTACTGGTAGCGCTGCTTTTCTATCAAAATCCCTGGGCGGCATCACATGGCAATGACGGGCCGGTGGTGACGCATATGGCCGGCGACAGTCAGGGGGCGTGGCTGACTACGAGCAACGGCCGGCTGATCTACTGCTGGCGGCCGGCCGATCGGCAGCGGCGGGATATTCAGGCCGAGTGCCGGGTGATGGATCGCTGGGGAATCACCAGGATTCAGTAACGGGCTAAAGTGCGGCAACCAACAACGGCGCCGCGACCGAAGACGATTGGGAGTCGATCCGCTTTTCAATGCGACGCAGCGAACACTGTGGCCTCAAGGACGTTATCAGAAATTTGGCCGGGAAGCCGACGCGTTGTGGAGGCCATCAATGACTCACG
>CAMYKK010000098.1:11612-23941 GCA_947258975.1 uncultured Gammaproteobacteria bacterium
ACGTCTATTTGTACTTGTTACTTACGCAAGTGGCCTACTCGGTGCTGTATCCAATAATTGGCGATGCCATGAAGGTGGCGATTCTGCTGGAGATATTCCTGCTGATCGCGCTGGTGGGGGGCGTGCTGTCCAGTATCGCCGACCGGCGGAATCTGCTGGTGACCGCTGTGCTTGGCTTACTTCTTTTGTCGACGCGTTGGTCTGGTATGGTAGGGGACATTGAGGCGCTGATCCCGGTGAGCGCGGCGATCGGTGTGGCTTTCTTTGGTTACCTGACGGTCATGCTGATCCGGCACATTTTTCTTGTCAGCGGTCGTGTCGATGCGGATCTGATCTACGGGGCGATCAGCGTCTACTTGTTGATCGGTGCGGCCTTTGGCTTTGCCTATGCGTGTCTGGCCGCTCTGGCGCCGGGGTCGTTTGCCGGGCTTGAAAACGAACTCACCGAACCGGAGCAGATATTTCGGGAACTCAATTACTTCAGCTTTGTCACCCTGACGACGCTGGGATACGGCGACATCACGCCCCAGTCGCATCAGGCTGGGGTGCTGGCCTATTTGGAGGCGATCATCGGACAGGTGTATCTGACGGTGTTGGTGGCGCGGTTGGTGGGGATGCATATTGCGCAGAGACGTTTCTGACTGTTGCAGTCAGTTGGCGCATGGTTGTGAAGCGGGTACGTAAGAAACGTGGTTATTGAATTCCCGTGCTTTGCGGAGATCCGTGTCACGAACATGGCGGTAGTGTTGTTGTTGCGGGATGGGAGACATTTGCTCCGAAAGTCGGCATCCGGAAGCGCTTTTCGGGTTGTCATCCTGAGGCGTTTTCTTTTTCTGTCATCCTGAGGCGTTAGCCGAAGGATCTTAAGGTGCTTTGCTCACGCCCAGCACGACCCACAGCAGGTTGGATTCTTCACTGCGTTCAGAATGACATATAGAGTTATTCATCTATCTTCGCAGCGCTCTTCGGCGTCTGGCCAAAGTTGATCTCCACCCGGAACCGCGCGCCCAGGGTGAGGTCGTAATCGCGTTCTTCCGGCCAGCTGACGATGGGCCAGAATTCGAGGAACAGCCATTTTCGCCACACGTTGGTCCGGTAACGGACCCTTAATGCATAACTTTTATAGTTGTCTTGAGGTAGCACCTTAATATCATCGTCGTCGAACACGGAATCTTCCTCCGCGTAGCGCTCGAATAGGGCTTCGTATGCCAGCGCATTGCGGTCATTGAGGGTCTGGAACAGCGTGAACTTCTGCTCCGAACTCGGGTTATAGTCGTTTTCCTCGAAATACTGCACCCGGGTCCTGGAGCGGAACAGCAGTTTGTCGCTTATGTGACGGTCGAAGTACTGCCTAAGATCGTTGCGCACGCCCGTGTTCGAATAATAATACAGCCGGTTCGAAGTTCCTCCGCTCCACTTCCCTGCGAGCGGGTATCGGACGGCGGCGTTGATGCGTCCGAAACCGGCCAGGTTGCTGTCCTTGATACGCACGCCCAGATCAAAGCTCAGACCGACCCGGTCGGTCCTGACGCCCAGCCATCTGAGCGCGATGTCCGATTCGTCAGTCGAGTCTGCCGTTTGCGATGCGGTATCGTTGTTGTCATCGGCGTCGTTCATGACCAGCCGCAGTCGATTGTCCAGGCCGGGCATCACCAGATGAAGCTTGACGTTGACACCCTGATCCCAACCGGCATGTTCGACATAATCGGTATTCAGGCGCAGGCGCAGCCGGCTCTGGTTGTCGACGTGGGTGGCGTATTCATCGGTCATGAAGAACCCGTCGACGCGACCGGTGGCGCCCTGAAACCAAGCCGTGGCTCGCGCATGCATGCGGTCGATCGTCGTGTCGCCGCTGGCGGGCATTGCGGTTTTTTTGGATTGCTGCTGCGCGCCCACCATTCCCGGGTGTCCCAGTGCCGCGATCAGTAAGACCGTGGTCACGATGGTGCGACGCAGTTTTTCTGCGGCGTCGCGCCGGGCAAGGACTGTCAGCAATGCGGAATGCAAGCGCGCGAACATACCCACTTTTCTTTTCGATTGGCCATCTTCACTCCGTTCGTGGTTGACCTTCTTATTTATTCTAATCGATAAACGGAACGATGATTATCGTCATTGACAGGGGGGCGATGACGGATTATGTAATGCTTCCCTCACGTTCGGCACGACCCGCATCAGTTCGGATTCTTCACTCGCTGCGCCCGCTCAGAATGACAATAGTACCGCGCTCGTTCAGGATAATAATAGTACCGCGCTCGTTTAAAATGACAATGCTACTGCGCTCGGTGAGAATGACAACAGTACGGCGCTCGTTCAAAATAAAATCGCCGCCGCCTTCGTTCGCAACGAAGATGCCGCTGCCTTTGTTCTATGTGACAACTGTGATTGTCATCCTGAGGAGCGTAGCGACGAAGGATCTATGTCGTATAACGATATCCTCGGGGTGAGATCGCATTGGAAGCACTTCTGGGTATAATAATCAACTCGCAGAACCAAAAGCAGTGACGCAAATCAACAAAGGATGACCAAAACTGCCCGCACCAACGGAAGCGCTCTGTATAACGGGTGCGCAAAAATAGGTCCGCAAATCAGCCTGGGTGACGGCCCCGCAGGTCGCCGGCGGCTGGCGCTGGCTGCGATGTTGAGCATCGGACTGCTCACCACGGCGTGCACCACAGTCGGCCCGGACTTTAAGAAGCCCGCGGCACCCGTCGCCGAGCGCTGGCAGGAAATCGATGCCCCCGAGCTGAAAACCGAGACCGTCGATCATGGCGAATGGTGGTCGTTGTTCGCCGACCCGGTCCGCCTATCAGCAGAATCTCGGCTTACGCATCGCCGCGATTCGCATCCTCGAGGCCCGCGCGCAACTCGGCATCGCCGTGGGTAATCTGTATCCGCAGCAGCAGGAGGCGAGCGGTGGGGTGGTCTACCAAACTAACAGTGAAAACCAGGCGAACACCGCATTTGGAGATCTTTCTTTCACCAATTTCGACATCGGGCTCGATGTCGCCTGGGAGGTTGATTTTTGGGGCAAGTTCCGCCGCGGCATCGAATCCGCGGATGCGAATTTCTACAGCTCGATCGCCGATTACGATGATGTGCTGGTGAGTCTGACCGCGGACGTCGCCAACGCCTATGTGTTGATCCGCACCTTCGAAGAACGGTTGAAGCTCGCGCGTTCGAACGTCGCGATCCAGCAGCGCAGCATGGAAATCGCCGATGTGCGTTTTCGCAACGGGGCGACCACCGAGCTGGATGTGCAGCAGGCGAAGACGCTGCTGTTCAACACCCAGGCGTCGATACCGCGGCTCGAGGCCGGCTTGCGTCAGGCCAAAAACGCCCTGGGCATCCTACTCGGGTTGCCGCCGGGTGATCTCCAGGGTCTGCTCGGCGAGCCGGCCGCCATCCCCTCGGCGCCGGATTCGGTGGCCGTGGGTATTCCCGCCGATCTGTTGCGCCGGCGCCCGGACGTGCGCATACCAAGACCGGTCAAAGCGGCGTCGACGAATTGTTCAACTCCGACAGCGTGTTCTTTGTCGGCGGCCCGACCTTCAACTGGCCGCTGTTCAATTACGGCCGCATCAGAAACAACATTCGCGTCCAGGACGCACGCCTGCAGCAGCTGTTGGTGAACTATCAGAACGCGGTGCTGCGTGCGGCACAGGAAGCGGAAGATGCCATGACTGATTTCTTGCGCTCGCGCGAAGAGGTGGGGTTCCGCGCGCAAAGCGAAACGGCGGCGCAGCGTTCCGTGGACCTCGCGCTCACCCAATATCGCGAAGGCGCCACCGACTACACGACGGTCTTGAACACCCAGCAGACGCTGGTGGCGCAGCAGGATGAGCTCACCGGGGTGCGTGGTGACATCGCCCAGAGTCTGATCGCGTTGTACAAGGCGCTGGGCGGTGGTTGGCAGATCCGCCAAGGCAGAGCCGTGCTTCCCGAGCAGACTAAGGAGCAAATGCGCGAGCGCACCAACTGGGGTGGCTTGTTGGCGCCCGACTTGGAAATGAAGACCTCTCCTGGGGCCGAACTGCCGACCAGTCCCGATTGGTGATCACAACTCAATGTAAAAGCTGATGACAACATTACGCCAACCAACCCTACATCAAGCGATGGTGGACGCAACGAATACGTCGCAACCGAAACAACAGTTGGCGGCGGGTCGCGCGTGTGTTTTGTTCGCGAGCCTGTGTACGTTGGCGTTGATGTCAGGATGCGGGCAGGAATCTGTAGAACAGGCGCCGGTGGTGCGGCCGGTGAAGATCATGACCATCGGCGACGCCGCCGCGGCCGGCACCCGCGAGCTGCCGGGCACCGTGCGCGCGGTGCAGCACGCCGACATGGGTTTCGAGGTATCGGGCCGGATCATCGAATTCCGGGTCAAGGAAGGGCAACGGGTCAAGCAGGGCGAGGTCCTGGCGCGTCTGGACGATCGCGATTATCAGGCGAGCTTCGATCAGGCCAAGGCCTCTTACCGCAAAGCCCGGTCGGACCTGCAGCGCAGTGAGCGGATCTACAAGGAGGATCCGGGGGCGATTTCCACCAGCAAGATCGACGCCGACCGCAAGGCGGTGGAAGTGGCGGAGGCCAGTCTGCGCAAGGCCGAAAAGGCCGTAGAAGACACTACGTTGCGCGCGCCCTTCGATGGACTGGCGGCGCGGCGCCTGGTCGAGGATTTTCAGAACGTGCAGGCCAAAGAACCGGTGGTGGTGCTCCAGGACATCTCGGTCCTGGAGATCGAAGTCAGCGTGCCGGAGCGCGATTTCGCCAGGGGCAACATAGACCGCAGCGTGGAGGAGGTGACGCAACGGGCAAAGCCGCGGGTGGAACTGTCCTCGCTGCCCGGCCGCAGCTTTCCGGCCCGGGTCAAGGAGTTCGCCACCCGCGCCGATCCGGTGACCCGCACCTTCCAGGTGCGCCTGTCGTTCGACCCGCCCGATGATGTCTCCATCCTGCCGGGCATGACCGCGCGGGTGACCGTCATCTCGCAAGGCGAAGGGGGCACGCTGCTGCCGTCGCACGCGACGTTCGCCGACGCGAACAAGCGGCCGCACGTGTGGTTGATCGACAAGCAGACGATGAAGGCGCGCGCCGCGCCCGTCGAGTTGGGTCAACTGACCGGCGACGCGGTGCAGATCGTGGGCGGACTGTCGCCCGGTGACCAGGTGGCGGTCTCCGGCGTCGCGCAACTTCGCGAAGGCATGCAGGTGCGCCGCCATGAGTAATACGGCAAAAGCGGCCGGTCAGCGGGATCGTTAGGCCGTGAACATCGCCGATTTCGCGATCCGCAATCGCACCACCACCCTCGTTCTCGCCACGCTGTTGTTCGTCGGCGGCATATTCTCCTTCGAACGCCTGTCGTGGCTCGAGGACCCGGAGTTCACCATCAAAGAAGCGCTGGTGATCACCCCGTATCCCGGCGCCAGCGCTGCCGAGGTGGAGGAGGAGGTGAGCGACAAGATCGAAACGGCGGTGCAGCAGCTCGGCCAGCTCAAGGAAGTGGAATCCAAGTCCGATCGCGGCCTGTCGACGGTCACCGTCAGGATCAAGGATCAATACGACAAGAGTTCTCTGCCCCAGGTGTGGGATGAGCTGCGCCGCAAGATCAACGACGTGCAGGGAGATTTGCCGCCGGGGGCAGGACCGTCCATCGTGCAGGACGATTTCGGGGATGTGTACGGTGTGTTTTTCGCCATATACGGCCCCGAATACAGCTACGCCGAGCTTCGGGAATATGCCAAGTTTCTGCGCCGCGAACTGCTGCTGGTGCGCGATGTGGCGAAGATCGATTTCTGGGCCGACCGCACCGAGGCCGTCTACGTCGAGCCCGACCGCGACCGCATGTCGCAGCTCGGCATACTCCCGCAACAGATCGTCCAGTCGCTCCAGGACCGCAACATCGCCGCGGATTCCGGGCGGGTCGAGGTGGGAACCGAATACATCGCCATCGATCCCACCGGGACGTTCACGTCGGTGGAGCAGATCGGGGATCTGCTCATCACCGGCCGCAGCTCGGATCAGCAGATCTATTTGCGCGACATCGCCAAGGTCCGCCGCGGTTATGTCGAGCCGCCCAACCGGGCACTGCGCTACGACGGTCAGGCCGCCATCGGTTTCGGCATTTCCACCGTCAGCGGCGGCAACGTGGTGCGCATGGGCGAGGCGGTGGAGCAGCGCATCAAGGAGTTGCTGCCGCGCACGCCGCTCGGCATCGATTTCGGCGTCGTGTCCGTGCAGTCCAAGGCGGTCACCGAGGCGATCAACGGCTTTCTGATCAGTTTGGTGCAGGCGGTGGTGATCGTGGTGGTGGTGTTGCTGGTGTTCATGGGTCTGCGCAGCGGTCTGTTGATCGGGTTCATCCTCGTGCTGACGATCTCGGGCAGCTTCATCTTCATGGGGCCGTGGAACATCGCGCTGGAGCGGATCTCCCTCGGCGCCCTGATCATTGCTTTGGGGATGCTGGTCGACAACGCCATTGTCGTCGTCGATGGCATGTTGGTGCGTATACAGGAACGCATGAAACCGGAGGATGCGGCCCGCGAGGTGGTGGGCCAGACCGCGTTGCCGCTGCTCGGCGCCACCGCGGTGGCGATCATGGCGTTCGGCGCCATTGGACTGTCCGACGACGCGACCGGCGAGTTTTGCCGCTCGCTGTTTCAAGTGGTGCTGATTTCGCTGAGCCTGAGCTGGGTGACCGCGGTCACGGTGACGCCGATCCTCGGGATCATGTTCTTGAAGCCGCCCAAGGCGAAACCAGGCGAAGCGGATGTTAAATCCGACCCGTACGACAGCGGCTTTTACCGTGCCTATCGTGGCTTTCTGCAGAGCTGCATTCGCGCACGTTGGCTCACCATCATGGTGGTGCTGGGCATCTTCGCCGTGTCGCTGTGGGGTTTTCGCTACGTGGATCAGAGTTTCTTCCCCGATTCGACGCGGCCGCAGTTCACCGTAGACTTCTGGCTGCCGCAGGGCACGCATATCGACGACACCGTCGACACTGCCAAGTCGGTGGAGGAATACCTGCTCGATCTGGAGGGTGTCACCCATGTTACCAGCCTGGTGGGTGCCGGGGGACTGCGTTTCCTGCTGACCTACCAACCGGAGAAGCTCAACAGCGCTTACGTGCAGTTTCTCGTCGACGTGGATGATTACCGCGTCATCAATCCACTGATCCCCAAGATCGAACGCGACCTGAAAGAACGCCACCCGGGCGCCCTGTCCTATGCCAAGCGCTTCATACTCGGGCCGGGCTCGGCCCCGCTGCAGGCGCGCGTCAGCGGCCCGGATCCCAACGAATTACGCAGAATAGCGAATCAGATCAAGGACATCTTTCATGCCGACGGCGGCGCCAAGTCGATCCGTATCGATTGGCGCCAGCGGGTCAAATTGCTGCGCCCGGTGATGGCCGACGAAGAGGCGAATCGCGCCGGCATCGGCCGGCCGGATGTCGCCAGCGCCATCAAGGCGGCCTTCGACGGTGAGCGCGTCGGCGTGTATCGCGAAGGCGACGAACTGCTGCCGATCCTGATGCGCGCGCCGGAGCGCGAGCGCGGGGACGTGGCCAGCATTCAGAACATCCAGATCTGGAGTGTCGCCGCGCGCCAGGCGATCCCCCTGCGTCAGGTGGTGTCTGATTTTAAGACCGTGTTCGAGGACGACATCATCCAACGCCTGAACCGCAAGCGCACCATCACCGTGTTGGCCGATCCCATCAGCGAGCCGGCCAGTTCGCCCGGATTACGACCTGGAGTGGTGGGGTGAATACCGGGATTCCAGACGCGCCCAAGCCGGCATCGCCGCGAGTCTGCCGTTCTTTTTCCTGATGATGGTGCTCATTGTCATCGCCCTGTTCAACGCCCTGCGCCAACCGCTGGCCATCTGGTTGACGGTGCCGCTGGCGCTGATCGGCGTCACCGGTGGTCTGTTGGTCACCGCGCAACCGTTCGGATTCATGGCATTGCTGGGCTTCATGAGTCTGTCCGGGATGCTGATCAAGAACGCCATCGTGCTCATCGACGAGATCGAGGTGCAGAAGCGCTCGGGCGTGGAGATCTTTCAAGCCATCGTGACTTCCGGCGTCAGCCGGCTGCGGCCGGTGGCGATGGCGGCGCTGACCACGGCGCTGGGCATGATCCCGCTTTTGTTCGACGCCTTCTTCATCGCCATGGCGGTGACCATCATCGCCGGCCTGATCATCGCCACTGTGCTGACCATGGTCATCGTGCCGGTGTTGTATGCGACCTTCTTCGGCGTGCGCGTCCCGGAGACCGCCTAGCCCGCATTGCGACGGGTGAAAGCGGTTGTTTTTGGGCAGATTATGTGTAGAAGTATGTGTGAGGACTCACACAATGGCTACTAATTTATCGATTGATCCAGCGTTGATCGAACGCGCTCGGGAGCTTAGCGGAGAACGCACAAAGAAGGCGGCAGTCACCAAGGCGCTGCAAGAGTTCATAGCGCGTCGCGAACAAAAACAGCTTATTGAGCTGTTCGGACAGCTCGACTGGGATTCGGAGTACGACTACAAAGCCGAACGTTCGCGCAATGGGGTTGCTGGTTGACACGAGCGTCTGGTGCGTGGCTATGCGCCGCGACCAACCGGAGCCCACCCCCGAGGTACTGGAACTCAAAAGAGCGCTGTTGGCGGGTGATTCTGTTTACGGCACCGGTTTGATTCTCCAAGAACTTCTTCAGGGTTTCACGAAACCGAAGGCTCACGATCAAATAGTCAAGCACTTTTCGGCCCTACCTTTTCTTGTTCCGAACCGTGAAGATCATATTGAAGCTGCCGAGATTCGAAACAAATGTCGTCGACGCGGAGTACAGGCGGGCACGATCGATGCGTTGTTGACACAGATGTGTATTCGTCACGATCTGGAAATCCTGACGACGGACCATGACTTTCGATATATATCGGAGATCGTACCTTTGAAAGTCTGGAATTCATAAAGCCCAAGGACTCGGTCAAGTTCCGCCGCCTCTGGGTGTGGCATGGGAGGATCAGCGAGGGTGCCGCAAGGTCCGTGAGTGACGAAATATCGTCAATTTTCTTTATCACTGCGAAAACAGGTGTTACGCTGTGCCGCCGCCAAAGGTTATTCGAGACTTATGGCTGCCCCAAAGAGACAAACCAATCCGACAACGCGGCCGAACGAGCCGGTCGCCACGACCATGCGGACCCACACCGAGTTCTCTGACGCCGATCGCACGCAATTAGAGCAGGTGCTGGACGAACGGCTGCGGTTTGAACAACTGTTGTCGGAGATCTCGGCCAGATATGTCTGTCTCGACCTCGAGGGGATCAACGAGTCGATACCCGTGGTGCTGGAACAGATATCCAAGTTGATGGGCTCCGACATGTCCACGTTTCTGCAGTTGGATCCGCACTCGGCCATACTGCGGCACACCCATCAGTGGGTCGCGCCCGGATTGAATGTCGATATTGATTTTACGAACCAAGAAAAATTCGACATGCAGCGTTCCGCCCCGTGGGTCGCAAAAGAGCTGACTAAGGGAGAACCGATCGTCATTTCGCGTGTCGATGATTTTCCTGAAGAGGCGGCCAAGGAGAGGCTGATTACCGAAAGAGCCCATATAAAATCCGTCGTTTGGGTACCGGTTACGATCGCCGGGACCATTGTTGCGTGCGTTGTGTTCAATTCTATCCGGCGGGAAGTGGCCTGGTCTCAGGACCTGGTAAAGCGCCTAAAATTGTTGGGGGAGATCTTCGCGAATTCCTTGCGCCGTGCGCAAACCGAACAAGAATTACACGACCAGCTCGAATTCGAGCAGCTTCTGTCAGAGTTGTCAGGCAAATTTATCGCTCTACCCGCTGACAGTATTGATGAATCAATTAACGACGCACTGAAAGCCGTTGGCCGATCCATGGCGGTGGATCGCGTATTCGTTGCACAGTTTGCAGACGACAACCGTGAGTTCCGAGTCACCCACATGTGGACGGCGCCTGATGTCTCGCATGACGATGCGGAGTTGGAGATGGTCCTCACCGAGGACCTGCCGTGGTTCACGAAGCGGATGTTGAGCGAGCAGCCACTGGTGTTTACGTCTCCAGATGAAATACCGGAAAAAGCCGTCAACGAGCGGCAGTACATCAAACGAACCGGGATAAAGTCTTCGGCGATTGTCCCGTTGACCATCGACGATTCGGTCATCGGTAATCTTGGATTCGACATGATGCGCAGCGAATCGCTCTGGTCAGATACAGTGTTACGGCGTCTACAACTAGCCAGCGAGGTGATTGCCAACGCCCTCAAACGCAAACAAATGGAGCGTCAGCTGCGAAACGCTTACGACGAAATCCGTGCGTTGAAAGAGCGAGCGGAGGCGGAAAACGTCTATCTGAGAAAAGAGATCCAACTCGGTCAGCCCCATGAAGACATGCTGGGCCAAAGCGAGGCGATCCAGTCCATGCTCAACCAGGCCGCGCAGGTGGCGGATACCGAGGCGACTGTGTTGATTTCCGGTGAAACCGGGACCGGCAAGGAATTGCTCGCCAAAGCGATCCACAAGCAAGGCCCCCGCGGGAAAAACTCTCTGGTGAAGGTCAACTGCGCCGCGCTGCCCGCGAGCCTGATCGAGGCCGAGCTGTTCGGGCGGGAGAAGGGCGCTTATACCGGTGCCCTGACCCGACAAGTCGGCCGGTTCGAGCTCGCCGACAATTCGACGATCTTTCTAGACGAGATCAGCGAACTGCCCATCGATCTGCAGGCGAAGTTGCTCAGGGTGCTGCAGGAAGGCGAGTTCGAAAGATTGGGCAGCAGCAAGACCATCCGGGTCGATGTGCGCGTGATTGCCGCTACCAACCAAGACCTTGGGAAAAACATGCGTGAAGGACGATTTCGTGAAGATCTCTACTATCGATTGAATGTATTTCCGATTGCCGTGCCGCCGTTGCGAGAGCGCCGTGACGATATCCCGGTTCTGGTGTGGGCCTTCGTTCAGGAGTTCGGTGAAAAGATAGGGAAGAAAATCGAAACGATCCACAAATCGACGATGGAGGCGCTGCAGGCCTATGATTGGCCGGGCAACATCAGGGAGCTCCGCAACGTCATCGAGCGCGCAATGATCTTGAGCCACGACAATATCCTGCGGGTTGACCTGCCGTCGCAAAAGGAGGCCCAACCAACGTCCGGCCTGACACTACAAGCGATGGAGAAGCATCACATCGAGGCGGCATTGAAAGCAACCGGCTGGCGGATCAGCGGCAAGCGCGGCGCCGCACAGCGCCTGGGGCTCAAGTCCACCACCCTGCGCTCGAGAATGGACAAATTGGGCATTCGCCGCCCGATACCATAAGCTGGGAACCCGAATCAATCCGGTCCCGTTTTCGTAAAGGCGGTTAGCCTTTACTCAAAGCCTCGCTTAGAGATCGGGTCAACGCCGGCGCAGCTGCGAGTAGCTTCGCGTCCTCCGTTACCAGTTTTGTACCTTGGTTTTCCGCCACGGCAAGGAACCGAGCATCGTAGGCGGAGACGGTGAATTGTTGCGCAGTTCGAAGTGCGGCGATATGCGGCACATTAGTCAGATTACGCATACATGTCTCGGCTTCTTTCAGCAGGCGCTCGGCTTGATTGCGGCTCAAATCCCCCATTCGTTGATAAGTCGCAACAATGTTACAGAATTCGATCAGTACAAAGGCCTCGCTGTGCCAGTCCGAGTCCTGTGCATACAGAGCCTGGGCTTCTTTGGTGCGGTCACCCGCGATCAACAGGTATGCGAGAATGTTGGTGTCGACGACAACCACGACTTGAGTTCGATCAATCGCGCCCGGAGGCGATGGCTGTTTCGATGTCGTTGATCGTGAGCGGTCCGTGCTTTTTGAGGCGCACCGGCCTCGGAGCCCGCTTAGGCGCTTCCTTTTCCGGCGCACTCGCCAGCCCGAACTCTAGGAGCTGTGCGATCGTGTCCTTGAGTTTTTGATTGCGTTCCACCGCCCGCATTTTGATGCGGCGCATGAGCTGGTCAGGTAGTTCCAGTGTCGTTTTCATACATCCAGTATCCCATAAAACCATTTATATGGGTATATGGTGATAATCGAGTATTCTATTGATCGCTCGGGCATCGTATTACCTGGGCATTGAGAGTTCGACGAACATGTTGAGTGGTACACCAACACTGTCATTCTGAACGAGCGCGGCGAGTGAAGAATCCGACCTGCTGTTGGTCGTTCCGAGTACCGCGAGGAATCTCACCGTGTTGGCTGCAGGTGACCAAGTTCAAGACATTGAGACTCAACTAACACGCCGGTCAGCGATTCGCGAGGGTCGGCAATCCCTTGACACCAATCATGCGACTGTCGGCGGTGACCA
>CAMYKK010000099.1 GCA_947258975.1 uncultured Gammaproteobacteria bacterium
GCGGAAACCGTCGAGGAAATCGAGGCGCTCCTGCCCTATCCCGTCGACCTGGGGGATACCGAAAACGTCAAGCGTGCCGTTGCTTAGTCGCTTACGTTACGCCGTGAAGGATAAGACCAACACGGTCACTACAAATTATTCTTTGAAGGTCGGCTGACGAAATGTCGGGCCTGCACAATCAAAAAACGATGCATGAGGAACCCAGACTCGGCGAATACTCGCAAAGGCCATGGTAGACAGGTCTCTTTTATATTAGAAAAGAGTACCCGAGCACCCAACTCTACGGACTGGATGAAACATCGGGTAGATAGCGCTAAAGGCAAGCAGATATATAGCCACAGAATGTCTGTGGTCGAACCGGTGTTTGCCAACATCGGTGTCAATAAAAGGCTGAATCGATTTACTTTGCGAAGCAAACGGAAAGTTCAGGGACAATGGCAATTGTTCTGCTTGATACACAATATTGAAAAACTCGCTAACTATGGCCACTCATTCGCATAGCATATTCGAAGCAAATGGTTGATCGGTCACCAATATAACCCCGCAGCGTTTTCAATGAATCAAACTGGAATGGTTGTAAAAATATGCTGTCTCAAAGCGGTTTTTCTACAGCCTCGTTATGCAGCTCGACGCAAACTTGTTGCGTAATGCGCAACGCGCTATACTTGATGGATGATCAAGTCGTTTAAGCACAAGGGATTGCGGCGATTCTACGAGGCAGGGAGCACAGCTGGGATTCAAAGAAACGGCTTCGATTACAACTAGCTGCTTTGGATACTGCGGCGCAGATTGAGGATATGGACATCCCCGGATTACGACTTCATCCGCTCAAAGGGAAACGGAAGGGACTATGGTCAATTTCGGTGAGCGGGAATTGGCGCATCACGTTTGCGTTTCGGGATGGCAACGCATACATCGTGAATTACGAGGACTATCACTAATGGGTATGCACAATCCGCCACATCCGGGCGAGTTTATTCGTGAGTTCTATATTGTACCTTACGATATTAGTGTGCGAAAGGTAGCAGAATACCTGGGAGTATCTCCCTCGACCCTGAATCGCTTATTAAACGGCGAAAGCAATATATCGCCTGAGATGGCCTTACGCTTATCGAAGGCTTTAGGTCGTTCCCCGGAGAGCTGGCTTGCGATGCAAGATCAATATGACCTGTGGCACGCCCGGAAGAGCGTTAATTTGAAGGATGTTAAGAAAGTTAACGTGTCCGCTGCATAACAATCGACTCCACGGGATCTTTGGCCCGTGAGCTACAACGTTATACTGAAAATCAAACAAAACTGTCTAAATTAAATTCTAGGAAGTAAGAATAATAGGCCGTTACGAGCGTAAATCCGGAAAAATTTTAGACAGGTCTATGCACTAAATCCGTCTTTTCTTTAGAGAGTTATCTAGGCCATCAGTATCTGACTTTTAATCAGGTGGTCGCAGGTTCGATCCCTGCACGGCCCACCAAATATCAATGGTTTCTTCTAGGTGAGTTATGGGTGCTGTTGAAAATAAGTGCGTTATTTAAAATTCTCCTCGGAATTCCTGGTTAAAACTCTAATTTGGATTGAGCACGATGGATGATACGTCTAACAGAAGAGTTCGCTTTAATTGGTATTAACTCTATTTCAGGATGTTTTAAAGCAAACACTCTAAAGACTTCGTCCGCAAAAGCGATTCCAATAGAATCGACACCTTGAAAATCAAACAGCACAGTTTTGAATCTATCTATCCGGGCTAGCAGTCGTTTGGCTTGAGATCGGGATACGAGTTTATCGTCGCCATATTGTGCGAGTCTTACTGGCACAATAGTCTTTGTAAATCCAAAATCATCACCTGACGAAAATTTGTCGAATATCTTTTTCGTTGTCCGAGATGTATGGTTATTAAGCTTCATCCACACCGCTGTCCCTGAAGCAAATTTGTCCCTTTCTAGTATCCAGTCCTCTTTTTCGCCATACTTGTGCGAGAAGTATGTGCCGCCCGATAAAATATCAAAGTCATCAAACATTCTTGATGTAAAGAAAATACCTTCACCTGTATGATTGTCTGGGTCGGTGGTGAGCTTACCCTTGGCTAATTCCAAAATCGCATGACGTTCATCAAGTAACTCTAGTTCAGCCTGAATCTTCTTAAAGATTCCAATACCATCATCATAAAGGGCAATTTCAGTACTGGTCGCTGTTTTTTTTAGTTGAATAGTAAGAGTTGTTCCATCAGAATGGTCTATACCGTTGTTGAACATTTCTGTAAAACCATAGTGCCAAATGTCAATAACGTTTTCGGGCATTTGGCCTAGCAAGGCAATTACATCTCGCCTCCATACGACATCCTCTGCCAGCGTCTCTGTCAATGAATAACTCTTCTGCCATTCGACTAGCGGGTGTAATTTATAAGAACGGTTTCGAGTATTCCCATGTGGCGTCAGCGCACCTTCATCAACCAGCTTCTTGAGGTGTTTGTTTACTGCCTGGCGCGTAATATCGAATTTATCCGCTGTAACCTTGGCAATGTTAGAAGCGTGCTTTTCGACGTTGTTTATAATGAAGCCGCGAATCTTTTCTCCTCTTGAGCGAACTCTGGTCATGGGGCTATTTGCTAGCGGGATAATTGTCAACCTTAGGAGTCATTATTGTCAACATTACGGTTTGTTTTGTCAACCCTAGGTTAGACCTCGAGCCAAATAAGTCCTGAAAGAACGTTCTAGAGTCGCCGACTGCTTTCGCCGGCCACGCCTCAAGGATGGCATTTCTAGAAGAGGCGATGATAAAGCTAGAAAGAGCGATGGTGAGTATATAGCTCTCATTGCGGACGCAAAGTAACGGCCAAAGATTGGGGGATTCATCATCCATTATGATGCTGAGATTCAATGGAGTTTGCTGGCGATCAGACAAAAACTGTCTAAAACAAATCCATGGATGTAACAAGGATGAGAAGTTTCGAGCGGAAAGTTAAGAGAAATTTTAGACAGTTATAAACAGCAAAATCGATATGCATACAAAGAGTTATCTAAAGAATCGGAGTCTGACTTTTAATCAGGTGGTCGCAGGTTCGATTCCTGCACGGCCCACCACCCATGCAAAATAATTCCTTTCTTACGCCGCTACTCTGATCGAGACATGCAACCCTTGGCGATGAGCCATATCCACTAAACTGTCTAAACGAAATTCGTTTATCTTGCCTTTGAGCAAGGCACTAACACGGGGCTGAGTGATTTGCAATATTTCGGCGGCTTGCGCTTGAGTTAAACCCTCGCTCTTTATCTTCTCTGTGATTTCAATCATTAATGCCGAGCGCAATTTCAAGTTTTCCACACGCACCGGGTCATCTTCCAATGCTTCCCAAACATTGCTAAATCTTTGGTTGTCGCTCATTGTTCGTACCTCTCGTAGATTTCTTTCAAAAATCGTTTCGCAGTTTCAATATCTTGTTTTCGTGTCTTTTGGGTTTTCTTTCGAAAAGCGTGCAAGACGTAAATTGTATCTTCGAACTTTGTGATGTAAATCACCCTATATTGCCCTTGCTCCTTTATTCGGATTTCCCGTACGCCTTTTCCAACCGACGGCATCGGTTTCCAATCGATGGGTTCGTAATCTCGTTGTACTCTATCCAATTGTTGGCCGGCTTCTCGTTTTGCGGTGGCCGGAAAACCACGAATCGTCTTTAAGGATCGACCGCAAAATTCAATCTCTTTCACTTTTGAATTATATATTTACATATATAATTATTCAACTAGATGTATAAATTGCGGAGCCGGAAATATCGTCGATTGATGATGAATCTGCTGTTTAAAATTCAGCGTTGAAACTAACGAAAAATAGGGCTTTTAGGACGAAATATCAAAAAATATTAGACAGCGTTGGTCCCCTACTTCAGTAAGTGATTCAAGAGGTTACGGCACGAACACATACCTGACTTTTAATTTTATGGTCGCAGTTTGGATTGACGATTGCCTCCAACCACAATTTACCAAGCTAGATCAACGACTTATCCTTCTTTCCCCGGGCCGAATTCCTAATCGGGTAACTTGCGTCAATTATCACGCCCTTTGTCAATGTCCATCGTAGGAAAAACCGGGTCAGAGAACAATTTTTTCTAATATTCAGCGAAGGTCGACTAGAAATTAGAATGCTAATTGATTGGTAGAACGAGAGAAGAAAAAGAATGATGGATGAATGACAGAGAGCGAAATTTAGTTGCCGACGTCAGACAGGCGTTTGCCGGCACAGAGTATCCTGGCAACGATAAGATTCTCTATGACAACAATTGTCGGCACAGCGAGTGTATAAAGGCGTATAACGCATTTTCCGATACTTCTTGGGATGGCCTAGATAACGAAACGGTTCGGTCTCTTTATGACATATTTCCATTCATAACCGATGCTGCATTCAGATATTTTCTGCCGAGGTTCTTGATTCTGTGTCTTGAGGACATAGACGAAGCAGATACGATCACGAGCTCAGTAATAACCTGGCTAACGCCACCAAGTGAGCGTAATAATATTGATTTTCCAATTGAGGATTACATCAGTGATGACGAGTGGCAAAATCAGTATTTTGATTCTTTCACACATCGTCAACGCCACTGTATCGCTGGGTTCTTGATGTTGATACGCGATCAGTATTTAGATCCCAATGCTGACCAAGCCCTGAAGACCGCTTGGGGCCGGGTGGTCTACTAGAACAGATCGAAACGATCGCATACCCCTTAACGGAATACATAAGGCCATTGTCAGAAAAACGAATGTTAGCTCGTTAGCACAACTCGTTCGTGTTCACTGTTCACCTGAGCGGCTGATCACGTTGTTTTTTGCTGGCGACATTGTTGTTGTGCTAGTATGTGTACATAGAAACACACTTGAATGCGACATGACTGAATCCACCACTATGACCATACGCCTAGAACCAGAGCTGAAATCCCGCTTGGATAAGCTATCCGCAGCGACTCGTCGCAGTAAATCATTTCTTGCTGCCGAGGCGGTTCGAGAATTTATAGAATTGAACGAATGGCAGATTGAAGAGATAAAAGCCGGCATCAAGGAAGCGGACGCGGGGGATTTCGCCACCGACCAAGAAATTCGGGCTGTTTTCAACAAGTGGGGCGTTGATGGAGATTAAATGGTTAAGGACGGCGCTGACAAACTTAGATCAAGAAGCGGAGTACATTTCCAAAGACAATCCCCAGGGAGCCCGGCTCGTAGTACAGCGTATTCAGCACAGCGTTTTGTTGCTGAGAGATAATCCTTCTCTGAGTCACCCCGGCCGGTTGCCAGGCACCCGTGAACTTGTTATTCCTAAAACCCGCTATATCGTGCCTTACCGTGTACGTCCTCGTTTACAACGGATCGAGATCCTACGCGTATTTCATGCGTCGCGAAAGCTACCAGAACGCTGGTGAGAGATCCCCGCTCGCGATATTATTCTCGCAAAGAAACTAGCCGAGTTTGAGAAAGAATACTATGCGTAATCAAAGCGTCGTTCCAAGTTCGATCCAAAAAGTTGTAACACCACCTGACAGCAACAAATGACGCTCGGTTGGTTGTTTACCGTGATCCTGGACCGAGGATAGCGACGACCACGACCGAGCTAGAATCGCTGAACGGATACTCTCCCACGTTACTACCTCACGCGTCTAAAACATAGTTTCCAGACTAAGAAAAACAGGCATACGCGAGGCAATATTAAAAAAAATTTAGACAGCTTCGGATATAGATTTATTCTCTCAAACAAAAAGTTATCTAAGCAATCGGAGTCTGACTTTTAATCAGGTGGTCTTAGGTTTGGCGCCGAGATGAATTGAGAACTCTCTCTGTAGGGCTGAATAGCGCCGGTATTTCTGTCGGATGCCGGCGACCCAATTCACTGTTTGCGGGCCGGCGTCTAAAGCCGCGCAGACAGCGACCAGCCGCGCGGCATGATCATAATAGTTCCGGCGTTGCTTGGACGTAACGCCGGCTACCCGTTTTTCGGCCGCCTTGCGCATTGCGCGAAGGATGACCGCTTTCATCTCGTCATCCGAGATCGGAAGCACGCCCGCAGCATGTTCGATCTCCTCTATCGCGGGGGCGTTGAGCCGTGCGCCACCGCTCTCGTCGAGGCTCGAATAGAAGTCATCGTCGTCCCGGTATGGTTCGACCTCACCGTTCATCGGTGACTCAGTTCCACCAAGTAGTCGTCGAAAGAGCGGGAAAAGCAGGCGGCCCGGGTGCTCCGGGTTCGACCAACCCAAACCGGGCGCATTTGCAAGCAGGATCGCCGCGGCGTCCGGCTCGCCGACGACGACGTGCAGCAATCCCAACTGCCGGGCAAACCGACTCGGGCATGCTTCCAGCGCCTGTGTTGCCCGGTTCTTGGTCGTCGCCTTATTCGTGGCCGATCCCAACCACCGGCGTAGTCGATGCATGGTGGGCGCTTCCCGCCAGGCGCGCTCGAGGCGGGCAGGCAGATCCCGGCCGCCGAGCTCCTTCGCCGCAACTGCCGCACCATCGAGGAATTCGCCGCGTGCGTACTCCGAGTTGCTAACGGTATTGGCGGCCTCTTCAAAGGCTGTCAATGCCGCCTTCCAGTCGCTCGCACCCACTAGTGCGTGGCACCAGGCGCGCAGATCTTCGGCGCGCCGAGTGTTTTTTGCGAGGCGGGCGAGACCGGGTACGCCCTCTGTCCGCTCGATGACTTCGCGCAACCAGTATTTCTCGTGTTGCGTCCCGCGGCCGTCACGATCATCGGGTTTGACTTCTAGCAGGGTCTGCCATTGACGGAGAAAGCGGTCGAACTCCGGCAGTGGGTCGACTGCGACCCGTTCCATCTCACGCAGCGGCGACGACAAATAGGCGACACCAAACATCTCGTGGATTGCGGACAGAACGGCGTCGGCACGACGCGGCGCCTCAGCGCACATGTACGCCGCAACGGCATGCATGGCCGCGCACGCGTTCAAATCCACGCTCAGCACTTCGTCGGCCAACTCATCCTGGCCCAGATTGATTTCACCGTCTCCAATGGGGACGAGCAGGCAGCCAAACACCTCGGAAGCGGCCCGGTAGTGTCTGGATAGAAACGCTTTTACGCCTTCGCGAAGGCATTCGTCGATCTGCCACGGTTCGGCGTAGGCCATCCGCGCAGCCTCCCTGGCAAAGCTTGTGATCGATGAGATGGTTTCCGCGGGCGGACCGACCGGGATCCAGCCGGCGCTGCCGTGGGCCGCGTGGTCAACAACGCTATCCATTATACGACCGCGCATATCCTCATCGGCCTTGAACACAAGGTCACGCAGGAGTGCTCGTAATGCCTCGGCGTCCAGACTGGCCAGGGCCGCATCGAGATCAAAAGTATCGTCCGGTGATACTCCTGTGGATCGTCGGGCCATCAGTCGAGTCCCAATCGCGAACCGAGGATGCGGCCGACGAAACCTGCAGTACTGTTCTCCGACGCCACCAGTGTGCGCACCTGCCGCAGCGTATCCTCGCTTCGTCCGGCCTTCTCGGCCGCGTTCATCGTGTTCGAGAACGCGTCGAGAACGTCGATGCCGGTTACGTCATAGCCGTAACCCTCGACCAGCCAGCGTAGGGCGGTCAACCCGGCGGCGACGGCGAATGTCGGATTGGTCTCCGCGAAGTCGCGCGCCGCTCGCGTGAGCGTCTGTGGCGAAGTGGGGGACCGGTTGGCAAGCGCGATGGCTTCATCGAAGAACCCGGCGGATTTTGCTGCCGCGAACCACTTGCCTTCGTCGCCGGGCGTTTCGTTCACCAGGTCGTTTAGAATCTCCGCCGGCTGCTTGTCAGGGTATTTCTTCTTTAGCGCTCGAAACCACGCGAGATAGGTCCCCGCCTGATTCGCCCGAAGACCGTACCGGTTATACGCTTCATCCACCATTCCGGATGACAACAGCAGCTCCTCGCATGCGCGGGCGATGGCGACGGGACGGTCGTTCAACGCGCGTCGGGATTCCGCGTAACGGATTGCATCGGCTGTCCTCCCCATGGCGGCGAGCGCCTTCACGCCATACTGTCGGTAATCCCACATACCGTGGCGCTCCAGCTCCAGCAGGTCGAGTATTTCTGCATAACGCTCGGCTGCAAGCAGTGCGCTCAGACAGTTGGTTGTGCCTTTGAAGAACCCACGGAGATTTGGGTCCGGGCTCCAGGCCATCCTGCAGGTGCCGATGAGTTGATCTGCCCACTTGGATGCTATGGCCTTGGACCCGCACAGCTCCCCCCAATAATCTCCGAGCAGCTCGATGTACGGGATATCATCCTCCTGATAAGCGTCGAAAAGGCGTTCGAGCCATGCCTCGCGCGTCTTCGCATCCGCGGGGGCTTGCGAAATTATAGGCGCCAGGGTTTCAATGGCATTATTGACTGCGGTACCGATTGCGCCCGACGAGCTGTCGACCTGCTCGATAGCGGGCGAGAGTCGCTCCAGGAATACAACCGCCCCGTCGGCAGCGAGCAGCATGTTCTTCCGAGCCACCCGCTTGATCTCGGAAACGGCTTCCTTGATCCTTGTTATCGCCGGCTGGGATCTCCAGCCAAAAGCGTGGCGCCGGAATCGCCGCTTGAATTCCCATGTTTTGGTTGGTCGGTTGGTGGGCATGTAGTGTATCCGTGTTTATCTATGACTTATGCCAGGCGGGCGCCGGTTCGATTCCCGCAACGACCACTGGTTTTTTGGGGAGGCATTACAATTTACCTGTGATAACCCGCATTTTCGACATCGACGGTGTCGTTGCCTTCGCAACGAAACACGATGCGCCGACTGAAACCACCAATTAGTCTAACTGCTCAGGCCACAAGAAAAACCGGGTCACAGAACAATTTCTTCTAATATTAGTGTTATTTGTTCTCTGACCCCCATTTCTTTTATTTCCGGGATAGAATAGTGTCCATGGACCTGTGACGGAAGTGCTCAGGTCAAGAGAATCGCCCCATGAATAACACGCCAGTTAAGGTTCGTGAAATATCAGACCCGGTTTTTTTGTCTCCTTAATTCGTCTATCGTCTGAGCACCAAGTGGGACAAGCGCCACAAGGTCGCGCTTGCCTCAAAAGTGGAGAACCATCCCCGCTATTCATTGTCCTGCCTGATCATAGGAGAAGCCACCCAGATGCTTGATTATCGCCACCGCAATGTCGACAAATTCCCAGGCAGGCTCGTGCCGCACGGCATCCGGCCCGGCTCCGACTGGGCGGTCGCGCTAGTGCTACTGTTATCGGTGCTCGGCTGCCAAAGTCCTGGCCCGGCCACGCCGCCGGCAAGCGAGTTCGAACCGGAAGTCATGCTGCGATCTGCCGCTGAGATCTTGCCTGCGGCGCTACTGACCGGTCCTTACCACAATGTGCGGGATGAGGTGGTGGCGCGCGGTTTCATCCACTATTAC